>JAJEEK010000027.1 GCA_022821065.1 Candidatus Poribacteria bacterium
AATTGAGGCACTCAAAGATATCGATCCTGACCAGTTAAATGAAGCACTTAAGAACAACATCGATTTTCAGCGGCTAAAAAATGAAGCACTCAGTAAGGCACTCCAAGAACCAGCTTCATCTGGTATGATGTCGTTTTATGGGGACTTTGCCGTTAGTGATGATACCTACTATGTCGAATACCAGCAGCGGCTTTTCAGATGGAAATTCGGTATGAATGAATGGTTCGACACGGGGTTAAAAGATGAAACCGAACCCCCCGATCTTTCTGACCTCTATTCCGGTGAGTACGCTGAGGCGACGAATCTTATTCAATCTCTCGGTGTCAAACTTGCGGTGTCCGGTAAAACCCTTTACGTTGGCAAACGGGATGGGGGCCTCTTTCAATCCTTTGATGAAGGAGATACTTGGAACGATGTCACTGCTGATCTTCCATTTTCTGTTGCCACTTACAACACAGTTGCCTTCGCTGGGTCAACTGTTTACGTAGCAACAGATAAAGGGGTCGCATATTCGAGTGATGGGACGCGTTGGCATAAGGTAACCGATGCGGAAGGCGCGCCACTTGTCATAGAGAAATTTGCGGTAGACGGCACAACACTCTATGGTGCAACGGAACAGCAGGTGTATGAATTTGAAGAGAATTCATACACGTGGAAACAGCTGACCCCAGAAGTTCCGAGCACGATCACTGCCTTCACCGTTGATGATAATACGCTTTACGTTGGAACACTCGGTCGTGGTGTACTTCGTTTCCCGCTTGATGAAATGCCATAAGTTTAGATTCAATAATTTTTTTCGTTTCTTTAGATAGGAAAACGTTAGATTTGTGGGTGCGGTGAAAATCGCACCCACAGTCGTTCTGAGCAGTATTTTTTTAATGTCAACGCGATTCCCCAAAATTCGTTATAATTTATAAAACATAAATAGCGTAATCTCCGGGTTGAATTCAAAGGCATACTGACAACTGAAAACCGAAAACTGAATGCCTCCAGGGTTGAGTTTGACAATAAAACCTTGACCTGTTAAAATGATATAACTCTCCTGGATTATGTGAGAAAACATGAAAAACAGTATCTTAATCTTATTCCTATTGCTACTAATTGCCTCTCCACTAATAACGATGGCTGAAACGTCGGTTGGGACAATCCCTTTCGATTGTCCCGATACACCGAACGCCAAGTTCCAATTCCACTTCACGCGTGAAATTATCGCACTTGCCGCTACGACAACACCTTTCAACACAGTCGATGACCTCTACATCTGCCTCTATGACTACGAAGCAGATGTTTTTGATAAATTGGTTCGGTATTACGCTGAAAAATTAAAAGCGACGAAAAATTGGCACAGTATACAGGAAACGAATAACGTCCATCTCTATGTGTTGGTAGGAACTGCTGTGCAAAACCGGCGATCTGATAACATTATCGCGGGGATCTTTGCGCTTGTGAAAAGTGAAGAGAACATATCTCTACTAAATATCGTCGGCAGTGTCCCTTTACAACAGACAGATCGGCTCTTAGCCAATCTCGGTGAACTTGGCATTGAGATCCCTGAATTGAAATCGCTCGGTGAACTCGTCCTCCCGAAATCTGTAGAAACAGTAGAACGCATGCCGCTGCCAACGCTATTCCGTACTGGAAATACCTCCACTGTCAACGGACAGACAACGTATAAGAAAACCTTCAGCATACCGCCTATCAGTACCTACACCGAGAGCCATCAAGGGCATTGGACCTACCGCGGACACCCGATTGAAAGCATTCAGATTCGCTCAACAGGAAAAAAACAGGTTGCCAGAATAAGCAACGGATTGAAAAGTGGATCCAAGGACATCACCGACTTATTAGACAGCATATTATCAAAAAATGGATCTGATGATTCACCGAAATTCATTGTGAACACATCGGAACGGAGTGTTACGATCAGCGCGGGTGGAATGTTAGATGACACACACCCGACGATGCTGGCGAAATCGTTTCGTACTCGAAAAGGATATCCAATTCACGAGATCGTAATTCGAGGGACCGAGCGGAACACAGTTAGAAAAGCACTCGAGAAAGGACCTGAAGAGATTGAGGAGGCGGTCAAAGAGCTCCCTAAGGCAGTGCCGACTTTTGAAAAGGTAGATCTTGTGGTTGAAGAGAAAGATTCGCAGCGGACAGCAATAATTACCGTCGTGGACAAACCGATGGATCTTCGTTTTTATACGGATGGAATCCCACAGATTGGATTCAACCGTGTCACTGGATGGGAGATAGGCACACGCATCGAATCCGGCTTCCGGAGACAGAAGGAAAGCAGTATGTCCTTTGGAATCAGTTCTTCTCCTGAGTCCGGTGGAGAGGACAATTCAAAGCTCTTTGGACAGATTGGTTACGGACTCAGCAATAAACAAACCTACTACCGCGCTGGCGGCAGTGCAGTCTGGGGGGAACCCTATTCATGGCACCTCGGCGTAACCGCCCAACTCCATCGTTCCATAGGCATTATTACTCCTGATCTTTTGTCTCACTACGATGGTGGCGGGACAACTGCTCTTCGTGTTTTGGGGATGCAAGATCCTTTGAATTACTATTTGAGACGGGGGATTGAGATCGG
Organism: Candidatus Poribacteria bacterium; assembly: GCA_022821065.1. Taxonomy (GTDB): domain Bacteria; phylum Poribacteria; class WGA-4E; order WGA-4E; family WGA-3G; genus WGA-3G. The sequence continues at coordinate 2,600 of JAJEEK010000027.1, forward strand.
ATTGGAATGGAAGCCGGTTATGCCGACGCATTCGTTCAAGCTGTTTCTACTCGCCGAATCCCATGATAGTTTAGAAAAAAGCACAGATTGGCATTTCTTCAATTGGCGTTCAAAGTCAGAGGCACGGGACAATCCGGTGATAACACCCGGGCGAATGCGGAGCGTCATGTTTGAATACGATCTTAGCACCCGCCGAAATCACCTCGGTTGGCATAACACGTTTTCAGTTGAGCACGGCAATGCCGCCTTCGGGTCAGATTTTAATTTTACCCGGTATCAGCTCCACCTACGCTATGCACGTCCATTCCGTGAACATCAGATACGGACTCGTGCTGTCGGCAGTTTTTCAACCGACGCTTTGCCAATTCAACGCCAATTCGTCATCGGGGGACCCGGACTATTGAACGGTTATCCGCCTTACGCCGTTGCCGGCGACCGTGGTTATCTCTTTAATATCGAATATTTTTACAGTTTACCGCAACTGTTTAACTGGGGAAGTCAGCAATTTAATTTTGATTTCAATCTCTTTTTGATACTTTTCGTTGATGCGGGTCAAGCGTGGAATATAGCCGACGAAACGCGTACGCTTGCACCGAAGAGCAATTCCGGCATAGGTTTCCAATTCGGTGAAAGCGACTCTTTTTTGCGATTTAACATTGCGCAACCCTTTGAATCGAAACAGGGCGTGCGATTTAACGCGGTCTGGTTTTATAGTTTCTAAAGAAAACAACAGGGTACAACGAATGCCTCGACACATAAATCGTATTGTATTGCTATCCTTTATGCTGTATCTGTTATCTATATTGACAGCACCATCTATTCTTGGCGATCATCTTGTGTCTGCAGCTGCATCCGAGAATCAAGGGACTGACGCATTCACTTTTGTTCGTTTAAAATACAGAGGTGCCCGCGGACATCATGGTAAATGGGATACAGATTGGCCCGCTTCAGATAGAAATTTTATTTTTCAACTTCGCAAGCAGACAAAGGTCGCTGTGAGTTCAAAGGAAAAGATAATTGATATCGGTTCTGAGGAACTCTTTCACTATCCGTTTGGATATATGGTGGATGTCAAGCGTTTGAAATTTACCGACGCTGAGGCGAGAAATTTACGGGAATACCTACTACGCGGTGGTTTTATCCTTGTCGACGATTTTCACGGAAAACAAGCATGGAAACACTTTTATAAACAGTTGAAGAAAATCTTCCCGGATCGTGAACCGGAGGAGATTCCGATGTCGCATCCACTTTTTCACTGCTTCTATCGAATCAACGAATTGGCACAAATTCCCGGAGCGGGCTCAGCACGCAGAGGAAGAACTTACGAAAGAGCAAGTGATGGCGGGCGTCACGTGCAGTGTCTCGGAATCTATGATGACAATGGCAGGCTCATAATGATGATAAACTTCAATACCGATTGGGGGGATGCTTGGGAACACGCCGCGGATTCATTCTACCCACGCAAGTATTCAGATATGGCATTCAAAATGGGCATTAACGCCGTTATCTATTCACTGACGCACTAAGAATGTTTACGACCCAAGATAGTTTGGAAAAACATGCAACTTTTTGGGAGCTCGTTTGTAGTAACATAAAAAGGACATTTGTAGGCGGGATCTCCGACTCCCGATCTCTTTTGTGAGTAAACTTCACAACCGTGTCGCTTCCAAATGCATGAGGGATAACAAATGCGAAGACACACAAACCGCGCCTTATTAGCATCTTTTGCGCTTCATATAGGATTGATGTTAGCGATTTCCCCGTTTCTCGTCAATCATTTCAATGCGGAAAAAGAGAGCATATCGGTTGAGATATTAGAGCCGGAAGCTGAGAAACAGGTGAGACGAAGGGTTTTACCACCACGGACACCTTTGGTGCCGAAAGCAAGTGAAGTTGAAGCATCGACCTCTTCCCCAGCTTCACCGACGTACGCACCGGAAGTGAGTGTGCCGAAAGCACCGGTTCATGCTGATGTCGCTCCCGATCTTGTCACACACACCGATCTTCCACAAGAGGATAGTCCGAGTCCTGTGTCCAATGCCAGTTTTGGCGAGGATGATGGTGCACTGGCGGGTCCTGTCGTCATTGAAGGGCAGCGAGGTGGTGGTGTTGGAGGCCCTGGGCACGGCGGATATGGCACGGGAAAAGGCTTGGGGCACGGGACAGGCGCGTCCGATTTGGGACTCGGAAACCTTGACGGTGTAGGTACAGGTGCTGGACTCGGTATCTTCGGAACAGATGCAATGCCCGGACACGGATTAATTGGGCAAGTCTACGTCCCCGGCGGTCCGATCCACCAGATGCCAAATTTTGACCTTCTGACACCTGTCTACACTTTTATCACACCAAATCTTGATGTTCCTCAACGGAGGTATACCGAGGGATTCCCCACGCCAGAAACACAGTCTGTCGTTGAGAATTTTGCGATTCGCTTCCGTGGAGAGTTGGCAATTGATACACCAGGGCGTTATACCTTTGGGCTTTACGCAGATGACGGCGCGAAATTATATGTCGATGGTGCCTTAGTTGTCGATAACGACGGAGTTCACCCAGCAAGGGGTAAGCAAGGGCACATAGTGCTTACAGCAGGCATCTATCCCGTTGAGATTCACTACTTCCAGGGCCCCCGAGAATTCATCGCGCTACAGTGGTACTATCAACCCCCGAAGGAACCCGTTTCTGAGTGGGCTCGTTCTTCCATCTCAGTAACAACCCCCAAATGGAATTGGCATTGGGAGTCAACTCGGTCAGGGAAGATTGTACCGCCCGAAGTTATCTATCGCCCCGGCAAGCCTCGCATTCCAGATGCTTTGCGGAAATTACAGCAACGCCTGAAGGACATTGACAGCGAACAGTAAGGGAGATTCCGTATGAAATATGCGATTACGAAAGCATTGATAGTGTTTCTGTTTCTCATGAGTCTAACAGTGTATTCCCAGCCGGACGACGGCACTGTTGCTTTTGATTGTCCAAATGTACCATCGCCTGAATTCCGGTTTGATTTGGATAGACGTGTTATTGGTCTTGTAATAGAAGATCCAACTGCCGATGTTGCCCCGCTGTTCAACACTATAAACAACCTGCACCTCTGCAATTACCGGCACCGTTCTGTTGATCTTAACGAAGTTGTTCAATATTATGAAAAGGTACTGAAGGGACGCGGATGGAACGTACTTGGCGAGCACTGGCAAGGCGATGTCGGAAGCGACAATTTGCATCTCTACACACGCCAAAAGGGGGAGAGCGTTGATGGAATCTTCGTCATCGTCAATAGCGACAGCGGTGTATATTTGATAAATATCGTTGGTGAAATCCCGCAAAAGCAGCTCGGCGAATTGCTCCTCAATCTTAATCAACTCGGTATTGAAATTCCTGAACTGATGTCTCTCAGACCTCGTGATTTGAAACTTGCACCGCCTCCAGTTCTTCCAGAACCCGAATCCATCGAGTTAGATCCAAAACTTCCTGATATAAATGAGAATAAGGGTGAAGAGAAAAAAACTCCGGTCCTACAGGAGGCGCGTAAACCAGCAAAGTCTTGGAATTGGCAAATTGACGGTAAACCAATTCACGATCTGCAAATTCAGAACGGTCTGGCAGTATCTGAGGGAGTAAATCCAAAGCAGGTTGAAGACACGATGGTGATCGAAAGAACCAATATTATGAAGATTCTTGAAGGCGGGTCGGGGGACATTATAGCGGTTATGCCCGTCCTTGCGAGTGTGCTTCGTAAGAGTTCCAGAAAAGTATCCCTGCGTGTTGAAGAAAAAGATGCCAAACGGACTGCGATAATTACTGTGGACAATCTTCCTAAAACCATATCGGTACTGGAATCTCTGAAGATTTCTGGATCCCGGGGCAATCAAATCCACAGATCCATAGGCGACAAGTTGGTTCCGGCGGAATTAGGTACGCAAACATTACCTATAGCAACCCGATTTTGGGCAGGAGACGCACCTATTCACGAGGTCCGCATCCGAGGAAATAAAAAGATTTCGGAGGCACAGATCCAGCAGACACTTGAAAACGGATCCGAAGACATAGAACAGGCACTTAAAACGTTGTTTAGAGTGATGCCCCATTTTGAGGAGATAAACTTACAGGTTGATGAAGAAAATTCAAAGTACATCGCAACGATTACTGTCGATGAAAAACCGATTTCTACCGACATTTACCTCGGTTTTAACCCGCTGTTTACCACTGGATTTAACCGTGTTACCGGTTCAGAAATCGGTACTAACTTTGAAGTCGGGAAACGAAAAGAGGTAGGACCGCTTTGGACATGGAACGTTGGAGATCCGGTGCGCAACCAAACCTCGAAACTCTTTGGAAACCTAAGTTACGCGTCTGGCAATGAACAGTTGTACTATCGTTTTGGTGGAACAGCAAATTTGGGAAAACCCTACATCTGGAACTTGGGACTTACAGCGCAAATTCACCGGTTGACGGATGCGATTGCGCCTGAACTCTTCCCGAATTACAACAGTGATGGCTCTCTGATTTACCGAATTTTCGGAGGGCACGACTATCCAAACTACTACCTGCGAAGAGGCGTTGAACTTGCATTGAGATGGGAACCGGTCATGCCGACCCATTCATTCAAATTAGCAGTAGTTGCCGAGGCACATGATAGTCTTCAAAAGAGCACAGATTGGTCAGTTATAAATTGGAAATCTCGTCGGAAGGTGAGAGAGAATCCACCCATAGACCCAGGGGGTATGCGAAGCATCACCTTCCAATATGATTTTGATATGCGAGTAAATTCCCTCGGTTGGCACAATACACTCTTCGTAGAACATAGTAACCCATCATTCGGATCTGATTTTGATTTTACACGCTATCAATTGCACCTTCGATATGCTTATCCGCTTGGTGAACATCGGATCCGCACCCGATTGCTCCTCGGTTTTTCTAACAAGCATTTACCAATGCAACGCCAATTTGCGATTAGTGGACCGGGCGGATTGAGAGGCTACCCCCTGTTCGCACCCGCAGACGAAGAAGAAAAAGAAACTACGTCTAATTGGCACAAGTACTCTCGGTATGCTTTTGCAGGCGACCGCGGGTTTTTATTCAATATTGAATATCATTATCCGTTGGCTGAGATAACGAAGTGGTCTATTTTCAGAATTGCGTATGTGATCGCGTTCCTTGATGAAGGACAAGTCTGGAACGCTTCAAATGATAAGTATACCTTTGATCCGAGTGGGAATATAGGCATCGGACTGCAGTTCGGTAGAAATGATTTCATTGCGAGAATTAATGTTGCGAGAGCTTTAAATTTCAACGCATTTGCCAAAGAACGGCTTTTATCAAAACCCGGGTACGTAATTACCAGCACTTGGTATCACGTTTTTTAGGAAATTTTAACGATGCGCGCTTTAATCGTTTTTATTATTCTCGGTATGCTGTTTGTCTCTACTGCCTTTCCAGATGGTAAGCGGGAAATTGCTTCCTCGTCCGAATACGAGTTTACCTTCGTCCAGAGGAAAGACCTATGAAAAGCGTGATGGTCGTCCTGCACGGTGTCTTGGTGTCTACGATGACAACGGCAGGCTCATGATGATGATTAACTTCAATACCGACCTTGGAGATGGATGGGAGCATGCCGCTGAGAATTTCTATCCACGAGAACGTTCAGACATGGCATTTAAACTCGGAATTAACACCGTCGTCTACACACTCACGCATTAGAAACACTGTTTAATATCCCCCTATTTGTTTTCTAAAGACAACTCACAGAAAAAGGCGTTTCTAAAACACAGTCCCAGCGGGCGAATGTGTATAGGAATGCTGTCCCACCCAAGAATAAGCCCAACGGGGCGGCAGGTGTCAATTTAAGAAAATAACCGTCGTGGTACCAGGGTCGATAGGTGCGGTTTCCCAACCGCACCTACCGGCCCGGTTCTGAGACATTACATGTCAATTACCAAATTATTTTTCATTTTTATACACATTGTGCTACACTATATGTACTTCTTTTACAATACCTATCCTCACATTCCATAGGAGTGCAGTACAGATAGGTCTTGTGCCTATCCCTGACCCTTAGAGGACTATTCGGACAGAACGAAAGTGGAGAACCAACTATATGCGGATGATTTTGATCCTAACCACACTTGTTATAGCGTTCACACCCACTGCTCTTCTGGACGGAGAAAATGACAGCGATCTATTCACATTTGTTCGACTGAGATACAGTGGACAGTTTACGCGGCTTAGTAGTTGGCGTGTGGATTGGCCAGCATCCGATCGGAATTTCATCTGGCAACTCAGTAAACAGACAAACATTGTCGTCGCACCGCGTGAAAAGATCATTGATGTCGGCGCACGAGAGTTATTTGAGTATCCATTCGCTTATATGCTTGAGGTGGGTAGTCTCAGGCTGAGCAAACAGGAGGCAGAAAATCTAAGGGAGTATCTCTTACGCGGTGGATTTATTTTTATTGATGACTTTCATGGCGAGCGTGAATGGAAATGGTTTTATACCGAATTCAAGAAAATCTTCCCTGATCGAGAGCCCGAAGACATCCCAATTTCACATCCGATTTTCCGATGCTTCTTTAAAATTGATAAACTTATCCAAATCCCCGGACTCCGCTCGCTCTTTAACGGTCGGACGTATGAACGGATTGATGGATATCCGGCATATTGTCGCGGTGTGTATGACGACTATGGTAGATTAATGATGATGATTAACTTCAACTCTGATCTTGGTGATGCGTGGGAACATGCTGCTGAGGATTACTACCCGCGTGAATATTCTAATGCGGCATTGCAAATGGGGATCAACGCGGTCATTTACACACTCACCCACTAACGCTTTGCTCTGTACGTAGGATTTACGCTTCTTTCGCAGACAAGGTGTAATGAAGTTTAGGGATTTAATTCTATAATGCACCAGATGCGAAGTGCATCGTGCTACAAAATAGCAGCGTGCGTAAGTCCTAACGATGTTTCTTGTGCTCGTGATTCCTGTGGATTCTGTTAAACTTTTCACATCAATTAGAGTCTAAAATCAAAAGATTTAGGGCGGATTGCGAAACCCGTCCTCAAACCTAACGAAACACTTAGATGATGGGGACTCCGCTGACGAAAAGCGCAGCGGGGTATTGAAGAGATATGCTCACACGTAAACAGAAGTTAGATTTTTGTGAAAACGGCTATGTCGTGGTCCCTGGTGTTGTGCCGAGACTGATGGTAGATGCCGCACGGAAAGCGATTAATCACTCTATCGGTGCAGTCGGAATGCACGAGGGTGATTTGGAAAAGTTTCGGGCGCAATCGTATTGCAACGAGGTACGTAATAAACCTGAGATCGTGAATCTGTTTAGCAAAACACCGGTTCAGCAAATTGCGGAGTCGTTGATGGGTGAAGGGAATGTTCAGGTTCCCGGGTCTGCACAGATAGCACTTCGATTTCCTGGTCCGTTGCACGCTGATCCGAACGAACCGCGTGGACACCTTGATGGATTAGGCAGTGGTACGAATGGCATGGCAAAAGGTGTGTATCGACGTGGGTTCACCGCGCTTGCTGTTATCTATCTTGCGGATGTACCAGAACCGTACAGCGGAAACTTCACGGTCTGGCCGAAATCACATAGTTTCTTTGCGGATTACTTCAAAAAAGAAGGGCATGAGGTATTGGCAAACGGTATGCCGCGCCCTGAGTTACCTGAAGGACCACACCAGATCGTCGGTAAAGCTGGGGATGTCGTGCTGACGCATCACCAGATCGTCCACTCTGCGGCACCGAACGCTGCGGCTGATGTCCGATACGCCGCAATTTTCCGTTTACGCCACGTAGACTGCGCAGATAATGGCTACGATGCCTATACGGATATATGGAAAGAGTGGCCCGGCATTCAAGAGGTAATTGAACCGACAGAAGCTTAATTTAAACAAAAAAGACGGGTGTGCACGCTGGTGCCACCCGTCAATTTCCAGTTTACTTAGACGCCTTAAGGCTTCCCCAAGTGGTACTTAGTTTTCCGTTTGGGTCAACCGCAGTAGAGTCAGCAAAAGGGTCCATAGGGCCACTGGCAAGATGTTCAATTTCTGTGTCAGAGAGTGCGCGATGGAACATCAAGTACTCATCCATTAGTCCGTTAAAAGCCCAGGTGGGTCCGACATTTGCATTGAAATCAGTAGCCTCTGAACCAATCCCAATAAACCCATATCGAGCGGCACCTGCGCCGATCATTTCGGTGGTTGATTCTATACTTGCATCTAACTGTCCATCAACATAGATCCGTTTCTCTTTACCATCGAAGACCGCGACGATATGATGCCACTCGTCATCGGCGACATCCGTAGCACCGAACCAATCGTGTATTGGGCAACAGTGGTCAAAAGCGACGAAAGTTGTGCCGTTGTTGCCACCGACATCATCGCCTACGGCAAATCGGAAGAATTCACTCCGATCCCATGAGGAAATCATGCCCCTCACTCCCGTTTTTACCCATGCGGCGAGAGTCAATGCTGGAAAAGGCTCAACATATTGGAGTTGGCGCACTGAAATATATTCAGCTGCATTTCCTGGAAACTCCATACATTCTCCAACAATACCATCCACTATATTTAGATTACTACCGTGTAAGAAACCGTCATTTCCGTTACCAGACACATCAATAATATCCTCGGTCTGAAGTGTGTCTTGATTAAAACTATAGTAGATGACTAAGTCATCTTTGCTGACCGATTGCGCGGTGACTGCCACAATTGGTACTAACAGCATCAGACTTAAAACCGATAATCCGAACATAAGATTAGCTTTCATTGAAAATCTCCTTCTATAGTGAGCACGTCTTGGATGTGAGTTATTCTGAATCGTCAGTTTTGAAAACTTGCCAGATTCCTTCATTTTAAAAAATTTCTAAAAAAAGCAAGAATTACGGCGTATCCTTAATATATCCCCACGTCGTGGTAAGCTTATCTGTAGGTTCAATAGCAAGTGGATTAGCAGGGCCTGCGGCGAGTCTCTCAATTTCCTTCTCAGACAATGCTCTATGAAAGAGCATAAACTCATCCATCAGCCCGTTAAAAGCCCAATTAGGTCCCACTGCTGCGTTAAATGCTGCGGCTTCTGAACCGATCCCGATAAACCCGAATCGATCGGCACCTGCACCGATGACTTTTGTCGTTGAGGCGACTTTCGCATCTAATTTACCATCAACATAGATCCGCTTCTCGTCGCCATCGAACCATGCGACGAGGTGATGCCACTCATCATCGGCGACATCTGCTTTACCGAACCAATCGTGTATCGGACAACAGTGGTCAAACGCTACAAAAGTTGTGCCGTTGTTGCCACCGACATCATCGCCAACAGCAAAACGGAAGAATTCGCTCCTGTCCCATGAGGCAATCATCCCCCTTACGTCCGTTTTTACCCAAGCGACAAGGGTAATCTCCTCAATCGGACCGTCATACATGTGTTCCCGCACGGAAATATATTCTGCGGCACTGCCCGGGAACTCCATACACTCTTTAACTTTACCGTCTACGATTTCCAAATTTCCACCCTTTAGGAAGCCATCGTTCCCGTTGCCAGAGACATCTAAAACATCATCGCCTTTCAGTGTATCTTCATTAAAACTGTAGTAGATGATAAGTTCATCAGCACTGATCCCCTGCGCGTGGCTCGCTACCACGACACCGGTCAGCATCAAGCTTAAAACCAGAAGCCTGAAAATCAAATTGGTTTTCATTAGGAATTCCTCCGAACTTTTTTTCAATAGGTTTGAGAAAATAAACGAGAGCAGCATTGGAACGTCTACTTGGGAGTTACCAAGTTATCGTTCCAATGGTCCAAGTTGCTTCTTAAGAGATATAGGCACTTGGCAGCTTGCTTGGCAATCCATGGGACTCCTTTTTGGTGTTTCTATCCTATCACAGACCAAAACACTGAGATGGAGTTTCTCATGGATTTAACTAAGGAATTAGCATTGAAATGCAGGACACAATCTGTGATTACAATATGGTATAAGAATTGTTAAAAAAAAGCAATAACTATTTTCCGTTTTTTGAACCTATCATCAAAATCTTTAGACACAATTTTCGACGTTAATGGAAACTTCGGCTTTCGGTTTGTAATCTCGTTATCAAGCGGTCCGTTGGGGGCAGCTTAAAGCCGATTGGTAGGTACCATCACGAATATCCGCCGACACCTAACAGCATCCGTTCTTCTATATCTGCCTCTTTAAGGAAATCGTGCGTTAACCCATCTTCCGGCTGCGGACCGCCGTGTGGCGATTTCCGTAACCACGTCGGCGTATAACTTAAAATCAACATGCGTCGTTTGGCTTTTAGCGTCGGCAGACCCCGATGCCAGAGGTTACCGTGGATAAGCACGGCACCACCGGCTTTCACCCGTAACTCAGTTTCACCTTCTACAGGTCCATGTGTATGCGGTGTTGCCTGGTCTAACCAGTTATGTGACCCGGGGACAACAGCAACTGCACCGGTATCTTCGTTCAGGTCGTCGAGATAGATGAGACAGTCCATGCAGTGCGGACGTGAAAACCACGGCGGTAAAGGTTTAGAAACCACGCGCAGGTGTTGGTGCCACGGTGTTTGATGTTCACGATCATCACCGGGATAGGTAATACGAGCACTTAAGCCACGGAGCCGTACAAGCGGACCCATCATCGCACGCGCGATTGACAGCGTCGGTTGAAATTTCAAGAGTTCAAGAAAGACTTCATCTTTGTCCATAAGATGACGAGGGATGAAACCCCAACCTTTTTTACCGGCAATGGCACTGTCCCGCTTTTTCCATTCTCGTTCTTCTAAGCGATCAAGCGCATCCCTCAACTTTTCGAGTGCCTCGCCTTGAAAGAGTTCTTCTCGAACGAGGTAACCTGTGTCGGCAAACGTTTCCAGCTCTTCAGGTGTCGCATGCACTTCGATTTCCCAGAGTTGTCCTGTCTCTCCGTCTGGATTGTGCTGGTTCAGCACTTCGTACTGAAGTTTGTGTTGTCGCATATTCACCTCAACTCGTTTTAGATAGCAGGCATCACATTCCCACCACATACCGGAATATACACGCCTGTGATATAACTTGCAAGGTCCGAGGCGAGGAAGAGCACCGTATTGGCGATCTCTTGAGCAGTACCTCGACGCTGCATCGGCACCTTACTCCAATAATGCTCATCTGATGGACTGTCAGCACTTTTTTCGCTGATAGTCCACCCCGGCGCAACTTGGTTGACAGTAACCCCGTGTTCACCGACCTCTTTGGCGAGGACCCGCAAGACACCGTCCATACCTCGTTTCCCAGATGTATAGGCACTCTGTCCAGCGAAATTTTGCATCGAGCATTCCGTATTAATACCGATGACGCGCCCCCAACCCGCTTCAACCATCACAGGAACAAACGCTTGCGCCATATACACGTTGTGCAAGACGCAAGATTGGAATTGACTTTCATAGTCTTCAGGCGGCTGCGCTAAAACGGAGGTCCAACTATACTGAATGACAGCGTTGTTAACAATGATATTCGCTGCACCGAGTCTCTCGGAGACGACATCACGCATCGTGTTTATTGAGTCTTGGTTGGTGACATCTGCTTGTACAGTGATCGCTCGGACACCTTTCGCTGTGATTTCATCCTGAAGATGTTGTGCACTCTCTGCGTCTCGGTAGTAGCAAATTGCGATGTCTGCTCCAGCTTCCGCTAAGGTCCTGACCATGACACGTCCGAGGGCCCCGGAACCACCTGTAATTACCGCTATTTTCTTGTGCAAGTCAATGGGAATCATGTTAACCTCTCTGTTCCTATCTCGTTAGGAAATCGCCGGGGATACGAGACATCGGGTAGTTGCCGTTTTCATCGCGATTGGCGACGACTTCCGGGATTTCGCGGTCCCAATAGTCGGGCACAGTATTAGGACGGTTATGCCATGCCAAAATTAGTGTGCGCCGAACATCCGTCAGGTTATTGTGCGCAGCGTGTAGAAGTCGAGCATCTGCCATAACCAACGAACCCGCTTTTGCACAGATATCTACCTGATCGGGATGATCACTGAACATGATAGGGTGATCCTTATCAATAAACCGGGCGCCTTGTTCATGTGCAGGCACCAATATGTCGTGTAAATCAATGCGCTTCCGATGTGTGCCTGGAATAACCTTTAAACAGCCATTTTCGCGAGTCGTATCGGTGAGATAATAGTTAAGAAAAATCGTTTGAGGCCACGGCGCGCAGCTCAGCGGATCGTTCCAGCGCATCCAATCTTGATGCCAATAGAGCGGCGGTCCCCCGGCTTCCTTCGTCAGAATAATGATCCCACCAGAGGCTTGAAAATCTCCGAATCCAAGTTGTTCGAGTGCCTCGCGTGAGGGCTGCCATTCCAGCAGTCTTTTGATATATGGATTATCATTACCGTGGACGTTGACATGCTGACCTTGATAGATGAGATCTTCAGGTTCCACATGTCCTGCGATAAGCCGTTCCGATTCGTCTCGGAGTTCCTGCAAGAACTCGTCGGTTAAAACATCGTCAACCACGCAGAACCCGTCTTCAATCATCTGTTCCCGTTTTTGTAACGCGACTTCAGGTGTCATCGCTTACTCCTTTGTCTATCAATGCTGTTCTGAAACTGATGCCAGTAGAATGTAGCTATTGTATACGAATTCGCAAGCGAAAACAACAATTTTTTCATTCCTTTATTTTTCTTGAAAGTTTATGATAAATACACTATAATGAGGGTTATCAGTTTTCAATCATGGTGTTTACTACGTCCAACTAATTTATACTAAAGTAACCCAAGTTGCCACTTTGTAGCATAGGCTGTTAGCCTGTGCCTCTTCGTGCTAAAAATGGCAGGAAACACACCAAATTTTTCGCAAAAATGACCGCTTTTCACTGAAAAACGGTGTTCGTGTGTCTAAAATCACATAGGTAGCAAGTTGGGTTAAAGTAGGAGATTTCAACAGGAGAAAATAAAAATGAATAAACTCTACTTCGGCGATAACCTTGAAATCCTACGTGAGATGGACGACGAACAAGTAAACCTCATCTGCACCGATCCACCTTTCAATAGTGGGCGGGATTATAACACTTTCATTGATGACTCCGTTGCTGAAAAAAAGGCGTTCACTGATACATGGACATGGGATACTGTCTCACAAGATACCCGTGCTGATATTGAGCATCGCGCTTATACCGATGATACTTACAAAGCACTTAACAATTGTCTTAAAGGTTATGACTCGGTACTACAAAATCCTATATCTGGCAGACGGAGTGAAATGCGAGCGTATCTAACATTTATGGGACCTCGCCTTGCGGAAATGTACCGAGTTCTCGCCAAAAATGGAAGTATATATTTACATTGTGACCCTACTGCGAGTCATTACCTTAAGGGTGTTATGGATGCTATTTTTGGTGAGGATAATTTTAGACGAGAAATCATCTGGAATTTAAATACAGCCTCTGGCTATAAAAGCCAAGTAAACAGTTTCATACGAGGGCATGATGTCATCCTTTATTACACGAAAAGCACGGATGCTTTTGTGTTCAACAAAATTTTTCAACCACATAAACCTGAATATATTAGACGATTCAGAAAAGTGGATGAACAGGGGCGGCATTATCGGGATGATAGACCGGGCAAGGCTCGCCAATATCTTGATCAGACAAAGGGGGTTGCACTAACAGATGTCTGGTCAGATATAATGTCTTTTCAGCAAAACTCAACTTCCGTAGAACGTCTCGGATATCCTACACAAAAACCCCGTGTCCTTTACGAGCGTATGGTAAAAGCCTCCAGCAACGAAGGAGATATCGTTCTGGATCCGTTCTGTGGCTGCGGCACAACAATTGATGCTGCACATACACTACATCGACAGTGGATTGGCATAGATATAACTATCCTCGCCTTAGACCCAATGCGGCAACGCCTAAAAGACCGACACGGATTAGAACCCTCAAAGGATTACAAAATCGAAGGCTATCCAACGACCATGCAAGAGGTTGCCGAATTTTTGAGAGAGGGTGATAAACGTAAATATCATGATTTCTCAAATTGGGCAGTGACACGACTTGGATTGAAGCCTACCAGAGATGCCAACGATGGAGGTCTTGATGGTGTCGGATATGTCACATTGTGGAATCCACAGGAAATGAAAGAAACAAATGCGCGCATTCTCGCTGAGGTCAAAACTGGCAAACCGACCATCACCCAAGTCCGTGCTTTTTGTCATGTGATGGATCAGAACGATGCAGACATTGGTATTTTCATCACGCTTGAATCTATCAGTGCCAGTATGCGACAAGAGGCTGAAAATATGGGCAGTTTTATACATAACGGTCAACATTACCCGCGACTCCAATTTTGGCAGATAGATGATACATACTTTGAGAACCCTGATTCCATTAATACACAGGTGCGATTGCCAAGTGAATGGAGAATCCGTCCAAGCCAGAAATCCGAACGGCACTTCGCTGGACAACAAGCAGAACTTATAATCAGATAAGTTGAGTTTAGATTAATCTTCCTTGTGTTTTGATACTTGCCTGAAATGGGAGGCAAATAGATGATTACCCGCGAAGACATCCAAGCAACCTGTGACGATATTGTCCGCGAATTTTCGCCACTGCAAGTTATTCTCTTTGGTTCGTATGCTTATGGCACGCCGACAGAAGACTCAGATGTTGATTTGCTCGTTGTTATGGACATTCCCGAATCGGAGGCGCGCCGTCACGCCGTCGAAATACGAGAACGTATTCCGGCGCGTTTCCCTATGGACTTATTTGTACGGTCGCAGGAAGATATGGCTTACCGCATCTCTTACAATGATTGGTTTCTCCGAGAAATCACAGAGAGAGGGAAAGTACTTTATGGGGACGTTGGTGTCTACAAGAAATTTGTGCCAAAGGAGAAACACATTATGAGTCCGCTGACCCGCGAATGGTTAGAAAAAGCAGAAGAGGATTACACTACGATGGAGTGGCTACAGCAAGCTCCAACGCCAAACTACAATTTCATCTGCTTTCTTAGCCAGCAGTGTGTCGAAAAGTATCTAAAAGCATGGCTCCAAGCGGAGAACATTCCATTTACAA
Organism: Candidatus Poribacteria bacterium; assembly: GCA_022821065.1. GTDB lineage: Bacteria > Poribacteria > WGA-4E > WGA-4E > WGA-3G > WGA-3G. The sequence goes on from JAJEEK010000027.1 coordinate 17,667, forward strand.
GAACTCACGATCTCGGAACATTGCTGGACCTGATTACACCGACTATCCCCGCTTGGCACATTTGGCGGCCCGACGTGTCCGAACTCTCTAAATATGCAGTAGACCCGCGTTATCCCGGGGGTTCAGCGACTGATACTGATGCGGAGCATGCAACGGCTGTCTGTGCTCAGGTAAGACAAGCGATTCGTGAAAATTTGAGAGCATCCGGTAAACTGAAAGAACTTAGTCGACTTGCCGCTAAAACGCGGTAAATAGGAAACAAACAGATGATTACCCGAGAAGACATCCAAGCAACCTGTGACGATATTGTCCGTGAATTTTCGCCGCTGCAGGTTATTCTGTTCGGTTCGTATGCTTATGGCACGCCGACAGAAGACTCAGATGTTGATTTGCTGGTCGTCATGGATGTCTCCGAATCTGAGACACGCCACCAAGCTGTAGAGATTCTGCAACGCATCCCGCGCCGTTTCAGAATGGATTTACTGGTGCGCTCGCCAGAGGAAATCGCTTATCGTACCTCATACAACGATTGGTTTCTCCGAGAAATTACGGAAAAAGGAGAAGTGCTTTATGGATCTGATAATCTCTTCAAAAAAACTTTGGAAAGAGAGAGAATCTCTATGAATCCGTTGACACTTGAGTGGATACAGAAGGCAGAGGCTGATTATGATGCGATAGACTTGCACCAGCAGGCGGCATCACCAAATTTCGATTTTATCTGTTTTCATGCCCAACAGTGTATAGAAAAATACCTAAAGGCATGGCTCCAAGAGACTAACATTCGATTCGCCAAGACACATGATTTGAAAGAATTTTTAGATTTAATTTTACCTGTTATTCCCGATTGGCATGTTTGGCAGCCTGATTTTTCGGAGGTTTCCCAACATGCAGTGGACTTTCGCTATCCGGGTAAATCAGCAACTGCCGAGAACACACAGCATGCAACACGTATTTGTGACGAGGTTCGACAGGCGGTTCGAGCAGAACTAAAACTTCCTCAAAATCCATCAGGAAAGTAGGTTTAAAGTATGCCCACGACAACAATAAACATCCCAAAACTGGAAATTTCCGAACAGGAACGGACTGAGGGGAAACTTACACCGGAAAGCGTTGATGCGGGTGCGCGTCTCCTACGTGAAGCGGGGTTAGTGGTCATCGAAAGCGTCCTCCCACGCGATTGGATAGCTGAGTTCAACATCGCTATGGAAACTGTACTTCAAAACGAAGAGGAACGGCAAAACGGCGAAAATCCGATGCTCAAGATGCCGTTCATGGATCCGCGCGTTATTGATAATCCCTTCGCAATGCCGATTCTAAAAGCAGCGATGGGTAAAAAAATATTCGCGTATCTGCCTTACGGATGCAACAGCACACGCCCTGGAAACGAAACGCAATGGATTCACCGAGACTCAGGACAACTTTTTCCTGAACTGCCGTTCGCGCTCCCTGTTACGACAATCGTCGTTAACATTCCGCTTGTTGACTTTACAATAGAAAACGGGGCAACAGAGGTGTGGCCCGGTTCACACCTTATCGTTGATGACGAAGCTGTCCGCAATACGCCATACAACGTTTGCGAAGAGGATCGCGCCGCAAATTATCCCTCATTCCAGTTGGAGATGCCCGCGGGTTCTGTCGTTGTACGTGATATGCGGTGCTGGCATCGGGCAATGCCGAATCGGACAGAATCTACAGTTCGACACATGCTTGCACTCGTCTATTTTCGACGACTCCATCACTCACCAGATGCACCGGGAATCTTCGGCGCACGGGTTCCAGAAGAGATATGGAACAATATGTCTGAAGAGGCGCGAGAGGTATATCGGTTCCAAGCCCACGATTAAGAGGCTATAGAAAGGAAAATATGAAACGAACACTCCTAATACACCCAGAGATGCCTGAACTGGATAGAGAACACGGGTTCTCGAATATCAATGGTCCTTCACTCGTTCGCGTTCCAGCATGGGTGGAAAACCCGTTGGGTAAATATTACCTCTACTTCGCACACCACCGAGGTGCTTATATCCGTATGGCGTTTGCCGATGCGATTGAAGGACCTTATACTGTCTACCGTCCGGGTGTACTCCATCGTGACAACACTGTGTTCCGAGCGGGAGACCACATCGCCTCACCGGATGTACATATAGATGAAGAGAACCGCCGTTTCTTTATGTATTTTCATGGGAGTTATCAGGGTCAGTCAACCTGTTGGGCGACCGCTACGGATGGCATAAACTACACCGCCTCGGAGACACGGAATAAGCAGATGGGCCCTTATTTTCGCGTTTTTTGGTGGAACGGTTACCCGTATGCAACGAATCATGGCTGGATCAGTCGAGGAGAAACTCCGGAATGGACAGCAGACTTTATTCAGCGGGACACGCCGCTCTTCCCGCGTAAATCAGAAAAAGCACGTGCCGGTTCACCACGTCACACAGCGAACCTCCTTGAAGGCGATACTTTGACTGTTTATTATTCACTTTATGCAGATAGACCAGAGCGTATCCGAAAAAGCACCGTGCAGCTAACAGAGGATTGGAACGATTGGCAGCCGTCTGAACCGATAGAGGTCATCGCGCCGAAATACGATTTTGAAGGTGTAGATTTACCGATTAGACCGTCAACAGGCGGATTAGATCGCGAGCGCGTGCATGAACTCCGGGATCCGGCGATCTATTGCGAAAGTGGAGAGAAGTGGCTACTCTACTCTGTCGCTGGAGAACAAGGGATTGCAGTTATGAAGTTAACGGACTAATGAACACCATTTAAAACAAAGGTTCCAACAATTCATTCCAACGCCGTAGATGAATTTCTTTGACATCCCTATTTCGATCAAAATCTAACTGCAAATTTTTTGAATAAACATACAAAAAAAGTTTCGGATCGCTTAGCGACCGCAGATAGTATTTTAAGGATGGTAGAACGCCGTCGACAATTACTTCGCAGCCATGTTGTCTGTGAATTTTCCGAACCACTTGGTTTACTGCCTTTGGATCATCAATGTTTGGTTCTGCTGTGGTGAGTAGATAATAACGAGAGACAGAAGTCTCGAAAAATTTTTGATAGGCATCCTGAACAAGTTCTGGTGAAATTGGAATATTGTGCTTGATTTCGACTGCCTCGAAAAAATTTCCCTCTTCGTCGAACACCTCAATGTCTCCAATTCCACCAGATTTTATATCCGATGCGGTACGGGATTTTAGCGGGGAAAGTGTCTTACTGTTATACCGATCGATTACCATGAGCATTTTATACATGGAGTAAACTCCTAATACAGGTAACCAAGAGGCACCGGCAACACCGTAATCGGAGAAAAAATGATATTGCAGAAGATTTACTATGTTTTCTATCGTTACCGTACCGGATTGAGCAAGACATCTTTGGGGAGTATTAAATAAACTAAAATTAACCTGTGATTTTTTCATGGTTGGGCACGATTTTTGGATAAGTTCAAGGTTATCTCCACATATAATTTGGTCAATCGGGAGAGCGTCTTCAACTCTCTGGGCGTTTTCAGGTGTATATTGCATTTCTTATGTATTGTTGGTTTCTAAGAACGTTTTTCTATGAGTCTTCCGACGAAGAAAACTAAAATGCCGAGTGTTAGAAAACCCATCTCGACACCCATGGCTTTCGATTCACTGTAATCAAAAGGATTGACGCAACCCAAGTAGAGTCCAGCACCTAAACAAGCGATCCCCATCAGTTCCAGCGTTTTTCCGATATAATACACCGATTCTCCAATGCTGTGGAACTGTAGGGCGAGTTTTTACATGCGCTGCCCTACAGTAACCGATTAGTAGAGGCTCTTAATGCGTCCCCACTGAATTAATTTTTGTTGTTTATTGGGTTCAATTCTCGCGGTGAAAACGAGGTCAGCAATAAACTCGTTTTCCTCTGTGTAACCATCTGGTGCCCAAGCGATTTTGTTTTGCTGTTGTCCATCATCAACATCGTTATAGGCAATCGAAAATCCGACAGTATTGCCTTTTTTAGCGATATCATCAAGCCGGAAACTGAGTTCACACGTTTGTCCGTTGTTTCCCCATTCGACTCGTGTTAGCGGATAGTTTAGCACTCTTGACTCGTTCCGAATTGGGATTTCAAAGCGATAAAAATCATCTTTTCGTCCGGAATGGTGCGGATCCAGATAGATGATAAGATGGTCTTTGAGCAGAAGTTTTGTTTGATCTGTTTCAAGTTGATCGTCAGTTAGTTTTATTGCAATATAAAGGAAACCATTACGCCAAACCGCCGCGAAAGAGCCTGTAAAATCGCTTGATTCAGCCCAAGGTCGCCCCACTGTTATATCCTGTTCCAGTTTTCCAGGGATTGCTGTTTCCCAAACTGGGTCATCAAGATAGCCGTCAACGATAGGCGCGACGGACGCGAGTTCCGCATTATATTGAAAATTTTGAAGATTTCCGCCTGTAACGTGTCCTAATGCATAGGGGGTCGTCATCAGCAGCAAACTAATTATTGTTATTATTTGTCTGTTAAGGCACATGAAGTCCTCCTTTTTCTACACCTATTCTGAAAGAGGCGCGCTGGAGTTTCTTGATCTTATTCTCCTTATCAGTGGTCTAAGGGCAGACAAGTATGTAACGTTATCAAAAATTTTGTTGTTTCTATCCGTAATTACTTCACTTTATAAAGTATACATTAAAACCGATTCTTTTATCCAATTAAAATTAGCAATTTCGAGTCTGAGGGCTTGCAAGAAAACCTTTTTTGAAAAATCAGTTGAAATTATGAAAAAAATTTGTTATACTTTTAAACAGGTTTTGAAATTGCATGTTTTGTCTGAGCGCAGATCTTAATAGAGAGGCAATTGGTTGTGAACAAAAGTACAAGAAGTATGGTGATATGGTGGGTAGTTATCGCGGGTATCGTTGTACTCGGTATCTACCAGCTATTCAACCGCAGAGATCCGGTCTATCAACTGGCTACCTCTGACTTTCATAAATATATAACGAGTGATCCAAAAGTCTTTGACGGATACCTAACGTTAGATGAAGAATGGATTGAAGGACGATTTCACGAGAACGCTATCGTTGATGTCGAAGCCCAAATTTTGCAGAACGTACCGCGTCAGGAATGGGAAACACATCTTCCACCGAATTGGAAGGGTGAATTTAGAGCGAGCCGGGATCCAATTGATGATTACAACATCCAAGCGAAACTTGATGAGAACGAGATTGACTATAATGTTGAACCACCATCTAAATTTCCACAAGGGCTGCTTATCTTCGGGACAACAATCGTACCGCTCCTTATTTTCTTAGGTTTAATGATTTTCCTGTCCCGTCAGATGCAGGGGAGCGGCAATAGAGCACTCTCTTTCGGAAAAAGCCGAGCAAGACTCCACTCTGAGACGCAAACGAAGATAACATTTGAAGATGTCGCCGGTGTAGATGAAGCGAAAGAGGCACTTGAGGAAGTTATCCAATTTCTGAAGACCCCGAAAAAATTTGAACGACTCGGTGGGAGAATACCGAAGGGTGTCCTGCTCATGGGCCCCCCGGGAACCGGTAAGACGATGCTCGCAAAAGCGGTCGCCGGTGAAGCAGATGTTCCGTTCTATAGTATCAGTGGCTCCGATTTCGTCGAGATGTTCGTCGGTGTAGGCGCGTCACGTGTCCGCGACCTCTTTGAACTCGGAAAAAAGAACGCGCCTTGTATCATCTTTATCGACGAATTAGATGCTGTCGGTAGACATCGTGGAGCAGGGATCGGCGGCGGACATGATGAACGGGAACAAACTTTAAATCAACTTCTTGTTGAAATGCAAGGGTTTGAAGATGTCCCGGGTGTGATTCTCATTGCTGCAACGAACCGCCCCGATGTTTTAGACCCCGCACTTCTTCGCCCTGGACGATTTGATCGACAAATCGTCGTTGATCTCCCAGATGTACGTGGAAGGGAAGCGATACTCAAAGTACACACAAAATCCCCGTATAAAATTGCCGATGACGTTGATTTAGAAATCTTAGCAAAGGCAACCCCCGGATTCTCTGGTGCCGATCTCGAAAATATGACCAACGAAGCTGCCCTCCTTGCCGCAAGATCCGAAAAACCAGAAATCGATATGGTGTGCTTTGACGAAGCAAAGGACCGCGTGATTATGGGACCCGAACGCCGGAGTCTCGTTATTAGTGATGAAGAGAGGCGAATCACCGCCTATCATGAAGCCGGACATGCACTCATGTTACACTTTGTCCCAGAGAGCGACCCGAACTATAAATGCACGATCGTTCCACGCGGTAGAGCACTTGGTGTTACCGCAATGCTGCCGCTTGAAGAACGCCATAACATGAGTAAAAAACGGTTGCTGGCTCATATCATTTTTGCCCTTGGTGGTCGCGTCGCCGAAGAAATTATCTTTGGCGAGCAGACAACCGGTGCACAGAACGATTTTGAACAGGCGACAAGCCTTGCACGCCGTATGGTCACGCAATGGGGGATGAGCCATCTCGGACCTCTCACTTATGGCAGACGTGATGAACAGGTTTTCCTGGGCAAGGAATTGGGTGTCCATCAAGATTATAGTGAAGAGACTGCTATCGCAATTGATAAGGCGGTTCACGACATCGTTATGGATTGCTACAAAAAGGCACGTAATATTTTGGAGACGAACCTTGAAGGATTAAAGTTGTTAGCCGATGCGCTGTTAGAACGGGAAACTCTTGTTACAGAAGAGATTGATGAAATCCTTGGGCCCCGACCACAACTGCCTTCAAGTCCAATTGTATGAACTGCCGTGGCAAAACACTCACGTTAGGCGAACGCACACATGTAATGGGCGTATTGAACGTTACGCCGGATTCCTTCTCCGATGGCGGTAAATATACTGATGTCCAACAAGCATTTGATCACGCGAAGTTGATGGTTGCAGAAGGCGCGACACTCCTTGATGTAGGTGGCGAGTCATCGCGCCCGGGGGCATCGCCAGTATCAACTACCGAGGAATTGGATCGCGTATTACCCGTTATTCGTGTTGTTGCCGATGCCCTTGATGTCGTGATCTCCATTGATACGTCTAAAGCGGAAGTCGCTCGGAAAGCGTTGGAGGCTGGCGCGCATATCGTTAACGACATTACTGCGCTACGTGGTGATACCGAGATGGTTTCTGTTATCGCTGAAATGGATGCCGGACTTATCCTGATGCACATGAAAGGCACACCACGCACCATGCAACGAGCACCGCAATATGAAGATGTCGTGCGCGATGTTTGCGAATCACTCAACGAAAGCGTCCGATGCGCTGAAGCAGAAGGCATCGCTGCTGAGCGGATTATCATTGATCCAGGCATCGGATTTGGTAAAACAACGGAACATAATATTGAACTCTTAAAACGCCTCTCGGAATTCCGATCATTGGACAAACCACTACTCATCGGCACTTCACGTAAGTCGTTTATCGGGAATATTTTAGACCTTCCTGTACCAGAACGCGTTGAAGGAACTGTCGCAACCGTATGCTGGGCAATCGCACACGGAGCAGACATTGTACGCGTTCACGATGTCAAGGCGAATGTCCGTGCTGCTCTGATGACCGATGCACTTTATAGATAAATCGATGCACCAAGAAAAAATATACGGAATCGGTATTGATATTGTTGAGGTTAAACGGATTCAGGAAGCGTCGCGTCGATGGGGCACACGATTTGAGCATCGAATTTACACACATCAGGAACTCACATATTGTGGGGACGCACCTTCTCGATACTGGCGGCTTGCCGCCCGTTTTGCTGCTAAAGAAGCAACACTGAAGGCGCTCGGAACCGGACTAACCACCGGTATGCGATGGCAAGATGTAGAAATTCAAACGGATGTGTACGGTAAGCCTGAAATCGTCCTATACGGGGAGGTACGCCGTTGTGCTGACGAACGCAATATCAGTTCTGTATTCGTCTCAATGTCACATACGAATGTGTATGCTATCGCACAGGTAACGCTTTGCACTGTATGTGCTGACTCACAATTTCCACCCGACTTTCGTAACTCTTAAAATGGAGATATGTCGCCCATATCTCTTATGCATGAGGTAACAAGTGAAATACGTCCACAATTGTGTTGTAACCGCTCTATTTTATCTCGTAGTGTTCCATTTTTTAATTTTCAGTTACGCAGTTTTAGCAGACAATACAACTTCCTCAGCGGATGGGTTCCTTAAACAACTGATCGGAGCTGAACATTACGGGATGGGTGGCAGTTTTGTTAGCACGAACCGCGGCGCGAACGCGGTCAGTAGCAATCCAGCTGGGATCGCTACCACGGAGAGGAACCAATTTGCTATCCACGCAACCCGATTTCCGAGGACAATCGCCCTGTTATCTAAGCAGAACCTCAATGCAAATTATGAAGACTATGCCCAGTATGAACAACGCGCTTACGGTATTGAAACGGTAAACTATGCGCTTCCAATGGGGCGCTTCGGTACGTTCGCTGTGGCACTCTCCTTTCTGCAGGAAGGACATTTTCGGCGCGTTAACCACCTTGGAAAGGCTCTTAACAGCTTTCCTGAGAATAACATCGCACTCGGATTCAGCTATGGATTAAGTATATTAGAGGACACTTTTATTGGCATTGATACGAAGTGGTTACGCTCTAAGGTGACGGATACAGCAGGCGTGGAACACTTGGGACACGGTTACGCTTACAATATCGGTGTTATCCAACAAGTGAGTGACGCTATTGATGTCGGTGTCGTCGCGAGAAACCTCAGTAACGGACTCTCCTTTTCGGATGTGTCTATCCCTGATATGATAACGCGGACGATTGCTGTCGGTATCGCCTATCGGCGTGAGATATCGGATGGTGCTTTACGGATCGGTTTTGATGTGCATCCGCCCTTTCAAGACGGTATCCGTACAAATGTCGGTGCTGAGGCCTGGTACCGTCACCGGATCGGTGCCAGAATCGGTTATCTCCGACACACCGAAATGCGCTACGCTTCTGTGTTGCTTTTGGAAGATGCTGTATTTGAGACGGAGGAACGTCTCTGGAAGGCTGAAGGTTTCTGCTTTGGACTCGGTTTCCGATTTGGTGGTATCACATTTGACGCTGCGTATACACCGCAGTTCATCCCCGTTACAACGAGCGAGGAACGTATTAGTACCGTCCAAGGTGAAAACATCTATACTTTTTCAATCGGGCACACTTTCTAAAAGTAGGCGTACGCAAAAGAGGCTGAATTGTGGCACATCTTGACCAATACAGAACGGTGGCGGGGATTGCTCTCTCGCATCACGTTGTAAAGAAATCTCGCTTTTTTGGAGAGGCAATATTTGCCCGAACGCAAACCTCAGTAAAAAAATTTCTCGCCGAAGTTGAAGAACGGAATCCACGCGCCTCCCACTACTGTTATGCTTACAGCATCGGTAGCGGCAGCACCCAACGTGAATACGCAACGGATGCAGGAGAACCTACGCATTCAGCGGGGCCCCCTATCCTTTCTGCTATCCGTGCTTATGATTTATCTAATGTTGTCTGTGTTGTTGCGCGATATTATGGCGGTATCAACCTCGGTATCGGCGGATTAATTCGCGCTTACGGGCAATGCGCGAGAGACTGCCTCAGCAATGCAACAATTGAAACCAAGGTTTTTTATGAAAAATTGTGTCTAAGAGTCGATTACTCAGAAATCGGAAATGTTGTTAACCTTTGCAAACGTTTGGGTGGGAAGGTCGTGGATATTAAATACGATCCGGATCCTGTTGTGGAGATGCAGATCCGACGAAGTACGCTGGACACTTTCCGCTCGCAGCTTCAAGGCTCTTGACAAACGCTAAGAACTGTCGTATGGTATTAGTAGCACAGTGGCAGACAGTTGAAGCTTTACCGCCCCTTCCCAATAACGGGTGGGGACCTCGGTAGCGTGTCTACCTACCTACTTCAACGAGGTTAAGCCTGAATGTGGTTCTGACCACGATAGAGATGTCAACGCTGCGATAAACATTTTACGGGCTGCTTGTGGTCCCGTTGTGGAGCAGATGTAAGACGTTTCCTCGGAAACGCGAACTGCAACGAAGCACAAGTCCCTGCCTTTAGGTAGTGGGTGCCTTGACCATGTTTTATGGAGGAATATTCGTGGTGAAATATTTGGAAATAAAATATACGACAACGCACGAGTGGATTGAAATTCTCGACTTGGATTCAGGGGAGTGTAGTGTTGGAATCACCGAACGGATTCAGGATGTCTATGGCGACATCGTTTTTGCGGATTTACCGCAGCTTGATGAATACGAACAAGGAGAGATAATCGGACGTGTTGAGACATCGGATGGACAGAACCACTACATCTACGCTCCGATAAGCGGCGAAGTTTATGAAATTAATACTGCTCTTGAAGACGATATTGAGCTTCTTAACCGTTTTCCGGAAGGTGATGGATGGATTTGTAAATTCTACATGGAAAATCCGAGCGAGATAGATTCGCTCCTCAGTTTACGCGAATACGAGGCACATGAGGAAGACGAACTTGACGAGGAAGAATACTTACCAGAAACTGACTTTTATGAGAATATTGAGGATTATTGATACAACTTATACAACCCTCTTCTCAGACGTGATTTAATGTCTTAAAACGCTATGCTTCTATTACAGAAGCGATAAAGATACGCCTTACGATGCTCAGTTTCGGGACCGGGATGACAGCATCTATTTGGTAACCCAAGTCATTTAAGGGCTTGGAGAGATCACGAAGGTCTATGAACGCTACTTTTGGCGCACACGTCCGTAAATTCTTCAAGATCTCTATGTCTTGTGATTTATCCTTGCTGAGATTGATACCGTAAGGTAGGTCTGTGGCAACTGCGTCGAACTGCCCGCTAATCTGTCTTGCGTCACCTAATGCTACATCTGCTGTGAGTCCGAAGTGCTGTAGATTTTTCGTTGTCGCGCCTACCATCCGCGGATTGTTGTCGTAACCGACTGCTTGGATGCCGTTGTGTGCAGCTGACATCACGATTGTCCCAGTTCCACAGCACGGATCGAGGAGGCGATCGCCCGGACGTGCCATTAAATTAACCAGCACACGCGCCAGTCGTGACGGCAGTGAACTTGAAGTCACGTATGGGCGTTGGTCGTGCGCAAGCCACATGTTATCGGATTCAGAGATGCATCGTCCAAACCATATCTGTTCGGCTGTGACAACCGCTAAAAACGTAGTTTGTGGATCGCTGAGATTCGCACTACCACCGATAGCACCTCCGATATCCCGTGCAAGTTCCATAGAGTTGACCTTTAAACTGCGCGGTTTTTTTACGACAGACACCCGAAATTCGTCGGCGTGTAAACCAGCGGAACGGATGTCTGCACAAAGTTCGGAGAGGCTTGATGTTTCAAAAAGGAGTTCACTGCAGCTTTTCAGATACGCGCTGCGTCGCACGTCAACACACTGTTCTGAAAGCGTTATCCCGTGCATATTCGGGGCAGATCCTGTCAGCGTAATACTTTCAGCAGTGACCAATTCGCCGAGACGATCTGGAATTGCTGTCAAATAAAAGTATATAGGTTTTGCTTGCAACGTCATCAATTGAACTTGCTCCAATACCGGTCTAAATTGAATAAGCTATTATAACATTATCGGAACGAAAACTGCAATCACATAGAATAAAGGAACAGAACCGTTCAGTTTTTTCATTTTTTCTCCTATTTCGCTGAAGTCATACTTAGTTGTCAGTTAGGGGGTGATGAAAAAATCTCGTTAGAAAAGAAAAAACGGACTGGTCTGCGTACTGAAAACTGACAACTGAAAACTTGAAAAAAAGGAATGTTATGGCACAGACAAAAAAAATACGGATTGGACACAGTCCGGACTCCGATGACGCGTTTATGTTCTACGCACTCGCTAAAGGACTGATTCTGACCGACCCGTTTGAGATTGTTCACGTGATTGAAGATATTGAGACTTTAAATCAGCGAGCACTCGCGGCAGAACTTGAGGTCACAGCGATCTCGGTTCACGCTTACGCGTATGTCGCGAAAGATTACGCGCTCATGCCTTGTGGTGCAAGTATTGGTGATCGTTATGGCCCCCTTGTCGTCTCAAAAACACCAATTGAGAACCTTGAAGGTAAGCGAATTGCCATTCCCGGCAAAATGACGACCGCTTATCTTACCCTGAGTCTCTTTCAACCGAATTTTGAAGCAGAAACCCGTCCTTTTGACAGAATATTGGATGCTGTCCAACAAGACGAGGTGGACGCTGGACTCATTATTCATGAAGGGCAATTAACGTATGCGCGCGAAGGACTTCATAAAGTCATTGATTTGGGCGAATGGTGGTACGAAGAGACTGGACTCCCGCTGCCGCTCGGAGCCAACGTCATTCGCCGTAATCTCGGTACCGAGAAAATACGCAAGATAACCACACTCCTAAAGCAAAGCATTCAATACTCACTCGACCATCGGTCCCGCGGATTAGAATACGCGATGACCTATGCTCGCGATATGGAGACTGCACTCGCTGATAAATTTGTCGGGATGTACGTCAATGATTATACACTCGATTATGGCGATAAAGGGAGAGCAGGTGTCCGGGAATTGCTCCGCCGTGGCAACGAGGCAGGTATAATCCCACATCGTGTTGATGCTGATTTTGTTACGCTCGAATAGTTGACAGCTTCTGTTCTCGTAAATCCAAATGCTACGTTTCTCTTTGAGGTCGGAAACTATGGATACGAAACGTCGTAGATTTTTCCATTTAGAAAATGCTGATGGTAAGAAACTCGCGAACGGGATCCTATACGATGAGGGAAATGTGCAAGTGTTGTGGCGAATAGATCGCGGTTATACAGCGGAACAATACGCATCCGTTAGCCTTGTATTAGGCCTGATACCGGAGGTTACAGTGTTGCGACTTGAAGGTAGCACCGAGTGTCAGCAGAGAACAGAGGCATAGAAACGGCAGCTTGACAGTGTCGCACATCAGGTGGAAGTCGCAGGGTGGCTCTAACGGAGTCTCCGATCTCCTAATTTGATAATTTCTCCGCTTTCCTGAGCGACATACATATAGCCGAGGCCGTCTAATGCTACACCCTCTTGTTCGTTACCGGGCAAGAGGTATTTACTTAAAATCGTACCTTGCCGATTCATCTCGACGAAGAGGTTTGTTGTATCACTGATTAAAATCAAGATATCGTCTTGCGTGTCGTAGACGAGTCCCGAAATATCAATGAAATCCATTTTGTAAGCGTTAATAATAGTGGCTTCTGCTTTCCGGTCTGTGGCAGTCCGAAGTGGTACAACAACTTCACATACAACTGAGGGTTCATCCTTTTCTTTGAGACTGAAGGATTGGTTTCCGACCCAAAAAGTCCCGCCTTCTGGGTGTGAGGCATCTGGCACAAAAGCGATTGCCTCAATCCCCATACCACCTTTCCTCAGGAGTTGTTCTCCTTGAAAATCTCTGCTGATCTTGAATTCTCTCTGAATCATGAGGGTTTCTGGGTCAATTTCGATGATCGCTTCAGCGTCCTCAATTGCGGTATACAATAGGCCTGTCGTCGGATCCACTGTGATTCCTTCCATGTCGAGTTCGTTTATGCCGTTGGCTTGGATGCGTGCTCCATCTGGTTTGATTTCATAGACGATGCCTGAATCATCTGCGATAAAGAGGCTTTTACGAGTGGGGTGATATGTGATTCCGGAGGGTTCCGCTATCTGTTCTTTTGTAATATCCCCTATCCAATTATAAGGGAGGTCTATCGGGCGAGATTCCGCTGTCTGTTGTGTTTCAGACTGCTCCATCCGCACCAAAAAATAGACAAGAATACCGCTGATTCCGATGATTAAAATGACGAGAAGCACTCTTTTATAGGACATCAGGTTCACCATATTTTATCCTAACGGTTTTCGTGATAAGATGCTATCTGTAATTTATCATATTTGTTTGAGTGAATCAAGAAAAAACGAAACCACTCAATATCATAATCATACCGTTTCTGGACAACTGCTCCTCATTAGCGAAAACGGGTTCGTAGTCGTGAAATTCACGAGCTTTTTATAATTGGAAACCTCAGAGCGTTTCAAAATCTCTAAAATGTGAATTTATTTTTTCATTTGATAGCATATTGACTATTGACTGAACACAATGATTGCTTGGTAGAAAAATACCAGTAGAAAATTTTTTGTGTTTTTCTTGACAAACTGTCGCTACTGATGCTATTATATTTTAACTTGCATTTTCTGTATAAGTGTTACGCCTGAGTACTAAGGAGCCGTATATGACGAACATGCCGAGACTCGTCGTTGAAGTCTTTGAACATGTTAATTTTCGTGGACGTAAATTAACATTGATTGAATCGGTGCCGAACACTTCAGACATTGGGGCACAGGATATTATATCTTCGATCAAAATTTACAAAGGTCCAGGATTCAACGCGTCACCAAACTACAAGGCTATCTTTCACGAACATGAGAACTATAGGGGACGACGGTTGGTCCTTGCTCCTGGATTTTACCCCAATATTCACGATATCCCCTATAACTTCGGTGATGCCATTACGGCTATCAGTTTTAGTCCATCAGCACATCCGACCCCACCGGAGTATGGTGCTGTTCCAGTTATTATCGAAGTGTTTCGCGACGTGGATTATAGTGGACAGCGAAGCGTTATCATGCGTGATGTCAGTTCGGTGTTCGAGATCGGCATGAATGACACAATATCTTCGATTCGTATCCAACGCGGTCCAAGTTTCCCATTCAGTGGATGTCACGTCATCTTCTATGAACACGTAAATTTTGAAGGGCGAAGGCTAAATTTAAGTTTAAACTCGCGCGAATTTCAATTAGGACTTCGGAATCTCAGGGCACTGCCGCACTCACAATCCTTTTCGGACATTATCTCCTCCATCAAGATTGTACCGTTAGGTGTATTCCGGGTTTTGATTGTCATCGGGGATAATATGACAAATGAGCCGGCAGCGTTGGAGTCGTTGACAACAATTGAAGGGTTGGAATTCCAATTCACAACTGTGCATGTCAATGACAATCCGGAAAATCGAGGGGATCCTAACAATGCAATCAAACTCTCAAGCATCGCACTCTCAAACTACGACATCGTCTGGTTCACTTGGAACGCGCCAGGACATGATGGCGAATACTTCATTGAGGATGCTGATGAAGCAATTCAGGATTTCGTCCGAAAGGGCGGGATCGTTTGGGCTTCTGCTATGGACAACAACATCGTACCACCTGATGGTGTCCATACCTCTGAACCTCAGTGGCGCGGCGATTGGCTGCCTGTCAATAGACACCCAATTCGTGTGATTAACTCCAACGATGGAAATGTCAATATCACCGATGATGGACAGAAAACCGGCATGTTTACTTGGCCACACAAAATTAATGTAGACACTTTAATAACCGATGATCATTGGGTTACAAAAGATCGGAGTTACCGAAAATTGGCTGTCAGAGAGGATAACAACGATGCTGTGAGTCTCCAACTTCAATGGGGTGAAGGTTATTATGTCACTTTTGCTGTCGATACCCGGGACCCGCATCGTACTACGATAGCGAAACCTCTCATTGAAAATGCCCTCTGTTACTTAGCTAACCTCGCATGGCAGACTTCTCCACGTCAACCGCTCAAGGGGCGATATCGGACGCACCTCAGCGATGAAGAGATCTTCCGATAAAAAATTTAAGGTACATCAAATACATACGCCGTGCCTCCAGATTATAGCCTATAGGAGAATTGAATGCGTTTCATTGCTGTTATCGTCTTTTTAATTGTTGTAGCAGTCGCCGTTGGGTGGTTCGTCTACCAAAACCTTGACGGTTTTGGACAGACCGGGGTAATGCGATGGTTAACGGGCTTTCTCGTTGTATTATTCGCTCTTTTAGCAGCGACTTGTGGTGCAATCATCCGTTATAGGATACCGAAAGCCGATGTCGCACTCGTCCGAACCGGTGGTTCAAGAGAGAAAATTAATATCACCAAAGGCCTCTGGGTTAACACTATCATCCATGAGATCAAAGAGATCTCTCTCAATACCATGCGGATTGAGGCCATCCGAGAAGGGCAAGAGGCTCTAATTACTTTCGACTTTAACCGCGCTGATGTTGAAGTCGTCTTCTATCTTAAAGTTGAACCTGACGAAGATGACGTACTACGTGCTGCACAAGCACTCGGTGATAAATCCATGACACCCGAGACTGTACGCGAACTCATTGAACCTAAACTTGAAGGCGCATTGCGGAGTGTAGCAGCCGAAAGTGAAATCCAAGACCTCTTGCAGAAACGTCAAGAATTCGCAGATAAAGTCCAAGAGGCTTGTGGTGAAGATTTACAAATACAAAACGGGTTGATGCTTGAAACCGTCTCAATTATACGAGTAGACCAAACACCCGTTGCAACACTTGATGCTGAAAACCGATTTGATGCTGTCGGTATTCGTGAAATCACTGAAATTACCGCTGATCAATATCGGGAAAAGGTAGACATAGAGCAGCGGAAAGAGGTCGCTGTTGCTCAGATCGAAGCCAGCGCCCGTATAGAGAAACTCGAAATTGAACAGGAAGTGGCGTGGGGAGAATCTGATCAGCAGAAAAATATCGCAATCTATGCCGCTGAACGAGAAGCGGAAACCCTCAAATTCCAATTTGAAATGGAACAGAGTGTCCAAGAGCGCGAATACGAGATGAAACAGGAGGTCGAGCGCGCCCGGATCACACAGGAACAGGTCGTACAAGAACGTGAAATCGAGATGGTACGCGATGTTGAAGTCGCTCGCGTCCAACAGGAACAGGTCGTACAAGAACGTGAAATCGAGAAAAACCTAATCGTTGAAACGCAACAGATCGAACAGTCCAAAGTTGTACAACTCGCCGAAATTGAGCAGTTCCTCGTTGTTCAACTTCAGAAGATCGAACAGGAACAGGCAATCGCTGTTCGCGATATAGAAAAGCAGCTCATGGTAGAGAAGGCACAGATCGCACAAGAAGAGGGTGTGTCTCTGCGAGATATTGAACGTGAACTGTTGGTGCAGACGGAACGTTTTGCACAAGAACAACAGGTTCAAGAACGTGAGATTGAGAAGAACCTCGTCGTCGAAACCGCTCAGATTGACCAACTACGACAGGTAGAACTCGCTGAAATCGCTAAGATGTTGACTGTAGAACTCGCACGGATAGGGCAAGAACAGCAGGTCGAGACGCGTGATATAGAAAAGCAGCTCATGGTAGAGAAGGCACAGATCGCACAAGAAGAGGGTGTGTCTTTGCGAGACATTGAACGTGAACTGTTGGTGCAGACGGAACGTTTCGCGCAAGAGCAACAAGTTCAAGAACGTGAGATTGAGAAGAACCTCGTCGTCGAAACCGCTCAAATTGACCAGATGAGGCTCGTAGAACTCGCTGAAATCGCTAAAATGTTGTCAGTGGAACAGTCGCGTATCGGACAGGAATTGCGTGTTGCCCTAACGGATGAAGATCGAAAGATCGATGTCGCCAATAAACAACAGGTTACCGCACTTGCCGAGAAAGAGAAATTAGTTGCCGAAGCCGAACGTATGGGTGCAGAAGTGAATGTGACTGCCACAGAACAGGTGATGGAAGCGGAGTGGCAGCGTGAAGTCGCAGTCATCAGTGCCGAAGCACAGGCACAACCGATTGAACGACTCGCTGACGCAATCCTTGCTGAAGCCCGCGCGAAAGCACAAGGTGAGATGGCAGAATACGAAGCCCGAAATGTTGCTGAACAACGTGTCCTTGTCCAAGAGGCGATCTTAGAACTTATTAATGATGCAGATGATATTATTGAACAGCTTATGAAACCGGTTGAGAAGATTGATAGCATCAAGATTTTGGATATGGGGAACAACGACGGACAAGGCGGTATTAATCGAAGCACTATGGGAAGACTCGCAAATGCTCTGCTTGATACTGGTGCCATTTCTCCGATGCTTAAGGAACTTTTCAACTTCGCCGATGTAGATGCACAACAAGTTACAGACAAGATCGCTGAATACTTGGCGGATCTCGTTAATCGCCCGAGTTAATCTGTTGGATTTGCCAACGGTGTGAGTTTCATAGGTTTTTTAGTGACCTGCTCTTTGTAGGAGAAAACATGCGACGTGAGAGACGGCAAACATCAGTGAGACGGCGCACAAGTCAACGTTGTCGGACCTGCCGTTCTAATAATGGTAAACGTATCTGTCCAGCTCTCAACGGTATGTTAATCTGCCCGGAATGTTGTAGAGCGAAACGCGCCAAGATACCCGGCTGTGATGCGAAATGTCGTTACTACGCGCCGCTTGTTGTGTCGAGCAGAATCCGTAGAAAATCGTCATCAGATTTTCCGTTCCATCGATGCTTAATCAGTCGTTCTAAAGATACAGGGATGCTGATTGTGGTGGGCACTCGAAAACGTCCAGACGGCAACCTGAAAGCGATGTTTCTATTGCTTGATATGTGGAAAAAAGGTATCCGCGACTGTTTCTTTGACGCGAACCTTTCAGAAAAAGAGTTTGAGCAAGTGTCACAAAGGATAGCGAAGAGTTATAACCTCAGTGAACCTGTTGAACTGCACGACCCTGATGAGCCTGAAGAAGTAGTTCGGATACCGAAAGATACACTTGTTATTGAAGCCGATAATGCCATTCATCTTGATAAAGGCGTGAATATCGTTGACCATGAAGAGGCTTCTCGCGGTAAAGCCGTTGAAGGTGTAAGAGGCGCGCGCGCCACACACGAAATTTACATCCCTAAAACAGGGAAATGGTATCTCTGGGCTCGCGTCTTCTTTGAAAGAGGAAAAGATTCTTATTGGATCGGTGTCGATGACGCATCTCCGCACCCGTGGGATCGGGAAGGCGGTCCCGGAGCAATAAAAATTTGGTCGGAGCCCAATGATACCACTAAGTGGGGACGTTGGCTCTGGGATACCGCTCCAAGCGATACAGAAGGCAATAAACCGGGAAATCGTCCTGCCTTTTTTCACATCAAACGAACCGGCTACTACCGTCTTTGGTCTAAGGCGAGAGAATCTGGATCACGCTTGGATCAAGTATTGCTTACCCGGGCTCGCGATTTCAACGTACAAACTGAAACAGAGGGGAAACCACTGCCACTTAGGTATTCACCACATCTTTACGAACCCGCCTCCATTAACGAATGCCGAAAACTAATCCGACACGCCACTCAGATTGCAACAGAGGTTGAAACTGAAATACCGTGGGAATTCAAATATTGGATACAAGATATGTGGGGGGATATTACCAAATTTCCCGAAACGGAAGGCTCACTCTACAAATGTCCTAAATGTGGGGCAGACCTGCCTCGACAAGCAGTTGACCTCATTATACAACATGCGCAGTCCGATGATATTCAGTTCTATATTTTATGCAGGAAGTGCGGCGGTGAATTTGATTAAACGTCTTTCATGTCTGGATTGTGTCTCTCGTTTGATACAGCGACAAACCGTACAGGAATTAACGATTGGATTCTTCGGTTTTCTTGTTTTTTCCACCTTGTGTGTCGCTGCACCTCCGAACCCATATCTCTATTTCAATCAAGACCCCACCACTGGTGAATTCATACCGAAAGCCCCTCAGAGTAACGCTGAATTTCTTGAGGCACTCGACGGTTGCTGCCTCATCAGAGAACAAGGGGTTTTGCAATCAGACGGTATTGAATATGTCCTCGCTCTGAAAATAGATTTCTCGGACATGCCGGGACGCCGGGAAGGGGCGGCATTTGACAAATATCTATTCGCAACAGAAGGTGTCTCCCTGAAAACTTATTATCTCGAAAATTCTTATGGACAGATGGATATCCAACCCGGTCCAATGGCGGGCGTTGTCCCTGCCGGAAACAAGTGGTTCCGTGCGAAAAAGCCGATGACATATTACGGCGAAGGCGTGAGAATCTTGGAACGCTATCGTGAGCTGGTTCGTGAGGCGTGTGAGGCGGCGGATGCAACTGTTGATTTCTCACAATATGACCGTGATAAAGACGGAGTCGTAGACCATATTTTTCTCATCCATGCTGGCAACGACCAAGCATCTACGGGGATTATTGATTACGACATCCAATCTCTACTCATTCCAGGTGTTAATGCTATTTACGATGGCGTTCGCGTTGATACCACCGCAGTTGTCGCTGAAGAACCCGATTTTGAGCATCCGCACCTCGGTATCTATTTCCACGAATTTTTTCACGATTTCGGTGCACCCGATATTTACGGATTTTTCAGAGGACCACACGACCATAAGTGGGGACTTATGGGGGCTTTCGGACCTTATCAAGGACCGGTAGAATTTGGTGTCGGAAACGGCTTGGAACCGAGCCATATTATGGGGTATCTTAAGTGGGACTTTGACGCAAGGCCTCAAAACGGTCGGCTCGGTTGGATTCAACCGGTGCAGATAACGCAAAACCAAAAAATTGATGTTCATAGTTTTGCGATCGGTCCCAAAACCAATAAACTTTTCAAAATTGATGTCCATCCGTCAAGGAAACCGGCTGATGGAGAAGCGAGAGAGTTTTTCCTCATAGAAAACCGGAACAAAACGTCTGGAGCGATGTTTGATACCTATTTGCCGGAATCGGGCATCCTAATTTGGCACATTGATGAGACGCATCCGTATCCGATTGGTACTTATGATGCCTCTCAACAAGTTTGGCTTGAGGATCCAACAGACCCAGAACATCTCGGTCTTTACCAACAAGAGGATGCTGACTTTATAGATGTGTTTACGATCACCGACGGTGCCGCTTATTCTTTAGATGATGGACATACTGCTTTTACTCCGGGCACGCTACCGAATAGCAACGCAAATGACGGCACCGTTACAGGCATCTCAATTACAAATATCGGCGCAGAGGGGTTAACGATCCCAATTCTCGTGTCGTTCGGTGATACTTACGAACCGAATGATACAATTCTGACGGCATTTCCTATACAATACGGCGAAACCTACGAATCTTTCATTTTCGATTCGACGGATGTTCGCGATGTTTACGAATTAGAAGCCGTCCGCGGTATCACTATTTTGGCAACCTTGGCTGATATTCCACCAGACAGAAATTACCGTCTTTCTCTCCACGGAGCGGCCGGTGAAATGTACGCAACTGGCGAAAATGCAACAGAGATCGCTGGATTGAAACTTATTTATCAACCGAGTACAACTGAAACGCTCTATCTTGTTGTAGAATCGGAAAATGGGTTCAGCAGTACTGATTCTTATCGGTTGCGTGTAGAGCAACTTCAGTCTGTGGCGTTTGTGTTTGAGGATACAAGGGTGTATCCAAACCCATTACACTTGTCGGACGAAACTATGGCGTTTGCCTACCGACTCTCTGCTTCCCAAATCGCAGACACCGTTAACCTTGAAATATTCACACCAGCAGGTGCGCTTGTCTATATAGACACTCATCAAAATGTATTTTCTCAAGGAAAATTCGAGTGGCACGGCACGAATCTTAGCGGGACACCAGTCGCATCGGGGATTTATATCTATCGCATCTCCGCGAAGCAGTCCGGACTTCTTGTTCAAGAAATAGGCAGATTGGCGATTTTAAAATAAAGATTTTAGATTTCCTCTAACATATTTCTTGACTAAAAATTGGAGTTATGCTAATTTTATAAAATAGAGGACTGTTTTAGACGCACCAATTGGATTCGACATCAACGTTCTCAAAATCAGTTATAGCATTAGCATGCTGCTCCACTAAGTAACCCGGAACACAAATCGAAAACGAAATTCCATTTGAAGAATGGTAACCAAGGAGGCAATATTATCAATGAAATGGTTGAATAAATTCACAGCACTCAATTTTGTCTTGTTATTTGCATTCGCTGTCTGTGTCGTAGGTTGCGGTACCTCACTCAGTAACATGTCACCGGTTCAACCTGTGAGTAATATAGCGAAAGCGAAGATGGAACAGGCTGAAAAACCGGAAGAGAATATAATTGTCCCAGCGCTACCCGCTGAGATGCTCGCTAAGCCGGTGCTTGACAAACACGGTATGGATTCCGTCGGATTCCGGATCGGGAAAGCTCGCGATGCCAATATGGAAGAACTAACTTACATCTTTGCGTTCGGCGAGTACGCACACGCTAACGACAAGTGGGGTGAATTTCTTAACGATTGGGCGGAAGCCGAAAACCAGATTGAAATAGGGACCGGTGAAGATCGAAAAATGGTTGATGTCATCATGATGTCCGATTACCCAGAGTTATTTGACGTCCCCTCGAGACAACCGATTTTGACTAAGACCAAAGATGGGATTACCGTTTCTATCGCTTATTGGAGACGTCCGGACTTAGACCGTAAGTACAACCGAGGAAACGCATTCTCTCCGTTCTATGAAACTGAAGCACTTCACCAAGGTGACAAAACAGATGTGTTTTATGTGAAGATTACCAACAATCGGAGCGAAGATATCATCTTTAATGTCAAAGAATGTACGATCATTGACCAAGGTGATAACATCTATGGTGGGTTGGATTATGATGATTTAGAAGAGCGCTTTACCTACATGGCACGTGCGACCGGACTTTATGTTAAAAATGGGCTGGAAATCGCGCGCCGAATTCTGATCGAAAAACGGATGCCTATTGTTGAAAAGCAGGTTGGCACACGTCGGACAGGGATTCCGCCGGGTGAAAGCATGGAAGGGTTCTTACCATTTGTACAAATGAAGTTGAATGCTGTGGAATTACAAGTCGTCCTGCCTATCGAAAAGGCACCGCCGCCGGGTGCTGCACAACGCTATCAAACGATAGAATTTGTGTTCCCTTTCACACACGATAGAGGTATTCGCATCGCGCAACCTTCACCGAAGCGTTACTAAATTGATTTGTGTGCCGACTCAGGCGCATTGACAGTTGTCAAGAGTCTTGTCCGCTTTTTCATTAGATGCTCACTGTGTGCACACAGTGAGCATCTTTTTATCATTCTATAATTTCGCAGTCTGGCAGTGATCGCAGAAATGCTTTTCCATAACTACGGGTTTTGATTCGTGGATCAAGAATGACGACAATCCCTTTGTCGTTTTTTGTGCGGATGAGCCGTCCAAACCCTTGCTTGAGCCGAAGTATAGCTTCCGGTAAACTAAACTCCGAAAACTCATCGCCTCCGCTTTCTTTGATCTGTTTCACGCGCGCCTCCATTACCGGATGTGTCGGCACCTCAAACGGAAGTCGTGTGATAATAACGTTGCTCAACGCCTCGCCGCGGACATCAACACCCTCCCAGAAACTGGCGGTACCAAATAAGACCGAGTCGGTATCCTCACGAAACGCTTCAAGCATATCTGTCCGTGAGAGATCACCACCCTGTTTGAAGGATGTAATCCCTACTGCTTCTAAATCAGGTGCGACAACGTCATAGACCTCGTCCATCATCCTGTAACTTGTAAATAAAACAAACGCTTTGCCGTGTGTCAATTTGAGATAATATCTAATTTTATCAATCACTGCGGAGGTGAATTGGCTACTCTTCGGATCCGGCATATCTTTCGGAATGTGGAGTTGGACCTGTTTTTTAAAGTTGAACGGTGAATGGACAAGGAGTTCGCGACACTCATTTATCCCAATACGCGCTTTGAAGTAACCAAAATTGCGATTTGTGGAGAGTGTAGCACTCGTCATGATGACGCTGCTTTTCTCCGTAAACAGCTGCTCCTGCAGCATCTGGTTTACATTTGCTGGTGTCGCGTTTAAAACCACACGAGGCGGGTAATTTCGTGTTGAAACTTCTATCCAATACACATAATTTGGATCGTTTTGCCGAATAAGCATATCTAATTCGTCTCGAAGGCGTTTGCAGTGGCGTTGATGTGCGATAATTTCCTGCTCGTCATCCTCTGTCGTCGCCCCGTCATGAAGGACTTTCAGCGTTTTCTCAATCTTTGCAAGCGGGGCATCTAATACATTTTCAACAAAATCGGTCTTGTGAATACGGTGTGTTACGGTGGTGCCGTGTCTGTCTTCATCGAGTCCTTTTATCTCTTCAACAATACTGTTGAACAGTTTATTTGTCTGTTCGCGTGCCTCTATGGTTTGATCTTTAAGTTGTGGCGAATTGAAATGTGTTGCCAATCCATCGTCGCTCCGATCGTTATAAAGAGAATCAAGTAACCATTTAACGCGAGTGTTGTTGAAGTTGATACTTGCATGGCTGGTGGCTGTCGCTTCCAGATGGTGTGCTTCATCAATGATGAGATAGTCGTAGTCAGGCAGGATACCGGTAGCTGAGTCGCTGGCTTTGCGGATTGCAAGGTCGCTGAAGAGGAGATGATGGTTAACAATAAGCAAATCTGCGTTGTGCATCTCCCTCCGAACTTTGAAATAGAAGCAGGTGTCGTAGGTCTCGCAGCTTCGACCCAGACAATTGTCCCTGTCAGAAGCGACCTTATCCCAAACTTGTCCGTAAGGCTGAAACGGCAGGTCTGCTCTACTGCCGTCCGTGCTCTGTTCAACCCATTCTTCAATAGCTGCGAGTTGTTCAACTTCTTCGTAAGTATCAAACAGTCCACGTTCATAGTTGAGAAGATTTTTAAGCCGTCTACGCGAAAGGTAATTGCGCCGTCCTTTCGCGAGCAGGATGTTGAAATCTCGCGGAAGAACACGGTGTAAAAATGGAATGTCTTTTGTGACGAGTTGTTCCTGTAGGCTGATGGTGTTCGTCGAAATGACGACCTTTTGCTCCGATCTCAGCGCGTGAGAAATCGCTGGAATGAGGTAAGCGAAACTTTTACCGACACCTGTTCCGGCTTCAACAATTAGGTGTTCGTCGGATGTTAGGGCTCGGGATACTTCATGTGCCATGTGTAATTGTTCTTCGCGGAACTCATACCGGTCAAGGTGTCGCTCGATGAGTCCACCAGGACTAAAGATTTCTCTGAGCGTCACGGGTGTTGATGTTTCCATATATTTGTATCTCACTGTGCAGCATTTCGCGTAGATTGCTTTCAAACGTTGAATGAAATAGACTGCTTCGGTTCGCTTATCTTCTTTGCTTGATTCCTAACGTTTTAACGGAACGGTTATCTTTTCTGTGCCGTGACTGCTCTTGACCTCGAGGATGAGTTGCTCAAGTTCTTGCCGCTGTTTGAGAACTATAACTGCTTCCAACTCTTGGACGCTGGTGATATTCTGTCCGTTAATAGCAGTGATAAGCGTCCCTCTCGGAATCGGACTATTTTCGTGGACAGTATCAACGATAACGCCGCGATCGTTCTCAGTCAAATAGGTGTACCTTTCTGCGTCGCCTTTTTCTAATTTCCGGACCGTTATTCCGAGTTCACGCCACGCCACCGATTCGGTTTCAACGGGTCGCCCGGCTTGTAGTGCTGGCATCTCCGCTATGGTTACACTAAATATCCGTTCATGCCCATCTCGGAGTACCGTAATTTTTGATTCACCACCGACTTGTGAGTCTGCAATCCACATTTTGAATTCATTGATGTCTCTGATTTTTTCTCCATTGTATGCAACAATGACATCATCGCGCTGTAGTCCACCGAGATGTGCTGGCATATCTTTAACAACACTGCGTATCCTGACCCCTTCCGGGACTTCTCTCATACTAACCCCCAGGAATCCTCGGATGATACGTCCGTTTGCAATCAGCTGCGTCCCGATCTTTTCCACCAGGTTACTTGAGATAGCGAATCCAGCACCCGCTCTAACTGCATTGGTAGCAGGTGTGTTATCCGGACGACGGATTAATGAATTAATCCCGATAACTTCACCGTGGATATTCAGCAACGGACCTCCACTGTTACCGGTATTGATCCATGCATCCGTCTGGATGAAATCCTGATACCGCACAATACCGCGATCAGGAAGTAGTGAACGCCCTTTGCCACTCACAGTACCGATCGTTACGGTGTGGTTCAGTTGAAACGGGTTGCCGATAGCGATAGCAAACTGCCCAACCTGCACGGATTCTGAATTTGCCAATGGAAGTACGGGAAGTGCTTCTGGCGTGTCAATTTTTAAGACCGCAATATCCGTGTTCGGATCCGAGCCAACTAATTCTGCTTCAAATACACTTTCATTGAGCAATTGCACTCTAATCGCTGCTGAATCTCGGATCACGTGTTCATTTGTCAGGATGTACCCGTCCTCTTGAAAGATGAATCCTGACCCTTCTTGTCTACGAGATCGAGGATCCTCTGATTGACGATATGAAATTACGCCGACAATCGCAGGTGTGCTCCGTTTCGCCACATTTACAAAAGCGTTTTCGATGGAGCTCAACAGTTCAACATCTGTCGGCTGCTGTGTTGTTCCCGCACATGACATAATGATGCTGATACTCATAACAAGAAGTAGCAGACTCGGACTGACAAAAATATTTCTTTTCATCGATTTCCTCTCTTAGTTCTCTCAGTATACATAGTGGCACTCTGTGTAGTTTATCTTAACATACTTATGTGAATATGTCAAATGTTTTCACTGCTGTAGGTGCGAGTGTTTTTGCTGGGGTGTTTCTTGTGCTCGCGATTTTCCGAGCATGTTGATTTACTTCTTCTGTAGGAATGAGCTGTGCTCGCGATTGCTACCGTAGAATCGCTAACTTCTCCAGATAGATATACGTCTCGCCTTTTGAAACAACCGAAATATGGCACATATAAATCCCCGGCGAGACAGCCAATCCATAAGAGGTCTGCTGATTCCACCATGTGCGCCAGAGTGTTTGATCTAACCGATCCGCGACCCCTTCAATCCGTTTTATCAGGTTACCAGCCGCATCATAGATGGCTATCCGCATTTCGGTTATATCCGCATTTCC
Source organism: Candidatus Poribacteria bacterium (assembly GCA_022821065.1). GTDB lineage: Bacteria > Poribacteria > WGA-4E > WGA-4E > WGA-3G > WGA-3G. Next base: position 44,426 of record JAJEEK010000027.1, read on the forward strand.
TTCAACACGGAATTCAGTTAAACCGTCAGCGCGTGCTGGGTTCGGAAACACCACCACGTCGCGCCACGCGAACGCCTGCGTCAAAATAGTGGATTTGACAACTGACACCGCCCCGAGAGGATACCGCGCGACGACGTTAAGAATATTCTCTCCCGGTTTCAACGGCACACGTGCCGTATAAGTCTGCGTCTCTCGATCTATAACTGCCTCTGTTTGGCTTGGGTGAACGATAATATCGATCGGAAAATCTGATTGGAATGTTCCAGTAATCTCCAATTCGCTCTCTTTGGTAGTTGTCGGAAGTTCTAATGTCACCTGTGGTATCTGCCGCATCGGATGGAACATATCAGTGAGAAGGTTATCTACCGTAACCAGCACCAACTGTGTTACTTTTCTCACCAGACGGAAGTTCACCTTGTCGTCAGTATCAGCAGCCGTATCATAAAAAGGGTTGGCATCATAACTTTGGGAGTCCCGCCACGGTGTTGAACTCTCGGTTAGCGTTACAGCATTATAGCCCCCGTCCCAGAACGGTTTATGGGAGGAGATGTCTACGAACTCGTCTTGCGCCCGACGAATTTTTAAACCGATATCGTACCATGTATTTGAAATAATGAGTGCGCGGCTTATCCATGATGAATCGTTGTTCGTGACGATTTCAACGAGATCGCTTTTCCAGTTGAAACCCAACATATCCAAGTTAAAAACGGCGATGATTTTCTCGCGAGATAAGCCAGTATCGGTGTCCCCGTTTATCCCTATGGCGGATGCGTTCCGCACATATTGCCGACTGCCGAGAAAACCGAGCTCCTCACCCCCTAAGGCAACAAATCGTAACTCGTGATCGTATTCGTAGCGACTTAAGAGAAACGCGATTTCCAGCATTGCGGCGACACCTGTCCCGTTATCGTTCGCACCCGGTGCCGTTGATGATAGAGGGTTCCAATTCGGATCACGAATCGCTTGTGTGTCATAATGGGCACAAATAATGAAGATGCGCTTACTCGTTGAATTCGACCGCGGCGGTAATGTGGCAACGACGTTTCTAATCCCGCCGAAAACCTGTTCACTTACCTGTAGACGCGCAGAACGACGAAATTGACTCGTGATGTAGCGGACAGCATTCTTTGTCGCCTCTCGGTGGTGGGCACTACGTGTTCTGAGTGCTTGGAAACTGAGACCCGCCACAATGTTCTCTTGTAAGGCGACGACCTGCGCTTCAAGGGCATCGGGATGCACCAGCGTGAGAAGCACATCGCCACGCTGCGAGACATTATTGCTTTCTTGTGCCGCAACAGATAACGGTAGACATAGGAGTGTGAGAAGCACCGCGTATTTTTTTATTTTAACTTGGAACGTGTAAATTAATTGCCTTGACATAAGCGTGAAAATCTTGTATCCTATTTTAATTAAGAGTCTCTTTGATTTTACCAGATTCTGTTTGACTTGTAAATAGGATTTGTGCCCCGAGCGCGAAGTCAACGCTTAACAAACTTCACACACAATGACGGAAGTAGACGAGAAGATGCCAGCAAATTTACCCCCAACCTATTACAAACTCAAGCACGAACATGAAGCCGCTAAGACGGACGCGGAACGATTGCGACTCTTAGAGGAGATGCTACGTATTGTCCCGAAGCACAAAGGATCAGAAAAAGTGGTTTCGGATCTCCGACGCCGTATTGCTGCGCATAAGAAGGCACCAGCAGAAAAAGGAAAAGGGGCCGGTAAAAGGAGTTATAGCGAGCATATCCCAAAACAGGGAGCCGGGCAGATCGTTCTCTTTGGACCTCCGAATGGTGGAAAATCTCAGATACTCGCAAAATTTACGAACGCTAACGCCGAAGTATCAGCGACACCTTATACGACCACAACTCCTATGGTCGGAATGCTCCGTTATGAGAACATCCAATTCCAGCTCATTGATACACCGTCTATTATGCCCGACTATGTTTTACCGACTGTAATGACCCTTATCCGCAATGCCGACCTTGTCCTCCCCGTTATAAGTCTCGCAAGCGACAATTTACTGGACGATCTGGACACGGTGATACAACTTCTTAGTGAAGTAGACGATGATATATTGGAAAGTGAATATCTTATTGTCGCAAACCAACTCGACGCTGTCGGCGCAGGTGAGAGGTTGGAAATTCTGAAAGAATTTTATGGAGAGACGTTCCAAATCTATCCGATTTCCACTGAGACTGAGGACGGTAAAGCGGATTTACTGAAGGGACTTTACGAGGCACTGGAAATCTTGCGTGTTTATCCGAAAGCACCGGGTAAACCAATAGAACGCGATGATCCAATCGTCTTGCCTGTCGGTTCAACTGTTCTTGATGCCGCTATCGGTTTACATAAGGATTTTGAAGCGTTCAAGTTCGCACGGATATGGGGACCCGAATGGCACGATGGACAATCTGTCAGTCGTAATGATGTCGTTTACGATGGAGACGTTGTCGAATTTCATCTGTAGTTGTACGAAGAAGGAATAGAGAGATGTTGAGAAGGAAAAGTACCTCCCCATATTTCATATTTTCACTTCTTATCCATTTCCCGTTGTTATTGATGATATGGTTATTGTCTCCTAACGAGACAGTATTACCATCGTTTCAGGACAAAATAGAAACTTGGATAACTGTGGTTAAACCGTTGCCATCTCCTGCTAAACCACCCGTCTTTGTGAAACCTACCGCGCCTGTCGTGCCAGCTGAATCTGAAGTCGTTGAAGAATCAAAACTACGGGTACCACCAAAACCGAAAGCTGGTCTGAGTACCTCTTGGCAGATAGCGGATCAGGAGACACCAATAGTAGCCTTCAGACCGAAAGCACGCAAACAAGAGAGTGCTAATAGCGCACGGGAAACTGGAAGCGGGGTATCACAGTCGAGTCCTACCGTTGGGAAACCTGTAGATTATAACGTTGAAAACCGTTTGAGAACGCATTCGGTTACACAACCGGTAGCCGTACCTTCAACGTCACCAAAAGCAGACCACATCGCACCGCAGGGAGAAGCGAAAAATATCGCTTTAGGGACAGGAGGAAATTTGAACAATTCTGGTGCCTCTCCAGCAGTTGATGCTCCGGGCATTCACTACGGCAGTAAGCGCGGTGATGCACTTCGAGCAACAAGCATAGGAAATTCTTGGGGTGGCGGCAGCACCTCTGGTGGCGGTGCGGTCGGCGGTGTTTTTGTCTACATGATGAAGGACATTGCGAATACCCTCGCGGAGGCCGCTACAACGAAAAAGGTTGATATTATCTTTGTGCTTGATGAAACCGCGAGTATGGTCGATAACATCCGTGGTATCCGTGCCTATGTTGATTTCCTCTTTGAAACTATGGAGCGAGATGGACGTGATACCACTTTTGGGTTAGTGACATTCAGAGATAAAGCAAAAAGGTATGGACGCACGGACGATCTCGGAACCTTTAAGAACTGGCTTTTCAAAATAGGGGTTGATGGTGGTGGCGACATCACTGAAGCAGGATTAGATGGACTCATGACCGCAGTAAAGGAGACCAAATTCCGGCGAGGTGCACAACGTTTCATTGTTCTCGCAAGTGACGGTGCGTTCCATGATGCCGATTATGACGGAAGGTCTCCCTATAGCCTTGACGAGGTGATTGAAACATTACAAAAAGAGCGCGTGCGTGTCGAGGTCATCGGTATAGATTACCTACCGATTCGGCAGATTGCCTTAGCGACCGGCGGAACATGGCGCGCAATCCCCGGTAGAGGATACCTCGAATATGTACCACCATTAACATTGACTGTGAAACTGTTCTCGAAGTTAGGCACTCTCGGATTACGGAACGGACGCGTTGATGATAAAATCACTGTCTACATTAATAATCCACCGCGTCCGAAACAGCTAACCTTAACATGGAAAGTACTCAATCCATTAGGAGAGAGATGCTACGGCCCCTTAATAGAAACTAAAGCAATTCCTAATGACGGTTCAACACAGATAGAGTTGACACCTGTAATTAATGCCGAAGTCTTTCAGGCGATGCCAGGCATTTATACGCTTATCTATCGCCTCGAAAATGAACACGGACATCGGAGCATCTTGCGGCGTACAGTGACGTTCTAATCTACATAGAAACATACGGAAGGTCGGTTAGATTTCATGATGAAAGATTTGATTTTTGAGCGGTGCCGCCATCATTTTGAGGATATTGTCGCTATTCGTCGTGATATTCATCAGTACCCTGAATTAGGGTTTGATGTGCATCGTACGGCAGGTATCGCTGCTGATGCCCTTCAGGCACTCGGTATCCCCGTCAAAACTGGTATTGGTCGGACAGGGGTTGTCGGTGATTTGGATGTCCCCGGAGCATTAAAACGTATTGCCTTGCGAGCAGATATGGATGCCCTCCCAATTCAAGAGATGACGGATGTGCCGTACAAGTCGAAGATTGACGGTAAAGCGCATCTATGTGGGCACGATGCCCATACTGCTATGTTGATCGGAACAGCGCGAATCCTTTCAGAACTCCGAAGTCACCTCAAGACGCATGTCCGGTTTATCTTCCAACCGAGTGAGGAGGCTGCCCCTGGTGGCGCGCCAGCGATGATAACAGATGGCGCGTTGGAAGATGTAGACGAAATTTATGGAGTACACGTCTTTCCGCTTTATGCCGTTGGTGAGTACGCCACCTGCACGGGACCGATGCTCGCGCAATCTGATACTTTTCAGATTACACTCACCGGCAGAGGTGGACACGCCGCATTTCCGCATCTCACCGTTGATCCAATCGTTATCGGTGCGCAATTTGTAACTGCGCTGCAGTCAATTATCTCCAGAAATGTTGATCCTTTAGATTCAGCCGTTGTCAGTGTTACACAGTTCCATGGTGGAGATGCGAACTTGCAGGAAGGACTCGCAGGTGCCGCACTCAATGTTATTCCACCGAATGTCCTGATCGGTGGCACAGTGCGTACGCTCCAGAAATCCGTTCAGAAACGGGTCCGAGAGCAGATCGAACGTCTCATTGCTGGATTTGCGAATGCCAACGATGCGACCTATACATTTGACTATCAAGACGGCTATCCGGTGACATATAACCATGAATCGTGTGTTAAAACGGTATTATCCGCTGCCGGAGAACTCGTTGAAGAAGACGACCTCATATTTCCGGTGCCACCAGTACTCGGCGGCGAGGATTTCGGGTACTACTCAAAAGAAATCCCCGCCTGCTTTGTGATGGTAGGCGCAGGAAACAAGGAAAAAGGGATTGTGAACATGTGTCATCATCCACAATTTGATATTGATGAAACTTGCATGATTTACGGTATGGCGTTGTTCACCAGTCTCGTGACACTTTAAATTGTAGTACAAACTTTTAGTTTGTGTTGTATTGTTACATTATGACCTATCAAACTTGAATAGGGACAATTCTATGTCAACGCTTATTTTGCGACTACATTCGAGAAAAAGACACCAGCGCGTCGTCTTTTTTTCATTTCTCTCGCTCTTCCTTTTGAGCACAATCACACCTTATGTTTTCGCACAGGTTCAGCGCGGAGCGCCCCCATCGGCAGCACTTAATTTATTGGAACGTATTGAAGCAGCACATGATCACTACCACGAACAGCGGTACACCGAAGCAATTAAGGCATACCAATTGTTGCTTGAAACCGAGATAGCCAACAGCGACGGTTCACGTACGCCGCTGCAGCAAAGCCAAAAGGATTCGATCCGCTTGATGATGGGGCAGAGTTATGCCAAAATCGGCGAGGATGCCGCAGCACAACGCGTTTTCAGAGAGGTTGTTGACGAAAACCCGAACGGTTCTTATGCGACACGCGCGGTACATCGGTTAGTCAATCTATATTGGCAACGCTACCAGTTTCGGGAAGCCATTATGGAGTGCAAACAGATCCTCAAACAGCATCCAGACACCGCTGTTGCTGCGACAGCTGCTTATCTCGTCGGACAGTATCAAGAAGCAGAAGGCAATCCTGAAGAGGCGATCAAGAGTTACAAGTATTTCCTTGATAACTTCCCGACTTCACCCTATCGAACGACCGCAGTCAATAGGCTCATTCGGTTGTACATCACGAATCGCCAATATTTCGAGGCTGAAGATATGCTCCAAACGCGGATACAACAGTATCCCAATGACATAACCTTGCTGGAGCAATTGGCGGAACTTTACCAGCAACAGGATAACTATCCGAAGGCACTTGAACTTTACCAGCAAGCGATTAAGCAGAATCCAGAGAATACAAACCTACGTAAGAAGTTAGGCACACTCTATGCTGAGATGGGTAAAACCGATCAAGCCGTCTCTGAATGGGAGCAATTGGTAACAGGACAATCCAATCGGTACGACCAACATCAACAACTTGGTGCAATCTATCTTTCACATAAGATGTATCCGGAGGCGATTGCGGCGTATCGGCAAGCAATTCAGCTTAACCCTCAGAGCAGCTATCTCTATACACAATTGGCATCGGCATACAAGATTCAGGGCAAAGTTGAAGACGCTGCAGCAGTCTATATTGATGCTTTACAACGTATTGGTCTTGATCAGAATTCGAGGGAGATAATCTGGAACGCGATGCTTGAGATTTATGAAGGCGCACGACACAAACCGCTACAGGAAAAACTCATCGCTGAGCTCGAAAAACGTCGTCCGCAACCTCGGCAGGATCCGAACGCGATTATGACTTTAGGCGAACTCTATTTCTATGCAGGTAGAGAAACACAAGCACTCGAAATTTTTACGCAGCTCCGCCAATATTATCCGTCGCATACGGACTTAACGCTTGAGAAATACGCCCGCGTGTTAGCACGGAACGAGAACCTACAAGTGTCCGCTGACTTTTACAAAGCGTTAATAACAGGTTCAACAGATAGGCCGCGCGTCAGGAACGTCCGAACCAAACTCGCTGAACTCTACCAAGAAATGGAACAGTGGGATGCAGCGGTCGCACTTTTAAAAGAACAGATTGAGACAGGTGAGTCATCTGTCAAAGACAGGTTATTGCTTGGACAGCTACAGTTGCATGCCCTTCGGGATCCGAAAGCTGCGCAAATGACCCTCGAACCACTGCTCACCCAACATTTGGCGACCAGTCAATTATCAGAAGCACAGTTGATTTTAGGCGAATGCCACGTTCTACTCAAACGCTACACGCTCGCAAGGGAAGTACTTGAACCTATAACCAACCGGAGCGGTCCCTTCCGCTCAACCGCTCGAAAGCTCATCGGCGATTCCTATTTCTTCGCGTCAGACTTTGAACAAGCCATCAAGGAATACAAACTCGTAATTCAGGTCTCAAAATCCGATCGACTCACGAATGACGCGCTTGAACGGATTGTCCTCATCCAGAACCATCCCGACTATTTCAAGGTGCCGCTTACCGACTACGCCACCGCTGTACAACTTTATCTAAGAGGTGAAACGGAGGCGGCGTTGCAAAAGTGCCAACGCGTACTTGATGTCTATCCACAAGCCATTATCGTCGATGAAGTCTGGCTACTTATCGGTAATATTCATCGCAGAGCAGATAGGGATGGCGAGGCAATTGATGCGTATCAACAGGTAGTTGCTAAGGAGAGTCCGATTGCTACGAAAGCACTCATAAACATCGCCGAAGTCTATCGAAAAAGATCTGATTTTGATAACGCTGTCGCTACCTACACGACGCTTATCACAGACTACCCTGAGAATGTTATTGTTGTCCACGCACGACAGCAACTTGATGAGATTGCGAAACTTCAGCAAAAGAGATAATGCACGGTTCATAGTTTTCAGTTAAGAGGACTCTTGTAACTGAAAACTTTGCCCCAGAACTCGTCTACAGATAATTTTGGTAAGGCGCGAGTTCGTGGTAAAAACTGAAAACTACTGACAACTGGAAGATTTTTTCGGAGAAAAAAAATCGTACTAACAACTGATAACTATTAAAAAGGAGTCAGCAGAATGTCCCATCCTGCTCACAATTTGTTCGATACACACCGAACCCTTGAAGGCGAAGGGTTTTCGTGTAACTATTATTCACTGCCTGCTTTAACGGAAGCTGGCATCGGGTCTATTAAAACGTTGCCTGTTAGTCTCCGTATCTTACTCGAATCGCTCCTCCGAAATTACGATGGATATCAGATCACAGAAGATGATATTGTGAATTTGGCGAATTGGAATGCAGATTCCCCGAAAGCCGCGGAGATCCCATTCAAACCTGCACGTGTGGTGGCACAAGACTTCACAGGTGTCCCACTCGTCGTTGATATTGCAGCGATGCGCTCTGCTGTTGCTGAACTTGGTGGTGACGCAAGCATGATAGAACCGCTTGTTCCCGTCGATTTGGTCATTGACCACTCTATCCAAGTTGACGCGTACGGTTCGGAGAACGCTTTTCAGTTCAACACCGAGCGCGAATTTGAACGCAACAAAGAACGTTATGAATTCCTGAAATGGGGACAGCAGGCGTTTGAAAAGTTCAACATCATTCCGCCTTCTATTGGTATCGTCCATCAGGTGAACTTAGAATATCTCGCGAAGGTAGTTATGGCAGAAAATTCCCTCGCCTATCCTGATACCGTCGTCGGTACTGATTCACACACGACGATGATTAATGGCTTAGGTATTGTCGGATGGGGTGTCGGTGGTATTGAAGCGGAAGCTGCGATGTTAGGGCAACCTGTTTATATCCTGACTCCAGAAGTGCTCGGCGTTCACTTGAAAGGCGAACTGAAAGACGGGGTTACAGCAACGGATCTCGTGTTGACTGTGACGCAACGCCTTAGAGCCGCTGCAGTTGTCGGTAAGTTCGTAGAGTTCTTCGGTGAAGGTGTAGAAGCACTCTCCCTACCTGATCGGGCAACAATCTCCAATATGTGTCCGGAATACGGTGCAACGATCGGTTTCTTCCCCCCTGATGCGGAAACGATGCAATACCTCCGCCTCACAGGACGCGATGAAACACACGTTGATACGGTCGAGGCGTATCTTAAAGCCCAAGGTATGTTCGGTATCCCACGCCTTGGGGAAATCCAGTACTCCGATGTCCTTGAAATTGATCTCGGAGACATTGAGCCGAGTATCGCCGGCCCGAAACGACCACAGGATCGGATTGCATTGTCGGATGTCAAACAGACCTTTAGTGAACTCCTCACGCGTCCTGTCGCAGAAGATGGATTCGGTGTGTCGGAGGATGCCCGTGACGGTGGCGGTATCACCCACGGTTCCGTTGTTATCTCCGCGATTACGAGCTGCACGAACACGAGTAACCCGTCTGTTATGATCGGTGCCGGGCTGCTTGCTAAGAAAGCGGTAGAAAAAGGACTGCGTGTCCCCGATTACGTCAAAACGAGTTTGGCACCCGGCTCGCGTGTCGTAACGGAATATTTGCAGAATACCGGTCTGTTGCCTTATCTCGAACAACTCGGTTATAACGTCGTCGGTTATGGTTGTACAACTTGTATCGGTAACAGTGGGCCGTTGAGTGATGTGGTTCAAACGGCGATAGATGAAGGCAATCTTGTCACAGCGAGCGTTCTGAGTGGCAACCGAAACTTTGAAGCGCGCGTGCATCCAGAGATCAAAGCGAATTTTCTGATGTCGCCGCCGCTCGTTGTTGCCTACGGGATCGCGGGTCGAATTGATATCGATCTCGCAACTGAACCGCTTGGACACAACGATGCCGGTGAAGCGGTCTATCTCCGGGACATCTGGCCAACCCGTCAAGAGATTGCCGATATGATTGCTGCAGCAGTTGATCGTCGGACGTTCAAAGAGATGTATGAAGCGATCGGTAACCAGGCACCGGAATGGGAAGAACTCGCCGGTGCGACGGGTGTCCTCTACCCTTGGAACGAGCGAAGCACTTATGTCCAGCATCCACCGTTCTTTGAAGGTTTTTCGAGGGAACCGGCTCCGATCTCGGACATCGTAGATGCGCGAATCCTCGGTATCTTCGGAGATTCCGTCACGACGGATCATATCTCGCCAGCAGGTGCAATCGCGGCTGCGAGTCCAGCGGGAGAATATCTCCACGCGCGCGGTGTCGAAACGCGAGATTTTAATACCTACGGTTCCAGGCGCGGTAATGACCTTGTGATGACACGTGGCACATTCGCCAATCGTCGTGTCCGGAACTTGATGACCTCGGATGTAGAAGGCGGATTTACGCTTCAGTATCCAGAAGGCACAGAGACGACCATCTACGAAGCAGCGCTCCACTACCGTGAAAGCGATATTCCGACCGTCATCTTCGCCGGACAGGACTACGGTATGGGGAGTTCCCGAGATTGGGCAGCGAAAGGACCGAAGCTTTTAGGTGTCAAGGCTGTTGTTGTGGAGAGTTATGAACGTATCCACCGCAGCAATCTCATCGGTATGGGAGTCTTACCGTTGCAGTTCAAAGATGGTGAGAACATTCAAACGCTTAACCTCGACGGCAGTGAGGTGATCAGTATCACAGGCTTCGCCGACGATCTCCAGCCAGGACAGATGGCAACCATGAAGATCGTCCGTGCCAACGGTGAGACGCACACAACGGAGTTGTTAATCAGGATTGATTCACCCGTAGAGGTAGAATACTACAAACACGGTGGTATTCTGGACTACGTGATTCGGAATTTCTTGTCTGCCTCATAAGAGTAGCAAATCTGTCAACAGGTGCGCTGCGTAAGCGCGCCTAATTTTTATAAAGTCGCGTTGATATCTATTTGTGAAAGATGTTATCATTTAAATTATAAGGATAATTCGATTTGCCATAAAAACTTGAGGACAATGAAAGGAGAATTTTGGTCACGATGGAAACAGTTGAACCTTAGCTAACCGGAGAAAAACATGCCATTCCCAACGAAACTAATCATCCCAATAACTTTACTTTTTCTTATCCTGGCTATCGGATGCGGTCGGGATGAACACATAGAAACGCTCATCATTGGACCCTATGAAGTAGACTGTGTAGGTGCTTTTGAACAGGAGTGCTACCTTGAATTCGATGAGGAGAGCCAGGAATGGCATTTTTTTTATGAGGGCATAGTGGGATTTGACTTTGAACCCGGGTTTATCTGGACGCTGAAAGTCAGTCTTCATGAACGAGAAGAAGGGATTCAAGATGTGGGAAAATACGAGTATCGACTTGTGGAGATATTAGATAAAGAACCCGCATCCGTAGATGAAAGACCGCCCCGGAAGCCGGAGACACAATATCCTTAGGTATTCTGAAAAAGTCTATCAAAACATTTGAAAGTTTATCCTTATCTTTACAAGGAATAAAGGAATTGCTTTAAGAAGGGAAAACAAACGCGTCTTTGAATTTCTTGAACCACCGTGTAAAGAGCGCGACAGCCTCTGGATCCTGACGTTCCGGTGAAAACTGATAGGTGCTATTACCTTTCTCTCCGTAAGACAGCGAATACACCCCGTGTGCATCCCGTCCGATTGCAATCACTCCAAAAGCCTGCCCACTTGGATAATTTTGGTGTATACTTTTTTTCCCTATAGCGATAGCGATGGCCCCATAAGCGCGTGCATATCCAATTGCGATAACGCCAACAGTGGACATACCGCCTATAGATATAATGCCGCAAGAGCAGAGCATCCCGATTGAAATTACGCCAAAAGAGAAACTACCAACTGAGATAATCCCAAAAGTGAAGTGACCCACTGAAATAATTCCGGATGCAAACATTCCGAATACGACGTGTGGGAATCCGATGTCTAACAATAGAGACTCACCGGCATACCAGAGGTCTAAAAAATTCGTGATGTCAACTTTTGCCATCTCTAAATACCATGCAATCGCGCGGGCTATGAAAGGTGCGCTAATCAAGAAGGCTAAAGTGACAAAAATAGTATTAAATCTCCGAACGTATCTGTTAAATGTCCTTCGGAAGATTTCTGTATCAAACGGATAGTTGTGTAGATCTTCGGTTTTTGCTTGTTTTTTTGACATCTGTTTAATCTGCGGTAACACTTTCCAATGGGGGAAGTTCGGGATAATTTCCACGCGCATTTCGCCATGCGATGACCCCTTCAGCAACCATCCAGATCTGCAACGCCTCCACAACGACCCCAAATCCGAAGAGCAAGTATTTGCCAGTGAAAAGCCACCCTGTCTGCGGATCAAACATTTGGTGCAGCATTGCCCATGCTGGCATGATAAGCATGACGAGCATCGGTAGGAACGCGAACCAGATCGGTTTATTTCGGCGCACGAGATAGAAGACGATCACCATGAACGCTAATCCGGCAAGAAGTTGATTTGTTGCACCGAAGAGGGGCCAGAGCGTCATGCCACCACTACCGGGCCCGCTGGGTCCCTGTAGTAAGGCGACAACTGCCGCAAGCACTAACGCGAACGCAGTAGCGATATAACGATTCATCAGAGGTTTGATGTTCGCGGTTTGTGCAAGTTCAGAGATAACATATCGCTGAAGCCGCGTTGCCGTGTCAAGTGTAGTCGCGGCGAAACTGGCGACGAGAACCGCCATAATCGCAATCCCCATCGTCAGCGGACTGCCGAGAGAGGCAAGGAAGTTCCCACCACCATCACCAAACGCACTTACCTTCTGTTTGAGTTTGTGGCTTTCCCAACCGCCGACAACTGTTGTCGTACCGTCGGCATTTGTCGTTGTTGTGGTCGTCGCGTAACGCGTTCGCCATGCGTCTTGATTGGTAACAAGGGTAGCACTTTCTGCTTTGACGATAGGTTCAAACCTGTAGTTCGCACCCGTACCTGTCCGATCGAAAATCCCCATACCGATACCGGCACAGCAGGCGAGGATAACGATGACAGCGAGTCCACCCTCAAGCAACATCGCACCGTATCCGACGTATTGGGCATCGCTTTCAGATTCAACCTGTTTACTGGAAGTGCCAGAGCTCACCATACAGTGGAAACCGCTAACAGCACCACAGGCAATCGTGATAAATAGGAAGGGCCAAATCGGTGGTGCGTCGGGCGGGATGTCTGAGGCGACTGCCGGTGCGGAGGCAACAAGGTCTGCTCTGCCTGTAAAGCCTGCTACAGCGAGTCCAAGAACCAATAGGAGTAGTGCGAGTACGAGTTCGTGACTGTTGATGAAATCGCGAGGTTGAAGGAGCGTCCATACGGGTAATACAGAGGCGATGAAGCAGTAGACAAAAAGCACCAGCGTCCAGATCACCACGACGTTCAGATAGGTTTGCCCAAGTAACGGGATGCCGAGCCACGCACCTAAATCGATCGGCAGAAGGTACGCACCGACACCCATCGCTATGTACATCACACCGAGCGCGATAATAGAGGGAACGAGAATGTTACGACCCTGACGATGAATCCAGATGCCAATGATGATGGCAAGCGGAATTTCTACCCAAACCGATAGCACAGATTCAGGATAATAGGAAAAAATTAGGGCAATGACTAAACCGAAGATGGCGAGGACGATTGTCAAACCCATGAAGAGAACGAAAAGGAAAAGGAATTTCGCGCGGGGTCCAATCATTCTTCCCGCGACTTCGCCAACGCTCTGCCCACGATTACGCAAGGAGACGACAAGTGCACCGAAGTCGTGAACTGCACCGATAAAAACTGAACCGAGAACAACCCATAATAGTGCTGGCAACCATCCCCAAAAGACAGCAATAGCAGGTCCGACAATCGGACCTGTACCGGCAATACTCGTGAAATGGTGTCCAAAAATCACCTCTTTTTTTGTCGGCACATAATCGACATCATCTTGCAGTTCTTGGCTCGGAACCGTTGCTTCGGCATCTAATCCGAATATCTTTCGCGCCAACCATTTACCATACGTATGGTAGGCGACGATGAAACCGATAAAACTCAAGACGGCGATAATAAGCGTATTCATAGGCGCAGCTCCAACTTTTTTCGAGGGAGCATTAGGTACGGGTTACCTGACTCCCATTAATACCTCAAATGTAAGTTGATCCAATTTCTCGTATCCGAGTCCTTTTTGTGCGATAGTTTCCGGTTCAAAATCTATTTTTCTTAGTTTTCCGACGCTCTCAGCATTGTAATTTGCCATAAGTGCTTCGAGCTCAGCATTCCCGGCTCGCAATTCCGCCAGAATCCCTTGAATTTCCGCATCTTCGTTGAAACGGCGTGCTTTCTCTTTCAAGATCAGGTAGCTCCGCATGCATCCCGCCGCGAAATCCCAGACCCCTTCTTCATCTTCAGTCCTGTAGGCGTGTGCGTCAAAGTGGCGGCACCCTTCCCAATTGACATCTTCGAGGAACTTGACGAGGAAGAACGCGCTCTTGATGTTTTCGGAGGCGAAGCGGAGGTCTTGGTCGAAACGGCTCATCTTCTGATCATTAAGGTCGATGTGAAAAAGTTTACCCGATTCATACGCTTGTGCAACACCGTGGATAAAGCTTAACCCAGCCATTGTTTCGTGTGCGAATTCGGGGTTAACACCGACCATTTCGGGGTGATCAAGTGTTTCGATAAAGTGCAGCATGTGCCCGGTCGTCGGCAGATAGATGTCGCCGCGCGGTTCGTTCGGCTTTGCCTCAAGCGCGAATCGAAGATCATATCCTTGATCTTTGACATAGTGCGTGAAATAGTTCATCGCTTCACGGTTCCACTTGACGGTATCGGGTCCGTCTTTAGCGGCATCTACTTCTGCGCCTTCACGTCCACCCCAAAAGACATAAACCGTTGCGCCGAGTTCGACACCTAAGTCAATCGCATTCAATGTCTTCTGAATAGCGAAGGCTCGGACTTTTGGATCGTTAGCAGTGAAGGCACCGTCTTTGAAGATCGGATGGTAAAACAGGTTCGTTGTAGCCATTGGCACTTTCATATCGTGGTCTGCAAGTGCCTGCTTGAATTCACTAACGATGTTGTCGCGTTCGGCAGCTGAAGCATCAAAAGGGACAAGGTCGTTATCGTGTAAATTAACGCCGTACGCACCCAACGCACTCAGTTTTTCGACAGTGTAGGTAGGTTTAAGGGGAGTCCTGACAACATCACCAAATGGATCGCGTCCGGGGTTACCGACAGTCCACAATCCAAAGGTAAACTTGTGTTCAGGCTTAGGCTGATACTGTTCTGACATTCAATCACTCCTATTATTTTTTATTTTGGCGATGTGTGTAGATTAACACTTAGAAGTATAACATATTTTGCGAATTTGTTGCAAATCTTTATTGCAGTATGATGTCAGGTGGAATCGAAACAGGGCTTGTAAATATATAGTAAAACCTAAAAATAAAGAGACATTTACCTCCCCCCGGTAGGTTCGGTTTCTAACCGAACCGGCCCGGAGTGTCCTATTAATTCTAAACTTTACTATAAATAGAGTTCCTAACCGCCACAATTGACAAGCGTTTTGATAAAGTTGGTTTCTGCGTGTCGAGGGGACATTTGTTTTTAAGTTAGACGGAGAGCCAACGATAAGGAATAAGTGTATAGATTGCTGGCGTAGTTAGAAGCGAAAATAAATCTTGGTTTCGGCGGGCGTGTGTCCGTCTTTCATCCGTCTGCTTTTGTTTTCTGTTCTTTTTCCCATTCTTTGAGAAGTTTCGCCTCATAGTCGATCCATATTTTCGTCTTTCGCCATTTGCTGAGCGTATTCGGGTTGACCTCGAGCAATACAGCGGTTTCAGTGAGTGAATCGCCGTAGAAATGCAATCTGCAGGCGTGGCATATTTTCTTTGTTGATAGAACCCTCGGCATCAGAACCTCCAGTGATTAGATTTTAAAAAGTATTATACCTTATTCTATTTTTTTATACTTGCCAATTTTTGTGTCTTTTTGCTATAATGTCTGTGACGTTAATTCTCGGGTTTGGAAGCACACCGTCTATAAAGCCTCGACCGTGTCAGGGCAGCGTCCTATTTTCATAGGTGCGCCGCCGGTATTACGAGTACCGAGCGACGCGTAGCACTGCCATAACCAGAGTATGACAGCACTGGTTTCTATCATAGCATATTGCATTTTTTCTGTGTTAGAATAGAGACCATCCCCTCTTGGGACGGATTGCCAGAACCTTCCTTTTGTTTGCTGGTTTTCGGCAATACCCCAAAAAAGTTGAATTCAACCCGACACGGACGCGTGTCGAAAATCAATCAAGGAATTTTTATCATGTTAAAAGACTTGTTAAGCAACCGCCTCTTTATAGGCGCGTTGGCGTTATTTGTTCTCTGTGTTGGGGGGAGCCTGTTCTATATGCAGCACGTCGAACAGCAAGGCGCGGAATACGCTGCCGAGACGCAAGCACGCGTCGCGCAATGGAATGAGAAACAGAACCCAACACCGACAGAAACCGAAGCACCTGTTGGTGAGACGTCGCAAGGTGGACACTTCCACGAAGATGGCACTTGGCACGGTGAGCCGCATGAGACCCCCTCGCTTGCGGAAGTTGATACATCCGCCCCTGTGCAGGTTTCGAGTATTTCCGCACCGCAAAGGGAGTATGACAGAGGCGCGGGCAACCCTTTACCGTATGGGAACGTAGACATTCGGGACTTTGAAGCCGCGAAAGTCGCGATGATAGAGAACATCAACTTCATCAAGGCGAACTGGGACCCGGAAGCGTTCTTTGACAAGGAGCTTGGGCGCGAACTGCGTGTCGCGTACGCAAGAGCTACAAACATTGCCAATGCCGCGATGTCGGGCATTTACACCCGTGAACAGGCACGAGAGATGAATGCTTTATATTACGATCTCGGTATTAGTGATATGATTGGAAATGCCGCCGATGAAATAGTACAGGGACAGGGGATGAAGTAATGCGACAGAAACATTTGATTTTCGGCATCGTCTTTTTGGTATTGCTTTGTAGTTTTGTGGCATTGGTTGCCATCTCACAACAGAAGACCCTTGGCCAACTTGTCAAAGAAATGAACGATGCGAGGAATAAACTTTACACGCCCCCGGACGGTGCATGGCCTGTATACTCTGATGCGTTTGATGTTTTGGAGGGTATGATAGACGATGTTAAGGACGATCTGAAGGCGTTGTATGGCATCAAGATTGATTCGACGAGTCAGATAGATGCTGCTGTCAAGGTCAAGAAGTCTGTGACTTTGAGCGAAGAGATTAAGACGGCGTTGGCAGCGGTGGAGACGAAGCGCGAGGAGGTCGAGGACTTGTAGCTTGATGCCTATGATGCCTGGCAAGCGTATCACAATGCGGTTGCGGCGTATAACTCTCATCCGCATGTGAGTCCCGAAGAGCGTTTGGACGTTCCGGGTTTAGACAAGTTCGTTGCGCCCTCGTTGTATACCTGTCATGGTCCGTGTGAGTATCCTTTTGAGACGGACTCATTAGCGCAGGTTTCGCATCAGGCGTATTGTTCGGAGAAGCATGGCACATCAAGCACGACGGGTGTCACATATTGGACGTGCAATGGCAATACGACGTGTGATCGTTCGGATGAGCATTGGCGAGTGTGCGGTGGGAGTTGTGGTCAGAAGTTTGCGCCGCGTCGTATCAATCGGGGTCAAGGGAACTACGATTACGTAGCCAATTCGCCGCATTATGTGACGTGTTCGGAATCAACGTGTAATAGAAAGTATTACACCTGCGAGAATTCGACCTGTCCAGATAGTAGCACGCATTCGTCAAGTAGCAGTAGTCCGGGTTGTTCTCAGCATCGTGACTATGACTATTGCGACGATCAAGGTTCGTGTTCGACGGGTTCCGGTTCGGGTGTTCCGGGTCCGATCTGCGGACATAACCACTGTTGCTGTTTGGGTAGCAGTTCGAGTAGCACTTCAAGCAGTTCGGATGACAGCGATTCCGACAACACACCGGACTGTTCGTATTGTACGGATGGTTGTTCGAGTTGCCAAAGCAGTTCAGATGACGACAGCAGTTCGAGCAGTAGCACTGCGGGTCTGGACAACACGCCGGACTGTGATGTCTGCTCGGTTGGTTGTTCGAGTTGTGGCTCTGAGCCGACTTATGATCCGGGTTGTGGTCATACCTTTGACTCTTATGAAGCCTATGAAGCAAATCCGGGTAATTGTATGACCTATGGGTGTACGCTCACGGATTGTAGTGAAATATATTGGGGGTGTCAAGGTTCTCACACGTCCTATAATAGTTGTGGCAGCTGTGGTGCCGGATATTCAACGTGTGAGAATGTCTCGCCGGCGTATTGCTACGCCTGTGGCGAATCACTTTGATGTGTCTGACTCGTAACCTTTCCTTTCGACGCGCCATTTATCTTTTTATATTTCGCGCGTTTATATTCTATCTATCGGTGTTTTTCTTGCATCGGTCGTCGGTAGAAACAACGCTCACGGTGAAAGTTGTGCTTGTTTCGTCTGTCTCGCGTCGTGTTGATGTCTCGCCAATCGTTTTTGATTCAGAGGCTTACTACCGCCCATCATCGCGTATAACCTCTTTCGTCCGTTGAGTTGGACACCGCCTGTCCCTGTAGAGCCGTATCGTCTGATAGGCACGATATTGCCGCGTGAGGATACCCCGTCGCAAGCGATTATCGAGAGGATAGGTGCATCGTTTATCGTCTCCGTCAGGGAGATGTTAGATACTTCAACAGAAGTCGTGAGTATATCGGGTAAATCTGTGATCTTATCGACGGCAGGTATAGAGCGGACGTTAGCGTTGGAGACAGGTATCTGGTTGAATCCGTCGGGTCCTTCGTTGGTTGTCAGACCGCAGCGTTCTGTGAGTCCGTCCTCGTTAAGAAATCGGCGTCCTGTTTCGCCCGTGCGAAGTTCACCGCCGCGCGCCGCTCCGAGGGCTTCCAGCGAGACCCCTTCGGAGTGGCAGACGGGTGAGGGAGAGGTGATCCGTATTGGGGATGCGCGCTTGAAGAATCCTCAGAAATGCGGTTTACGTCGTCGTTTAAGAGACCATCCCCTCTTGGGACGGATTGCCAGAACCTTCCTTTTGTTTGCTGGTTTTCGGCAATACCGTAAAAAAGTTGACTTCAACCCGACACGGACGCGTGTCGAAAATCAATCAAGGAATTTTTATCATGTTAAAAGACCTGTTAAGCAACCGCCTCTTTATAGGCGCGTTGGCGTTATTTGTTCTCTGTGTTGGCGGGAGTCTGCTCTATATGCAGCACGTTGAACAGCAAGGCGCGGAATACGCTGCCGAGACGCAAGACCGCGTCGCGCAATGGAACGAGAAACAGACCGAGCAACCGACTGCGGAAGTCCCCGTTGGCGATACGTCGCAAGGTGGACACTTCCACGAAGATGGGACGTGGCACGGTGAACCGCATGCCCCTGTAGACGTCTCCGAAGTGGAAGCCTCTGCTGACGCCCCGTCTGTGTCTGATGTTCGTGCTGCACCTGTCGTTGCCCAGCAAGCGAACACAGAGATTGACGCTGCAACGCTGGAATCAGCCTCACGCAGGTTGAAGGATCCTGACGTGTATAAAGCGTGGGTCGAGTGGTCGAAAAAAAATAAGGAACTCTCTGAAGCATTCTCGCAAGCCAATTGGGATTCGATTAACGCGGGACCAAAGACAGAAGAGGAGCAGAAACGGTTTAATAATGACCCGGAGTGGCAACGCAGATATGACGAGGCGTTGCACGAATCTGCTAGGATATACACAATGAAGGTAGAACACGAGAAGAAAAATCCCCTTCTTCAGTAAGGCGATACACTTCAAAGAAGTTTAGAAACATGAAACGCAAAACGACTTTTCTGCTTTACTGTCTTGTTGGGGTCATATTGTTTTCTTCGGCGTGCTTGTGGTATGTGCGTGCAGCGGATCAGAATTCCAGCAACTGCGCGAGTTACCTGAAGGACTATCTTGAGAAAACACAGACTTTTGAGGATGCCAGGAAAACACTGCGGCGTGCGCATGTAGCACGCGCAAAAAGCTATCATCAGGACATACCTCCTGACTACAAGGATTTAGAGGATGAGTACGATCGAAATAAGAATGAATCCTTCAACAAATTGATCGAGGGTTTGGGACCGCAATTACCAACCGGTGTTAGCGATGCAAACAGCTTCAATAATTTCGCTAACATCGTCGCAGCGTTGGCAAACAACATCTTCTCTCCGGCGCGTAGCTCTTTCAGGATTTTAATTTTCTCGTTCGGGTTGTAGGCTTGCGAAAGGAGAGCTCTGAAATACCGCGCACGCCAGCGAGACGACAAACACGCCATATCTCGATCATTTTCACCGTGTAAGAGGTCTGTCAAAACGGCTATCGTTATTTTCCTACCTTAAAGTACTATGTATCAAGATGCGCGTCAATCTGTTTCAAGACCCGTTCATAATCTGCTTCCAATTCAATTGGTGCGTTCAAGTAGCGAGGCGGCGGTTCACCACAGTCAACATTGTGATATTCTACCTTGAAATCCGGGAATTTGAGACCTGTTGCTGTGGAAATGACAATAACCCGATCCGATGGGAGTATCTGTTTGCGCTCGACCATTTTTATGAGGACAGCGAGCGCGACCCCGGTGTGTGGACAATTGAATAAGCCTGTTCTATCTGCTCTCGCTGCGGCATCAGCCAATTCTGTCTCTGTCGCTTGGTCAACGATGCCATCAAACCGGCGGAGCGTCCGAATCGCGCGATGCACTGAAACTGGATTCCCGATCTGAATCGCTGTCGCTCGTGTCGATCGTGCGGTGATAGCACTGAATTCTGTGAACCCAGTTTGATAACTTCGGTAGAGCGGATTGGCGCGTTCGGCCTGCGCACAGGCGATACGCGGCAATTTGTCAATGATACCGAGATCGTACATCATTAGAAAGCCGAGTCCGAGTGCCGAGACGTTGCCGAGGTTGCCTCCCGGAATGATAATCCAATCCGGGACTTCCCAATTAAACTGCTGTACGATTTCTATGCTGATCGTTTTCTGTCCTTCGATGCGGAGAGAGTTAATCGAGTTAGCGAGATAAAAGTCTGGTCGTGCAGCAAGTTTTTGAACGATTTCCATGCAGCCATCAAAGTCAGTTTCGAGGGAAAGCGTCAGTGCCCCGTTAGCGATAGGTTGGATCAGTTGCTCACGTGTAACTTTTTCTTTCGGTAATAGGATGATTGCCGGTATCCCTGCTGCAGATGCGTACGCTGCCAGAGCGGCAGAGGTATCACCCGTAGATGCACACATAACTGCCCGGATGTTTCCAGACGCGTTGATAATTTGATTCACCATTGAG
Organism: Candidatus Poribacteria bacterium; assembly: GCA_022821065.1. Classification (GTDB taxonomy): domain Bacteria; phylum Poribacteria; class WGA-4E; order WGA-4E; family WGA-3G; genus WGA-3G. The sequence goes on from JAJEEK010000027.1 coordinate 65,508, forward strand.
ACCAAGACAGTCATTCCAAGGTCTTTAAAAGAGCCAGTGTGACTGATGCCGCACTGCTTAATCCACAGATCACCCAAGCCGAGTTGTGCACCGAAGCGGTCAGCCCAGAACAAATTAGTGCCGCCTTCGTACATAGAGATAATGTTATCATCGTCAATGTTCGGGCAGACCAACTCCTTTTTGCCCCAGACGCCGCTACCATACGGGTATTCGGTGCGCATGTAGCGCTGCTCGAAAAGCGTTTTCCATTCAGCTGCGCTTCTTTCTTTCAGTGCGTCTATATCGTGCCGTACCTCTAAAAGCCCATCGCAATTTTTGCACCGGTAGATAACGTCTGAAAGTGGATAGGTTTCGGCACATCCTTCGCTACACTGGAACCATGCATTGTAGTTCATTACTCTATGGTTTCCTCCATGACGACAGGAAGGAGGGGTTGAGATGGCTCGCTTCCGTTCGGTATACTAAGGAGTTCGTCAATTTCATCGAGTGAAGGCAATTCAGAAGCGTCCTTCAATCCGAATTGTTGAAGGAATTCGTCTGTAGTTGAAAAGAGTAGGGCGCGTCCATCTTTCCTACCAGTGATACGGACAAGTCCTTTCTCAAGAAGCGAGTTAAGGACGCTGTCGCTGTTTACCCCGCGAATCGTTGCAACATCGCTACGTGTGATTGGCTGCTTGTACGCAACAATGGCGAGTGTCTCAAGGGCAGACGGAGACAACGTAACGCGAACCTGGCGTGTATAAAATTTTTCTATCCATTCCGAGTATTCCGAACGTGAGCAAATTTGGTATCCATTCGCTATTTCGACAAGGTGAAAACTCCGCCCCATCTCTTCATAATCATCACTGAGTTCGCCAAGTCCTCTCCGAATGGCGCGTTTACCTATCTCCGGTAGCGCACTTTGGAATTGATCCAACGAAATCGGTTCGCTTGCGGCGAAAAGAATCGCTTCCAAGATTGATTTGAGTTTTTCGTCCGACATCGTCTCTATTTCTTGTATCAGGTTGATGTCTTCTATCGGGCTGACATCGGTAACGTGTTCAGTATTCATAAGCAAGTTCCTAATAATCTCGATCTTCTGAACGAGTTGTTTCTACAGTCGGTGGTAGCGCGATCTCGCGATCGGATTCTTGTTGTTCTTGTTTAATAATATAGATGCTCTCGAAATGCCCCGTTTGAACGGTGACGATTTTTCCTATGCGGATGAGTTCTAAAATGGCGAGGAATGTAACGATCCAGTCTATTTTGCTTGCGGATAGTGGGAACAATTCGTCGAATAGGAGTTGGTCGGCCGCCTCTAAATGCCGTTCAATGAAAGCGATTTTGTCTTCAACGGTGATTGTCTCCTCTTCGACCGTCTCGTATAGTTCCTCGGTATCTATCTCTGTCGCTCGGTCATTTATAGCCTTAAATGCGGAGAGTAGATCAAACAGTGTTGCCCGAATCTCGAAGGCGCGCGATCCATCTAAATCGGCGTGTAGTTTCGGGCTTCGGCTGTAGACCCATGTCTGTCGTTCGGCGTAAATATCTAAGACTTGTGCTGCCTCTTTGAACTGTTTGTACTCTAAGAGTTGTTTGACGAGTTGCTCTTCGTCCCCGATGGGGAGTTCATCGTTTGGAATGAGTTGTGGAAGAATGCTCTGCGATTTTATATGTAGGAGTGTCGCTGCCATCACCAAAAATTCGGATGCCACATCTAAATCTAACTGCTCCATGAGGTTAACGTATTCCAGATACCGATCAGTGATTTGCGCAATCTGGATATCGTGGATATCCATCTCCTCTTTCTGAATCAGATGGAGAAGCAGATCGAGCGGTCCCTCAAAGCCTTCTAACTTAACCGAATAGAGCGGTTCTGTTGCAGGAGACACGGCTTCTGGGTTTTGATTTCCAAGAGTTCCGACTGTTTCTATCAACATATTTAAGTGCTTTCAACATTGTAGCCTGTACCACTACATTAGACCGGGTAAACTGAAACTTGACGGAAAAAAATCTATTTCATCGTAAGCCGACAATCTTCGCTATCAAATCGTGTGTCGCATAGCTAATATGCGCCAGAAATCCGAACACATTGGGAATAGGTAGAAAATACGGCAGAAAAATCAGACACATCAGGATCGGCATTCCGTACGGCATCAATTTTTCAAATTGACGTGCCGCATTTTCGGGGAGCAAGCCTCGGACAACGCTGAATCCATCTAACGGAAACAGCGGCAGCATATTAAATGCTGCGAGAAATACACTAATAATTGCCAAAGGTTTAACCACTTGCAAATATATTAAGGCGTGAAGTGAAGATTTAGACGGATTGAACGGCGTAAATTCCAGTACTATCCTGAGTCCCGCCAAGATTATGAAAGTTAGGACGATATTCATGAGAGGCCCTGCGGCTGCGATCAGCATCAGGTCTCGCCTCGGATTCTTCAGATTGTGAGGATTAACTGGCACCGGTTTTGCCCAACCAAAAAATGCGCCTCCGAAAAACGAACCGAGCAGCGGTAGCATAATTGTCCCGATCATATCAATATGGACACCCGGATTTAGGGACATCCTTCCTAAATCGCGAGCCGTCGGGTCACCTAACATATCTGCTGATTTGGCGTGTCCCCACTCGTGGAAGGTCAACAAGATAATGAACTGTGTAACCAAAAGTATTGCTGCAAAAGGATCGAAATTAGCCATTATTATTTATTTTCCGTAAGTAGGAATGTGCCTCTTCTTTTTTCGTTATCTCTCTATCTAACTGTGCAGCAAATAGCTGCCAGAGTTGTGTTTTAAACGTTGCTCCAGGTTTCTCACCAAACGCAATCAAATCCTTTCCAGTAATAAACGGCTGAACCTTGCGAAGGACGAGAAGATAGTCTTTTATTTTTTCTCGCTTCCATTCTGGGACTGTTGTCCCTTTAGATGCCAGGACCAACGCCTCTATCGGATATGATTTAAACAATTGATAAATTTCACTTGGTTTAACGGATGCCTTTAATAGCGCGAGTTTCTCTTTTAGTTGTTTGTAGGCAGTGAAGGGCGTTTCTACCCGAAAGAGACTCCCTTCTCCACAAATGTAAGTGATTCCACTACCCTTTGAAAGTCCTATATCAACGATACACCATTTTCCGTTTTGATATTTAATGATAGCATCCTGTGATAGTGGGTATCCAAGTTTCTCAAAGACAGCGTGTGTCACTTTTTGAAGCGAAACCTGTTGGTTCTCCGCTTGTGCTGGACTTACTAATCTCTGGAGTTGATGCTTCAATATAAACCTGAAACTGAGTGCCTCAATTTGATATATCGGCATCTCTGTGCCGAGGAACGCCATCCAACGGGCGAGTCCGTGATCAAATTCTTCCTCAGTGAGACGCTCAGATGCCCAAGCAATTGCGCTTCGGGCAGATTGAAAGTCGGACGCAAAGTCGGATGAAATCTGCCACCCTGCAGAGATCGTTTCCCATACGCCGAGTTCTGTGAGGTGGTCTACAATCTCCGGTGCATTCTTTTCAAGGAGGACGCTATCAATTTCGTTCCGTATCCGTTCACCGCTGAGTTGGGCAAGCAGCGAAAGTGCTTCTCGGATAAGCATCTCATCGTTTTCAGCGATTTGAAAACCGTAGCGCCCAGCATACCGACATGCTCGGAAGATACGCGTCGGGTCGTCAATAAAACTTCGATTGTGAAGTACCCGAACGATACCTGCCTCAAGGTCCGCGAACCCACCCGTCTCATCGACGATAGTGCCGAAATCCGTTTGGTCTAAACGCATTGCAAGCGCGTTGATGGAAAAATCCCGCCGACGCAAGTCGTCAGTGATGCTTCCGCTTTGCACTATAGGTAACGTCCCTGAGCCTTGATAAGTTTCACGACGTGCAGTGACGAAATCCACTTTCGGTAGGTCGGTGTTCTCAGGTGTAACAGTTGCCGTGCCGAACTGTGCATGCACCTCCAATGTCCCGTTCCAACGCTCACACATCGCTTGCGCCACTCGGATTGCGTCTTCTTCTACAACGATATCAATGTCGAGACTCGGTCGTTTGAGGAGGAGGTCTCGAACAAATCCACCGACAAGGTAGGCATTTTTTTCAGCAACCTCACCGATTTCATATAATAAGCTCAAGATCGGTTCGGGTATATCAAGTCTCATTTTTATACCGTTGGATGAGGTCGCAGAGCGTCTCTATTATTTCCAAGAGAGTGGAGTTACACAAAGGCAAACACACGTGTCGGTGCACCGGAACTCCGTGCTAATTTCAGTGGCGCGATAACCACATAGAAATGTGTCGGTAGTTGGCTCAAATTGCAAAGGTCTTCAACGTGCGGGATACCGGCTCCGAGGAAAACGAGATGTGCAGGCGGTAAGCCATCGTGTAAGGGTGGATGGCCTGCGACCGAGTCGATGCTGCACGCATCAGTACCTATGATTTTTATCCCTTTTTCGACGAGCAGTTCCGCGGCATCTTCACTGAAACCGATCCACTCTCGGTTGAAGTTATCTTGGTAGACGAATCTATCCATCCCTGTCCGCATAAAGACGATGCTATCTTCTGGGATGTCACCGTTTTCGGATATCCATACCTCAATATCTTCGGCAGTGACGGCATCGTTCGGTTTCTTGATTGCGGAAAAGTCCATCAGGATAGCGTGTCCTGTCAGTTTCTCCTTCGGAATTTCGGCAATCGTCGCGCCACCTGGATACATTAAACAGGGCGCATCCATGTGCGTAGAGTAATGCCCAGATGTGTCAATTCGGCTTTCAAAATAGCCATCTTTTTCCAACGTCGCTTGGTCATAAATTTTGGCGGGATCAATCGGCAGTTCGCATGGACTGTTTTCATCGACCACATAAGACAGATCCAGCACGTCCTGAAACTCAAGGTTCATTCTGCGTTATACTCCTTACTAACAAACGTGTCGCCTTGCAAGGCTTGATATGTAGTATAACACGTTTCCTTGAAATATTCAAGAAAATCGTATCTTGCGTCTCCCAGAAAAGTGCATCCTATTTTGTGTATAAAGTAAATAAACTATTTCATATTTTAAGGGAGATGTATGCCTGAGAAAATCGTTTATAGACATTGGCAGCCCGGCGACGATGACGCAGTATGGGAGTTGTTATCAACGGGACCCTTCAATATCAACAGAGATTACTACGAAAAGAAGTTCAACGACGGATACCTCGAACCAGAAGGCGCTCGTTTGGCACTCGTCAATGAAAGAGTTGTTGGACATGTATTCGGTTCGGAAACTTATATGTACCTTGAAGGTAAACCTCAAGATTTTGGGATGGTAACAGTTATGTATGTTGCGCCTGACATGCGCCGACAAGGTATCGCAACCCGATTGATGCAGGAACTGAATCCATATCTTCAGCGGAAAGGTTATCGAGGATGTATTCTTGATACTGACACAAAAGAGGCGTATCAATTATATCGGAAGGTCGGATGTCAAGAGGTTACAAGGGAATTACGCACGCAACTCTCGCCACGTTCCGATGCTTCCGAACTCAAATGGACGGAGGTCAATCCTGAAGATTTTGATGTTCTGCATGATATTAAAAAGAGATGGGCAGTCCAGAATTTTCCTGTGCATTGGAATCCTGAATATCCAGAGGTGCATCAGTTCAATATGAAGCAATATAGCGTCTTGCGTCGCGAGGGAAGCGTCGTTGGTTATGCAAAATGGGATGAACCCTCAAAACACCGTCCGCAAGGCTTGGTGCGTGACCCGATGGTGCCAGACGAGGATCCGATGGCAGTTATCGCATCGGTTCAAGCAGCGATTGCCGAACCGCGTGCATGGAAAACAGCGGATGGAAGTCGATATGAAAATCCGCTCCGTTCCCTGGGATGCACACTCCAATCGACAGAAAAAGTAGAGATGCTATTGTCCTTTGGTTCCGAAATTGATTGGAGTGGACTTACACGGACGCGACCTTTTTGGTAGTCGATTGCCAAACGTTCCTGATAAGAACCTGCGTTTATCAAAACTTGCGGTTAGGCATCTTTAAAGTAGTCCAGCACAGTGTCGTGTAACACCCCATTCGTTGCTATGAGTGACTCGGTCGCTTTCGTAATGGGTTGTCCCTGTATATCCGTTACCTTCCCACCGGCTTCTCGGACAATAACTGTGATGGCGGCGATATCCCAAACGCTAATCGCTGCCTCCACAACAACATCCGCCCTTGCAGAAGCTACGAGATGATACATGTAGAAATCGCCGAACCCTCTGGAACGCGCAACGTCGTTGATAAGGTTGTAGACACCAGGAAAGGTGCCTTTCTCTGTGAACCACCTGAGACCACCGTGGCAGATCATCGCTGCTTCGGGTTGCGTCACGCTGGAGACGGTTATCGGTTTACCGTTGAGAAAAGCCCCACTTCCCGCCTCTGCATAAAGCAGTTCGTTCAGAAGCGGCGCGTTGGAGACACCGAGAATCAGGTCATCGTCTTTCATCAACGCAATCTGTGTGCCGAAGATCGGGATTTTTCGGATGTAATTCTTCGTTGCATCAATCGGATCGATGATCCAGACGTAAGGTGAATCCCCCTCTTCTGTTCCGTATTCTTCTCCTAAAAACCCGTGGTTTGGAAACGCTTGTTTGATAGTTTCGCGAATGACTTTTTCCGCACCTCTATCGGCGAGTGTGACCGGCGTTTCGTCATCTTTCAACTCGACTTTCATATCGTCGGTATAGTAAGCGGTGATAACTTCTTCGGCATTCTTGGCTGCTTCAAGAGCAACCTCTAAAAATTGACTCGGCATAAATTCTCCTATCGGGTCCGTGAAATTAACGGAGCGAAATCGCGGGGCAATAAACCCCTTTCCGCTCACGCGACCACCATGTTCCTTCGGAACGTTTTGTTTTAATATCGGTAAAATGATAGTCGTAAAGCGTGGCGCGGACGTAACGTGGTGGTCTGTCAGGAAATGGATTCTCCGCGAGCAACTGTAAAACTTCAGGTCTATTTTGTAAGAGTGCCACCATGAAACTCGGAAACCAGTATGTGTTTTGATAGTTGCCTTGAAGCGCGGCAAACCACATCTGCCAGTCCAGTCTCGGTTGGTGTGGCGCAACCCATTTCGGAGCGTCTGTCAGTTCTCCCGGTTTCCAACGAAATTCGTAGGCTTTCCACGTAATCTGGTCATTGCTACCCTCAACAACAATCTCAGGACGCGATTCCGTCATATCGGCAAAGAGTCCATAGGTGTTCACACTCCGAAACGGTCTAATCCAAGTAAGATCGGGCACCCTTGTCTCTCTAAAGAGTTGTCCACCGAACCGAATGCTGCTCAGCAGAAAAAGAAGCATCGCCACTACCACCACGCAAACACGCCAATATCGATGAGAGGACCCGCCGACAGGTTCAAAACTCGGTCTGAAGCGTTTCGGTAACAGACCTTTCCACATCACATCGTCAATCAGGAGAAGGCAGAGGATAATCGTCAATAGGTTGAAAAAGCAGTAATTTCCTGTGATAATGATGAGTATTTGTAGCGCGACGAGTCCAATACATCCGGCGTTTCGCAAACGGCGCGGCGCGAAAATCAGAAATGGAACAACCAGTTCAACGGCGAACATACTGATAATAGAGATTTTCTGGAACCATTCAGGCAGCTGGTGCGCGTACCAACCGATCCATGTCGGCAACGGTTGTGTCTCATAATGAAAATTAAGTGCAGTCAAGTCTCGCCAGACCGCATCACTTGCAAGTTTGACGAACCCGGAAGCAAACATCAATCGGAACAGCAGCCATCTTAAAAGCCATAAGAACGCAGGGGAGAGTTGCGATGTCCGTGTGAGTGTATCACGGATTCGCAGCGGCGCGAAGAAGATTGCCAAAAATCCAGTCTCTAAGAGCAACACGTCCCACTGGAAACTCAGAAAAGCCTGACCAGCGGACACAAGCGACAGGTAGACCCCCCATAAACTGGCTAAAGCAAAAGTAGGAAAGAAACCTGCGATTAACACCAGAGACAGAACAACACCACCAGCGCACAAGAAATGGAGGCTGGCATCTGATGGATTCAGCCAGAGCAGCGTCGGAACAGCGTGATAACCGGATGTCCCGACTTGTTGACGAACAGCCGTCAAAAATTGGTCTACTGGTAAAATGCCGTTGCTACCGATGAGTCCATGAATCTGAACCCATAACGACAGAAAGGCGATGAGATAGATACATCCGAGTGCACGTAGAAACATCCAACGCGAAAAGTGAAACGCGGTTCGCTCGGTATGTGTGCCCCAAAACCAGCGCGTCAACACAGAGAAAAACGGACGATTTTGTGCGACAAAACGGTAGACCCTTTCCGAGGTGCTCGCGAATCCCGGCAGACGGTTGTAACACCAGAGGAAGAAACTATTATCTAAGGCGCGAAAAACAGCCTCGGCACCACTGAGAACCGTGCCATTTTGTAAAATTAACTGCACTGAACTTTCATAGGCTGAAAGTGGGATCTCTGGGAATTGTGCCGCCACTTCTTGAGACGACGCGTAGTCGATACGGTTGCCTGTGACGTGTTGCCACTGTGCAATCCAGTACCGACAGAAATCGCAGTCATTATCGTAAACGAGGAGCGGTTTGCTGCTTTGTGAGGGCATCAGAAACTCTCAGCGTGGTGTCCCCAACGCGTATAATTTTCGGATTGGGCATCGGTGCTTAATTCCACGCCTTGTGGATTTTAGTGATAGCCTCTGCAATCTGATCTATGTCAGTTTCCGAACCGAGGAAAAGGTTTTGGAAGAGCCATACGCTCTGTTCACAAACTAATGCAGCGTTCGGACAAGGCAGCGACCGGATGAGATGCGGATATTTCTCCGCGACGTGTGCCATGCCGGGTTCCTGCGAAAGCGGAGACCGATAGCCGATGGAACACGGAATCCCTTCAGCAGAAAGCGCATTAACAAACTCCTGTCGCGACTTACCGCCAAAACCTTCGGAGTTATATTTCAAACAGTAGAGGTGATATCCGTGCTTCGTAGCCCATGGTGCAAGTTCCGGTGGTGTGATGCCTTCAATCGCCTCCAAGGCACTGGAGAGATAGGCAGCATTGCGGTTACGACGATCGGTTTGCATCTCCAAGAATTCCAAACGCACTAACAAGATCGCAGCGAGGTATTCTGAGGGTCGGTAGTTCCATCCGAGCCGTGGATATTCCCATCTCGCGCCGCCGGGTGCCCGTCCGACATTCATAAAAGCACTGACTCGGTCATGAATATCTTTGTCGTTCGTTGTGACCATCCCACCTTCGCCGGACGTTAGGTTTTTCGAGGCTTGGAAACTAAAGGCACCAACATCGCTGAGCGAACCGACCCTTTTTGTTTGGTATTCTGCGCCGTGTGCCTGTGCACAGTCTTCAACGATTGCGAGTTGATGCCGTTGTGCGATCTCTTGTAACGCTCCCATATCTGCGGGGTGACCGCCGAGATGGACAGGCAAGATCGCGCGTGTTTCTGGGGTGATAGCGGCTTCAACTGACTCGGGGTCAATCGTGAACGTCTCCGGTGAAATATCGACAAACACGACGGTACATCGTCTTTCTAATACCGCGCTTGCGGTTGCTACAAACGTATAGTTCGGCACGATCACTTCGCCGCCATCGCTGAATCCATCAAGATCGAGCGCACCGGCTAACGCAGCACTTATCGAATCCGTGCCGTGTGGCATGAAAAGCGCGTAGTTTGTTCCGGTATATTGGGCATACTGCTCACCGAAACGGTTAATCATCGTGCCACCGGAACCTTCGTTCCCGCTCAAATACACTTCTCGAAGCAGCGGTTCAACTTTTGATTCCCACTCCTCCGTTGTTGTGAGGGGCCATGGCTGCCACGGTTCGCTTTCTGTATTACGGACAGGTGTGCCACCTGAAATTGCTAATCGGTTAGACATAAGGATTTCCTAAAAATAAAAAGAATCGATTTCTAATACTTAGCCTACCGTATTCGCGGAAAAATAGCAAGAAGAAATTGATTACATTTGACAATTGCGGAATTAATCATTACAATTAAAATGAACTAAATTTTATTGACTAAAAAGGAGTCAAAAATTGAGAAATTTTTTGTTGATTTTACTTTTAATAGGATTCGCAGCGATTAATATCACTGGCTGCGATAGACCAATGACAGAATCGATGATGGATGCCGTTACACCGACTGAGATGCCTACAATGGATGATCCAGAGGCGTTTACAGTCGCCTTTGTGCAAGCAGCAGTCGATCTTTACAAAGCGGAAGGTGCTGAAGCTACCGCAACCTACTACAACGATCCAGCAAATATTCAAGGACAGTGGTATGTCTTTATGACCGATGAAAACGATCTCTATCTCGCACACCCATTGGCACCGCGTTTCCTCGGCAAAGACATAAAGACTATTCCTGGGCTTGATCGAGCCCCGTTAGGGGTAGAGATTGCCATGGCGACAACTGAAGGACGCTGGATTGAGTACTTGTGGCCCAATCCGGACACTAATAAATTAGAACAGAAGCGCACATGGGCAATCCGTCACGATGGATACCTCTTTGCTTCTGGATATTACGAACCGTGGGGACCGGATCCTGCCACGTTAACACCCGCCTTGAAAGATAATCCAGTGGTATTTACACGTGGCTTCGTTGTGGCAGCGATTGCCCGTTATGAATTTGAAGGGCTTGAAGCCACGGCTGCTTATTATAATGACAAAGCAAACATTGATGGGCAGTGGTATGTCTTTATCACCGATGCAGACGATATGTTTGTCGCACACGCACCGATGCAGGAATTGATAGGAACAGATCTGAAGGATGTTATGGGGCTTGATGGGTCAGCACTGGGCGTAGAAATTGCGAAAGCGACAGAAACAGGACACTGGATCGAGTACTTGTGGCCGAATCCTGAAAGTGGTATGGACGAGATGAAGCGCACATGGGCAATCCGACACGACGGTTATCTCTTCGGTTCTGGGTATTACGAATCTGCAGCGGAAGATACTATGCCAACTGTGGAAGATGATATGTCAACCGTGGAAAGTTCCATGCCCGAAGCGAATTAACCAGAGATATGCGACACATTGAAAGTTTGTGCTACGATTAACAGAAAAGGCGAGGTCCTCGGACCTCGCCTTAAAATTTGCATTTCGTAGATTTTATTTGAATTATCTGCTAACCACTAAACGCGCGATTGCCTGTGCTGCTGTCTCAGTATCTTGGAGCGGTGTGTTCGGTACACGCGAGGTAAGTCCATCAGTGATATGTTGCTTTAAACTGTCAAGCCTACATTGACGCACAATTACGCGTTGTTCCATATATTTGTAGACCTTATATCGCTTCGGTTTCTTCGTATTTTCGGTTGATAGCGTGAGCAGGATAACCGGACGTCCGCTGCTCGCTGCCTCACAGACCATAGAGAAACTATCCGCGGTGACGATAAGGAGGTCGCTTAAAGCGAGGATCGCTTGATATGGATATGTCAGCCCTGAAGGCGTGCTCGGTTCAATGAAAATCGGACACCAGTCGGCGTGCTTTAGCTTTGATGATAAGGACCTGACCACATCTGTGGGTGTCCTACGCGAGGTTGTCACCAATATCTGTGCGTCCAATTCTGTCGCCGTTGCCTCGCAAACTTTGCAAAGTTCCTCGGTGTTTGCAGCCGTGATCGTTTCGTGTCGGTCTGTCCCACCGATTAGGATACCGATACGTGGGCAGTCGGGTAAATTGAGTTCTTGTATCAACTGTTTCCGTTCGGCGTTGAGTGTGCCGGGTGAGATAGGGTTAGGCACACCGACTGTTTTGCATACATTATCTTTATCTTTCTTCGCGTGCCATGAAAACATCGGGAGGATCGCAAGGTCAAAATAGCGGGTACCTAACGGCGAAGGTCTACGACACGTAACCGTCTTGGCATTGAGGGTCTGACCCAGCAGTAGATTAACCGCTGCGACAGATGAACCCGTTGAAAGGATAATATGGGCAGTATGGAATTCTGTCAATGTGTTGTAGGTATCAACGGTGAGGCTCCAGCGAAGAAGCGTCTGGATTAATGACCTCGGAAGCGGTATACCACCGAAGACACACATAAAGACGCGCAGCAGGTTATCGCGCCACTTATGCTGGAATTCTATCGTAACCCATTCCATCTCGCAATTAGGCAATCTCTCTATAATGCCCAAGGACTGCTTATAGTGTCCCGGTTTGTTGTCGCTTAAAATAACAACTCTCATGGAAAAGTGTATGAAATTAACGCTGTTACACCGCTTTCGTTTTCAATTTTAACGATACCGACATGTGGCGCGAACCATATCGTCTGATGCTGCCGCACGACTTCAGCTTCTGGGAAAAGCGTGTGCGTGAATTCCATCTCATACGCAATCTGAAAAGCTGAATCAAAACTTCCCGCTGGCGTTTCAACCGGACTTTCACCGATAACGTTTCCCTTAATACTAATCTCCGCTTCAAGTGGTATCTGGAGCAGCACGAGGTTCTGCAAAACAAGGCTCCCGTTGATTTTCGTATTGAAAGCCTCCCATTCAACGTTAGGGATTAATGGGAACTGGAAGAGGACGAAATCTGGGTGCGAAGTTGGGTCTAACGCAATGTCAAGTTCCAAACCAGCGAATTCATCTTGAACCAAAACCGGAAGCTTGTTTTCAATGTAAAGATTTATCTTTTCGCCGATAGCAAAGCGGACTCGGTTTTCTGCGACGCGAAAAGCGTTCGGTTTTAGATAGTCAAGTTCATCTTCGCTGCTTAGTTGCGAGTAAGTGAAAAGTTGGTAATCTCCTTCATCTGTGCTGTAACCATCAGTAATTTCCCGTGTCCATTCGTGCCCGTCTGCGTTCCGATAGACCCAGTTGCTGCCGACGGCATCAGGAAAATAATTTGGCGGTTTCTGTTCTTCTATCGGTGTTAGCGTTTCGTCGGAATCGCATCCGAATAGGATAAAAATCGCGCATAGAGTCAGAGAAATCAGTCGCATTTTATTCATTTAGATTTCTTATTCTTTTCAAGTACTGACTGTATGAATTTGAGGAAATTAACCTTTACCGCCTCTGATACAAGATGCTCTAACATGGCCCCGCTAGCTTGCTGAGATATTAAGGTGCCATCTCTATCAATCAACCAACCTGAAGGGACGTTGCGAATGCCGTATTGCTGTGGGATAGGACTGTCCCATCTTTTTCCACTATAAACGTGCCGCCAAGGAATCTCATGCTTTTTGAGGTGATCCCGCAACATTTTTTCATCGTTGTCAAGGCTGATACCGATGATGTCGAATCCTTTGTCTTTATAGGTATCATAAACTTTTTTCACATTCGGTGTATCCTCAAGGCATAAACTTGACCATGTCGCCCGAAAATCGAGTAAGACCACTTTTCCACGATAATCAGCGATCGAAATCGGTTTACCGTCGAGGTCTTTCGCAGAAAAATCAGGCACAGGTTTTCCGATGAATACCTGTAAGGGTTCGGCTTTTAAGCGGTGTTCCCTTGCCAAGTCAGGATCGCCTAATTCCTGATAAATCTCAGCAAGTTGGCGGTGGGCGGTACGGTTGTTTGGGTCCTGTTCTGTGAGTTCTTTGAAAACCTGAAGGCGTTCTTCGTCCCGGTCCGTCATCTCAAGTAACCTTGCGAGGGTAAGGTAATATCGAGGGTAGCCTGTACTTATACTTGATTTGAAAAGATCAACAACACCGTCAACCTTGTCTGCTTGACCGGTTTCGATATAGAGACGCGCAAGCGCAGGATATACATAATAGCACAAACGCTCATTGGACGGCTGTTCCTGAAGTCCTATTTCCATAGCAGCGATCGCTTCTTCAGGCGTATCATACAACTGCTCTGGGGCAGCTTCCCATATACTCCAAGATCGAGATACCCTGTAGTCGTAACTCAGGTTTAAGCAGTGAAAATCTGGGTTTGGATGATGCCGACAACGGACAAGCGGCACGCCGTCCCCGTACAAAGTGCGGTTTTCTTGTATACGTTCCCGATACTGGGATCGGTACTGGTAGCCATAACTCACGGGCATTTTCGGGTCTATATTCCGGGCAAAACCTGCCCTACCCCCCATTCTATCCGAGGGACAAATCAGCACATCTGGATCCGGTAGATATCTCGGATGATAAAGATCCGATAGCCATTCTGGATAATCACCATTTACTTCCAAGTACACTTCGATGGATTTACCGAGTTTAATCAAATTTTGGGTGCACACCTCAAGATTTTTCTCTTGTTGTTCAGGTGTCGGAACGATGGCTTCTTCGAGTCTTATTGCTGGTATCACTTGTCCTTGTGCTATGGCAGCTGTTATCAACAGACTCCACACAATCCCTATCGTCACAATTGATTTCATCCAGGTTACCCTCTATTTTGAATGATTTTGAGAGATTTTTTACCTTTTCAGTTATTGACCTGTTGATAGGTTCTTAAAATATAGTATAACACATTGCGTTGAAAATCTACCATATTTTCATTCATATCTCCCTGAGCATCAGTTTATAATCACATCTATAGACATATTGCTCCGCTGGAGCAAAGAGGCTTTTGGAGTGGTTGGTCTCTTCTCACGCCAGAGGCGTGATATGTCTATAGTGGCTGACATGGTAACGCTGTTAGCATATTTGCACACCCGCACAGATGAAAATTCCTTGACAAGGACGTTGAATGTGTTATGCTTTTAACACACTTTTCTATCAGCATCATATCCAGCAAAACATTACACCACTTCCATCCAAACCCCGGGAACGAATCCCGGATACTCGCCTTCACTGAACGCTGGATAGTAGACATCCTCACCGCTGAAATCGTGAACGGTTTCTCCGCCGCTGCCGTCTGGGATATGCACTCTACAGGTGTATTCACTTGCACGGAACAGCTGCTGCGGTGTCGGCGTAGACGGCTCCACACGGTACGCGGCTAACGCTGCCTCATTGACTGTAATCCCCAATCCGGGTGATTCTGATACCTGAATCGTTCCGTCAACCACCTGCAACCGCGTTTCGAGCAGGTCTGATTCCCACAACTCATGACACGTAATCGCAGGCAATTCCGCTTGTGATAGCACAGCACCGAGATGTACCGAGTACGCTGTTGTGATTCCTGTGCCGACCATCTGGAGCCAGAACGGTTGATGAAACGAAGAGCAGAGCGCGTTCGTCCGGCGTAGCGTGTTTACACCACCACCGACCACAAAACCGCCACAGCATCGCGCATGTAAACAGGATTCATTGAAGTGCTCAACAATCCGTTTCTTGACAACCGTCTGCAAACGCGCCGCCCCCATTACATCCGTACCCAGGTAATACGGACTCTCATAGATGGCGACGTTTGGGTGTTCATCTAACTGTTGCAAGACAGGGATCGCGTTGTTTGCTGTCCGTAAGAAGCCGTTGAAGTCGATGTCGAGTCGGTAATCCGCTGGCACTGCATCACCGACGGCATCCACCTGTGCGAAAATGTCGCGCCACGGACGCGCTTTCAACTTTGCAGACGTGTAACCGCGTTTGACCGATTCTTGGACTTCCGCCACCCAATCCTCCGGCGGCATATCGATATCCCACCACGAGATAGGACACCTTTCGCGAACCTTCGGTCCGATCAGTTGATAGGCAGGAACACCTACCGCTTTACCGACTGCGTCGAAAAGCGACATCTGGATACCGAATCCGACACCGTCATCGTTCAGACAGGCAAACGCGTTCTGTCCGATCAACCGTTCAATATTCCCCGATTCATCTCCCAAATTTTCACCGTATCCGATAACACCGTTGCTAAGTTCGACGCGGTAAACGTGAACCCGTTCGCCATGTGTCGAGGCACGGTGCATGTGCCGACTGACCCGCTCATGGTAAAATGGCACGTTCAATGGAATCGTTTCGAGATTTTTGATGCTAAGCATGAGGTCCTCCAAGATTTATTTAATGATACGATTCCGTTATTATATCACATCCCCATAAATCACGTGAAAAAATATTGCTGCCCGATAAACCCGATTCTTTGAAGCAACCTTTCACTATTTACCACTAAAGGAGTCAAAACCTTGCTACAGAGACGCTGCAAGCGCAGCTGAGTGGAGTCGCAAACGATGGCTGATCGCTAATAGCCAAAAGCCTACTTCATTCACGTTTGACACACTACCTATTTTGTTGCTATAATATATCTACAATGCAAACCACATGAACACGCCTCTGTTTTTATACGCAAGGAGCGCATTATGGCAAGAATTGAACCCTTTAATGTTTCAAACCATCTGTTAGATCAACCTGATAAACTTCAGGCACAGGCACAGCAAGACGGCTACCTCTTTTTCCGAGGCTTAATTGATGCCGATTCTATCTATCAATTACGTCGCGATTTCTTAGAAATCTGTCATCGGCATGGATGGGCTGAAGGAGGAGATGCACTCATGGATGGCATCCGCATTGGCGGTCCGTTCATGGAAGGCGATGATGGCTATTGGCCCGTGTTAGACGAATTCCAATGTTTGGAATCGTTCCACGCGTTTGCGCATCATCCAGCGATCTTGGACATGCTTGACGACCTCTTCGGTGAGAAGACGCTCGTGCATCCGCGGAATATTGGAAGAATTATGTTCCCAGAAAACACTAAATACACGACACCCGCACATCAAGATTACATACATATCCGAGGTACAGAGGAGACCTATACCGCGTGGATACCGCTCGGTGTGTGTCCGAAGGAATTGGGTGGATTAACTGTCCTTACAGGATCGCATCGTGGCGGTGTATATCCCGTAGAACCTGCATTCGGGGCAGGCGGACTCGGTATTGATACGGAACCGTTGGAGGCTGATGGTCTCTATTGGGTTGCAGGCGATTTTGACATCGGTGACGCGCTCTTCTTTCACAGTCACGCCGTTCACAAGGCGTTACCGAACCAGAGTCCGGATCGGATCCGACTCTCTGTGGACTACCGCTATCAAGGATGCTCGAAACCTGTAACGGAAGGTTCGTTATTGCCGCATTTCAATCGGATGCCTTGGGACAAAATTTATGCCGATTGGAAGTCAACACAGCACCAATACTATTGGAACGCCTTCGATCTAAATAGAGTTTAAAAAAGTAGCCGTCCACATTTTTAAAGGAAGCAGAATCAATTGACGCAATTGCGACAACGAAAACTTAATCCTCTCACGCTTTTTGTAATGATACTCATCGGATGCTATGGCATCGTTCCAGCTATCGCTGAGAACTACACCGGTGATTTTTTAACAAACGGTGTCGGCGGTCGCGCCCTCGGGTTAGGGGGTGCCTATGTGAGCATCGCCGACGATGCTACTGCCACCTACTGGAACCCCGCTGGCATTGCCGGTGTTTCCGACAATTACCAGTTCTGTCTTATGCACGCCGCACGGCGTTCAGGATTGGGTGCGTTTAACTATATCAGCGGCACGAAGCAAATTTTGCCGAAACTCAACCTCGGACTCTCTTGGATTCGAGCAGGCGTAGACGATATTCCTATCTATCCGTTGATACCGGCTTTTGATCCGAACATTAGTGCCGATGAACGACGAAACACCGCCAAAAACCGGCCGCGGGACTCTGATTTCACGCCTGCAGGCTACCTCAACGACAGTGAAAATGCGTACATCCTGACGCTTGCTACCGGTTGGATCATCAGTCAATCGTGGTGGGATAACTTTGGCAGGGATTCGCTACCGCCGGAGTTTATGTTCGGTCTGAACGCCAAATGGATCTCGCAAAGTCTGAACGGCGGCGATCTTGATCTTTATAATTACAGCAGCTGGGGTTACGGGTTTGATACTGGCGTGCTTATTCGTCTACCCGACTTTAATGCACTTTTCGGTCTTGAGAATTTCGGCAGTATGTCCTTCGGCATAAACCTTCAGGACATCTCAAAAACGACCTTAACGTGGAACACGTTATCCGCACCGAAAGAGTCTATTCCAGCGAATTGGAACATCGGGGTCGCGTATTCTCGTGATCGCGTTTTCGATCGGAAACTGATTCTTTCCTACCAATGGCAGCAACGTTATGGTGGGCAGTCGCATCTCGGCATAGAGTATCAGATAAGTGCACCGTTGGCTTTACGCATCGGCTACCGAGACAACCGGTTGACGAGCGGCATCGGCATCCATGTGCGCCAATTTCGCCTTGATTACGCGCTCCTCTTCGGCGACCTGATTAGCACGCATTTTTTGAGTCTGTTGTGGAATTTTTAAGGAGCGGCTTCACACGCTTGGTTTCGACAAATCTGGCTGATCGCGTAACAGAATCAGGAGCGGAGCGAGTATCAAAGGCAGCATCACCAAACCGTCTAACACAATCGGTAGACCGAATTTATCTCCCAAAACACCGACAATTTTATTCAAAAATCCGCCGACACCCCATGCAGCACCCATCATCAAACCGGAGGCGATGTTTTCGTGTCCGCGCAACATTATCTGTGCAAGAATAATGTTAACAGTTATCGAACTCGTGAGTACCACATTGCCTAAAAAGAGGAGTGCGAGGAAACTGAAACCGTCGGTGTGTAACGACCAATAAAGCAGTGGCGGTGCACCCAAAAGCGATACCAATAACAAAACATAAGTGTTCACACGACTCATAAGCCATCCACTTGACAAAATCCCCATAGACCCCGCGAAGATAAAGAGCGCGATGACCAGAGAACGTCCTTGGTCTGAATAGCCTTGATCGGCTAAATGGACAGAAAGAAAAGTCTCTATACCGGTGAGTGTAACCGTGCGCATCGCCGCAATAACGAATAACACAATGATTGGGAGCAGGCGCGGTGAAGCAACACGCCAAAACGGTTCTTGCGGAATCTGTTCATCACTGGGTGTGCCTCTCGTGCTGACAGTTAAATCAAGTGCCTTTTCAAATCTCAATACTTTCGGTATCAGCAACGCCACAACTAAACCCGGAATCATCTCCCAAACGAGGTAGTCCATGCCGAAACGGTACGGAATGAATAGGAGTACCAGCGGACCGAGCGCACGTCCAATGTTGCCACCTGTCAGGAA
Organism: Candidatus Poribacteria bacterium; assembly: GCA_022821065.1. Taxonomy (GTDB): domain Bacteria; phylum Poribacteria; class WGA-4E; order WGA-4E; family WGA-3G; genus WGA-3G. Next base: position 84,474 of record JAJEEK010000027.1, read on the forward strand.
AATAGAGATACCCATCCCCCTCTGCTCAGAAGCGAGCGCACCCGCATAGGTTGTCGCCTGCGGGTGGAACGCAGCGACCCCTATACCGCCGATAGCTAACAACAGATACACAATATTAGGAGATGGCGCAAGCCACAATAGACTTAAACCGAGCGCACTAAACGCTACGCCGATTGTCAGAAAATGTACCGTACGCACCCGATCTGACAACCACCCAAAGAGTATCTGTCCAAAAGAACTAAATATACTATAAACTGAAACGAAGTTCCCTGCTAAAGTGTTCCGTGTCGCAGCTGTGGCTAACTTGGTCAGTAGGAGCGGTTGCAGGTGTGATAGAAGTGTTGCATAGGAATCGAGAATGGTATGCAAGAACGTCAGGAAATAGAACTGTTTCCGAGTGGAGGATTTTGAAGAATCTTGATCGTTTTTCATGAGGTGGAATGATACCGCATTTCTATAAAAATCGGACAATTGGACAATAGGTAGACATTATAGAACGCCCCAAACTAAAAAGCAAGTCTAAAAAAATCATTTTCCTTGACAATTAAACTCACGATGTATACCATAGTATGAATTCCTGAGTGCAAACAAACCAATCATAAGATATAGCGAGCGTGCCTTTGAACAGAAAACAACTCCAGCGGGTTACCAAATTCGGTTTACCAACGGTACTGGCAGTCATCATAACATACTTCCTCTTAAAAGAGATTGACCTCCAAGAGATACCGAAAACGCTCGGTCGATTATCCATAAAGGCACTCCTTATCGGGTTCACCAGCTACTGCGCGTTAGTGCTGGCGAAAGCATTGCGTTTTCGTGCGCTCCTTAACCTTGATAGCCGTGTCTATCGGATCTTTCCAATTTTAGCGTTGCATACCTTTTGGGGCAACATCCTCCCAATGCGGACCGGGGATGTCTCTTACGTCTACCTCATGCAACGCCGCCAGAAAGTGGACGCGACACAAGGAATTGCCTCCCTTATAGTCGCAAGTCTAATAGATCTGATACTGCTGATAGGCTTGGTCATCGCGACGGCATGGCTCCTACGCGACGCGTTACGCGATACCTTTTCAGGTACCGTCCTCTATCTTGTGCCGCTCCTGATAGGCGGTGGCTTAATCGCAGTCGTCGTCTTTGTCTCTGTCGCGCCGAATGTCTGTATAAGGTTCGCCGATCTATGTGCGGGTCCACTATTACGCCTTGAAAAGCGACCTATTTCGTGGGGGGTCAACAAAGGACTGCGCGTCCTGCAGGAACTCACAGCGTTCCGATCGAATCGGCGGTTTCTGGAAGTCTGGGGATATTCCCTATTGTGCCTCGTCATCCGTTTTGGGTTTCAGTGCTATCTCGTCGTTGAAATGGGGGTTGACGTACCGATAACCGAGGTGTTGTTTGCACTCGCTTTTACCAACGTTTTTAACCTGTTACCCGTTCAGACGATCGGTAACTTTGGAACAACAGAGTTCCCATTCGTCTGGTTACTAAAACATTTCGGGACATCAGTAGAAGTCGCAACTGTCACAGGCTTCAGTCTACACATTCTGATTCTAATTTACTGTCTGCCTTTAGGTGTATACGGATTTTTTAAAAATCCCAAGGAGTCATAAAAATATGCGAATTATTGATCCACATGTCCATGTATGGAAGAACGATCCGCGGTTTCCGTGGGCACCGGAAACGACAGGTCCACCCACTGAGGACGCTACAGCAGAGACGCTATTGGACTTAATGGCAGCAAACGGTGTCGAAAAAACCGTCCTCGTTCAAGTCATCCACTACCGATGGGATAACAGTTATGCAGCGGACGTGATGAAACGATATCCTGATAAATTCATGGGGGTCTGCCGAATCAACCCCGAAGACCCCGACGCGCCAGACCATCTCAGCCACTGGACCGAAGATCACGATTTCCACGGCGTGCGCCTGAGTCCCTCTGTCGGAGCTGCCGGAGATTGGTTTACAGGACCGTTGATGCCACCTATCTTTCAACGTGCAGAAACACTCGGTGTCCCGATGCTGATGCTCACCGGAGCCGAACGCTTGGTTGATCTTATACCACTTCTGGAACAGCACCCGGATCTCGATGTCGTGATAGACCACATGGCGGATTGTTCGCCTGACGCACCGGACAGACTTCAACTGCTCCTCAATCTCGCGCGATTTCCGCGCGTCTATGTCAAGATAAGCCATACGTGGTCGATCTCGAAAACAGGTTATCCTTGGGCAGATACATTTGAGCAAGTCAAGAAAGTGTACCACGCCTTCGGCGGTTCTCGGATTATGTGGGGCACCGATTGGCCCGTCTGTCTTAGTCGTGCCAGTTATGCTGAAACCTTGGCGGTCGTCCGAGATGAAATGGATTTCTTCACACCTGAGGACCGGGAATGGGTGTTGGGCAAAACTGCACTACGCCTCTGGAGATTCCAAAAATAACATTTCAATCCAATCTTTTTAGGACTTAGGCATGATGCTCTTTTGTACCACAAACTTCCAGTTTGTGACGCAAAAACGCCGTGTTTTCAGAAAACTTTCTGCTATCAGAACAGTCTACAGTCAAAATTGCGTAAGTCCTACTTTTTTCTTTTGACAAATTTGTGGAACTGTGTTACCATAATATAATAAACGTATCAGCGCGACTGCTTAAAGTTAAATGCACCTTGGCGTGGCACAGCATAAGGAGCGATTCTCTTCTGCTGTCAAGGTTCCCACCTCCCCTGTTAACAAGGAGGAACACCATGCCGTTTTGTCCACAATGCAACGCTACGTATAAAAAAGCTATCTCGATATGCCCGGATTGTCAGGTAGACCTCGTGCCGCAAGCAGCACAGACCGAAATTTCGGAGTATGGGGACTGGTACGCCATTGAATCTGTCCCAAACGAATTAGCCGCGAATATCCTCCGAAGTGTCTTAGAGGATGACAATATCCCTGTTTATGTACGCTGCCATGATGTCCCTTATTACGGTGGTGTAAAAGGCAACGCTGGGCAATCTGAATGGGGCGATATACTTGTGCCAGCCAATTTAGTGCCACGCGCGCGGGGATGCCTCAAAGCCTATTTCGATTCACTAAAGGAAGAGTGACACACATACAAGCAGGTCACTATGGAAGCCAAGCAACTCTATCTTATTAAAGAAGCCAGATCTCACGTTCGCATGAATGGAAAAATTTATGTCCGCGCACACCGTAGGCGTAATGGTAGCCACGTTAAAGAACATTGGCGACGACCGCCAAGCAAGAAATTTCGCACGAACCGTCAATTTGAGCAAGGTTCGGAACAAATTAACCTCTTTGAAAATGATGACCTCTCAAGTTGACATGAATCGAAAACTTTACGTGAGACAAAATTACACGCAGCGACATCTTCTCAGAGAAATACTATGACCAGTCTTTTCCGAAGCTTGCAAGTGTGCTGGACTAAGTGTTGCCGCTTGCAAGCTTGTCTTATTTTGTTCTTCTTTCTTGTGAACCCTCCGCTTTTTAGCGATGTTTATCGTATCAAAAAAGGGGATGCCCTCCTTATTGCTGTCGTCGGGCAGCCGGAGTATACACATTCTGTCCAAGTCCGTGAAGATGGGAGAATCAACTACTTCGGTGGCGAGTTTGATGTCGCCGGTACAACCGTGAAAACCGTCAACCACTTGATTCGCGAGTTCCTCGTAACCGATAACCAAGTTAGTAATCCGGTCGTTATGGTGTCGTTGGTGTCGCAAAAAAATGGTGTTTTCGTTGGTGGTGCTGTGAAAACACCGGGACGATATGTTATATCACCAGAGACCGACATCGATTTATACCGTGCGATCGCGCTTGCTGGGGGTATGCAGGAGAATGCTGACCGACAAGGCGTGCAATTAATCCGTAAAGACACCACGCGGAAGGTTGAAACCTACGATCTTTCGACCAATAGCCCTTACCAGGATATCCGCGTCAACATCAACGATCTCGTCTTCGTCATGCCGCTCAGTGTTGTTGAGGTGCAAGGACAGGTACAGACTCCGGGAAAAATTTTTGTGCGTGGCGCGATCGGCATCTCACACGCGCTTGCACGCGCAGGCGGTCCCACCCAAGAAGCCAACCTAACGGTTGTTGTGAAGGTCGAAAAGAACGGGAAACGCTCCGAATTCAATCTCTCCGAACAGTTTTGGAAATCTCCACCGAACGATCAACCGCTACCGACGTTATTAGATGGCGATGTGCTGTTTGTTCCCAACGTTTTTAAAACGGAGCCTATCTACGTGACCGGTTATGTCCGAAACCCAGGTCCGCAACGCGTTCGTGGACCGTTGAACCTCTTGCAAGCCGTCGCGCTCGGTGGTGGGTTCGATGTCTCAGCAAACCGCGAAGATGTCATTATCCACCGTCAAGACGGTACAACTATAGAAGTGCCGTTCGCATTCAATCCTGCTGAAGGGGCAACACGGCAACACCTTTTACTCTATCCAGGCGATATTTTAGAGATTAAGAAAAAATTTCGGATAGATTGGGGCCTCGTCAGCACCCTTTCCTTCATCGTTTTCACTGGTGTGAGCCTTATCCTTCAAATATCGCAATAAACAGGAGAATATGAATATGGAAACAGAATTGGGTTTGGGTGAACAACAATCCGAACCAAACGTTGAGACACCGGAACCACAAGCAGAAAAACCAGAGCAATCCACGCCAGGGAGTGGTGAGTGGAATGCTGACGAGATGCTAAGCCAACATTTCGATCAACCCGTCCGCTTTGTCACTTATACCGGTCTAAAGGACCTGTCCGTGGTCAAAACGAAATCGTATACGGTATGGGGGACGTATGCTAACGGCGAACTGCTTAAAATGGCGAAAGTGCACGTTTTGTTTGCGTTTCCGAAAGAGAAGATGGCGGAGCTGAAACCGCATATAAAAATCAGGGCACCGCTGAAAGCCGAGAACCTTGAACCGATTGAGACCATAGCAGAGCGGTACCATGTTGATGATGAACTTCTTGAGCAGGCGAGGGATAACAAATCCAACGTGACCATCGTCACTCGTGCGGGGTACGTTTTGGCGGGTTGTATTGAGGATTTTGACAAATATGTGTTGTACATGCGAATCGGGAAGGAGATGGTGATCGTGTACCGACACGGCTTGTATGCGTTCACAATCGAGGAACAATCCGAGGACGCATCATAGGCTTTAACTGATAACCACAACTCCATGCCACATCCAAACATCAGACCGACCCACAAACCGATCAAAAACTATTACGCCGAACTTGAAGAATATGACAGCGTCGGTGCGGAACATGAGGGTGCCGTCCGAATTGCATTTCAGAATCTGCTACAACACTATTGCAGACAAGCAGACCTTATCCTCGTCTGCGAAAAGACACATTACACGCCAGAGAATAAACGGATAACACCGGATGGCGAAATCGTCGATACCTTCGGCTTACCCTACGGCTGCTGGGAAGCAAAGGATACACAGGACGATCTCTACGTTGAAGCAGATAAGAAGTTCGCTGCAGGCTATCCGTCGAAGAATATCGTCGTCCAATCGCCGACGCATGCGCTGCTGTTTCAACACGGGCAGCTCCAATTGGATTTGGACATCACCGAACCGAGAAACCTCGTCAATGTGCTGCAGACCTTCTTCGCGTATCAGGAAGAAAACATCTCAGCGTGGCATACGGCTGTTTCGGAATTCAAAGAGACTGTCCCCGAACTCGGCGAGCAGTTATCAGCACTCATCGAAACAGAACGTCAGAACAACGCGCGATTTCAGGAAGCGTTCACTCACTTCCATCAGCAGTGCCAGACCTCCATCAACCCGAACCTCTCCATCGCTGCGGTAGAGGAGATGCTTATCCAACATCTGTTGACCGAACGCATCTTCCGCACCGTTTTTAATAATCGCGACTTCACACGCCGTAACATCATCGCACGCGAAATCGAGAACGTCATCGACGCACTCACCTCACAGGCATTCGACCGTAACCAGTTCCTACAGAGTTTAGACCCGTTCTACGTCGCAATTGAGCAGACAGCTGCCACTATCACCGATTTCTCACAGAAACAGGGATTCCTTAACACCGTCTACGAGCAGTTTTTTCAAGGCTTCTCCGTTAAGGTCGCAGACACACACGGCATCGTCTACACACCGCAACCGATCGTCGATTTTATGGTCAAAAGCGTCGAGCATATTTTACAGACTGAGTTCAACCGCTCCCTTTCGGATACCGGTGTGAATATCATTGATCCATTTGTTGGGACCGGCAATTTTATTGTCCGTATCATGCAGGAACTCGAACCTATCGCGTTGGAACGGAAGTACACCGCCGACCCGCCGGAACTCCAGTGCAATGAGGTGATGCTCCTACCTTACTATATCGCCAGTCTCAATATTGAGCACGAGTTCTACACAGCGACGCGTCGGTATGTCCCCTACGAAGGTATATCTTTGGTGGATACATTCGAGATGGTAGAAGACCGCCAGCTGCAACTCCTCACCCAAGCGAACACAGCCCGTGTTGAAAAGCAGAAAGAGACCGACATGTTTGTGGTGATTGGCAATCCACCGTACAATATGGGGCAGGTCAATGAAAACGATAATAACAAAAATCGGAAGTATGAGACGATAGACAAGCGGATTGCAGATACTTATGCCAAAGACTCTAAAGCAACGCTCAGAAACAAACTCTACGATCCTTATGTAAAGGCGATTCGATGGGGATTGGACAGGATTGACGACCAAGGTGTTGTCGCCTTCGTAACAAATAACAGTTTCCTCGACGGTGTAGCGTTTGATGGCATGCGGAAACATCTTGCTGAAGATTGCGACGCTATCTATATTTTTGACTTAGGCGGGAATGCGCGGAAAGGGTTAAAGGTCTCTGATGCGAATGTGTTTGGGATTCGCGTCGGCGTGAGTATCAATCTGTTTGTGAAGAAAAAGGACAACGCCTCAGATTCACCGCGTATCTACTACTACCGTACCGATGACTTGTGGGACAAAAAGCAGAAATTCAGTTTTCTCAGTGAATGCCAGCATACGGGCAATATCCCCTGGCAGCCGATTCAGCCTGACGCACGCCAGACATGGCTCACTGAAGGACTCCATCCAGAATTTGATACTTTTATTCCTATAGGAAGTAAGGAAACAAAGAACGTTAAAAATAGTAATGGCGAATCTATTTTCAATATCTATTCTTATGGGGTCGTTACGAGTCGAGATAATCTGGCGTACTCGTTTGATTTTGAACAACTACAAAAACAGGTCAGCACATTCATTGAAATATACAATACCGCCGTTGATCGGAAAACACGACATAACCCCCAAGATCCTGTTGAAAATTTTATAGACACGACCAATGTACGCATCAAGTGGAGTCGTCAGGTTAAAGCATCACTGAAAAAACTGGAATTAAGCACGTATGAAGAGACAAACTTCCGCAACGCACTATACCGTCCCTTTTGCCAAAAACATCTCTACTTTGATAACTTCTGGAATGAGGAACGTTATCAACAACATAGAATTTTCCCAACGTCGGAAACTGAAATAGAAAATCGGGTAATTTGCGCTGGTGTTTATGGCCGTAAAGAATTTTCTGTTCTGATGAGTAAATTTGTTGTTGATGGGAATTTCTATACTGACCCACAACAATCCTTCCCCTTCTACACCTACGACGAAGATGGCACGAACCGTCGTGAAAATATTACCGATTGGGCATTGACAGAATTCCAAAAGCACTACGAAGACGACTCCATCACCAAGTGGGACATCTTCCACTACACCTACGGACTTCTGCATCATCCCGCCTATCGCGAAAAATACGAGGCGAACCTCAAACGCGATTTGCCACATATCCCGTTTATTCAGGATTTCTGGGGATTCGCGAAAGCGGGTGCGCAGTTAGCGGATCTCCACGTCAATTACGAATCGCAACCCGAATACGATAAACTCAAGTTCGTTCAGAAGCCGGATACGCCGCTCGATTGGCGTGTCGAGAAGATGAAACTCTCGAAAGACAAAACCCAAATCGTCTACAACGGTTTCCTGACACTCGACGGTATCCCAGAAAAAGTTTTCGATTACCGACTCGGCAACCGTTCCGCGTTGGAGTGGATAATTAATCAGTATTGTGTTAAAATAGATAAGCGCAGCGGCATTGTGAACGACCCGAACCGAGCAGACGATCCGCAATATATCGTCAAACTCATCGGAAAGGTGATTACAGTTAGCTTGGAGACAGTGAAGGTTGTTGAAAGGTTGCCGGACTTAAAATTAGAAAATCGACAGTTTACTATCTAATAGGACTTACGCATGATGCTCTTTATGTACCACAAACTGTTAGTTTGTGTCCCAAAAACGCTGGATTGGACGAAGAATTTCATCCAACAGAACGGTTTACACCCCAAATTGCGTAAGTCCTGTCTAATATTGCTTAGTATGCGGGAGCTGCTATATTGCAAGCCTTGTACCGTCCACTGTTAGTTTGCGAGAAACTCTTAGCGGCCATAGGGTTTCCATTCAGATTTGGCAAAGACCACAATCTAACAGAATGTGGTACAAAACGTGAAACACCCTTAATTAAAATAGCAGTGCAGGGGAATCTATGAACCGTAGAAACTTTTTGATCAACGGAAGTACCGCACTGGCAGGTCTGCTGCTCGCCGACGGTTGCCCAAGGCTTCACGCGGACTCACAGGAAACTCATACCGATAGACATACAAACGAAAGGAAAACGCAGATGAAGACAGCAGTTAGTATCGTTGACGATGCTTTTTACATTAACGGCGAAATCACCTATCCCGGACGCTCTTATGAAGGGAACAAGGTTGAGGGATTGCTCATCAACACCCGCATGGTGCAAGGTATTTTTGATGACCGGAACCCAGAAACCATTTATAGATGGGAATACCCTGATACAGGCGTGTGGGATCCCGAACGGAATACGCGCGAATTTTTATCCGCGATGCCAGCATGGCGTGCCCACGGTGTATTGGGATTCACAATTAACCTCCAAGGCGGGAGTCCGGAAGGTTACTCGAAAGCGCAACCGTGGCACAACTCCGGTATAGAATCCGATGGCAGTCTCAATCCGGACTATCTCTCGCGACTCGAACGGATTATCGACTTTGCGGACGCACTCGGTATGGTCGTTATCCTCGGCTATTTCTATTTCGGGCAGGATCAGCGGGTTAAGGACGAAAACGCTGTCAAAAACGCCGTTGACAATGCAACCGGTTGGCTTTTCGACAAAGGGTATACCAACGTTATCGTTGAGGTGAATAATGAATGCAATGTCAGAGCCTATACCCATGAAATACTAAAACCGCAACGGGTACATGAGTTGATTGAACGCGTAAAAGCGACGACCCGCAACGGGGATAGATTCCTCGTCGGAACGAGTTACGGTGGTGGTAAAGTGCCGCTCGAAAACGTCGTCCGTTCTTCTGATTTCTTGCTCGTTCACGGCAACGGTGTCAAAGACCCGAATCGTATCATTGAGATGGTCCAGCAGACGCGCGAGGTCCCCGGCTACCGTCCGATGCCGATCCTTTTCAACGAGGACGACCACTTCGATTTCGATAAACCGTTGAACAATTTTGTTGCTGCTGTCAGCCAATACGCCTCGTGGGGATATTTTGATCCGGGTGAAAACGATTACCACCACGGTTACCAGTCCGTACCCGTGCAATGGCAGCTTAACACACCGCGCAAACGCGCTTTTTTTCAGAAGGCGCGCGAGATTACTGGATGGGACGCTTGATAATATTAGGACTTACGCACTTTTGACTGCAGTCTGTTCTGTCAAATGTGATTTCTCGGAAAACAGAGCGTTCTGGTGGAGAACCCAAACTAACAGTTTGTGGTACAAAAGAGCAGCAATTGAGCCTGAAACGAAGTGGAAGGCGATTCACGTAGGGGATCGTCAATACCAAAATTCACCTGAACGAACCGCAAGGAAAATTAAAAATATGCCACAAATTGATCCGTTATACTTTACACTTGCCGTTGTCGGTATTATCATCCTCACGACGAGTGTTAGGATCCTCAAAGAGTACGAACGTGCTGTTATCTTCCGACTCGGACGATTCGTCGGAACCCGCGGGCCCGGTCTCGTGTTTATGATACCGTTCTGGATTGAGCGGTTGCAACGTGTGAGTCTCCGGGTTGTCGTCAACGATGTTACACCACAGGATGTGATTACTAAGGATAATGTTTCGGTGAGTGTTAATGCCGTGCTTACCTTTAAGGTAACCGAACCCGATAGAGCCGTCATTGAGGTCGAAGACTTCGGTTTTGCGATCGGTCAGATTGCACAGACAACGCTCCGTAGTGTACTCGGACGTGCTGAACTCGATGATCTCCTCTCGGAACGCGAAAAACTGAATCAGGATTTAGAAGATATTATCAAAAAGCATTGTGAACCGTGGGGTGTCGAGGTGATGGCAATGGAGATCAAACACGTCGATCTCCCTGTTGAGATGCAACGCGCAATGGCGAAGCAGGCGGAAGCCGAACGTGAACGTCGCGCTAAAGTTACACACGCAGAGGGTGAATTTGAGTCTGCTCAGGTGCTTACCGATGCCGCAGACATCCTCAGTAAAACACCGACATCGGTACAACTGCGCTTCCTTCAGGCTTTAGTGGAAGTTAGTGCCGAGAAAAACTCGACCGTTATTTTCCCGATCCCGATAGACCTGCTCAAACCGTTTCTTGATAAGGCCAAAGATTAAAGAGCATCGGATCCGATCCCTTTCCTCTTCACTGGCGGGGTTGTCCCCCGCCTATTTTATGCCACATTTTTTTCCTTTAGGACTTACGCATGATGCTCTTTTGTACCACAAACTTCATAGTTTGTGCTATCAGAACGCCGTGTTTACAGAAAAATCTCATCTAATAGAACCGACTACTGCCAAAATTGCGTAAGTCCTGCTTCTTATCAACACACCGAAATCTTACCGCGCCAAGCCATCGAATCACACCTTCACTGCAAGACTTGTAACCCCATCTATCCCTTTTCGTATAAGGTAATAGCGAATTTCACAACATCTTATCCCACATCTATATTTTTGCATTCGGAGCGTCAAAAATGAATAGACTCAGTCGATACACGCAATTTATGATCCCCTTAGGTGGCATTATCGTCATTATTAGTTTTTTTGTGCCGTGGTTGCAAATAGGTGGACATAGTGTCGAAATCACTTCAGGCTTTGGACTTGCTCGAAACAGATTGCTGCTTGCGATTGCCTTCATTTCGAGTCTCGTAATTACCTGTGTGAGTCTCTATACACTCATCCGACGAACACCTTGGAAAGCCAGGGCACTGATTCTTGTAGGTACCGGTATCGGACTCGCGATGCTTTTACCGGAGTATCTTAATTTCATGAAAATGGCACAAAAGGTTCATCTTGCGGTCAACTTCGGTTTTTGGAGCGCAGCGATCGGATTCTTGATTGCCACCGTAGGTGCATTTTTGACAAGAACAGAATCGGAAGAACAATTGAGTGTCTCTGTTGAAGAAGAACAGTTATGGTCTATTGTACATATAGGCGGATTTTTCGCGCTCATTTGCTTCTTCATACCGTGGGATGGCATCGGTGATGGTATTGACTTCTCAGGCATTGACCTTGCGAAGTGGAATCCGCTCATCACGATTGCCTTAATCGCGAGTGCTGTGATCGTTGGTGTGAGTTTCTACATGTTTGCACAAGGAACGCTCTGGAAAGCCCGACTTCCTGTTTTTGTGAGTATCGGCATCGGCATTGGTGTCCTTTTATCCTACTCTATTAATTATTTCAAGCTTAATAGCGGACAGGAAATAGGTGTCAGTGCGAATACACTTGAGTTTGGGTTGTGGGGTACAGTTCTCGGATTTGTGGTTGCCGCGGTTGGTGTATTCTTAATTCAGACGAAAATACAAACAGGCAGGTAGAAATCGCTACCAACTCAAACAGAAAACCGAGAGAATCCAACGTTTTTGCAGTTTCCGGGCTCCTGAGGGGTTCAAGTTGGGTTTCACTCCGTTTTTGAGTGTATCCGATAACTATTGGATTTAGGGGCATTTGGCACACACATCTTCCTTCTCAGTTCCGTTCAACCCAACCTACCGGAGCTTCAACGCTGAAGAGGGTTTTGAAGGTTTCGAGGTTTCCGCGTAGGGTCCGGTTCGGTTGAAAACCGAACCTACCGGGCCTGGGGGTCCAAAATTGAAAAAAAACCGAGAACTAAACCGCTCTGGATAACTAATAAAAAAGATTGACTTCTCATGTAGAATAGGATATGATAAAGCAAATTGTAAATACAAAGGAGCCACAATTTTGAGCAGACCCAATATCCTATTTATCATGTCCGACGACCATGCGTCACACGCGATTAGCAGCTACGGAAGTCGGATTAATCAAACACCGCACCTTGACCGTATCGCAGACGGGGGCATGGTTCTCCAAAACTGTTTCTGTGTCAACTCCATCTGTACACCGAGCCGTGCGAACATTCTGACCGGCAAACACAGCCATCTTAATGGTGTCAAGACCTTAGGCGACAATTTTGATGGCAGGAGACCGAGCGTCGCGAAGATGCTACAGGCGGATGGCTATCAGACCGCGATGGTCGGGAAATGGCACCTCGGACACGGTGGAAACGCCGATCCTACAGGCTTTGATTACTGGAACGTTTTGCCCGGACAAGGACTCTATCACGATCCGGTGATGCTTGAACCGCACGGAAGAACAACACATAAAGGTTATGCCACCGACATCATCACCGATTTCTCGCTGGACTGGCTGCAGAACCGTGACCGCGACCGCCCGTTCTTTATGATGTGCCATCACAAGGCACCGCATCGTCCATGGGATTCCGATGATAAGCACGCAGACATGTTTGAGGACGGCGATGTTCCAATGCCGGACAATTTTTTCGACGACTACGCGAACCGTTCAAATGCCGCGAGAGAAGCGAAAATGCGTGTCTTCGGAGACATGAGCGAAAGGGACCTCAAAATTGATAAACTCGGACCACCACCAGAGGGTTTATCCGATGAAGAACAAGCGAACTGGAACTATCAGCGATATATCAAAGAATATCTCCGCTGCGTCGCCTCAATTGATGACAATGTCGGACGAATGCTCGACTACCTCGACGAAGACGGCATCGCCGATGATACAATCGTTATCTATACTTCTGACCAAGGGTTCTTCTTAGGTGATCACGGTTGGTACGACAAACGGTTCATGTATGAGGAATCTTTACGGATGCCGTTCCTTATCCGCTATCCACGCGAGATTCAACCCGGCAGTTCATCCGATGCAATGGCACTCAATATCGACTTCGCAGAGACTTGGCTCGACTACGCCGGATTACCGATTCCTGACGACATGCAAGGTACGAGCCTACGTCCAATCCTCAACGGCGAGACCCCAGATGACTGGCGCACGTCTATGTATTACCGTTATTGGATGCACCTCTCACATCACTATGTCGGGGCACACTACGGGGTCCGGACGGATCGCTATAAACTGATTTACTATTACGGCGAGGCGCTCGGCACCACCGGATCCATCGATGAATCGAAAGAACCCGAATGGGAACTCTTTGATCTGGAGAAAGACCCGAACGAGATGTGCAGCGTCTACGACAATCCGGCTTACGCAGATATCGTTACCGAATTGACAGAAGAGTTATATCGACTCAAAGCAGAAGCAGGGGACGAAGAGTAGTTATTAGCCATCAGCCGTCAGCCGTCAGCAGTCAGCCAGAGGGTATAATTTCATCAGAAATCTCTTTGCTGAAAGCCGATAGCCACTAACAAATGGAGGCACAAAATGGCAGATCAGAGTCCACTCCGCAATATTGAACCCGGCATGAAAGTTACGGCACAGATGTCGCCGGAACCGAGTGAAGCAGACTTACAGTTCGCTAAACAGATGGACGTTGATTATGTTGTCCTCTGGACGAACGGTGAGAATGCGAACTACGACTATTTCATGAGCCGTCGCGAGATTTTTGAGAACGCGGGACTCAAAATTTATGGGTTCGGCAACAGCGATGTCCACAATCAGGATGCGATCGTGCTGAACTTGGAGAACCGCGACGCGAAGGTCGAACAGTACAAGCGGTACATCCGTGATCTCGGCAGAGCGGGGATTCCGTATACAACCTACGCGCACATGGGTAATGGTATCTGGAGTACCGAACGCGAGACGACGCGTGGCGGTGCCAGCGCGCGAGGATTCAACCTTGAAACCGCACAAGCGGGACACTGGGGTGGCAATCAATATAAAATGCCGCTCTCACACGGTCGCGAATACTCCGAAGAGGAACTCTGGGACAATTACACCTACTTCATCAAGCAGGCGGCACCTGTCGCTGAGGAGGCAGGTGTGATGATCGGTATCCATCCCGACGATCCACCGGCACTGAATCTTGCGGGGATTCCGAGATGTATTTTCAGCAGTTTTGAAGGCTACAAGCGTGCACTCGAAATCGCCGATAGCCCAAACGTGGGTATGTGTTTCTGTGTCGGTTGCTGGTTAGAAGGCGGCGACCTAATGGGCAAAGATGTCATCGAATCCATCCGCTATTTCGGTGAACGGGACAAGATTTTCAAAGTCCATTTCCGCAATGTCGATCAACCGCTCCCGCATTTCGTCGAGACCTTCGTCGATAACGGCTATCAGGATATGTACCATGTGGCGAGAGCACTCCGTGAAGTGGATTTCAACGGCGTGCTAATCCCGGATCACATTCCGAGCATGGCGGGTGACCACCGCGTCGGGACGGCTTATACGATCGCCTATATGAACGCACTTGTGAAACGTGCCAACGAGGAGATCGCGGCGTGAAGACATTCGCGCGCGTTTCCTTGCTGTTCCTGATTTTCTCATTTATTGGGAGCGTAGAAACGTTTGCTGGCGATTGGAACGACTTTCTCGGTCCAGAACGGAACGGCAAATCGCTGGAAAAGATAGACATCCTTCCGTGGGAAAAAACGGGTCCACCGATCGTCTGGCATAAGCAGATTGGGACGAGCTACGGGGCACCTACCGTCGCCAACGGACGGGTGTTTATCTTCGCACGTCACGGCGATATGGCGCGGCTCACCTGTATGGAAAGCACGACTGGCGACGAACTCTGGCGGTTTGAATACCCGACAGACTACGAAGATATGTACGGCTACAACAACGGACCGAGATGCTGTCCGGTTGTTGATGCTGACCGCGTCTATATTTTTGGTGCTGAAGGCGTGCTGCACTGCGTCCGTGTCTCAGACGGCGAAGCGTTGTGGCAGGTTGACACCACTGCGGAGTTTCACGTCGCACAAAATTTCTTCGGGGTCGCTTCGACTCCGGCTGTTGAAGGCGAGCTGCTCATCGTCCAGATAGGCGGCTCACCACCCGGCAGTCCGAAGGATATTTGGGCTGCGAACGGCAAACCTGCCCCAAACCGGAGCGGTATCGTCGCTTTTAACAAATATACAGGTGAGGTTGTTTACCAGATCGCAGATGAACTTGCGAGTTATGCGAGTCCCGTCTTTAGCACCATTGATGGACGACGTTGGGGATTCGCGTTTCTCCGTGGCGGCCTCGTCGGTTTTGAACCGGCATTGGGTGAAATAGATTTCCACTATCCGTGGCGGCATCGTAAGATCGAATCCGTCAACGCATCGAGTCCGGTTATTGCTGGTGATAAAGTTTTTATCAGTGAGTCGTACGGTATTGGGAGTTCGGTCCTCAGGGTCCATCCCGGTGGTTATGAGATCGTTTGGAAAGATCGTGCTTTGCGCCGGAACAAGTCGCTTGCGTTGCACTGGAACACCGCCGTCCATCATAACGGGTATCTTTACGCTTGTAGCGGACAACACCCGAACGGTGCCGAACTCCGTTGTGTGGAACTCAAAACGGGTAAAGTTGCATGGTCGCAACGCGTTGACGAACGCGCCTCGCTGCTCTGGGTGAACGACTCTTTTATTTATCTCGGCGAGTACGGACGTTTGATGTTACTCAAATGCACGCCAGAGAAATTAGAGGTAATTTCACAGGTCCCCTCACTCAGAGACGAAAACGGTAAGCAGTTAGTGAAATATCCGGCTTGGGCGGCACCCGTATTAGCAGACGGCTATCTCTATATCCGCGGCAAAGATCGCCTCGTCTGCTTTGACCTACGTTCAAATTAATAGAACTTACGCATACTTCTCTTTATGTACCACAAACTGTTAGTTTGTGTCTCAAAAACGCTAGGTTTTACGAAGAATTTCATCTAACAGAACGGTTTACGCTCCAAATTGCGTAAGTCCTGATTAACAGAAAATTACGGTTTCCACAACGTCGCCTCGATAAACCGCTCACCGTCCGGCTCCTCATCAAAATAGTAGACGGTTACCACAGTCCCATCAGGACGTTGGACAGTGCGGGGGTAACCGATGTCGTGGTCGCCGCCGTTATCGCGTAAGACGATCTCCTCACCCCAACGCTTACCGGCATCGTTGCTCAACTTCGCACACATTCGGTGCGGTGCATCCCGATAGCCGTAGATAAGACAGAGTCTACCGTCATGTAGGAGCGTCAGCGTCGGTGGGTTCCCGCCACTTCCGGTATCTTCCACCGGTCGATTCTTATGATTCCAGGTTTGTCCATTATCATCAGAACCGTAGAGGTCAATCCAGTTTTGTCGCTCTGCCCAGTCCGACCCTGATTTGTTCCCGCCTCCGCGACACCGGACGGCGACTAAAATCTGTGACGCTGATAGCCGAACACTTGCAGGCATAATCGCGAATCCTTCAGGTTCCGGTCCGATCTGAGACAGCAGCGAGAACGATTCACCACCATCGGTTGTCTTCGCGCAGAAAACCAAACCTTCTTCACCGTTTGATTTTGAGGCAGTCAGGAACACCAAGCATTCATCTGAATTTGAGACCAGGTAGTCTGTGCGTGCTGCGATGCCGGTGTATCCGAACATCGGAAGTTTGAAGGGGCCGTCCCAACTATTGCACCGATCTGTAGAGGTATAAAACCATGAGTAGGCACCAGCTCTCAGTCCAGACCTGCTGCACATCATCGCGAAATCGGGATGTGCAAGATCGACACGGTTGGGTGTCTCGTATGAAGCCGCCGCTTCCAACCGATGCCGTTCTTCGACATGTTCATCTGCGGAGAGTGTGCCTCTTGCAGGGAGCGTACACGGCGTTTCCGAGACCTGCCACGTCTCACCACCATCTAAACTGCGTCCTTGCATCCCTACAAAGGGCCTATCTCGGTCGCGACGGTGGAACCCCGCATCCGATTTGTGATACCCAACAGTAAACCCGACAACGATCTCGTTGCCCCATGCCCAAATACCGTAATTCGCTGGCCAGCCAGCAAATCTGCCCGGTTCACGATAAATTGTAACTTGTTGCATACTTGTTTCGGTTCCTCGTTTCTAACTGAATATTTTTTGCACAGTATAACACCAACCCTGCTTTTTCTCTATGAAAAACTTGACTTTTTTTTCGAGTAGCGTTAACATTTAAACAATGTTCTTTGTTTGATCTAAACACACGAAATTTTTGGATAACCGAATGCGAAATTTGCTAACAACCGCTATCATTCTCTGGTTCTGCATGCCGTTCTTTAATGTTGTTGCTGAGAAAGGTAACGACCATAGCCGATATGTCCAGCATGTAGAACAGGGGTTCGACTTCATGTTCCAAGGGAACAATCAGAAGGCTATCTCTGAATTTGAAGCCGCACTGACACTCGAGCCCGATCACGCTGAAGTGCTCCACTATCTCGGTATGGCATACACACAAGAACAATTCTGGAACCAAGCCGCAGAGAGTTACCAACGTTCTTTAGCACTAATGCCGGACAATATCGAGGCACTCTATTCGCTCGGTGTTGTCTATTTCAGGCTCGATAAATGGGCGGATGCAGTGCCGGTATTACAACGTGTCGTCGAACTTTCACCGCAACATGCACGCGGCTACGAAGTCCTCGGCAAGTCGTTTGTAAAACTCCGCCAATACGCAGCGGCAGTCCCGATTTTAACGAAAGCACTCAAATTGAAACCGCAAGCGGCGGGGACGTATTATGAACTCGGCACGGCACAACTTAATTTAAAAGAATACACCGCAGCGATTGAAAACTTCAAACAGGCACTTGCATTCGGACCGGGACGTTACGCGGAACCGCACTACGGACTCGGAACAGCGTACCTCCGCTTGGGCGACCGTGAGAAGAGTAGAGCTGAGATGCAAATTTATCAGCAGTTACAAAAGGAATACGCCGAATACGAACGCCTCACGCGTCTGACACGCGCAGAACCGAAGAATCTCGAAGCGTGGACAGGATTAGCGACCGCCTTTATGACCCAGCAAAACTATGGCAAAGCCGTCCAAGCGTTTCAGCGGTGTATTGAGCTCGCCCCGAACGATGCCAACTTTCATCACGGTTTAAGCCGCGCTTTCATGAATCTAAATTACCCTAAACATGCCGCACAAGCCGTTAAAAGAGCCATTCAGTTGCGTCCGAACGAAGCGATCCTTTACAACACCCTCGGTAGTACGTATGCGATGCAAGGGGACCCGCAAAATGCACTTGTAGCCTTCCAAAAAGCGGTTGAACTTGACGGTGAGCAACCGTACTATCATCTTAACCTTTCAAAATTATATCAGAGTCTCGGTAACCAGAAACTCGCGCAGGAGCACTACCGCGCTTATGAACACTTTTTATTGGAACAGAAACCAAAACAGAAATAGTCCGCTCAGTATTATGGCATGGGGTTTTTCTATTCTCCTTTTTAGCGTTATGGTTTGTGCGTATGCAGAAGCTGCGGAGGAGATGCTCCTAATCCCCGCTGGCACGTTTACGATGGGGAGCAATAACCGCGCCGCTGATGAGAAACCGAAGCATAAGGTCTATCTTGATGCCTATTATATCGGCAAATATGAGGTCACAAACGCCGAGTACTACGAATTTTGGAAACAGCAAACCGATGCTGCGCGGACACCCGAAAACTTTACGCATCTCCCACAGATTGGCGACTGGCCTGCACGCGCGGAACAGTTTCCGAACTATCCGGTCGTTGGTGTTTCGTGGCACGATGCGAACGCTTATGCTGCGTGGAAAGGGATGCGACTGCCAACCGAAGCGGAGTGGGAAAAGGCAGCGCGCGGTTACACCGATAGGGTATGGCCCTGGGGCAACGCGGTCGAACCGTATGCGAATACCGATGCCGACGATGACGGCTACCAGAATCGACTTGCACCCGTCGGCAGCTTTCCGAAAGGTAAAAGTTATTACGGCGTGATGGACATGGCAGGGAACGTTTGGGAATGGACAGCGGATTGGTATAGCGATGTCTATTACGGGTACAGTTCGCGAGCAGTGAAACGTCCGAAGATGAACCCTACAGGACCAGATGTCGGGAGTTGGCGCGTCATACGCGGCGGCTCTTGGATTGACAAAATTGCTCGATGCAGCACGACGTTCCGGTTCTATCTCTACCCCAATCTGAAAACCTCATTTGTCGGGTTTCGACTGGCAAAAACCGCAGAAAAAGCAGAAAAATAACCGTACACGATGCTTCCTAAGTCTCTCCTCCAACTTCATCTGATTTTTTCTTTTATTTTTCTTGGTAGTGCTGTTGCGGAATCTCCTATCTTCGTGGACGTTACCGAGGCGGCGGGAATCCAATTCAAACACAGCAACGGTAAAACGGATCATAAGCACATCATTGAGACAATGGGTTCCGGTGTCGTCTTTTTTGATTACGACAGTGATGGCGATGCAGACCTCTATTTTGTAAACAGTGGTGATATTCCGCAAGAGGGGCAAAACGAGACGCAACCACAACATGGGAATGTCCTCTACCGTAATGATGGCGGTGGACGGTTTACGGATGTGACGATTGCATCGGGCACAGGGGATACCGGATACGGAATGGCAGCCGCCGCAGGCGATATAGATAATGACGGTGATGCCGATCTCTATGTCGCAAACTTCGGACGCGATGTACTTTACCGTAACAACGGGGACGGCACTTTTACTGATATTACTGAAACCGCTGGTGTTGATAACGACCTATGGGGGATCGCAGCTGTCTATCTCGATTTCGATGTGGATGGTGATCTGGATATCTTTGTTGTCAACTATCTGGTGTATGAACTGTCGATGCCGGTCACAACTTTTAAAGGTATTGTCGGTTATGGACACCCGCGCAGTTACGAAGGAACGCCGGATGTGCTTTACCGTAACAACGGGGACGGCACTTTTACCAATATCGCAGCGGCAGCAGGGATTATAAATCCAACTGAAGGGAGAGGTATGGCAGCTGTCGTTTGCGACTACGACAACGACGGGTTCCCAGATATTTACGTCACCAACGACACCAACCGTAATTTCTTATATCGTAACAACGGGGACGGCACATTCACCGACGAAAGTCTGTTTATCGGTGTCGGATACGATGAAGGCGGTGTCGCAGAAGGTTCTATGGGAGTAGATTGCGGTGATTATAACGGCGACGGGTGGTTTGATTTGATTGTTGCGAATTCTGAAAAGGCGACCCTTTATAAAAATGAGGAGGGATTCCTTTTTGTTGATGCGACGGTGGAAAGCGGATTACGGCAACCGACTTTACCTTTCGTCGGTTTTAGTCCGCTCTTTCTCGATTACGATAATGACGGCGATCTCGACCTGTTCTGTGCAAACGGACATCCGCAAGATGTTATCGAAACCTTGATGGACCATGAGACCTACGCGCAACGGGACCAGATATTTCAAAACCGTGGCGGTGGGAGCTACACAGATGTATCAGAAACCGCTGGAGATTATTTCACGGAAGCACTCGTCGGCAGAGCCGCTGCGACTGCAGACTACGACAACGACGGGGATACCGATATCGTCGTCATGAATTCCAATCAGCGTGCCATTTTGCTTCGGAATGACGGCGGTAATACGCAGAATTGGATCGGAATTAAGCTCGTCGGTAACCGAGTTAACCGAGACGGCATCGGCGCGAAAGTTACGGTCGTCGCAGGTGGAACAACGCAGATAAAAGCAGTGAAGAGCGGTTCAAGTTATGCATCAGGGAGCGACACGCGATTGCTGTTCGGTTTAGGAGGGAACCGACAAGTTGAGAAGATTACGATTGTGTGGCATGGCGGCGCGACCCAAGAAATGAAAGATGTGGTTATCAATCAGTATTTGACGATTTCGGAATCGGAAAAATAGAGAGCTTCAAACAGCGTTAGACAACAAAAAACCCGTATCCGGTTTCGGATACGGGTTTTTTTTACACTAAGAGCTACTTTCGCTTGAGGTCTGCCCACTGTGTTGCGAGTTTACCTTTCGGTTCAACCGGTGTCAGGACATCCAAGAAAAGGCTATCCAGCGTCGGTGCGATGAGCAGATCGGCATCTGTCAGTTCAAAACGGAGGTTGAGGTAATCCGAACCACCGGATTCACCGCACTTGAAGTGCAAGTAATTTTCGCCCTTCTGGAGATTGATTTCCGTAGGTGTTGTGACTGTGCGTACGCCGCCTGTCCATGCAGAGTTGTCGTACACCATATCACCGTTGAGCCAGATTTGTGCGTGATCGTCGTGTGCCGGGTGCATCGTGGTTGTTCTGTCATCCGGTGAGATAATGGCGATAATACCGTGCCAAGTAACGTTGGTTTGATCCGTCAGTCCGTGGCTTGTGGAGATGTTGGTACCATCTTCAGTATCAATCGTAACGACTGACCATCCAAGGAGTGCGCCGTTCGTGATTGATTTGACGACGAGATTAGCCGTTTGTCCTGCTCCCTCGCGTGTAGAAACGGAAGCGTTTGTAATTGCACCGTCGGTGCCTTCGGAGAGGTAGTCAATCTCCGCGGAGGTACCGAAACCACCCGTCTCTGTTACGAGGTCAAGTCCCCACCATTTTTCAATCCAGGCTTCTTCTAAGACGATACTTCCGTTCGGCAGTCTAACTTCTTTTACGGTTGGCTGCCAATTCTGTGCAAGTGCCATCGGTGCAATCATCACCACGCAGGCAAGTACAATAAAGATTGCAAATTTTTTCATAGCTATGAAATCTCCTTCTTCAATATACTTTTCATTTCAAAATAGACACAAGGCTCCAAGTTTCGAGCAAGAAGCGCGCTTCCCAAAACCGTAAGACCTTGTAGAATTTATTTTCGTGATAGCAGTACTGCAATGCGAATCACGTATTTGGATGCTGACGTTCCACCGGTAAACCGATGTCGGTTTCTGTCAGCAGTGTAATTCCGTAGTCCTTCGCAGTGTTGTATACGGCACCGCGAGGTAATAAGAGAATACACTTTTGTAAATTATAACACTTTTTAGGTATAAATTTCAAGAAAAAAGTGTAGTGTTCACGGAATTGATAAAAATGTATCAGAAAGAAGCAAATTTGTCAAGTTTAATTTGAACAACACCACTTTTCGTGATACAATAAGAGACAGTCAGTTGTCAGTTGCTGCTCTCATTGTGGCGTATGGGGGAGTATGGAGTCCGAGTGTCGTCTCCTCTCTATGTCGTCTACTGCGATCTATACTGAATCTGCCTTGGTATAATAATCTGGACGCTAAAATGGAGAAAAACCGTGAACCGTTCTTATAGGCGACACCGCTCACTGCGCGCCCTCCTCTTCTCAGGTGTTGTTCATCTCTGCCTCGTTATTGCCTTTACATTTTCGTTCTATATCCAAAGACCGGCGGGTATCAAAGACGTGATTGCAGTAGATTTGATAACACCGAAGGATGCTCCGCAACGTCCACGTAGACTCAAACCGCCGCCTCCTAAACGGTTACGGGTCCCACAACAGACCGATCCATCTACCGAGTCAAACCAACGATATTTGGATTTAGATGCCTCGGCGAATTTAATCAATGAGACACTCCGGCAATCGGAGGCAGAACTTCTACATGATGCGACGAAATCTGTGTCGGATACGGATACCGCGCTTCCAGACGTGATGACAGATGCGCAGCGTCCGTTCAATAGTCGCACCACACCGATCCATGAATCGGTAGCGAGCCCTTTCCAAACCACTGCTGGTGAGGGTGTTGAGAGTGTCCGCCAACGCGTGAAAGGGGACGGCAAAACCGGATTCCACAAACTCGAATCGACAGGTGCTGCTGAAATTGGACCTATCGGTGATGGCAAAGGCGAAGGCGAAGGTGAGGAAACCGGCAAAGGTGATAGCACCAACCCGTTTGCGGAAGCACTCGAAAATATCGCCAGCCATATCGTCGCGACACGCGAATTGGACAAGGTGAATGTTGTCTTTGTCGTAGATACGAGCGCGAGTATGCGCGATAATATCCAGCAGGTCGCAGCAAATCTGTATAGTCTGACCGATGCATTTGATCTCGTCAATCTGGAATATCATCTCGGCATGTCCGAATTCAGTGTACGCTATGAGGGACAGAACCTCGAAATTCGCAGCTTGTTACCCGATGTTGGTATGCTGCGCAGACGGATGCAACAGACCACGCTTAGCGGCGATGAACACGCACTTGACGCTCTATTAGACACACTTCATCGGATCGATTTTCACGCCGACGCTGATAAATTTATCATCCTTGTAACCGACGAACCCGCGACGACAGCTTTCGGCAGGGATAAGGAAGATTCCAAGACACAGATGCAGGAGAAGGTCGTTAAGGAGTATCAACTTCAGGATATCCGTGCTAACGTTCTCGGTTACCCAGAACAGTTTCAACGAGAATTAGCCACGGCAACAGGTGGATTATGGCAGCAGATTCCAGGGGACTTCAGAGGTGCCACCTCGCTACCGAGTACTCGCGCCGGAAACAGTGCATTTATCAAGGTCTTTCGGGACATCGTCACTGACATCCGCCGAAGCGGCGGTCAATTGCTATTCAGTATGGAGTCTCAATTCGAGGTTGAACTCGAAGATGGCGATATACCGGCACAGAAATTGGAACGCGAATTCAAACGAAACGGTGTCTCTCTGTCCATGGGTGGAAGCCTATTTAGTAATGCCAAAGTCTGGGAGAAAGAAGAGGGTGATCTGTGGGTCATTACGGATTACGCAAACGGGAGCACTTACACGATTCGTAAAGCAGGGGACAAGTTGAACGTTTACGCGGGGATCTATCCTGAAAGTTGGAATCTCTCTGAGAACCTTACGGCACTGACGCAACAACGCGGGAACAGATGGCTTATCAATGATCGTAGAGGCAATCGGATGTACACCGTCCGCAACGAGAAGGATCGATTGAACGTCTACGCCGGTGGAACGCCAGGGGCATCGCCTGAAAAAGGGTTCGGCACTGTCGTGGACATTGTTGTAATGCTCGACTACAGCCGGAGTATGGGTGGGAAGTCTGAAGCCATTATGCTCGGTTTAAGTACGCTCATCGGTCGGTTAGACATCCTGCCTATCAAATATCGGATTGGTCTCATCCGTTTCGCGGAGGCGAAAGATGCCATCAAGGTCATCAACGGTGCCGTCGTCACGCAGATGCCGTTGAACGAGTCGATGTTGAAAAGTTATATGGAAGACCCGTTCGGTGGTGACGAACACCTTATTGATGCGATTGTTGAAGGGCTTCCAAAGGTAAAGTTTAGTCCGTTTGCGAGTCGGTTCCTGTTGATCCTGACAGACGAACCGACGACTGGGAAGTATCCGCCTGAACGGGCGCTCAGCGTGTGCCAGTCGTTGGGTGTTCGTGCTTATGTGATTGGTCATCCGAGACCAGAAGATTTTCAGAAGACGCTTGCGGAACAAACAGGTGGCATCTTTTTCACAATGCCGAAGCATCTAAACAAAGCCTATCCAAATCAGTAGATTGGCTGTCAGTCCGATTTTTCGGAGAAAAAATCGGACTGAAAACTGACAACTATTAACCGAAAGGAAATCATAATGTCAACACCTTCTACAAGTACACAACAACACCGAGAAATGGCGACTGAAGAAGGACCTGTCGCTGTGGCGATTGTCACCGTGAGCGACACCCGCACGCCTGAAACAGACAAAAACGCAGTATTTCTGCGTGAACAACTCGCGGCAGAAGGGAACAGCGTCGCTGCGTACCAAATCATAAAAGACGAACCCGACCAAGTGGCGGCAGTGTTAGATAAAATGGCGGAAAGCGACGCACAGGTTATCCTATTCAACGGTGGCACGGGCATCGCCCCCCGCGATACGACGTTTGATATTCTCGATCGCAAATTGGAAAAGACGTTGCCAGGGTTCGGTGAACTCTTTCGGATGTTCAGTTATGATCAGGTCGGTGCAGCGGCGATGCTATCGCGCGCAACGGCAGGCGTTTATCGCGGGAAAGTAGTTATCTCTACACCCGGATCAACGGCGGCTGTGCAACTCGCATGGGAAAAGCTGATCGGACCAGAATTGCAACATCTCGCCTGGGAAGTCGGACGTTAGTTCAGAGTTCCTACAAATCCCCAATATCTGAACCTACTTTTGAGATGGTGTATTCCCGTTTGCCTGATGGTGGCAATGGGATATCGTCAACAAGTTCAACTGTGACAACGACAGTCGTGCCGAGTGCATCTTGGATTCTCTGAACGAGATAACGGTGTGTCGCTTCTGTCCATTTTTCATTCGTAACGACTTTCAAGGTACAGTGTTTAAGCGATTCTTGGATAATCTGGAACTGTGTTACGCCATCAATGTCGTAGAACTGTTGCGTGAAATAGCCACCGTGTATTAAGGTTCCCCTTCTGGTTCGGAAGGTGGCGGTGGTGCGTCCGAGCAATTCCGCTAAGATAGGTAAGTCGCTACCGCATGGACATATCTCGTCGGAGAGCAGACCGACATCTCCAATTCGATACCGAATAAACGGCATGGCGTAGTTATTAAGCTGCGTGATGAGGATCTCTCCGGGTTCAGTGTATGGATCTGGACTCTCTATCTCAAGGTAAAGATCGCGACAGTTGATATGCATCCGTCCCTCTGCACACTCCATTGCGATTAACCCGACTTCTCGGCTGCCGTAGCGATTGTGGACCTTTGTTTTGAAAACTAATTCTGCTAAGGTACGGTAATGCGGCTGTAGCATCTCGGCGGATGCTATGATTCCCTTCAATTTGCAAAGGGGGGTCAAGCCGTTCTTAGAGATAAATTTAGCGAATTGATACAGCGAGGACGGATAGGCGAGAATTGTCTGCGGTTGACACTGGTTCATTTTTTCAAAAGCTGCCCACATTGCTGTGTCTGTGAGACGAAACCCGTTGAGCCAGTACTGATTCCGCCAGAAAGTGTCAAGTTGATGTTTCCAAGGTCTATCTTCTCTTAAATCTGCTAAGGATCCCCAGATGATCAGTTGTGGTTCGCCGAAATTCCAACCGGCCCACTGATCGAAATAGTAGACACTCAGATTCCGTTGATTCCAATAGTTTCTGTCCTGATAGAACGTAAGTGGTGCGCCTGTTGATCCGCCGGTAGCATTCCTGATTCGCTGTTTCCGCGTGAAAGCTGTAGAAGAGAGGCTATCCAAATGTTCCCGAATATCCTGTTTCTCAAGTGGCGGAATCCGCGATATATCAGAATGTGCTGTCTTTAGAATTTCGCGGTAGTACGGTGTTGTCCGATAGGCGTGTTTAAGAAGGCGTTCTAAGCGTTGTGCTTGAAACGCTTCAATATTTTCCCGGGGCGCGTCTAAAATCTTGGTTGTTTGCGAGAATTGGGTGTTATAATCCAAGCCTTTCCGATAAGTATTATAGGCGTGCCACGCTACTTTTGAGAGCAACCGCTTGGTAAAATGACGGATTGGCACAATAGCTCAAGACCTCCGTCTGAGTGTGTCAACTTTCGGCGAATATCCTTCTGGGAACTGATCGCTCACAGAACGTCCATCTTGGAAAAGTTGGCCAGCATCTGGGTTCTCAGGTTCTGTCGGTGGTGGGAATTCTCGCCATCTATTCCCGTCAAGTGGAAGTTCGTAACCATCGTTGCGGAACCATTCAATCAAGCGTTCTCGGTAGTCGGTGAGGATCCTGCCGGACGCGGGATTCCCTGCGAGACTTCGTTCATCAAGCCTATCTGGCAAACGTCTAAAGAGCCATTCTTGCCGATCAGCAGCGGAATAGATGTATTTGTACTCGTCAGTCAGTAGCATATACAGACCTGTACCTTCTTGCCCCAATTGTCCGACGATAGCGTCACGCTGTGTCTCTCCGTTAGCGGTAGCTGCGAGATCAACACCGTCTCGGTCTTCTTGTAGCGGCAAACCGGCGGCAGCGAGACTGGTGGGTAGGACATCGACGAGACTTGTAGGTGTATCACACTGTGCACCTGCCTCAAAGCGTTCTGGGTATTGGACAAGCAGCGGGATCCGTGCAGCCGGATCGAGGAAAGAGCGTTTGCCGTAGCAATCATAGTCGCCGAGCAATTCACCGTGGTCAGATGTGTAAACGATCAGCGTATTGTCCAATTCGCCCACAGATTCGAGATGGTCAAGGATTCTGCCGACCTGGTAGTCAATGAAAGAGATCGTTGCATAGTAAGCGGCGCGCATCGTCCGGAGGAGGTTCATATCTCGTCCTTGATCGCGGTATTTGTAACGGTTCTGGTGTCGGTTCCAGTAGGTATGCAGATGCTCATAATCGGGCGGTAGGAACGGTAGTGGCATTTCGACGGTGCGGTAAAGCCGGTTCCACGGCACGGGTGACTCAAATGGCGGGTGCGGTTTAATGAAGCTGCTCCAACACAAGAACGGACGCTCGGTATCGCGTTGAGAGAGGAATTGGAGTGTTCTATCCCCGACCCACTGCGTGTGGTGTAGCCGCTCCGGGAGCTGCGACGGTTGTGGGATATAGTAGTATTCGCTCCG
This sequence comes from Candidatus Poribacteria bacterium, assembly GCA_022821065.1. Classification (GTDB taxonomy): domain Bacteria; phylum Poribacteria; class WGA-4E; order WGA-4E; family WGA-3G; genus WGA-3G. Next base: position 112,247 of record JAJEEK010000027.1, read on the forward strand.
CTCGCCGTGTGGCGCGACGACGTGATCGTATCCGTTTTCTGCGAGAAACGCCGTGAAATCGTCAGGACCGGCACCCTCTTCGGAAAAGTCTCGCGTCTCAAATCCCCACATCTTGCGTCCTTGGGGCGTGAAGTGCATCTTACCGATACCGTGTGTTTGATAGCCTGCCTCGTTTAGCAGTTCCATCACAGAGGTGCGATCTTGGGGCATACCAGCGTTACTGGTGGATCCTGTTTGATGTGCCCACTGTCCAAGCAAGAAGCTACAGCGTGAAGCAACGCACACGGGGGATGGGCAGTATGCCGAAGTGAAACTCGTTCCGCCTCGCACAATTCGGTCTAAAGCCGGTGTCTGGATAATAGGATTGCCGAGTGCGCCGATGGTATCAAAACGCTGCTGATCGGTCATAAGAAAAAGGATGTTGGGCTGTTTTGCCATGAGGGGTCCGTTCCTTTCATAAAGAATGTGTTTTAGATTACGCCTGAAATATACGGATAGCATAGCACTTTTTTAAGTAGAATGCAACTAATCTTTAGCAAACTGCACGGTTATTTATAGTAAAGTTTAGAATTAATAGGACACTCCGAACCGGTTCGGTTAGAAACCGAACCTACCGGTCTTGGGGCCAAAATTCGCCGAAAAAGCCGAGAACTAAATATCCCTATAGCAAATCGTGCGATTCCATGAAGATTTATTGTTGACACTTGATCGCCTATATGGTATTATTTCTACTGTTAGCGCGGTATAAGAACAACTTCGCCAAGTCCCTTTCGGAAAATATTAACAGATGCAAAAGTGGTATGAAAACAGAAAACTCCTGAATACGTTTATTGTATTGATGTGTGTTAGTTTTATCGCCTATATTTTCTTTCAATGGACATGGGGGTTACCTTTGACCTTGTGCACTGGAACGGCAATTATGGTGAGAGGCGTTGTAAAAATTACGATGCGGATGCGAAGTAGAAAAAGACACAATGAGAAATAGCAGTCAGCAGCCCGTAAAGAGGCGGGCAGTATGTTATAACTCGCTTTTCAGAAGCACACGCAGCTTGAAACGAAGTGGAAAGCAGATATACGGAGAGAGACACGAAGGCCTCAAACCCAGCTGACCGAACCGGAAGGAAAATAAAAAATATGAAAAGACGAAAATTCATAAAACTGAGCGCGATTAGTGCAGCGGGATTGGTTCTACCCGTTCAATTGGAAGTACAAGCAGAGGCAAAACTGTTACTTAAACCGAGGACCTTTGTAACACCTAACGCCGATTTTTATGTTCTACAAATCGGTGATCCGGCTGAACTTGACGCTAAAACATGGCGGATGGGGGTTAGCGGTTTAGTAGAACAGCGGGCGCAAGTGTTGCAGCTTAAAGATATCAAGGCGATGGAACCCGTTACAGTGACGCGAACTTTAAAATGTATCGGCGACCCGATCGGTACAGAACAGATGAGCAATGCGGAATGGAAAGGGGCTCGACTGCGCGACCTGCTTGAGAGGGTCGGACCGAAACCGGAAGCGAAAGTGGTTGTTTTCCGATGTGCAGACGGTTATCATACAGCGATTCCGCTGGCGGACGCCATGCGTGAGGAGACAGTCCTCGCTTATGAAATGAACGGTGTACCACTTCCGACGGAACACGGTTTCCCGGTCAGGCTGCTTAATCCGGGGCACTACGGCACAAAGAATCCGAAATGGATAACGAGTATCCAGTTGGCGAAAGAACACGAAAGTTACTGGGAGAAACAGGGTTGGGACCCGATAGCGCACGTGAAACTCGCCACAATGATTGGGACACCAAGTGAGGGTGAGGAAATCCCGGGTGGTAAGATCTATACAGTGAGCGGTGCGGCGTTCGATGCGGGCAACCACGGTGGTATAAAGAAAGTAGAAGTTAGTATTGACTACGGACAGACGTGGGAAGAGGCAGAAATTTGGGCGCAGGATACGCCACTCTCATGGGTACTCTGGAAATGGGAGTGGCAGGTTCCTGAGAAATCGGAGCCTGTTGAGATTTACGCACGAGCCACCGGCAACAGCGGCGTTATACAAGACGAAATCGGTATTGAAGTAGAACCAGTTGGAGCGACAGGCTATCATATAATTGATGCGGCGATTGTGATGCCATAACATTAGGTGCGGACAACATAATATGCGCCAACTCTGGTCAGGCAAGTTTTGGATAACGAGTGCCACTAAAACGTTCCAACTGTTTACAGTTTATCTTCCTGTCTTGCTAATCGACCTCGCTTTTAGCGGTATCATAACCAACACCTCTTTTTATACGAGTTACTTAGGGCTCTCCTCGACCTTTTTAGGTGTGCTGAAGGCAGTTATGACTGCCTTCTTTGTGGTACTTGCGATTCCGTTTGGACGGTTGTCGGATCGAATAGAGCGTCGGTATGTACTTTACATGGCGTGCCTCATACTTGGCGCTGTCAGTATTGGGTTACCGTACTGCCGAAATAGCACACACCTGATGCTTATCTTTCCCGGCATCGGTATCAGTATGGCACTCTTCTGGCCCGCTTATGAGGCGTGGCTTGCTGAGCGCGAGGGTGAAGGGAAGTTAATCCAACGGGTGATGCTCTTTAACATATTCTGGAGCATTGGCGTTACCTTAGGTCCTGCCCTCTCAAGTTATCTCTATGGTGATACGAACCCGTTTAGATCTTTCTATCTTGCGGCAATTTTTAGTTTACTCACCTTGGTAACAATTGTAGCGAACAGTCTGCAAGCACCTGCTATCACGGAAACCTCTCCAATGGAACCCTCCGAAGTGCTTTATCCACCTTTATCTGTTCGGACGACCTATCTCAACTTGGCGCGTTGTGCGAATTTTGCGTCGTGGTTTGTGCTCGGTGTATTACGTCGCCTCGCACCGAAGCTCACGAAAGAAATGGGAATGGCTACGTCAACATTCGGTAACTTGATGCTGACCCTCGGCGGTATCCAGACGTTAGCGTTTTTTGTTCTTGGGACCGGCTACTCAACGCGATGGCATTACCGTTTCGCACCGATGCTCATCGTTCAGCTCTTAACGATTCTCAGTTTCGTCGGAATATGGAGCCTCCAAAACACACCGCTGTGGACTTTTCTGTTTGGATTGATCGGTGTGTCTGCTGCTTTCACCTACTTCAGTAGCCTCTATTATGGATTAGATCGGCACGCCGACAAGGGGAATAAGAGCGGTTGGCACGAAGGGATATTGGGATTAGGAATTCTGCTGGGTCCGTTGTTAGGGGGTGTCTTAGCGGATTCGCGGTTCGGTACGAAGAGTCCGTACCTGCTCTGTGCGGTGGCAATTGCTATCGCGATTGTGATAGAAATTTTCGTTTATTTTACCGCGACACGGCAAGTGGATTAGGGCCCGAAGAAGATCGCTTTCACAATATAAAGGAGTATGGCACCGCCAATGCCGATCGATATTTTCTTTATCCACTCAACTTCGGTAGTTGTTTTTTTCATGGTTGCCGTGAGTGTTGATATGTACTCGTAAGTTTTGTCGAAACGCTCATCAATCTTTTCAAGGTGATTTTCAATTTTGTCAAAGCGTTCATTAATTACGCCAAACTGTTTATCATGATAATCCACGCGGAAGTTAAGCTTATCGTGGTGCTGCTCGAGGCTATCCAAACGGTTCTCAAGATTAGCGAACCGTTTATCAAAACGCTCTTCAACCCCATCAAATCGTTTATTAATTTCATCAAATTTCTGGTTAACAAGGTCAAAACCTTGTTTCATAGTTTCAAGTATAATCTTTTGGTCTTCAGTCATTTTATGTTCCTTTCGAGAAAATTTTTACTGATTAACAATAGCATACCAAAACCTTTGCTAAAAGTCAAGCAACGTTTTAAAGTTTAAGTGTATTCGGTTCTCAAGAGATTCGTCATGATGTAGTCTTCATCAGGTGTAACGCCGAGTCCGGGGCCATCTGGTACTGTTACGACATGGTCATGTATTTCGATGCCTTGTACTGCCATCGTTTCTAAAAAAGCGGGTGCGTTGAGTTCAGCAGGAAGCACAAGATCCAAAGTTGAGAAGAGATGCACACTGGCAATGAATCCGATACCGGCTTCCGTCAAACCGCTACCGAGGAGTTCTAACGCATTGGCTTCTGCAACATGGACGCTCTTAAGACATTCGGCTAAGCCGCCGGATTTACAGACTTTCAAGACAACAGCATCAGCACACTCCAAGCGTGCGATTTTCGCCAGATCGTAGTAAGTGAAACAGCCTTCATCAATAGCGATCGGAACCGGTGCATCACTTCGAACTCGTTTCATGCCGAACCAATCTTGGCTCGCGACCGGTTGCTCCATACAATAGACCTCTCGGATATCTGTGACCCGTTGTAGTAGTTCAAGCGCGTTAGAGGGTGTATAGGACTGATTGGCGTCAATCCAGAGTTTGGCATCTGGTGCGGCTTCGTTCACGGCGCGGAGCCGTTCTTCATCTGCGCCAGGTGTACCGGCAACTTTAACCTTGAAACAAGAACACGGCGCTAAGGCTTTCGCTTTGAGTGCCATAATCTCTGGTGTGTCAATGCTCAAAGCATAACTAAGCGGGAGCGTGTCGTGTCGTTTGCCACCGAAGAGCGTATGTAGCGGGAGATCAAGAATACGTCCACGCAGATCGTGCAATGCTATGTCCACTGCTGCTTTAGCGAAAGGGTGGCCGTTACTGACTGCGGGTTTCAATGCGTTATAGATGGCATCGTGGATTACGTTGAGATTGAGCGGATCTTTTCCGAGGAGCAGGGGCGCGATGTGGTGTCGAATTGTGGTTGTAATGGATTCGGTCGTCTCGTAACTCCACGAAGGGAGTGCGCGTTGTTCGCCCCAACCGATGTACCCGTCGTCTGTTGTGATTTTAACAAAGACGTGATCGCCTGCGGAGCCGGTATCCCCAACAAAACCCGTGCCGATATTGAAGACATCCTTCATCCCGACAGCAGTCGGATAAACGTCTACGTGTGCTATTTTACGCATGTCCTTTTAATTTCCCTTGCGGTTACTGGCGGTTTTAGAGTGTTTAATGTGTTATTGTATGGCGCTTAAGAAACACTTTCTTCACATTGGATTTTAGCGTTTTCAAAAACCCTCCATTCCATTACGGGCTTACGGTTTTGTTTTTCGCCAATATAGTCTATTATTTCCAAGCCCGAAGTTTCTACAAATTTTAGCACAGTTGCCGTGCATTCGTCAAAACAATTCCGTTGACATCTTCGGTGTTATCGTTTATAGTAACGGATATTCGAGTTCCTATACATCGTTGGGAAGGAAACCTGCAATGTTATTTGCGATTTTTGTAATTCTTATGCCTGCTACCATTTGGTTGATCCTGCATCTCATGTCTCGGCGGGAGAATGATAGTGAATCAGATGGTCCCACAGAGCCGATAGAGGTCTGCGCGATCTGCCAAGAGGAGTTTCCGATGACCCAACTGCTCGAAAAAGAGGTCGGCGAATACGGTAGAATTTACTGTTTCTGCGGACAATGTATTGAAAACCTTTATCAGGAATATCAGAATACAACAGACACCAAAATTGGAGAGTGAAATATGTATGATTTGGTTACGTTTGGGGAAGCGATGATTCGTCTCACTTCGCCAGAGTTTATGCGTCTTGAGAACGCGACCACCTTATCAATTACGGCGGGTGGCGCGGAGATGAACGTCGCTGTCAATGCCGCGCAACTCGGACTGCAGACGGCATGGGTCTCACGGCTTGTAGATAACTGGTCTGGTCGTTACATCCGGAACAAAGGACGTGAACTCGGCGTGGATATGTCGAACATCGTCTGGGTGGATTTCGATGGTGTCGGCTTAGAACGGAATGGGTTCTATCATCTCGAAATGGGTGCCGGACCTCGTGCGAGTAGCGTTACGTATGACCGTGGGCATTCTGCGATCTCCAAAGTCCAACCCGGTGAAATTGATTGGGCATCTGTCTTTAGCAACGCGCGGTGGTTCCACCTGAGTGGCATTACCCCGGCTTTATCGGAATCTGCAGCGGCAGTCTCGGCAGAGGCACTTCAAGCGGCGCGTGCAGCGGGTGTCAAAACCAGCTATGATCTAAACTTCCGATCAAAATTATGGAGTGCTGAGGAAGCGCAAGCAGCGAACCGACCGATGATGGAACATGTCTCTGTTCTCATCGGTAACGAAGAAGATTTCGAGAAATCGCTCGGCTTCGCAGCAGAAGGGACGACCGAATCCTACAGCAAACTTGAACCCGAAAGTTACAAGGCAGTCGCGCAGCGTGTCAAAGACGCTTTTCCGAACATTGAGATGATCGGTACGACGCTAAGAGATGCGAAAACCGGTTGGCTCAACGACTGGCGGACGCTCCTCTTCGACGGTGAAGAATTCTATCTCTCCCGTATCTATGAGAACTTGGAGTTAGTTGACCGTGTGGGGGGTGGTGATAGTTTCTCGTCTGGGTTAATCTATTGTCTGCTGAACGGTAAATCGCCTCAAGAGGCAGTCGATTTCGCGGGTGGATATTCCGCCTTAGCGCACACATTCCCCGGCGACTTCAACTGGGCAACAGCAGAAGAGGCAGAGAAGGCGATGCAAGCCGGTGGCGTGCGTATTAGCCGATAAAAGAAAAATATGAACAAAATTCTTCTCTCTCAAATTTTTGAAAATGCTGAATTTGATTCTGCGGAACGCCGGGCAGCGTTGGCAGATTTGCAGCAATTCGGTGAATTAAGTATCCATCCTCGAGAACTGACTGAGGAACACGCGGATGGTGTTATCGGTGTGATCGCAAGCTCGGTGCCGTTTCATGAAAGTTTCTACCAAGCTGCGGAATCGCTCCGAATCATTGCGCGGTGGGGTGTCGGATACGAAACCGTTAACGTCGATTTGGCGACCGAATACGGTGTCATTGTTACGATTGCCCCCGAACACATGGTGACTGTTGCGGAATACGCGATTGCACAGTGGCTTGCAACCCTGAAACGGGTCTACACGCTAAACAGAGCCTCTCATAATGGCGATTTTGGGCTTATCAAGACGTATGAGGCGATGGGTTCTACGCTCGGTTTGTATGGCTTTGGTCGGATTGGACAGGAAGTTGCACGTCGTGCGCGTCCGCTTCTCGGCGAGCAAGGGAGACTCCTTGTTTATGATGTTCGTCCGGACATTGGAGAACTCGCAGCGGAATTTGGTGCGGAGGCTGTTGATTCGCCGTTGACGCTCTTCAAAGAGAGCGATACCGTGTCTCTCCATTTATCTGGTGCCGATACTGTTGTTGGTTATGACGAATTCTGCGCGATGAAACCGCACGCCTCGCTTATCAATCCCTCGCGTGGAAACCTTGTTGACGATGCGGCAGCGAACCGCGCTGTTAGCGAAAATCGACTCTGGTATTACGTCGTGGACGATCCAGTTAACGGATCGCGGGCGATTCACAAGGATCATCCGCGCATCATCTGTACCAATCACAACGCTGGCATGACTATTGAATCTGCTATTCGACTGGATCTTTGCACGATTGGACAGGTTACGGACGCGATTCAGGGGCGCGTACCGGCACATATTCTCAACCCAGAAGTGCTGGATCATCCGAGGGTTAAGGAATTTTGCAAGGATACTTCACAACCCCTTAAACTGTGACTTTAATTTTTTCCTAAGTCCGTAGGTTGGGTTGAACGGAATCTTACTGAAACCTCATAGAAAAGAGGAATTTCAAGTTCACCAAGTACCTGAAATCACCAGAACACGAGTGAAACCCAACGATTTTCTCTGGTTTGGATTGTTGGGTTTCGCTATTTTTATTTATTTGGCTGGTTCATAGAAAATAGGTATTCTCTGGAAGTAAATTGTATGGTGCTTGGTCATTTACCGCTCAACCCAACCTACATATCTCTGTAAGTTTAATTTTTTTTAAGAAGAAAAAGGAATTCTCGGTTCGGTTTTTCGGCGGCATTGATCCACTCATCTGTCCATCTCATACCTGCCATGACGTTTTTTTTGTAATTGAGTTCAACGGTAGCGATGAGTTCACCGTTGTTTCGCATGACATCGTTCAGTTGTTCTGCAGTTGCGCGACCGCCAGAACTATAGGACAACAGAATCCAACGCGCTTGCGTCTCTCGGATTAACTTCGCGATGGCTTCAACGGCGATGAAATGACCTGTGTCGTTTGTTCGGAATTCCTCAAATACAGACGCGGCGAGCGGATCAGATGTATCCTCTCGCCGTTTTGCTTTGCCGAAAAGGTCGGGTTTGTCAAAGAGGACGACGCTTTTCCAGAGGTGGTAGTAAGCGGCATATCTAACACGAGACGGGGGCATCTTCTCGTTATTTGAGCCGTACGGTGGATCGAAATATGCGAGGTCTACGGAGATACGCGGCACGAGTTCAAAGATGTCGCTTTGAAAGACTTGATGCGCGTCGTCTGACGTAAACACTTCGGGGACTTCAAGCACTAATTCTTTATACGCGCGCGGTGCCCATTCCTTGAGATACGCCGAAAAGTGGCCGAGGCTGTTGTCAACACGGTCAAGCGCGAGGATGAGGCTTGTGAGCGCGACGGCTTTATCGACAGGATCAAGATTGAGGGTTTCGATCTCTTGTCGGATGGCATCTAATTTACGGGTGTTGTGAAGTTGCCACGGTTTTTTGAGTCCGTCCGTTTGGACTGCGTTGCCGCCGTTGGCGTGTCCACCGTAGTGTTCCGTGAACCAGCCATCAATAGGTGGTACAGCGTTGAGGTGATCAATGAGCGGTTGATATGTTTCTCTTGGTTTTTTGTTAAGAAGGTAGCAAGTGCCGAAGACTTTTGACCACGGCGCGATGTCGTTGCTGATGACGGTGTAGCCGAGTTTGGCGAGTGCTTGTGAGACGCGGGTGGTGCCTGCAAAGCCGTCGAGGATTGTTTTGGCGTTGGTTTTCTTGACGAGCTCCAAGACTTGTGGGATGAGTTTTAGTTTGGAACCGATGTATTTGATGCCTTGGGTATGAGGGAGACAAAGGGACCAGGGCGTTTGATGCATGGACTTATGTAATATCCTCTGCCACAGATTCCACTTAGTTAAGTGAGAGTATTTGATTATTCACGGCAGCTTCGTATGGGAAACTGTTTGTTTGTGGGAAATGCTAAATTGTAGCATAGGCTGTTAGCCTGTGCTGCTACATGTCGAAAACTGTTTGTTTGCCGGAAATACTATATGAGGAAGCCACCCGGATCCACAATCCGCAAGCAAAGACACAATCGAATAGATTATGGGACAAAAGATATGCCATCGCGCAACTTTTCTCGATCAACGCTTTGATGCAACCCAAACTTGTCGTTATGATGATTTATGAAACACCTTCACTTAGATGGAAATGATCGTGATTACGAACTACGCCACCTGCTTATGCCTTATTGTAGATCGCGCAGAGTTTTTTCAATACTGTTTTTGAGGTTAACTTTGCCCTGCTGTGTTGCAAGCCATAATGCTCTATGTAAATCTTGCTTAGCCTCGCTGGTCTGACCAAGTTTATACTTAGCGATTCCCCGATTCAAGTAGGCCTTCGCATCATCACGGAAAAAGTAAATGGTGGTATCATATCTCTTAATGTCATCAAGATATTGCTTTTTTTTATTCTCAATGGAATTCTGAATGTTGTAATCATGTTCATCTTTTTTAGCGTTTTGCTGATATAGATCGCGGAGAGTTTTTTCAATATTGTTTTTGAGGTTGACTTTGCCTTGTTCTGTTGCGATCTGTAACGCTCTACGTAAATCCTGCTTAGCCTCACTGGTCTGACCGAGTTCGTACTTAGCGATTCCCCGATTGAAGTAAGCCTTTGCATCATCAGGGAAAAGGTAAATAGTCATATCATACCTCCTAATGTCATCAAGATGTTGCTTTTCTTCTTCCTTACTCAGACTCCGATTGTTGTAATCATGGGCATTATTCTTAGCGTTTCCTTGATTGTTGTAGCCATAATGGTTATTAGGAGTAATAATAAGCCAGTGATATATCGTCCCATCGGAGCGCGTATAAAACATTACACGGGAAGTATAGTTTTTCGTCGATGTTTTGAAGCGAAGTTGAGGTTGTGGTTCCACCCTGTCAGCTTCCCTTACGGTTCTTGATATATCAGGGATTCGGGACGTAGATTTTGTTTCAGATTCATATTCCCATCGTTCAAGCAGAGGGTCCCAACGCATTGTACCGCGGGTCTTTGTTTCCTGGGGTACATTTAGTGTATGACTATGATTCGACGTGTGTTGTTTGGGTGGCACAACGAGATAGGGTTTGTGAGCGGTTCTTTGATAGTGTTCCACCCAAATATAAATTCGTCCACCTGCTCCATCATCTGTGATTTGAGTTGCCGGACCCATCCCTCGAATTATTCCTGAAATATGGTGCCCTATCCATGTATCCATAAAATCTGTGTTCGGTCTGTTTTGATTCAGTGTGGCTGGCATTGTACATCCTGATAGTCCCAAAAGTGAGATACATACAAAAAACGAAAAGACGTGAAGTTTTTTCATGAGCTATCCACCTTGTTTTTCAAACGATACCCAAAAAGTTCAAAAACCCGTTGTGTATTCCTATATTTCTTCCCAGTTTTGTTTACGTTAGTGATATTCTAATACAAATGTTGCTGTTTCACCAGAAATTAACACAACATTCTGATGTTTTCGGATTTTTTATTTAAAATTTTACTAAATTTTGGACAATTTTTATCGTAAAGCCTATAATTACCCAGAGTCATTCAGTTTTAAGAAATTATAGAGTTTCTCGTCCTTTTTTTAGGATCCGATGCGGTTAGGAAACCACACCTACCGGGCCTTGGAGTTCAAAATTGGACGAAAAAACCGAGAACTGAATGGCTCTGATAATTACCTTTATATGTCAGAGTTGACGAGATTAGAAAACTACGCCAGCGGGGAAGACTGTCCCTAAATCGGCGTGTTCACATATTTTGGGGTTTTACTACAAGATATCTCAACGTTGGCAAACGAGGTTTTTTAGGGAAGTTAGCCTCCAAAATTGTATCCTGAATGAAAGCACTTGCATTGAGGATTTCAATACCGATAAGCTCCCGCTTTTTCATTCAGTTCAGCCGTAATATTGGGACTCAGTTCAACACTACCGCTTTCAGCTTCATCGGAAATTACGAGATGTAATATATCTTCTTTCTCAAAATAGGTCATTTTTGGTTTAACCTTACTCATCGTCGTTCTGCCCTTTGTCTGTTGCAGGATCGTACAAACGATATACTCCTTGTCTTATCCACCAATATTTTCGTTCCTCAATGGGAATATTATCAAACTTCGATTGATTGACAGTGTATATTCTTATATTAGACATTATATTAATTTAATCTTGAGGTGTAGGATACACACAAGGTCTGAAGTTTAATATCAAGTTGTTAAATCAAAAGCAGTTTTCCATTACGATCACGGACCATACTTTCTTCGTTGTTAGAAAAGTGTATTTAAAGATGCGAAACCGTTTGATAACAGCAATCGCATTTTA
>JAJEEK010000033.1 GCA_022821065.1 Candidatus Poribacteria bacterium
TATCAGAACATCCATGTGCCGAACTTCAACAGTGGTTAGATTGCTATCAACGTGTTCGATAAACTCGAAATCGAACCTATTCATCAGGAAACGTAGCATATCTTCAGGGAAGACATAAAACGGATCCTTGGCGACAATATCAAATTGTTGATGCGGTAAGTTGACTGCGTCGGATGCATGCTGCTTACTATCTTTACTATTCTCCATATCGGTATTATATCCTATTTTTTCACGAGATGTCAAGCGGATTATGCGTCATGGGTGTGTAAAGTTTTTGGCATAGCATTAATTTTTCGATAGAACAGGTTTGTTTACATAGCACTCCGCTGGAGCAAGGAGAACCATTTTTCACACACCCACTTTCAACATTTTACGTCTATAGGTTGTCCATCGGTTTAGAGGCATAAGTGTCAATTTTAGAAATAATAACCGTCTCAGACCCAGGACCTGTAGGTTCGGTTTTCAACCGAACCGGATTCTACACGGAAACCTTGACGACTTCAAAAACCTCTTCAGTCGCGTAGCGACGGCATCTGTGTAGAAACGCGTTGGTTCAGAAATCTAAGCCCCGTAGGGCGGCATCTACACGAATCTGCGCGGAAAATGTTAGTCTTAACAGATGCCGCCCCTCTGGGGTTTTCTTCTTCTTTAATCCACGTGTCTACACAGATACTGAAGAAACACCCCAGCAAAAACCCCCTCTGGGGCTGCCGTTTGGTATATCTAAGTTTATTTTTTTATGCGTTGCGTTTGTGTCAGGAATTCTCAGAAAAATCAAAGACACTTGAAAACAGGATATGAACCTGAACGAAATTGAGTTATCGTAGGTTGGGTTGAGCGGAACCCAAAAGACAATGCCGACAAACAAAGCACGTTTCGACTCTCTAACGGTTCATATCACTTATGGAAGTAGCGAAACCCAACAGAACCGACCCGCACGTTTCCATGATTTCAGAGGCAGAAAACTACAAAAAATCCTCGATACCGCCATCGAAAAGAATGAACAGAAACCAACAGTCTCCTATTCTACGAAAGCGTTGTTAGTTCGCGGAAACCATAAAGCCCACAATCTATAGTGAAACATAAAAATAAAGAGACACTTTCCTCCCTCCCTGGTAGGGTTTTTGCTGGGGTGTTTCTTCACGGTTTCTAACCGAACCGGTATGGAGTGTCCTATTAATTCTAAACTTTACTATAAATGAAGTTTAATTTATTAATTCGGTAATCTCGGAACGTGCGATGAATCGCACGACTACGAACCCACCCGTTTGTAGTAGGGCAATTTATTGCCCGTCAATTACCGAAATATTTTCTGAAACTTCATACAGATTGTGGTACGGGAAAAAAAGAGGGTTCTTTGTAGCATAACCTGTTAGGTTGTGCCAGTTTGAATGCCTGTTATAGGCGTTCAAACTGTTTGAGAAGGCACAATTCATCATAGCGATCACTGAAGATAGCTAATGGATTCATGGTTGGATAATCTGCTTTTGCTTCAGCGTTTCGATTTCTTGTGCAAGGGTTTGAATCTGCTTTTCAAGGGCGCGATCTTTTTTGCTCCGCCAAGCCATGATGATTTGTGGAATCGCTATCGCTGAGACTATGAGTGCTATTAACCCATAAGATACGTTTGTCGCGTGCGTGATGCGTTGATTCACGCTTTCAAATTGATCGTTGATGCCTTCAAATCGCTGATCGATGCCTTTAAATTGCTGATCGATGCTTTCAAATTTGCCGCGCACCCATGCCACATCTGTTTTTAGGGTTACGATGTCGGTTTTTATAGGCTCGATTTCCTTGCTGATTTCCTCTTGTACAATCAAACGTATCTGGTTGAGGTCGGCATCTGTCAACTCACCAAGAGCGGGTAAAGCGATCAGAAAAAAGAGTATCAAGAGTGTGAATATCGTTTTCATGTTTATTTATCCCCCGGCAATGATGGAAGGGTGGCAGAAACGGCGTTAGGATTCCGTTCGTTGCAGTGCCACCCTAAACTGATATTGGTAGTATATCACAGCGTCCGATGAATTGCAAGTTGTTATTCGATGGGGCTAAGATGTATCATTTCTTGTAGGTTGGGTTGAGCGGAACTCAGAAGACTGCTCATATCAATTATGGAAGTAGCGAAACCCAACAGAACCTACAAACACGTTTCCATGATTTCAGAGAAAGCGTTGGGTTTCACTCGATTTTTGTTTCAAACACCGCTTTAGTTAGAATCCGTTCAACCCAACCTACAAAAAATCTCTGCAACAAAAAAGGCGTGGCACTAAAACCACACCTGACGGATAACAGCCATTATAAAGGTGAAAAGCAGTGGACAGGGAAGCCACTGCTTTTCGGTCGGTTAGTTCGGTTATAATCCATCCCTGAATAACCGAGTTGTTGCTTATTGCAACGCTTTTAGTTCACCCCATATCGTCGTGAGTTTACCAGCCGCGGACACGTTCCCACGAAGGTGCGTTGTCCGTAAGGTTGTGACATCACCATCAAAGGAGACATCCTGAATCTGGTAGTAGTAGACAATATTGGGTTTCGCAGATGTATCGGTAAATTCGTAAGCCGTACGCTCACTCGTTGTTCCTTGACCTGCGATCAATTTCGTGTTAATCTTGGTGAATTCACCGTCTCGAGTTTCGCTACGGAGGATATTGAATCCAGCGTTGTTCAACTCAGATTCGGTGGCCCAACGGATAACGACTGCGCCGGTATCTTTCATCCGTTCCGGACGGAACTTCGATAACGAGACAGGCAGTGCACCACCATGGTGATGACCTGGACTTCCGATATCATTTTCATTTCCGTAATAGGTGAGATTACGAATTTGATCGTACTCCCGAGTCATCGTGTAAGCTGCCCAAGCATATTGATCCGTGCCACTATCAACACCCGGCACACGGACGACAGAGATGCGATCACCATCTTCGTTAATCACATCCGCCGGCAGGTTCCATGCGACAGCATCATTAAAGGATTGCGCATCCGCACGACGGCTACCCTCAGGGGCAGGCATGAGGTTACCGACCATATCGACCTCTTCCCGTTCGCCGACTCCCTTATCCCGTTTCGTTCTAATGGTTAACTGGAAACCATAGGGATTCAGAAGCAACTCACTACGCTCCTTCCCAGCATCTTTGATACGCTCTGGTGGAAGGTTTGTCGAGTCCCGTCGATTACCTGTAACCTTGCTTGAGACAATCAGGTAACTCTGACCTGGTGGAATTCTACCCTCAAGATTAACTGTTTGGCTAAACTCGTCAGGGAAGTCAACCATCATGCCATCACTGTCCATCATTTCACCATGGTTCACGATGAGAAGTTCCCATAGGTCTAAATTCACACCAACAGTATCAGACGTGTTGCGGAGTTCAATCCATTGCAGGACGGTCCGATCCGTCACTGCATACATAATTTCGGAGATCATTACGGCCGCGGTTGCGTCAGCACCAGCAGCTTTCAGACTGTTACCGGCGTTCGGATAACCGGGAGTTCCACCGTACTTACTATCTGCATCAACATTACGCTTATAGCCGATACCGGTCCAATGGGCCTGTCGGAACGCTGCATCGCGATCATCCTGTCTATTTCTCCGTGTTGCAGATGTGCCATCGATCCCTTCATGTTGACGGTAATAGACTTCGTCTTGATTAAACTTATTTCCGCTATTAGCAGAAGTTCCGTTCCATGGTGCTGCGAAGTTAACGAGCGGCCAAAGATTAGTGAATAGAGACGCTGTATTTACGGATACGTCGTTATCATATCCAGCCACATCAAAGACACCATTCGTTTTCCCAAGATGATCGTTGTTATTACCGCGCAGTACCAGAACAAAACCATCACCATCATTGTCCGAATTCGGCAATTCAAGTCCCGAAAGCACTTTATAACGGACGGGATGATCAGCAGGAACACCACGAACTTGTTCCTCAGGTTTTTTATCAACATTGAAACCGGCCGCCAATGGATGATCGTCGTTACCAGATGGATCCGTCTTAACAATCAGGAAGACATCACCCGCGGGGACATTATAATTCTTATCATCAGGGAACGTGACAAGTGCTACGTCGGAAGTAGCAGATGTGATAATACTAATCCGCCGATTTCTGAGATTCTGCGTGGCATCAGTTACGTTCTTAACTTCAACCCAGTCGTAATCGTCATTTGAGTTGTTACCAACTTCGCTGAAGATGAACGGTGAACGTGCCAACGTGGTCGCTGTGAAGGTTTTAGGTTCCAAAACCTCTTTATCACTTGGTGTCCCCTGGTAGTTCGGTTTAAAAAGCTGCGACGATTTAGACCAGTGCGCACCGTTCCAACCCTCTTTAGCACGGTTGTTCCGGTACATGGAAACGAACGCCTTTTGACCAGTAACCTGACCAGAGGCATCAACAGTTCCGCTGTTACCATTCTGACCTTTTGTGCTGATCCAAGCACTACCGGCACCAACGACGTTACTGACAAGATCGGTACCTTGTGCAAGTGCAGGACGCCCTTCTCTTGGCGTGAAACTAATGGCACTATGTGCGATGGCTCCACCGGATTGGTTGTAAATTTCAATCCACTGGTTAGCATCGGCACCGGGTTGACCGACTAAACCCTCATCAATAGCCCACATAACTTCGGTTATGACAACTTTACGTGCCCCAATATTTGCTCCATCAGCATCAGTAACATTCAACTGCAGCGAGCCACCGCCGCCGGGGGTGGTGTTCTCAATAAAGAGTTTGTGAAGGTCCGGCATGGGAGTTGACCCTGGCCATTCCATCAAATCAGGATCGGCAGTGCCAAAGTCCGGTGGGTTATCTATATCTCGAACGATGACGAGGTGAGCCATGTCAGCAAGTTCTGCTGGCATTAGATCAGTTTCATCTGCAACCACCGTGACAGTTGTCATTGACCCCAGATTGGCTTGATTTCTCATCGGACCACCAGCCAAACCAGTCATCTGGATGACATCTGCAGCCACCGTTATATCAAACATTAAACCATCTGCTATTGCATCCGCTTTGGCGGCAGTTCTTGAAGCTGTGTTTGCGGCTGTTACCGCTGCAGCATCATTGGTATCAACACTGCTAGGAATAGCATCACCTTCAATGGTGAGGATCAGATTTGCTTGGAAATCTAGGTCCGTTGCAGCCGTTCCTGCGGTAAACGTCCCATCATCAGCAAGAGTTCCTTGGGTAAAAGTATTACCCGTAAGTGTTCCTACTGCCAAAAAATCACTACCATAAGCGACAATAGTAGATGTAAGCGCAGACACAGGACTACCGGCAGATTGCGCACCAACTGGAAGCCTGAGTGTCACATCAAACTCAATCGTGGCATTCAAGTTATCAGACTCAGTATCCTCATCTTTATCAACAACCTCAATATCACGAGTGTTAGGATTAGCATCCGCTATTACAACTTCCACTACCGGGTGCCTGTGATTTGTAGCGGTGCTGACCGGATGGATCTGAGCAGTGTCAGTAGCTGTATCAGTATTTGCATCAGTCGCTGGGTGTGCCATCACGGAAGTCGGGGCGAAAACCAGTCCGAGTATTAGAATTAAACTTGCTAAGGAAAATGTCAATCGATTTGACATACTTTATTTTCCTCCAAAATGTAAATAGAAAAAATAGTGTTAAGTCTTTTTCAAGTTGCCAGTTTCCAGTTACAAGTTGCCAGTTAAAGCGTGTCCTGATTCTCCGAAAACCTCTTAACTGGTTACTGGACACTGGTTACTGGTCACTTCAAAGACTTCCATTCAACAGTCGAATGGATTCAGGGAAGTAAACCCATTCTAAAAAACAAATAAACTAACCTTTTTTGCACGGATTAAGGTATTCGTGTAAATCCGCGCGATTGAGCCATTATGAACATTTCACGATGAGGTGCCACTTTGCGGGTTAAGGTTCAACACTTGCTCTTATCATACACAAGAAATGCACAAGAAAGGAATTTTCGTAATCAACGGAATTACCGAACAATTCCAATGCTTTAGCTGAATCAACGGTATGAATGCCTTACGGCGTTCCCCGGGATCCAATCCTCTTGATTCATGCTTTTACAACGAGAAAGCATTTGACACAGGCGGGTCTTTTGTGGTTTAATTATGCTATCGCGTGGGCGAGGACTTGCTACCTGCTCGCAAGGGCAGTCTCCTCGCCAACCGACTGTAGCAAGCGGTTAAAGCGCGACATGCGATACCACAAGATGGCTCTCAAAAAAGATCGCATTGCGTCCAACGGTGCAGATATACGCGATTCGCTTCTAATGCACCATTTCACAGAAAACCCTGACGTAAACGCTGCAATCAACTTAAAATATCTCGCGGTACGGAAACCTACCGAGAAATAAAACGCTTGTGGAGTTTGTGTAAAGCCTCCACTCGCAGGAGGCTATGAATGAAGAAACAAGAGTCCCACGACTTTCGACGTGGGCGTGTCAACGGACTGATTTACAAAATAACCTGTCAAACCACCCAGCAATCTTATATCGGCAAAACGCGTTCCACACAACAGCGAAGATGGTATCAGCACTGCTCAGATGCCAGACGCGGCAGCGATAAAGATTTACACCGAGCGATCCGTGAATACGGCGGCGATGCGTTTCAGATCACAACGCTAAAAGAATGGGACGACATCTCCGACGAGGCATTGCAAGCCGCAGAAACCTATTTCATTACAGAACATAACACATACCATAATGGGTATAATATGCAGGGCAACGAGAACGCACCCTATACACCCGTCCCCGTTGAAACATCTGCCGAAGTCAGCGAACACTTGCAATCCAAAATCAAACACTTAATGTCCGCCTCTTTAAGCGATAACACCCAACTCGCCTATCAACGCATACTCCACAATTTAGATCGACACCTCAAAGGACAAGGCGTTACCGACGGCGAACTCGCCGCTTATATTACACATCTCCACGATAGCGGCAAATCCCCCGCAACTATCGGACAAATCGTCGCTGCAGTCAAATGGCGACTAAAAAAAGCCGATGAAACCCTCTATCTACCGATAACGGATACAACCCTCGCCGGTATCCGCAGAGAAGGAAGGGACAGAGGGCGTGGGCAGGTAGACGGACTCACTTGGCAGGATGTCGAAAGGGTTTGCCTGCTCGCGGAAGTCGGGAATACACTCGCTGGCTTACGCGATGCCGCGATGATGCGGTTGATGTCGGATTGTCTACTGCGCGTCTCCGAAGTTGTCGCTGTCAACGTTGAGGACTTCCAAGAAAAGACACTGATACTCCGATCGTCAAAATCCGATCAGGAAGGCATCGGTGAAAGTCTCTACGTCTGCGACACGACACGAAACGTGTTGGATCGATACCGCGAACGTGCTGACATTACAGACGGTGCTATATTCCGACACATCCGCCGCGGTGACCACATCCAACCGAATCGGATTACCACGCACTCTGCCCGCCGTATCATCAAAAAGCGGGCTGCCGATGCTGGCGTAAAAGGGTTCATCTCTGGGCATTCCCTCCGCGTCGGGTCTGCCGTCTCGCTTGCCCAAGCCGGTGCAACCGTCGTCGATATGCAAGTCGCAGGGCGCTGGAAATCCGCCGAGATGCCCGCCCACTACGCCAAAGCAGAACTCGCAGAGCGCGGCGCAATCGCAAGATTCAAAGACGGAAAATCGAAGTAGCAGCCATGGGGTCGTTGATTCATATCATCCGACCCCATTACGTTTTTTTTGACATTTATTCCCAGATATGTTAAACTTATACTAAAGTTAGGACTTACGCATGCGGCTCTTTATGTACCACAAACTTCCAGTTTTGCGGCGTACTTGAAGAAACGCCCCAGCAAAAACCCCAGATGCGAAGTGCATCGTGCCACAAAAACGCTTCGGGCCCGGTAGGTTCGGTTTCCAACCGAACCGGATTCTACGCGGAACCTTGAAGACTTCAAAAACCTCTTCAGTCGCGTAGTGTTTATTTTTTTAAGAAACGCCCCAGCAAAAACGGTATTTCTTCAGCATTTGTGTAGTCGTATATTTGAGTCCCAAAGATTCAAGCCCCGTAGGGGCGGTATGTTTATAGAAAAAGCATACCCCCTCGGCTAAGCCCCGTAGGGGCGACATGTGCCCACTGTGAGGAAAACTATGGCAAATACCTACACCCAACTCTATATTCATATCGTGTTCGCTGTCAAAGGTAGACAATCTCTCATCCCAAAACACCACAAAGCCGAACTTCACAAATATATTACGGGTATCATTACCAACAAAAAACAAACGGTCATTCAAATCAATTCTATGCCCGATCACGTCCATATCCTTGTCGGCATGGATCCAGACATTGCGGTCTCTAAACTCGTAGGGATCATTAAGGCAAATTCGTCAAAATTTATCAACAACAAGCGATGGGTTGCAGGGAAATTTGAATGGCAGTCTGGATTTGGGGCGTTCTCGTATTCAGAGTCTCATGTTAATGAGGTGGCTGCGTATATTAGAAATCAGGAAAAGCATCATGAACGCAAAACATTCCAAGAGGAGTACCTTGCGTTTTTGGATCTTTTTAATGTGGATTATGATGAGCGGTATGTTTTTGATTCGGCTGCCTCGGATTCATCCTAAATGGTAGGTTCTATAAACATATCGCCCCTACGGGGCTTAGCTTCGCGGGGGATGGTGTTTCTATAAACATTCCGCCCCGCTGGGGCTGCCTTTTGTACATCCGAGTTTATTTTTTACGAGTTATATTTGTGTGAGAAACTATCAGAAACGCTTTGAACATCGGACATCTGTCTCACAGAAACTGTCCAAACTGTAGTAAATTATACTAAAGTTTGGAGAATTTTGGAGTTTTTATTTCACTGTTTTAGTCACAGAATCCAAAGGACATTGATGCTTTCAAGAAACTCATGATTCAAAACCCTCTTCAGTCGCGTAGCGACGGGATGTTTATAGCAGCGTCAAGGAAAACAGGAATCAAGCCCCGTAGGGGCGGCATGTTTATTTGCTTAAGAAACGCCCCAGCAAAAACGGTGTTTCTTCAGCATCTGTCCTATGAAGGTGTCCAATTAATTATTCTCCTTTAACAGCAAGAATTCTTGCAAATGGTACCAAAATGTTTGAAAAACTCAAGGATATCGAAGTCAAATATACCGAAGTCGAAAAAGCACTCGGTGATCCAGCCCAAATTTCAAATCAGCAACGCCTCATGGAGTTATCCAAAACACATGCAGAACTCGCACCCATCGTGTCGGGTTATCAGACCTACCAGAAATTAGAATCCGCACAGGAAGAGGCACGTCTCCTGATAGCGTCCGAAACAGATGTGGAGATGATTGAATTAGCGCAGGAAGAATTAGACAGCCTCACCACCGAAAAAGAGCATCTCATAGAAGAACTCAAACTGCTCCTGATCCCGAAAGACCCGAATGACGAAAAGAACGTTATCATCGAAATTCGCGCAGGTACCGGTGGCGAAGAAGCCAGCCTCTTCGCCGCTGAATTGTTCCGCATGTATACCCGCTACGCCGAACGACAGAACTGGAAAGTTGAACTCCTCAGCGCAAACGCAACCGGATTAAAAGGGTTTAAAGAGGTCATCTTCTCAATCGAGGGGAAGGGCGCCTATAGCCACCTGAAATACGAAGGCGGAATACATCGGGTACAGCGAATCCCGACGACAGAAACAAGCGGACGCATCCATACCTCCGCAGCGACAGTCGCCGTACTCCCAGAAGTAGAAGCACTCGACTTGAACATCGATGAAGCAGCAGAACTCCGGATTGATACCTATCGCTCCTCTGGACCTGGCGGGCAAAGCGTTAACACAACCGATTCCGCCATCCGGATTACACACCTACCGACAGGACTGGTGGTGACCTGTCAAGATGAGAAATCCCAACATAAAAACCGTTCCAAAGCGATGAAAATCCTTCGCGCCCGCCTCCAAGAACAGAAACAGGCCGAAATTAATAGCGAAAGGGCTGAAACACGGCGCTCTATGGTCGGCAGTGGCGACCGAAGTGAGAAAATTCGCACTTATAACTTCCCACAATCTCGGGTAACCGATCACCGTATCCAAGTGAGCTCCTATCAACTTGATGCCGTTTTAGATGGCGATTTAGAAACCTTCATTGAACAACTAACAACCGCCGACCAAGCGGAAAAGTTAGAACAGGATTAAACACACACACCAATTCAGGAACACCAGACGATGCCGAACAAAACATGGCGGGTGGTCGATTTACTCGATTGGACATCGACGTATTTTCAACAAAACGCTATCCCAAATCCGAGATTAGATGCAGAGGTACTGCTCGGACATCTACTCGGAAAAAGTCGTTTGCAACTCTACCTCGACTTTGAGATGCCGGTCTTCCAAGAACACCTCACGCCATTTCGTGAACTCATCAAAAAGCGG
Organism: Candidatus Poribacteria bacterium; assembly: GCA_022821065.1. Lineage (GTDB taxonomy): Bacteria > Poribacteria > WGA-4E > WGA-4E > WGA-3G > WGA-3G. Next base: position 10,375 of record JAJEEK010000033.1, read on the forward strand.
ATTGATCGCACCCCCGTCAGCTACTTAACAAACCGAAAAGAGTTCATGTCATTAGACTTCTATGTAGATGAACGGGTTCTCATTCCGAGACCTGAGACAGAACAACTCGTTGAAACCATCCTGACAACACAGACGGACAGACCCCAACGTTTATTAGAACTCGGCACAGGAAGCGGCATCATCGCTACAATTCTGGCTGTCCATCAACCGGAATGGGATATCACAGCAACCGACCTCTCTGAAGACGCGCTCGCAGTCGCAGAGAAAAACGCCGAAACACACGCCTGCGCAGCACAAATCAAATTCCTATCCGGCGATCTATTTGAACCTATAAAAACGATAGACCCTAACGGAGAAACGCAATTCGATTGGATCGTCTGCAACCCGCCTTATGTCAAGCAGACAGAATGGGAGCAACTGAGTCCGGATGTCCGAGATTATGAACCAGAGATCGCACTCTTTGCCGGTGACGACGGTCTCGCCGTCATTCGTCGATTAATTGCTGAAGCATCCGAATACCTCGCATCCAACGGAAAACTGATCCTCGAAATCGGCGACACACAGGCGGATACCGTCCGGACACTTATCGACGCCGAACCCGCTTACTGCAGCTGCGAACTCATCAAAGACCCCGCTGAAAAAGAGCGGATAGTCCTCGCAAGCGTCGCCTGAAACACATCCACCCGCATAAAAATTATTTTTTTCTTGACATCTTCTGTAAAAATTTGTATAATAAACATCAGAAACACTGGTAGCGCATTAGTTTCTATGGTGTGCCGTCTTTTTCTATCTTTTTTGAAACCGCTTTGTTTTCTTAACGTTGTTATGTATAGCCTGCTAAATAAGGATTCTTATAGGCGAAGGAGCAGATTATAATGGCGCGCCAAACACCTAATGATTTATCTGCTGTCGAAGATACCTATCTCGCGACCCAAGCGAAAGCAGGCAATGATGCCGCGTTTAGGCAATTGTTCGACAAGCATTATAAGTGGGTCTATAACAAAGCCTACCGAATGCTTGGGAATTACCAGGACACAGAAGAGGTCGCCTCGGATGTGTTCGTTAAGGTTTGGCAAAAGCTAAACAAAAACAAGTGGGACGCAGAAAAGGGTAGTTTTCAAGCATGGCTAAATATGGTGGCTCGTAACACCATTATCGATGCAATACGAAAACGGAACCGAATTCGGGAGCATCCACTCAGCGGTTCACCTGAGGAAGATGAACAACCGTTGAGCCAGTATGAAGACCCGTACGCCGGACCCGAACAAGAAATGGAAGCCGCAGAAGCACAACGGATATTGGAGAGTGCCCTCGAACAGGTCACGAAACCCAACCATCGGATCGCGTGGATGTTGCGGCACTTAGAAGGCTACAGTATTGCTGAGATCGCACGCATTCTTAACCGAAAAGAAGGGACAGTCAAAATCTGGATCTTCCGGTGCACAGAAGAATTGCGGAAAATTCTGGTTGCAAAAGGCATCCAGTGGATTTACTAATTTGGAGGATTAACTAATGCGCTTCTGGAAGAGATGGCAGAAGGCCGGAATCTCAGCGGACGATCTTAAAAAGGCTGAGATGCTTGAAGCTTACACCCGTTGGTTGAAAAACGAAAGACTTTCGCGGAAGCAGAAACGTCTTTTGAAAGAAATCAATAACATTCCGGAACTTCAGCCGTTGAAACAATTAATCGACTTCTCACACTATCGCTTCGAGGAAAGTGAAAACATTGAACCGCCGTCCGGCGCTCAAGAACGAGCACGCGAACGCGTCATGGCGGAAATTCGAGGCGAAGGAGCGGAAACTGGCGTTCCGACAGGCGGTTTGGAGCCGCAACCCGGTTATAGTCCACAAGGCATGGGGAACGAAACCACCGAAATTATGCAGGTGGGACCATCTTCACCCAACGCTGATCAAATACGACGCTGGGACACCGAACAGTCAGCCCCAGAGATGCTCAATCAATACGATGGCATTCGCACACTTTCCCGTTTGCACGTACGATTTGAGATGAAAGAGGATGGCGTGTACGTCACTGATATCGGAAGTTCTAACACGACTTACGTCAATAACGAACGAGTGGCGATGTCCGCTCCCGTTCGTGAGGGGTCTACACTCAAATGTGGGAAAATTAGCCTCAAAGTTGTCAACATTGAATCGGCATAGTTATCGCGGAGAAGGAACAGGCGCACACCCAAAACAGAAAACAAAGAGGTGCCGTTCCTTATAAGAGCAGTGCATCTAAGGCATACCAATTCATTAGCATTGTCACACTTTCGACAAGCAACGCTCTGTTACGGGCAAGCATGCTACGTTGATGCTATTCAACACTACCTCGCCGGCTTGAAATTAGGGGCAGCACAGCATCATTACATCTATGCTGACCTTGCCAAAGCTTATGAGATGGTTGGAGAATGGGACACAGCATTGGCATGCCTTGATATTGCACTTCGGTTATGTCCAGATTCGCCGACGGCGTTAAGACGCAAAACACGCATTCTCGATGAGAAAGCCTGTTACGATAGCTTGGTTCGCCCCGACGATCTACGCCAACCGCCACCAAAAGCCTTCAGCGAACGATTAAACTTTGACCCGACAGCCCCATCTCAGCAGTATGTAAATTCCGAAATTTTTAGCTTAACTTGCCACGCCACAATGCGCCTGCAGACAATTTGGAATATCTGTCAACTCATTCACCGAACTTATGCTGAACTGGGCGAAATCTTAGGGTACTACCCACTTTCCCCCGTACCGATTTTTATTAACAACACAAACGGCACCACAGCATCGCAACGTTCACTACCGCAGTGGGCTAGTGGATGCTACGACGGGAGAATTCATCTGGTGTACTGTGCCGCTGGTGAACCTGTACTCGGCATTTTATATTCCCTGCTTCGGCACGAATGGGTACACCTATTGGTCTACCACCTAACAAACGGACGTTGCCCCGTATGGATCAATGAAGGGCTTGCGCAAAGCATCGCACGCCCCATGTTCCAATTCGAGAGGTTTAATTTGCAACAAGCCGTTCAGACGCAGCAGCTGCTCCCGCTCGATGCACTCAGCAAACCGTTTAGCCAACTTCCAACAAAATACCGAAAATTGGCATACATTCAATCCGCAGCAATCGTTGAATATCTTGTTCAGCAATCCGGCTATTCCAAAATTCGCGATCTGCTCCGTCAGCTAAGGGGTGGAAGTCCAGTAGAACCAGCGATTAAACAGACCTTCGGGCTAACGCTGAAGGATATCCCCTTCTTGAATATTTCATAAGACGCAACGCCTCCAACACCCCAGCAATGACAAAACTTGATATCGGTATCCTCATCCTCGTTGGACTGTCCGGCATAGGCTGCTTCCGCGTCGGTTTCACCCGCAGCGTTTGGGGTGTATTCGTCATCGGCACAGGGTTCTTCATGGCATGCCAACTCTGGCAGCATCTGGCGACATTCCTACAGAAATTCATAACAGACCCAAACTGGGCAAAATGGGTGAGCATCGTCGCCATTGTACTCGTTGTCTCGATCCTTGTGGACTCGCTTTGTGAGCGTATCCAGCGTATCCTCGAAAAAGGGGTGCTCGGTTGGGCGAACCGTCTATTGGGAATCTGCTTCGGAATCGCTTCCGGTGGACTCGTTATCGCCTTCGCTCTTATCCTTCTAAATGCATACGGCGGTGACGGCTTCAAGAACGAAATCGAGAAATCCCGTTTCGCACCACAACTCATGGAGGTCGGTAATCACGTTTGGGCAGTTAGCAGAGACCACGTACAAAGGCAACTCGATCCCCAATGAAGTGTCGGCACCTTAGCAATACCAAAACTTACCATTCCGCCTGTTTCAGGAATTCCAACGCCATCAAAGTATGACCCTCCGCATTTGGATGAACGCCATCTCGGGTTGTCCAAAGGGCACCCGGACGGGCAGCGACGGCTTCATCGAAAACGGCATTCGTCGGTATCAATCTCGCATCAAATTCCTCGGCGAGCCTATGTATACTTTCGTTGTAAGCGTCCACAGCCAACGGGCGCGGTTCATCAACATCTTCCTCAATATAGAAGATTTCAAACAAAAAAAGAGGCGCATCTAATTCGGTTTTCACACGCGTGAGAATCCGTCGATAACACGCCTCCCAAACTGGTAGATATTCTGCTGTGGAGACATCACCTGCATACTGACGACTCGCGTTGTTAATCCCGATTTTCACCGAGAGCCAGTTCGGCTTCTCCGCAATCACATCGGTATCCCACCGCTCTTCCAGACCCTCGACGATATCGCCACCGATACCTTTGTTGACATAAGAAATCTCGCGTTCCGGGTATTTCGCAGTGATGAGCTCAGTGATTTTACGGACGTACCCGTGCCCGTAAGGGGCATGTTCATTCCGCCGCCCGCAATCCGTAATGCTATCGCCAATAAAAAGTACCTTATCTCCAGATTGAAATAATAAATTATTCACAAAGTATCTCCTATATGTGATATACTTATATCATTTCCGATTGAAAATGGTTCAATAAACAAACGCTTTCGTAGCATAGGCTGTTAGTTTCCTGTGCAGTCTTGTGGGTTCTTTCAAGCCATCTGTCAATGCAATATAATCTTCAGGACTTACGCATGACGCTCTTTTGTACCACAAACTTCCCAGTTTTGCGGCGTACTCGCCCAGATGCGAAGTGCATCGTGCTACCAGAGTGCTGTGTTTTCAGACAAATTTCATCTAACAGAACGGTTTACAGTCAAAATTGCGTAAGTCCTGTATAAATTAAGAGTTGTCAGTTACGCTCTTATGGTAGTAACAAAGTTTGTACTTGCCACGAGTGGTCTCTTAACTGAAAACTGGTAACCGAAAACTGATAACTATTTCCTCTGACAACTGATTAGTATAATTTATCACATCTTGAGCAATATACCAACATGAAAAACATCGGTGTTCTCCACGTCATCACGGATACAACGCTACAATCCCGATTCACGCACGCGGAATTAGCAGAACTCGCCATCGCGGGAGGCGCGGATACATTGCAATTCCGCCAAAAAGACGGGACAACGCGCCAATTAATCGCCGAAGCAAAAAGCATGCAAGCGATATGTGAACCGCACAAGATCCCACTAATCGTAAACGACAGAGCGGACATCGCTCTCGCTGCCGGTGCCGCAGGCGCACATTTCGGACAGGACGATATGCCTGTCGCTATCGGAAAACAGATTCTCTCTACAGATGCCATCATCGGCGCATCCGCCCGAACTGAAGAGAAAATACTCGCCGCAATTTCAGAAGGTGCCGACTATATCGGTTTCGGACCCATCTACGGCACCACCTCAAAACCGGACGCTGAAACGGCTAAAGGGTTAGACCGACTTCGCCGGATGTGCGACATCGCAGCCTGTCCAGTTATCGCTATCGGCGGGATTGGTGTCCAGACCGCAGCGGACGTAATTCGAGCAGGCGCACACGGCATCGCTGTGATCTCCGCTGTTTGCGCACACCCCGAACCGACCACGGCAACACAGGCACTGCTGAACGAAATTCTGGGAGCAAAATAATCAAAATAGGTGATACGATAATATGAACGACACATTTACAGGTGAGCAGCTCTCTAAACGACTCAGGGAAGTTGACGAAGGGCATACCCCAGACCTCAGCAGGCTTGACGAAGCACGCGTTCAGAAGATGTGGCACGAGCAAGCCTTTTTCGATACCGATATGGAATCTATTGATAGACGCGCCATTCGCGTCCTAAAGCCCGGCATCTGGAACCATAATGAGGGACCCGATTTTATGCACGCCGAAATTGAGATTGACGGCAAACTCCAGATCGGCGATGTCGAAATTCACGTCCGATCTTCAGAGTGGTACGCACACCAACATCATCTCAATTCCAGATACAATCGGGTAATTCTACACACGGTCTTTTTTAACGACGATTTCAACCTGCGGACACGGCTACAGAATGGAAAACGCGTCCCAACCTTAGAATTATTGAAATGGGTCGCAGTCGATACCGGAGACCTGTACGACAACACGAATGACACAGCAACGACTGACGGTCTGTGTCGGATCACAGGGAAACAGTTAGACATAGAAATCTTGAAAGGCGTTTTCGAGTCGTTGGGACGCGAACGGTTTTTGGAGAAAACGGAGTCGATGCGACTGCTAAGAACCCGACTCAATTTCGAGCAACTCCTCTATGAAGGGATCATGGAGGCATTAGGGTACGAACGCAACAGTAAAGCCATGAGAGAATTGGCACAACATGTCCCGTTCGCCGACCTCGACCAGAAATCCGAACTGGAAATTCAGGCGACGCTCTTTGGGGTCGCAGGGCTCTTACCATCGCAACGCGAGAAACCATTATCACCGGAAGCAGTGGACGATCCAAGGGTTGTTGCATTGGAAGAGCAGTGGCGTACTTCGGAGTATGCAGAACTGCCACCCCGTATGACAGAGGCACGTTGGAGCTTTACAGGAAGACCCCTTAACCACCCCGTCCGACGGATCGCAGCGATGGCGCAGCTAATTCATCGCTGTCAAGGGAGCCTGATGATGTATTTTCTCCCAATCTGTGAAAAAGTAGCAACCGCGGATACAAAACGGAAACGACAAGCTATCCAAACAGAACTACGTACCCACCTGATGCTCGAACCTACCGGCTATTGGGATCAGCATTCTAACTTCGGCTTGAAAAGCACACGCAAAACAGCACTCATTGGCAAAGACCGAGCGATGGACATTATCATTAATAAGATCTTACCAGTTGCCTATATTTGGGCGGTTGAGGCGGACAGCCAACAACTGCAGGAAGCAGTCCTACAACTCTATAGTACCGGTGCCAAATCAACAGGGAATAAAATTATTCGTCAAGTGGGTGAACAGATTTTCACGGACGCAAATCAGATGCGGCATTTGAAGCCGACTGCCAAAATCGAGCAAGGGGTCATCCGTCTATACAAAAACTATTGTGCCGATCAACTCTGTGATCTCTGCCCCATTCTGGAACACGATGCGGTGCTACCGGAGGAGGATTAGCATGCGTTCGCAGGTCAAACCGTTGACGGACGAATCCTATTGGACGACACTCTGGGACGGGCAACAACATAAGGTGCGGCATCTACGGTGGGCGTACGTGGCAAATCGTCAACTGGCAAAACTCTTCCACAGCGCACTCGCCGGTTTCAAACAGCCGACGCTCATTGAACTCGGATGTGCCGACTCCCTATGGCTCCCCTACCTTGCACAGAACTATAACAGTGATTGTTACGGTGTCGATTTCTCCGAACTCGGATGTCAACTCGCACAACGGAACCTCGCACGCAAAGGCACGAAAGGAACAATTATCTGTGAAGACCTGTTCGACTTCGCCAAAACGCATCCTACCACTTTCGACTTTGTCTATTCAATGGGGTTGATTGAGCACTTTAGCACACCGCAAGCGATTTTGGCGGAGATGCACAACCTCCTCAAACCGGGCGGAATGATGCTAACGATAACCCCGAATCTACGCGGTATGTATACACCCATCGCACGGGTTGCCAGCCCGAAACTCCTCGCAACACACAAGGTCATTCCGCCGATAGGACTTGCGACAGCATTGCAAGAAACCGGATTTCACGTCACGGAATATGGATATACAGGGGGCCCCTTGAAACTTAGCGTCGTCGATTATTCACCGTGGCGAGCAGTCATCGGCAAATGGGGACATGAAGTACTCTGTAAATGCGTCAATTTAACAGATATTGTCGTCGGTAATCTGCTCGCAGCACTCCGAGTGCCGAACCAGCAACTCACATCACCGTATGTATACGCGATCTGTAGAAAACCGAATACCAACTAATTCAACGGAAAATAGGAGAACCTATCATGAAAATCTTATGTCTTTTAGCAATTACATTGCTCTCTATCTCTGTTGCCACAGCAGAGGAAACCTTCTTTTCGGCGTTAGAGAGCCAAGCGGAAGTCGAAAAAGAGGGCGGTACCGTTGACGGCGGGAGCTTTGAACCCGGTAAATTCGGCAACGGTTTCGTCAGTAAAGAGGCTGGCGATGTCATCCACTTCCCCGTGGAAGACCGCTTCGTTAACCTCGACGAAGGCACCGTCGAATTGTGGATAACGATGGGATTGGATACCAGCACCATCACCGGTGAACTCTTTGCGTTCATGACTTACAAACGCGGCACCGACGCAGTGTTCCTACAATTCAACAACGGCGGGATCGCACAGATGCGGATTAAAAGCGCGAATTCATGGCATAACGCCAGTAGCGAAAAACTTAACTGGAAAAAGGGTGAGCATCACCACATGGCAGGCACATGGGGACCCGACGGTCTAAAACTCTATTTGGATGGCGAACTCGCAGGTGAAGATGGCTTCACAGAGGGACCAACTGTATTCGCTGAAACCTTCGAGATTAACAACGCCTCACCGCCTTCACCGAATTTTCCGACAAATTGTGTCGTTGACGGACTCCGACTCTCTGGCCATCAGAAAGAACCCGACGAATTTGTAATGGACGACCCAGCACCTGTCCAACCGACCAGAAAACTCACAACGACTTGGGCACGTCTCAAACGCTTTTAATTTTTACTTACTCAAGTTGCTCTTTTGTACCATAGGCTGTTAGCCTGTGGCTCTTTGTACCATAGGCTGTTAGCCTGTGGCTCTATAACGCTGTGTTTACCGAAAACTCGCACCTAACAGAAGCACCTACATCCCAAATTGCGTAAGCCCTGTGTTTAATTACGACCTACGCCTGTTGCTCTTTTGTAGCACAGACTTTCCAGTTTGTGGCACTATAACGCTGTGTATTCCAAAAACTTTCATCTAACAGAAGCACCTATAGTCAAAATAACAAATTTTGAAAGAAACGGAGATTTTTCAAACCCTTCCTCACCCCGTAGGGGTGATATATCTATAGAAACGGTGTATTTAAGCGACCGCACTCCGTAGGAGTGCTATGTCTATAAATAGGTGGCAACTTGCGTTATAAATACCCCAACTCGAAACTGGACATAACAATAATATTGAAGAAATCGCGTCTATAGGAGGTTACAAGTTATGTATAAAACAGAGGCACCCCTTTTCACTGCAGGGACCGAAGGGTACCACACCTTCCGAATCCCCGCGCTTGTCCGATCAAACAAAGGAACACTCTTAGCCTTCTGTGAAGGGAGGCGACACAGTGGTGGTGACTCAGGCGATATTGATATTGTCCTGAAACGGAGCCTTGATAACGGTGAAAGTTGGGAACCCATGCAAATCGCTGTCTCCACAGGCACCGATACAGACGGCAACCCTGCACCCGTGGTTGATCGCGATACAGGCACCATCTGGCTCGTTTTTTGCAAGAACCTCGCTGACGGCGCGGAAGGGAAGATTGTCGCAGGCGAAGCACCCCGCACCGTCTGGGTAACCGCCAGTACCGACGACGGCGAAACCTGGGCAGAACCAAAAGAAATCACTGCCACAACGAAAAATGAAGATTGGACGTGGTATGCAACCGGTCCCTGTCACGGGATTCAACTTGCAAGCGGCAGATTGGTCATCCCGTGCGACCATGTGCTTGGAAACAGTCGGAACTATGCCGAATACGGCTACTCGCACCTGATTGTCAGCGACGATCACGGCGAGACATGGAAAATCGGTGGCAAAGCGCAACCCGGTACGAACGAATCGGTTGTCGTTGAAACGGTGGACGGTGAACTCTATTTCAACTGTCGGAACTACGTCGCACCGAAACGCCGTGCTTATGCGCGGAGCAGCAACGGCGGGGATACATTCACGGAATTCAGTTACGAGGAAGACCTCATCGAACCGATCTGTCAGGCGAGTATGGTGCGCTATACGGACGCGAATCAACACGACAAGAACCGTATCCTGTTCTCCAATCCCGCCAGTGAGAGTCGTGAACGGATGACGATCCGCATCAGTTATGACGAGTGCCAAACTTGGAGCAGTGGCAAAGTTTTGCATGCTGGTCCCGCTGCGTATTCGGATCTCTGTATTGATTCGGATATGAATATATGTTGTCTCTACGAACGCGGCGAGAGTAGTGCCTACGAAACATTGTCGTTTGCAAAGTTCGATGTGGCGTGGTTGACCGATGGGGAAGATGCTTTGACGTAATGCGATCTTAATTCAGGGGTGGAAGAATGGAAGAGGAATCTCTCTAATCTGCCATTCTTCTATGCTTTTACTATGTCAGAAGTTTGATTTGAAAGAAGCAGTATTTCGTGCTAAAATATACAACAACAAAACCGAGCGTCTATATTGAGTCAACCGTTGTTAGCTACTTGGTAGCGAGACCCAGTAGCAATCCGATCTTAGCATCCCGGCAGGAAGCAAGTCGGAGACTGTGGCAAGATTATGCCGATAGGTTTGAGTTTGTTATTTCACCCATAGTTCGCGACGAGATTAGACAGGGCGATCCAACAGCAGCACAGCAACGACTTGATGTAGTATCTTCGCTAACGATATTGGAAGTTTCACCTGATATGAATATGCTTGTGGGAAAACTGCTTGATTCCGGTGCAGTCCCACGAGGTTCTGTATTTGATGCCCAACATATCGCTATTGCGACGGTACACAGCGTTGAATATTTGGTATCCTGGAACCACAAGCATATTGTAAATGAACGCAAACGTGAACATATCAATCAGGTTTGCCGAGAGGCAGGATTTCAACCCATAACCATTTGCACACCTATAGCATTAATGGAGGACATCCAGATGAAAGAAGTTCCTGAAAAACATCCAGAGTTTGACCCTGAAACATATACGGATCCCATTCTTGAAGAATGCTATCGCATCAAAGCAGAACTGAGTGCGAAATTCAAAACTCTGGATGAATTTTTTGCGTATGTGAGA
>JAJEEK010000031.1 GCA_022821065.1 Candidatus Poribacteria bacterium
GATTTCCCGCCCGTTGATCCGAACGATGATCCCGTGGAAGCGGCGTATAAACGGCTTGAATACATCAAAAACAATCCGTATGCGTGGGGCGGGGTTCATTCCGAGCGTGCGACTGAACTCATCGCGCAGTTGATGCCACCACCGGTGTTAGTGGACGAAGACCATGGTGAAGAAGTCACTACTTTAGTGAGAGAACTTATTGCAGAGAATGATCCACGCGCTGCAGAAGTCTTGATCTCGAATATATGTGATGGAAGTTTTGGTAGCAGATATGCGGAAGATGCGTTAGTCAAAATTGGTCCTCCGGCTGTCCCTTACACACTCTTGTTCTTGAGTGAGGAGTATGTAAGAGCTGGAACGGCAGCGGAGGTTTTAGCACGTATTGCTATAGAATATCCTGGTGATCTTGGCGATATTATTGACCACATTATCATTCCGAAGTTAGAGGCAATCCTAATGTCGGAAGGTTCTGATCCAGGCGCGAAATATTTTACCAGAGAAGCCCTTGCTAAACTGCGGCAATAGGAGGTATAAGATGTTAAAGAAAATCGTTGTTTTTTTATGTTTATTTTCTTTTTTTCAATTTCCCGTCTTTTCAGCGACGACCACGAGATCGGGCTCTGGTAGTGTGCCCGAGATGGCATTTCGATCGTGGCGTGTGGGTCGGAGTCCTATGGGGACGGACACCAGCAGTAAAGTCCAAAAGTCGTTTATCACGATATCAGAGACGGAGTGTTGGGTCAGCGTTTCCGTTGGTTATAAGGGCGGGACGCTGCCACGCGGTAGTGCCTCTCCGATTGACCCAAGCACAGTTGAATGGGAGTTTAGTGATCTGAGAAAGGGTTGGGCGGAGGCAGAGGCACCTGGTACGAGTTGGTCGGGTTTGCATCCGTCAAAGTTATCGGGGCGCACGTCATTCAATGTATTAGCAAAGTTTTCGCTGCCGAAGTATAACGATAGAACCCATTATACGATTTCTGCGTCCTGTTCTGCGAATGATGCGAATCGTCGCTCTCGTAGTCCGAAACATCGCAGTGGCGAGAATATGAAAATCACGGTAACATTCAAAGCCAAGACGTATTCCGGTCAAGCAATTACGCCGTTGGTGCTTCGGCTGGTGCAAGACGAAAAGGATCAATTGCGTCAAGAATACTTGGATTTGACGCGAAAAATCCCACCTCGCGGTTCGATAAAGGATGTTGATGGTGATTTTAACAATTTTGGTAAAGTTTTCTACGACTTCGGACACTATGATGTAATGCTCTACGAGAACTTGAAAGACAAACACAGGGATTGGAAAGATGAGGCGAATAAACTCTATCGTAAAAACAAGACGCAACTCACACAATCCGATCTTAAGGTGATGAGTGCTTTCCGTAACCCGCATCACAACGACCACCATGCGCGTGAAACAACGAGACGTGCGACAGATACCTTTCACGGTCTGCATCAATACGGTCTCGCCCTTGACATCAGAGGCAGAGGTTTTGACATTGATGATGATGGTAGCTACGGCGACCAAGATAAAATGATAATTGCTGCTCAAGCGGCAGGTTCTCAAGAAGAATTCAAGTATACCAGTACGGAGCACGTTCATGCGGACTGGCGCGGTACCGGATGGCCGCCGTCGAATCCGATCCCGCCAGTCCCGGAATTTTCTTTGCCTCCGCAAGGCACGGATAGTGCTGTTGAAAATGGCAACACTAATAATGGCAACGGTAACACCCAAACAACCACGAACCCGGTGAACGCGGATAACCCTGGTAATAGTGTGGCACTGCATGCGTGTGGTGTTCATACCATCTCCACGAGTGGGGATCATTCATTACAGGCGAGTTGTTCGACGGATACCGATTGCCTTTCGACGAACTTCTATCTGTGTTCACATACGCACACCTACGCTTCTATTACCGGTGCGTGTGGTCACACCTATCCATCAAACGAATCGCTTTCGCATCGTGAGACTGTATTTCCATGTCGGACTCATCTGTATTATGTCTGTTCGGAGCCATCCACATCGGAGACACGGCGTCATCATCGCAAGATGTTGCCGTGTGGTGAGCATCTGGGTCGTTTGTGTTCTGCTTCGTTGTATCATACGCAAAGCGTCTCATGTCCGCCAGAGAACGGTGTGTCTTGCGCTTCTGGAACATATTATAGGTGTGCCTCACATAGTCATTCGTATCCGAGTTCGCCTACCGATAATGATGATTCTGGGAACCCCGGGGATTCCGTACCGCCCGCTGCGCCGACGACGGTAGCTTGTGGTGGCGCGGGTTACACGGGTTGTTCGGGGGCATCCTCACGGACGGCACACCATGTGCCATTGTGTAGCAACGGTTGTGGTAATGGTTGTTGGACGTGTTCAGAATACGCGTATCGTCATACGGATTCCAAGACGTGTAAACGTTCTGGGTGCGGTGCGACCCTGACACCGTGTCAGAATGGTCCGAGTGCCTGCGTTCGCCCCGGCGAGCCTGACAATTGGCATTGGCTCTAATCTCTGATGAGAGACAGAGTCGGCCCTTTTCAAGTGACGCGCCAGCGGTTTTTGGATTGCTGGCGCGTTCATTGTTGTACCTCTTGCTGATAGCCGACATTCGCGGGTGGTTTTACGAGATCGCGCGCGGTCATTTAGCGAAATATTTCAGAAAGAGAAATAAGCGCGGAATCCACGAGTCGCTTGATAAAGTGCCTGTGAATGCCCTTGGGGTGCCGCGAGTCATCCCCGCTGCACCCGCATATCAGGAACCGGAAGCGTTTATCGTCGCCCAAGAACGATTGGATGAAGTTTAATTATTTAAATCGGTAATTCCAATTTTCCCTAGGACCGGTAGGTGCGGTTTCTAACCGCACGGATTTTATCAAAAGATTACCGAATTATTTTTTTAATCCTCATGAAATCGTTCACAGTTTAGTGTCTCGGCTGCCTAAATCGGAGCGTGAGGTGTTCCGCTTGAAACTTGACGATCCCGACATAACGCTGGAAGAGATAGCCGAGACGTTGGGTATCTCGGTGAATGCTGTGAAGATTCGGGTGAATTGAGGACGAAAAGAGCCAAAAAATGGTTTGCGGCGGAATATCCGGATGAGTTTACGCTTTATCTATTTGAGTGAGGCGAGGTGTGTGATGGCATCCGTTTCGACGCTTGCCCGAAATAGCAACAGAGGCATCTATGAGGAGTTGCTATTATCTTCTCACCTGTTTCCTTTACAGGTTCAGCATCCCTGAATATGTCTTGAAAACATACCCTGTTTGGGTTTTAATAGGTTATGGTATTGATTTTCTCTGTATGGAAACGACGCAAGCGTTTGTTGCCGGTTGTGCTGCTGATAAGTGTGGGTGCAATCGTCTGTTTGTTTACACGTACCCAAGAATGCCCCGAGGCCCCCGCGATCAAGTTTGTCCGTATCCTGCTCCTACTTGTCCATACGAAGCGGAGAACGCACCAAAGCCTTAATCCCGACATCTGATCGGGGTTGTCCTCACCGAAAGGAAAATAAGAGATGTTGAACAACCTATTATCCAAGCGCCTTTTTATATGTATTTTTGTTCTTCTCATCTGTGGTGTTGTGAGTGTTTATTTCCTACGCACAGACCTTCCCGAAGAACCGATCAAGATTTATACGCCTGTCGAAC
>JAJEEK010000050.1 GCA_022821065.1 Candidatus Poribacteria bacterium
GTTGCTATATTTCAACGGCCAAGGCGAAGTTGCTTTCGCCTTGGCTTTTCCATCACATAGCTGTCTCATTGCTCGTCGTATATTTCTCTTGGACGATAAATCACACAACTACAAACCTATCTTAAAATTCAGACGGTATAACAAAATTGGGAATATCTTCATGCTACGTAAAATTCTAATCATCTTTATTGTCATGTTAATAGCGTGTATCATAGCACTGACACTCACCGTGCTTGATGCTCAGAGCGTTGAAACGGAAAAAACAACAGAGGGGATTGCCGAGATTTCTACAAAACCCTCTATTGTCGCTTTGGCAAGTGCGATGAAAAGTTTTCGGACATCGTTGAACAGCGAACGCCTTGCCGATGCCTCTTTCCCACTCGGACACAAAGAGTCTTATTCATGGACGAACACACCCCCCGGTAGGAACGATGATCGCGGGGGTATTCGCTTCGATGCCTTAACCACAGATCAGTTGACGCGCTTCTATGAAGTTTTGAGCCTATTCTTGAGTGAAGATGGCTATAGGAAAGTCTCTCTCATTACAAAAGGGACTGAAACACATATCAGCAACATTAACCCCAGTTCCTGGGCATCAAACCCCTATTACATCGCTCTATTTGGTAATCCAGAGACAGACGGTTCATGGGGTTTCCAGCTGGACGGTCATCACTTGGCACTCAATTTTTTGGTACACGGCGATGCCGTCTTTATTGTCCCTGCCTTCATCGGCACTCGACCTGCAACTGTCAACGGTACCGAAGTGCTCGAAGCTGAAATCGGAAACGCCTTCGCTTTACTCAACAGTCTCAATGAGAACCAGAGAACAAAAGCAATTCAAACCGGTCGTCGTCGGCTCCAAGTCGGGCCTGGCAGATCAACCGATCCATTCCTGAATCACGATTATTCCGAATTTGTAGGGGTCGGCTTGAAGGCATCAGAGATGAACGCGACCCAAAGAGGGAACCTTCGGAATCTTATCAAGACTTACGTCTACAATCTGGAGACCGAGTTTGCAGATGTCTGGATGGCGGATATTGATGCTGGATTCGACGATACCTATTTCGTTTGGATGGGTGGCACCACCACCAATGATCCGATCTACTACCGTGTTTTCAATCCTGCAGTCTGGATTGAATTTAACCACGAAGGCGGCAGTAATCTTGATCATATCCACACAATTACCCGATCTCCAAATGGGAACGACTACGGCATCTTTGCCTTCAATCGCGGTCTAAAAACGTTACAAGAACACTACGCCTCCACAGATCATCACGATGTGATTGATGAATTGTTTGACTCTCATAATAAAAAATAAAAATGGAGACCTATCATGTTTGAACAAGTCTTAGCAGAAGTCGAGGAACAGTGCCGCGCAGAACGTGTGCCGATGCTTGGACCTGACAAGGCGAAATTGCTCGCCAGTTGCGTCGAAAAAGCAAAACCATCTCTGGTTGTAGAATGCGGGACTGCCATCGGTTATTCCGGGTTATGGATTCTACGGGTGCTAAAAACCTTAGGCAGCGGACGTTTGATCACAGTGGAGATAGAGGCGGCGAATGCAGAACGCGCACGCGCAAATTTTGAGAGCACCGGTGTCGCAGACCTCGTTGATTCACGCATCGGTGATGCCGCTGAAGTCCTTAAAACAATTCAAGAACCCGTTGATTTTCTGTTCCTTGATAATAACAAAGACGGTTATTACGCCTGTTTCCGGGCAATCGAGTCCCAGCTAACCAATCCTGCCACAATTGTCGCTGATAATGTCGGTAGGGCAGACCAGATGGCGGAATATCTCGAACACGTCCGCACGAACTATGACTCCGAAACACACTGGTTTGAAAGCCGTAGGCGATCTGGAAGGCGAGACGGAATGGAAGTCAGCATCTATCGTCGCTAACCTGACAAGAAATATTGGCATAATTCTCGGATTGTGCTATTATTTCCGCATACGGATGTATTGACAAACCGAGAAATCACATCGTCCGTGTGCGGTTCTAAATTTAATTGACACCTTCAGACAACAACGCCTGTCATACAAACCTACCAAAAAGGAGGTACCCCGCTATAATGTTAAACTTCACTATTAACGTTCAATTTCAGAAACCTCCGCGATGGACAACAGTTTTGATCCTGCTCTGCATAGCTTCGCTATTCGTTCCGATCATTGCCGAAGCACAGACCGAGCGCGAGTCGCCACGTATGTCGGCACAACGTATCTCCGAAGAAATCAGGGTTGATGGCGTGCTTGACGAACCGGCGTGGCAAAATGTTGAACCGATCCGGGAGTTATACCAAATCCAACCCGACGAAGGCGAACCCGTAACAGAGCCATCTGAAGTACGGATTATGTACGATGATAAAAAACTGTACTTCGGATTTATATTCTATGATGAGATGGACAAAATCGTTGCGAACGATATGCGTCGGGACTCCCCTGGTTTGCGCTCCAACGACTACGGATTCCTCCTACTGGATACCTATAACGACAGACGAAACGCCGTTTTCTTCCGCTTCACACCGATGGGCGGAATGGAGGACGCAGCCGTCTCAGACAGCGGCAGCACGCGAAACGGAAGTTGGGATATCGTCTGGGAATGCCGTTGTAAAATCAACGAAGACAACTGGACAGTAGAGATCGCGATTCCGTTCAATCAACTCCGCTTTGAACGCAGCGATACCATGGATTGGGGAATAAACTTCGGGCGCGAAATCGCACGGAAAAATGAGATCGGTGCATGGCACGCCGCCCCGAAAACTTACGGACCGCTCGGAAAATACCGCACGGAATACTTCGGGACACTTGAAGGATTAGAAGGCATATCACCCTCAAGAAACCTTGAGTTACTCCCATATTTGTTGCCGGGCGCAAGCTACACCTCTGAAGTCGAGAACGGCACTGAAGGTGTATTTGAAGCCGGATTGGATCTGAAATATGGCGTAACACCGAACCTAACGGCTGACCTAACTTTTAACACCGACTTCGCACAAGTGGAGGCAGACCAAGAACAGGTGAATCTTACGCGTTTCAGCCTCTTTTTCCCGGAGCAGCGTCCGTTCTTTTTGGAAGGTGCCAGTATCTTTGATGTCGGTATCCCAGGTGGGGGACCCGGCAGACCACCACCGATACTGCTCTTTTATAGCCGTCAAATCGGACTATCGGCAGGACGCGCCATCCCTATCCTCGGCGGCGGAAAAATGACTGGAAAAATCGGACCTTACGGGATAGGGATCCTCAACGTGTTGACAAACACATTTGAAGATGACGAGACCGGCACCCCTGAAGCGGAAATGTTTCGTGAACCCCGCACGAATTATTCTGTGGTACGTGTGAACCGAGATATCTTAGCCGGATCAACGGTCGGAGGCATCTTTGTTAACAAACAAGATGCCGATGCCTACAACCGAACAGCAGGACTCGACTTTTCATATCGTCCGACGCGAGAGATTGATGTCAAAGGACTCTGGTCGCGGACCTTTGAAACGGATCTCTCAGACATTTCTACAACAAGTTTTGGCTTGCAAGCTACGCCAAAAAGCAACGCTTTCTACTTTGGCGCGAATTGGCGAACAAATCTCTTCCAACTTGATGGTTCATACACAGACATCGGCGAAGATTTCAACCCAGAAGTCGGGTTCGTTCTACGGAAAGGTGTCCGACGCATCCAAGGTTTTGCGCAATATACGCCGTGGCCACGAAAGTTCGGTATTCGTGAGATCCGAATCGGACCTGAGATTGACCTCGTTCTGACACGAGAAAACGAATTGGAAACCCAAGATATAACTTTTGACACGGAATTCTCATTTGAAGCAGGTGACAGTATCGGTTTCCAACTCAAGAATACAAGGGAAAACCTCGAGGAGGCGTTCATACTTGAAGGTGAGGAAATTCCAACCGGTGCGTACAACTTTACTGCGTTTCAAGCCTCTATTCGGAGCAGCAGCAGTCGGATGATTTTCGGGGAGGTACGCTTGGAACTCGGACAATTTTATCACGGGAGTCGAAGCGGATTGCTGTTAGACGCGACCTTCAGGCCGAGCGCGAAATTCAGCATAGAACCGTTCATCGAATTTAACCGCATTGCGTTCCCTGAAACCGAATTCGATGCCAACGTCGTCGGTGGACGTATCGGTTATTCGTTCTCAACAACACTTTTCACAAAACTGTTTGCACAATGGAGCACTGATAGGGATGTACTCGCTGCCAACTTCCTTGTCAATTACATCTACCGCCCCGGCAGCGATTTTTATCTTGTCTTCAACCAAAATTACGATACCCGTGCCGGTGGTGTTGAACTCCTTGACTGGACCATCGTCGGAAAAATTACCTACTGGTGGAACCCTTAAAATTTTCCAAACTGGAGAAAGAGATTCTTAAATGAAAAGAAAATTTATGATGAAATCGAACAAATCCATATTTTTTAATTCAGGCTGGCTATTCGCTGTCCTATTCACCTTCTATTTACTACCTGATGCTACAGCTGAAGATTGGACTCAAAAGGCGGATATGCCGATTCCAAGACTGTTTTTTGCTGTAGCCACTGCTGAGAATCAACTTTATACTATAGGCGGTATGCTCGCTGAACCTGTTGACTTTGTTAATGCGTATGATCCGGATACGGACAAATGGGTTCAGAAAGCGAGTCTGCCAGCAGCCCGCGCGGGGGTTGTAACCTGCGTCGTTGATGGAAAAATCTATGCCATCGGCGGGTGGAGCTCGCAAGCACCAGCACTCGGAAGCGTTGAAGAATATGACCCGACAACCGACACCTGGACCCAAAAGGCAGATATGCCGACACCCCGCTCCTTTTTTACGGCAACTGCCGTAGACGGTAAAATCTATGCTATTGGTGGTGTCGCGCAAAATGTCGGTCCCGTATTGCCTACCGTTGAAGAATATGACCCGACAACCGACACCTGGACCCAAAAGGCAGATATGCCAACACCGGTTTCAGGAATGGCAGCCGTGAGCATTAATGGGAAAATATATCTGATCGGCGGGACACCGGCTGTGCAAGGCCCCGTGCTTGAAACGGTTCAAGAATACGATCCGAGTTCAGATGCATGGACAGAGAAAACAGATATGCCGACCCCGCGAACTGCTTTGGCTCTCGGTGTGGTGGATGGAAAGATTTATGCCGTTGGCGGGACATCCGTTGTGCAAGGGCCCGGTCTAACAACTGTTGAAGTATATGACCCGGATAGCGATACATGGACAGACAGTCCAGAAATGCCAACAGCCCGCGTTTTTCTTGGTGTTGGTAGCATAAAAAATAAAATCTATGCTGTTGGCGGTGTTGCCGAAGGATTGGGTCCCGCAATTCTTCCAACTGTTGAGCAATTCGCACCAAGCACGCTAAGCGTAGCAGCACTGGATAAATTTCTTACAATCTGGGGAGAAATTAAGAAAACGAATTAACACTTGTACAATAGGACTTACGCAGGATGCTCTTTTGTACCACAATCTGTTAGATTGTGACACCAGAACGCTGTGTTTTCCGAAAAATTTCATCTAACACAACCCTCTACAGTCAAAAATTGCGTAAGTCCTGTACAATATTTTGATTGACAATTTTTGCCGAATTTGCCATCATTAACAACCGTCGAAATATTTGGAACGCTTTGAATCAGAGTGGAATATGTAGCATAAAATTTTAGTTTGTGACCTTCAGAAACGGTCATATATCACTAATGTTGACATCACGATTGCGTTACAGTCAGTATTTTTTCCACTGACAAATCACCAAATAAGGAGCCAAAAATGCGAACCCTAATTTATTCACTTCTAATCTTAACAATATGTGCCGGAAGTGTATACGCGGAACTTTCGGAAGATATTGTGTTCCTCGCTACATTTGACGATGGAAATGGAGATACACTCACCGATCTCTCAGGCAATGGAAACGATGGGGCTGTTGATGGAAAAGCGTCTTGGATTGATGGCGAGTTTGGCAAGGCGTTTGAATTTGATGGCGCGACGTTTATCACAATCGAAAATGCCGGACCTTTGAAAGAACTCACCGATCCGATGAGCGTAGGTGCGTGGGTTAACCCCGATGGCATTACCGGTTGGCAGAATATCGTAGAGATGGACGGCGGATCCGGCTGGAAATTCGGATTCCACGGTTCCAAAAAGCTCGTTTGGACGACATATCACGTCAAAGACTTTATCGGGCAAACGACAATCGCTGAAGGTGAATGGAGCCACGTCGCCGCAACATGGGATGGCAAAGAGGCGATTATCTATGTCAACGGTGAAGAAGACGACGGCGGTCCAATCGCAGGTGGCGGGGTCATCGACGTTTCAGGTGAACCGAGCCTCGACATCGGATACCGAAGAACATCTGGCTCTTCTCATTTCGTTGGCGGTATGGACGAAATCTGGGTTTCTAACGAGGTGAAATCTCAAGCGGAGATTCAGGAGTTTATGAATTCCGGCTTTGACGCAATCCTTGCCGTAGACCCAGCAGATAAACTCACGGTGACGTGGGGAAAACTCAAAACCGATTGACATATATCACTAAACGGAAGCATGCGTGCTGCGAAGCGCGCATGCCAATAATTTGTGCTATAAACGCCACAATCTAACAGATTGTGGTACAAAACATGAAACACCCACAATTAATTGAACGGCTCACTGTCCCCACGGTCGCGCCTGCTTGATTGCAAGCCTCCCTTCGCTCGTAATCTTGAACTCAATCTCCATCGCAAAATCTCTCGTCTGTCCAATAGGACCATACAATTGACTGAACCTGTTGTGGATGATGCCGAGATAACTGTTGAGTTGACGCAGATAGGCATCCGACAGAATCCGTCCACCGTCCGTCGTCCGATTAGACAGCGTCACGACCCGATAATCAGTGCTATCCCACCAATCCAACAGAATCTCCTCTGGAATAGACTGCCCTTCAGGGTTCGTCACGAGGTCTTCACCGACTTGCGTGTTGAGATAGTGATTGCCGATCGTCTGATAGACGACATCGTTACTGACTGCCACACCGTTCGCCAATTCGTTCTCAAAATTCGGATGAACAAGTACGCCCATCGCAGCCGATAGAGGGTCAATCCGATAGAAATCACGCGCCTCAAAAGCGCGGAAGTTCCAGAGACTTGCAAATACCTGCTTGATTGACTTCGAGAGGTGTCCTTCGTTGGGATGGTGTGTATAGGAGTCGTATAGACCGGCACCGCTGAAACCGGGGAGGTCTTCGTTGTTCGTGCTTGAGCGGCAGCGAAGGCTTGTCCCTTCTGGGAATGCCTTGTGCAGCTTCGCAAGTGCATCCAACATCCAGTCCGGCATTTCACCTTCTTTAATTTTGTCTCTTAACTTTTTCAAGGCATCTGCTTTTATGTCGTAATCACTCTGAAATTCGGGATCCTCCAGTAACGCTTCAACCTTCGCATAGAACCCGTTGTGCTTCATGAATTCATCGTAAAAATAGAACGGAACACCGAACCCATCCGGCACCGTTCCTTCAGGAAACCCGAATGCGTGCAGTGTTGCGAGGTTCGCTGTCTTCACACCGAAGCGTGACGCATCCGAAAACCCGATGTCATCAAGCGGTAGGATATTTGTTAGAGAGAGGTCTCGTTTCGGTTTCTGTGTTTCTGATGGACGCAGATCGGCGAAGTGCGTCTCCACCTCTTTAAGCGTCGCTTCCCTAATTTCAAAGCCGTCGGCGTTCACCTTATAATAGACGTATTTGCCGATGAGCGGCGCGATGGATGCGTTTTCCCACGCTTTAGTGATGAAAGCGTTTGGCACTTTGTCCTGAATCGCGCGGAGGTTGACGTGCGAAAGCGGTGTCTGCCGAACACCGGTGATAACACCTGCGACCCGCGGCATCTCGTTCGGCAAAGTCGGACAGATAACGATGTCGCGTGGCGTGGGACGCTCATCGAGTTCCAGTACACGCAACAGGCCGAACGACTCCGCTTGATTCAGCGGAAGGTAACCGATATTCGCGTAAAGATCGTCCTCAAAATAGACCGGAAATTCCGCTACCTCATAGCGTGCTTTCTCGCGTTCATAAATCCCGATCGCGCCCCACAACGGGCAATAGCCGAGTCTGCCTTTCAGGATCGGCATCTTGGATACGAGTAGATCGTGCGCCATTTTGATTTCTTCAAACGGGAAAGCATCGTTCGGGTTAAACTCGAAAGTATAAACACCCGGTTCACCGTTCGGAGCCGTGAAAAGTGGGCGATAGCTCAGCACACCGCGCATCTGTCCTTGGCTTCTTCCCAAACCTGCAGCGTCCATGAAACTGCCGTGAGAACGGTGCGTCTCCGTGTTCATAAAGTAAAGTTGCGGGTTCTCTGTATGTGTATTCTCAATCTGAAATTTTACAAATTCGATGCCAATAAGTTGGGTATCAATACGTACTTCTGTCCCTTGATACGACAGTTTCTCGAAGGTCTCCCGGTCAGGGATCGTGGCAGCACCGTCTCTGAACTTGACTTGTTCTGGATTCAGTCGCGGCCCTGAAGGCTCTCTCGAACCGCGTCCGCCTCGACCAAAGCCACCTCTTCTCCGAGATCGGTCTCGCTGCCCACTACGCATTTGACGGATTTCGCTTTCGCTGAACTTGTTCCCTCGTTCGGCTTCAAGCCGCATCACTCTAAACATGAGCCCCTGTTCTTCGGCACTCAGTTCACCGTTCAGATCAAAATCAAATCGTTTTTCGTCTACTGAAAGCTTGCCCTGTGTCCAAGTGTTTAGCACAACTATCATCGAAAACGCCAGCACACACGCAAAAAATGCCCCGATAAGATATTTCCGTTTCATCTGTTTTCCTCACCATAAGCTTATAAATTTTTATTAGAACTTACGCGTCCAAACTGCATCTGTTAAGTTAGGCAGATAAGCCGTGAATTTGTTCAAAAAAGATGAAAACGCCTTGAAGAAGGATCAAACTTCCGGCTCAATCACGAGGTAACTAACGCTCTTCGGTGCCATCTCAACGGGGATTTCGACGTTGTAATTCCGGTCGATTTCATACCGTTTCGGTTCCGCTTCACCTTCACGGATATAAGCAGCGTCAGACAATCCGGTATAATAGAGCGGTAATTTCAGGGTCATCTGTTGCACCGTCCGGGTCGGATTATAGAGCATCGCGAGTCCACAAGGGTTGATTTGTGCGTTGGCGTGGAGCATACAATCAATAGAACGCCCATCTGGGCGACGCACATGAATCAAGTCAGAATTCAGTATCAGGCGATACCTGTTGTAGAAATCAACCCATTTCTTAACGACGGCTTTCGTCTGTTCAGTATCAAAAAGCCGGGGGCCGCGATAGCACGCCATCACACCGCTCCCAAAATTCTGCGCCAGATGCGATTCGTAATCTTCAAGGTGGTCACACAACGGTTCAAAAGTCGCTGCTGCGCCGCCACCGTGATATTCTACCAACGGAACAAACATCCACCCCATACTCGGTGTCTTCTGATAGGTTGCATCGTAGATATTCTGCCGAGAGATGAGGATTTGTCGCTCGCGAGGCAAGCTGAAATTCGTTTCGCGATACCCCATACCGCATTTATTTGAACCGTTGAGATAATACTGATCTGGCGAATTGATATAGATCCCACGCGCCCGGCATTCGTGGTAAAAACGGACGCACGCTTCCCACTGACGCAACTGTGAATCCGCCAAGCCGTTATGGTATTTGTGCGTCGTTGAGGCACAGACATCACCGTGATAAGGACCATCCGTCTCTATGATGTCCATATCGGTTGCATCCATAAAATTCAGGACGCGCCGGGAATAACCGTCTGCCCAACCACTTGCAAGACAGGCACTCTGCCCAAATCGGCTTCCGGGTTCCCCGGTCTCTGGATCGATACAGTTGAAGTCGTCACCAACACCCCGCGAAGCACACATCAGCGTATAACCACCGAGTTGAACGCCTTTGTCGTGTGCATAATCTGCCAATGCCTTCATTTCGGCGATATATTCCGGGTCTTCGCTCTCAATATTGAACCCGCTCCCGAAGGTCATAATCACCATCTCAAATCCGACTTCGGCGCACTGGTCAATTGCTAAACGGACAGCATCCGGGTCGGCACTCCTAACATGCATCAGGATCGGGTTCTCCGTAACCTGTGGCGCAAGCGTGCGATACATCTTGCGGCATGCGAGTCCTTGTCGCTCACGGTCGTCACTGTCATGCAGAATCTCAAAGGTACGAAAACTCTGGAAACGCTCCCCCGGTTGGAGAGAGACCCCAGGACCGAGTGGATAGTGGCTCGTCATCAGCAACGGCATTTGATAGTGATAATCGACCTGCGTCAGGTAATCGGCATCGGGTCCCCACTGTGTCGTCTCCATACGACTGAAAGCATAATCGCTCTCAACATGCAACCGATGCTTCTCCTGCTCGTTGACCGCAAGGACTTCACAACTTAAGGCATCAATGTGAACCGGTTTTTGTCCATCGTTGTGAAGCGTGACCCATTTCGACAGCACAGGAATGCCTCGGTAGAGTTCATAATGCAAACGAACTTCGAGACCGTCAACGGAGGGTGGCGGCGAGAACACAACTGTCAATTTCACACCCTCCGGCGGATAGATCGACGATGTCGCAGGTCGATTGTGCACCCACGGATAAGGTGCTTCAGGTTTCCCAACTCGGTATTCACGAAATTGGAATGCGTTCTCGTCATTGGTCAAGTCGGCAATCCAATCCGAATCGAGATAGGCGTAATCGGGCTGCCCTATCAAACCACCGACCGCGTATTTGTCGCCATTAACCGTAAGCAATGCCTCTGGTTTGACACCACGCAGCAGACTGCTATCGGTAATTTGGTTGGAAAAACCGACGGTTGCGAAATTAGGCGAAGCAACGAATGTCCGACGGATGAGACCATTATCGAGAATAAGCCGATTATCCGCCTCTACCACTGAGGCAGCCTGAGAAAACGGCTGAACCAACCAATCGTCTTGTTGTAATAAATTTTGCATCTTAAACCCTTATTTTATTCGAGTCTGTTGTGTTTTTTATAGCATCAGTATAACGGAAAAAGAAAATAACGCAAGAACAATTCCATCCCAGGGTGATTTAGTTCTCGGTTTTTCTTTTGTTTTCGCCCCCCCAGGCCCGGTAGGTTCGGTTTGATGAAGATTAATTTATTAATTCGGTAATTTCTTGGCGAAGTCCGGTGCGGTTGCAAACCGCACCTACCGGGCCTGGGAAAGATATAGAATTACCGAAATATTTTCTGAAACTTCATGCAACCGAACCGGATCCTACAGAGAAACCTTTCATGGGTGTAAGGCATCTCTTACCTGCGTACTGATAACTGATAACTGACAACTATTAACGCATTGAACATTAGACATATCTATGATAAAATATCAGTAACGAAAGACAGGAAACTTGAAACCACCTTCTGCGTACCAAAAAGGAGATTTTTACCGTGAAAAACGTTATACACACAGCACTGATTGTAATGTTAACAGCTGGAATCGGATTACAGAGTTTCGCACAAGATGAACATACCGTCGCGCTCTACACGTTTGAGACAGGTAATGGGAACACCGTCAAAGACCTCTCGGACTACGGCAATGATGGTGACCTTATGGGGCCGAAGTGGGGAGAAGGGAACCCCGGTGGCGGACTCGTCTTTGGTGGGAACGGTCCCAGAGATTTTGTCGAGATACCGGACAGCGAGAGTTTAGATGTGGTTGAAGGACTCACCGTAGAAATGTGGCTCTACCTGGAGGCGTGGTCTACTGCCGGTGGCACAGGTGCCACGAAAGAGACGACCTACAAAGTGGGACCGCGGAGCGACAAGAAAGTCTTGCTCCGAATGACCACAGATGCCCTCGCATGGGGTGCAGCAGTCGTTGCGGGTAAAACAGATATGCCGTTGAGAAAATGGACGCATATCGCTGGCACTTACGACGGAAAATCCGGGGTAGGCAAGGTTTATATTGACGGGGTCTTAGACGGCGAAGGCAAAGTCGGCGGCAATATCACCCCGAATGACGATGTCTTATGGCTCGGACGCGGCGCAGGCCCCTTTTTAGAGGGACGGATGGACGAAGTCCGAATCTCCAATATCGCACGTTCCGAAGCAGAAATTAAGGAACTGATGAACAAAGGCATCGAAGGCGTGTTAGCAGTCCAACCACAAGATAAGTTGACAACAACATGGGGAAAACTGAAGGCAGACGCTGCACGATAGAAAGGGATTCCGCACAATGCTGAAAGCAATGATTGTTCAATCCGTGATGCTCCTCCTTATTTTCGGGAGCGTATACACAAGTATAGCCGGCACTCAGAGGCGTTACCCCTCTATCTTTCAGGCATGGAGCGGCATCGAAAACAGACCTGATACCGACGAACTTCACCGTCTCGCACAGCACGATCTCGCTTTTGCACACCCCTACACGCTGCTCAGAATCGTTTGGGATATATCAGAAGAACAGCCGTACGCAGGATTAGCAACAGCACTGAATCCGAGTCAACTCGATACAGCACGCCAAAGAAAACAGGAACTTCTATCTTTAAATCCCAACCTTTTACTGCTCGTCGAAATCCGATACCGGGATGCGAGGTATGTGTCGCGCCAAAATGAAGCGAACGTCGAAAATTGGTGGGAGGTCGGTTATTTTCCGCCGGATTCTCCGTATTGGCTCAGAGATGACAACGGAAAACCGGTCATCGGATGGGGTGAAGATACCAGTGGCGACGGCAAGATTGACGAAGACGATAAAGTGCTCGGCTATCTCATAGACTTCACGAACCCAGAGGTGCAGGATTTGATGGTCAAACAAGCCGTATCGCTCGACAAATCCGGTCTCTTTGACGGGATCCTGCTTGATTGGTGGAATGAGGATTACGCCACCAGTCCAGTCGCCGTTGATGACTGGTCAGAGACGATCCTGACACCCGCAGCTGAATTAGAGGCGCGGTTGGCGATCTTACGTAAAATTCGGGAACAGGTGGCGGACGACTTCTTAATCCTCGTCAACGCGAATATGCGTCAGGTTCCGAAATCGGCACCGCACGTGAACGGTCTCTTTATGGAATGTTATAAGTCGGAACACAACAAAGGATATAACCTCGACCAGATTCTACAGATGGAAAAGACGCTCCTCTGGGCAGAACAGTATCTCCGGGAACCGCGAATCAACTGCTTAGAAGGGTGGCGCGTCGTGACGGATTACATGGCAGACTTAAACACGCGCGTCGCAGAGCGGAACAGTGAAGAAAACCTGAAATGGATGCGTATGATTACCACGCTGAGCTTGACGCACTCAGACGGTTACGTACTGTTCGGCGACGACAACGCCATACCCGTATCCGACCATTTACACAATTGGTACGACTTCTGGGATGCCGATCTCGGACAACCCATCCAAGACAAAGCCGTTCAATCCAGAGACATAGACGGACTCTTTATCCGAGCGTTTGAAAAGGGTTGGGCAGTCTATAATCGTAGTGGCGCAGCGAGAACCGTCACTTTCGATGAACCTGTCATATCCGTTAGCAACGGTAAACGTTCCACACACCATGAGATCCCAGACTTTGACGGGGAAATACTTCTGAAAACTGATAACAACTCACGTTAATATGGCAGCTCTATAAACAACGTCGCCAAAAACTCGTCCGTTATGTACCGATTGTAAACACGCGCCGAAATCACGGAGCCGTAGATGTTCCCCACATAGAAGACACCACAAAGCGTGCCGAGTGTCCAACCTTTTACCGATGTGAGTCCATCTCTACGGAAACCGTCGTAAGCCTGCCAACCTGTGAACCCAACAGTAAACAGCGTGTTCAGGGCATCAGCAAGGCGACCGGTATAGAGCCGTCCAGCACCCGGTACAATTGTAGAGAGGGCCCCTGCCAAAAGAGGACTCCGCGTCGGCAGCTTCTCTCCGTTCTCAGCATAAACGTTATAGACCGCCGCCTTCTCTCTGATCCGCATTATCTCTGACCTCTGTAATTTTCTGAAAACCTCGCCTGCATCAGACCACCGTTTTTGCCTCAGATAAGAGAGTCCGATCAGCTGCTCCGCTTCGGCATGTTGTCGTCTATCCGTGATACGAGGCAGCGCGTCACTTAAAAACCGAGCAGACTGATCATAGCGATCCATGAGAAAATAGGTCGCTCCGATCTGGTAGTAGATCCGGCTTGTATATTGCCCTTCAGGATACCTCCGCAAAAGTGCTTCAAAATTTTGGATTGCTTGTGCCGATTTACCACCGAACCGATAACAGACTGCGATCCTATAATGAATCGCCTCACTCTCTTGGGGTCGATAAAAGAGATAGCGTTGGTACTCACCGACAGCGCGGAGATAGTCGCCCTGTTCATATAGATAGTCAGCGAACTTACGTACGTTTTCGGGGCTATAGTAATCGGGAGGTGTCTCGGCACTCACAACAGATAGGAAGAGCGGACTGAGGAAAAATATGAACGCGAATTTTAGTTTTTGTCTATTGTTCATCAATCCTCGGTAATATCCTCAGGTTTAGGCGGTGGTGGTTCATCAAAAGGAAGCCCTTTCTCCGCTGCTGCCTGTCGTCGTCTCTCCCAATCGGCATGCCAGGCTCGGTAAACTTCAGCTTTACCTTCAGCTTTGCCTTGGGCGATCCCTTGGGCGATCCCTTGGGCGATCCCTTGGGCGATTGCATCTTGCATCAGACGTGTAAAGCGAATCATAATTTCACCTCCAATCTCAAACATACCGACGATACCAACAATCGTTGGCAGTATACACACAGAAACATTCCGGGCAGTTGCAATGACTGCCTCCATAGTTGCTTGATCTTTGGCACTTTCGTATCGCCAGAAGATTATCGCGTAGACGATTTCTAAAAAGAAAAGGAGGATAATCTCCAAACTTATCCAAGCTTGAGTCGTTGATAAAAGTGTAGCTCTCTGTTTTTTCAATAGACACCCTCCCTCAGTATTTATATTATACTTACTCACACGTTAAAAGTCAAAGGTAATTGCATGTGTAATCGAAGCGCACATCTACCGTCTGAAAATCTTTATTTTTTGATAGCGTAATCCAAAACGAGGTCAATATATTTACCCGTCACGCTATCTCTATGATAATGATTCGATTGTGAACCGTTGCATCGGATGAGCCTGTCAGCCGTAAGTAGAACCCCACGAATAAAACCGTACTCCTGTATACACCCCATACCGAAACGTGAACAACTCGGTAAAAAACTGCATGACGGGCCGTCTTGACTGGAGACGAACTTCTGATACAGACGGATCAATCCCGTCGCAACGAGTTTCAGTTCGGAGGTCTCTTGCGGATTAAAACGGACAGTTTCCTGCGGTTTCGGGGGTGTCATTGGGTTGACTTCACGGATAAACGCAAGGTCGGCAGCTTCATCTGCAAGCACCGGAAGCATAACAACACATACGCAGAACCCACAGAGCAGAACAGGTAGACGATAGACAGAACGATTTACCATTTGATCTCTTTTACCTCCACAGCCTTCGGAATCGTGAAATTTAAGATTGAATTTGGTGTTTCTACATTGACCTGTGGATTGTTATAGACAATCCGCTCATGTTGGAGAACTTCAGATTTCCCGCCATAAGTGCTGGAAGTCACTGTCATGGGAATATAGTTAATACCGATTTTTTTGTGGTTCTGATAACGAGATCTACCGATAATATATCCGGCTGGATTTTTGATCTCTGCTGAGATAAGCCGATCGTCGCGCATACCGAGGATAACGACACCGAGTGTCTCTTTCGCCTTTTCCGGCGGTTTCCAATACGTATAAAGCACGCTGTCCACAACATCGTGCTTATCCAAAGAATACCCGATAGCGGTTAAGCCGTATTCGGCTTGTGTCGCTTGGATAATAGATTCGACAAACGGCAGCGGAATCCGTCCTTCGGAGATAAAACGGAACGCTTGTTCTTGCTCAGGGTAATAAATTTCCAGCACCTTATCCTTAACAATCATTATCTGTTTGACAGGTTTCGTAACTTCAACGAGAACCCGTGTTGCTCGGACATCATAGTGAAGTGTACCCGCGATACGTTCCGTTTCGCCGTTTTCTGTCAATTCACGCGTAAAATCTAACGAGAGCGTCTTTAACGGCGCGGCATGCAGGGGTCGGAGCAGAAACACTATAAGTAGCAGCGTAATGATGGATCGAAGTTTTTTAGGCATCTGTTTTTTACTGATGACGTGATGATTAATATGTCCCAAGCTCGCTTCGTTTTCAATATCAATTCAGTTTTAGTTCTGTGCGAACCGCTTGACGCACCTCGTCACAAATGTGCATCGCGTATTGTATATTGTCAACTGTCGCTGAAGCTCCAGGATAGCGGAATTTCACAGCATATTCTGTTATCAACTTAAAATCAGGCTGCCAATGGTGCCAAGACGGAAGTATCGGTACAATTATATCCAATAACTCTTTGAGGTCGCGAATCTTCTGAAAACGGATGTTCGCCTCTTGGAGCCATGCCTTAAGATATTTTTCTATACACTGCTCGACATAAAAACAGATAGAGTCAAAAAGCTGGACTGGAGGTTGCTGGAGCAATTTTGCTGTCTGATAGTTGACTTCAGCCTTCTCGATCCACTCCTGCGTCAATGGATTCATGCAGTCCTCGCCGGTTTTAAGAAAACCTGTTCGGTAATTTGTATTTTGTAGATTTTTAACATTGCAGGCTGCATCAGAACCATGAAGCAACTCCCCTTTTTCGGTCACCTCACGAAGAAACCAATCGTTATAGGAGACCCGATAGGCGATCTCTTCCGGTGAACGCACCAACAGATCCAGGCCAAAATGGTATGAGATACGTTGTCGGATCTCTATCGCCTTACGCGTAAACTCCGACTTCGGAACATCCATCACAACGAGCAGGTCTACATCCGAATCCTCCGTCGGCGTGCCGTAGGCATAGGAGCCGAAAAGAATCACTTGTAGCGGCGCGAATTCGCGCACAATGTCGTCACATGTCGCTTGAATCTCTTCTCGGGTAACCATTACGAGACCTCCTTATGTTAATGAAGTATAGCATATTTCCTAAAGATTATCAAACGTTCTGAACTATATGGATGTGTAAATATGCTAACAGCGTTACCATGTCGAAGCACTCTAACCACTATAGACATATCACGCCTCTGGCGTGAGAAGAACCTAACCTCTCCAAAAGACTCTTTGCTCCAGCGGAGCAATATTGCTTCGCAGTGAGAATAGAAAGGAGAGCTCCCTTCTTGCACTCCAGCGGAGTGCTATGTTCACAAACCTGTCCGTTTTCAAAAAAATCAATATGCTGCCAAAAACTTTACACACCCAAACAGGGAAAAAGGCTTGCACCTGAAATGCAGAAAATGTATAATACCCAATATGAACTTCCAAACACACCGCGACCGCTATCTACAGAACATCCAACAGACACAAGCCTCAGACGAAGCGACCCCAGAACTCTCACTATTCCCACACCTCCAAACGTTCCTTGAAGCACTCTTCGTTGACTGTTTCGACAGAGACACCGTCCGACTCACACAAGAACCGAGAGGACGCAATCAGATCGGGAGACCCGATTTCATCGCCACAGAAGGGCTGCTACCCATCGGCTACATCGAAGCGGAAAGATACGGTAGAGACCTCGATAACCTCACAGGACACGCCAGAGAACAGAACCGACGCTTCATCGAAAACCTTGATAATTTTATCCTCACCAATTTCCTCGATTTCCAGCTGTGGCGCGACGGACAACAACGTATCACGGCAAACATCCAAGACTCGCCTGAAAATGTAGAACGATTACTCGAACAGTTCCTGAACGCCGGACACATTCCGATCACCTCACCAGAGGTACTCGCAAGACACCTCGCCAGACGGACGCGGGAACTCCAGACACAGATTTCCACGACACTCACCGACGAAAACAGCCAGATATACGGGATGTTCACCGCATTCAAGGAACTCCTCATCGCGACGTTGACACCCGACGATTTCGCCGATATGTACGCACAAACGCTCGCGTACGGGTTGTTCGCCGCACGTTGTACACTTCCGAACGCGACCAACTTCTCACGCCACACCGCAGCAGAGGCACTCCCACGCTCGAACCCGTTCCTCGCACAACTCTTTTATCACGTCGCATCGCCGAGGTTGGAGACGAATGTCACCTACATCCTTGACGACATCGCAACGCTTCTCCGAAACGTCCCGACCGAGCTGCTCCTCACGGCGTTTACTGCAAGAAACCGTCTCGAAGATCCGGTCATCCACTTCTACGAGACCTTCCTCGCCGAATACGATCCGCAACGCCGCGTCGATCGCGGTGTCTACTACACACCGCCACAGGTTATCTCCTACATCGTCAGATCCGTTGATAGCCTGCTGAAAACGGAACTCAACAGACCCGACGGTCTCGCCGATGACGACACGCTCATCCTCGACCCAGCGACAGGGACAGGTGGCTTCTTGTTGGCAGTCCTTGAGCATATCCGAGCGTCCGTCACCGACACCTACGGCACCGGTGAGTGGACGCAATACATCAACGCGCAACTCGTCAGACGGCTATTCGGATTTGAGCTGCTCGTCGCGCCGTACACAATCGCGCATCTGAAATTGAGTCTGTTCCTACAATCGCAAGGCTGGCGTGCCGATGAACGTCTCCGCATCTACCTCACGAATACCTTAGAGCAACCCCAAGAGATGCAGGAATCGCTGCCCTTTGCCGAATTCATCACCGACGAGGCAAACGCAGCACTCTCCGTAAAACGGGACGAACCGATCCTCGTCATCCTCGGCAATCCGCCTTATCCGCGAAGTTCTGCCAATCCAAGCCGTATAGGGGCAAATTTAACTTTCATTGGCGAACTCATTGAAGATTACAAACTGGTAGACGGAAACTTAATTGAAGGTAGAGATCAAAAATTATCTCTCCAGTCAGACTACATTAAGTTCATTCGGTGGGCACAATGGCGTATCAATAAAAATAAGGAAGGTGTTATTGGCTATATCGTCAACAATAGCTTCCTTGATGGTCCTGTTTTTCGTGGGATGCGCGAGAATTTGATCAACAGTTTCAATGCTATCTACCTTCTCAACCTGCACGGAAATAGTAGACGAGAAGAGAACCCATCTGACTGTAGAAAAGATGAAAATATATTCGACATTCAACAAGGAGTCTCTATTTTGTTGTGCGTCAAGCAACGTAATAATTCTGCATCAGCACAAGTTTATTACGCCGATATGTGGGGACTCCGAGAAGAAAAGTACAATACACTCTTGGAAACCGATGTCCAAACCACTTTGTGGTCAAAACTTTCGTCAAAATCACCTCGTTATCTTTTTGTCCCACAAATTACTGAACAAAGAGTGGAAGACGAGTACAAAAAAGATTGGGAAATTACTGAAATCTTTCAAACTAGCGCGGTTGGATTCGTCACCGGACGAGATAAATTGATACTCCACTACACTAAAGAAGGGGTTCAAAATACGATCACAGATTTCATATCGCTCTCGGAAGAGGAAGCGAGGCAGAAATACAATTTACGTAAAGATAGTGTAAAGTGGAAAGTTAGCAGTGCACAAGATGATTTGCGAAATCATGCAGATGCTGAAAAGCATATCTGTTCAGCTTCCTATCGTCCTTTTGATATGAGACACACCTACTACACAGGAAAATCAGAAGGTTTTTTTAGCAGTCCATCTCCGTTGATTATGCGTCATTTACACGGTGTTGAAAACCTTGCCCTTTGTGTCTGTCGCATTGTCACAAGTCTTACATGGCGACACGCTTTGGTAACTGACAAAATCACCGAAAAGTGTTACGTTTCAAATAAAGGCAGTGAATCAGGGCATATCTTCCCACTCTACTTGTATCCAAATCCATCGGAATTAGAACTCCCAACGGAGCGTTCACTCAATTTCAAACCTGCTTTCCTCACCGCATTCTCGGAAGCGTTAGGATTTCCACAGACCGCGCCGTTTAACCTACCGGAAGGTATATCACCAGAAGAGATCCTCGCCTACATCTACGCGGTGCTATACAGTCCGACCTATCGCGAACGCTATTACGAGTTCCTGAAATACGATTTCCCGCGGATCCCGATGCCAGAGGATATTGACCAGTTCCGCACCCTCGCAGCATTCGGGCAGCGTCTCATCGATTCGCATCTCTTGAAAGATGGGTCGCGACTACAAGTCGCTCCTACAGGAAGACCGACTCCGACGCGTCATCGGTTCGACGGTGAAGGCGACGGTGTTATCGGAAGGGTTCGATATGCGGACGGTAAAATCTGGATCAACCCGACGCAGCATTTCACCGATGTTTCAGCAGAAGTGTGGGAATACGAGATCGGCGCGTATCAGGTCTGTGAGAAGTGGTTACGCGATCGGCGTGGCGAGGAATTAGGTCGTGCAGAGTTGCAGCAGTATCGTGCGATTTTGGTGGCTATTGCGGAGACGCTTGCGGTTATGGCGGAGATTGATGCGGTGTTATGGTAGGTTGTGTGAATCGCGAATTATCGCGGATGACACGGATTTCTCGGATTTTAAGAATCTATTCACTTGAAGGTCTTTAGTCCCAGAAGGACGGTATCTTTGTAGATACGCGTTGCCCACCGCACTCAAGCCCCAGAGGGGTGGCATTTGTATAGGCGTTGATTGTCTGAATCAGGATTTGAAGTGCCACCGTTTATTCAGACCACAAATTAGTAAAGTTAAGACAAGTTTTTTCGTTGAAATCCTGAAAATCACTTGAATCCCGTAAATCATAGTTCAGATTGTAGGTTGGGTTGAGCGGTGAAAGTCAAAAAAACTACGATTTACACGATGAATCTCTGCATTCAATGCCATATCCGAATAGATAATCATAGCGAAACCCAACATCCAAACGCTGACAATGTGAGGGTGCGTTGGGTTTCACTCGGTTTTTGGTAATTTTAGGTTTTCGGTGAATTTGAAAGTCACCTTATTATACGGAGTTTTCAGTAATACCCCGTTCAACCCAACCTACGAATGAATCAAATCAATGTCTTAAAATTCGCCAATTCCGTGTCATCCGTAATAATCCTCAATTCAGACAAAAACGCTGTCCCCAAACGCTGTCATTGAAACAAATAAACGGACAGGACTAAAGCAGATGAACAATTTCTCTTTGATCTGAACAGGGAATTATGGTAAAATGAGTCAATATAGGAAATGCCAGTTCAGTAAAAGATTTAGCAAGCACATGCCTAACCCAAAAACGAAACCTTACACGAAAACACTCAAAGAGACGATGCATCGAAAATCGGAGATTCTCTCCAAAGCGCAGGCGTTGTGGGAAGTCGGTATGACAGAAACCGCACAACCGCTCTGGTTAACCGCTGCGAACTACGAGGAACACATTGCACCAATACTCGATGCCTTGGGCAGCGAGTTGGAAGGCGCGATGCATCGGATTAGTGCAGCATCGTGTTGTCATAGCACCCACACGCTAAAGCGTGGGGCTTGTGCTTCATAGCAGTTTGCGTTTCCGAGGAAACGTCTTACATCTGCTCCACAATGGGATCATAAGCAGCCCGTAAGATGTTTATAGCAGCGTTCACGTCTCGGTCATGGTGTGAACCACAATGCGGACATGTCCACTGTCTATCTGAAAGAGAGAGTTCTTTATTTTCGTATCCACAATCACTGCAAGGTTTTGT
The DNA here is from genome assembly GCA_022821065.1 of Candidatus Poribacteria bacterium. GTDB lineage: Bacteria > Poribacteria > WGA-4E > WGA-4E > WGA-3G > WGA-3G. The sequence continues at coordinate 21,649 of JAJEEK010000050.1, forward strand.
TGTCGCAGTCCATTGACCGACTTGGCGGAAATCACGATTATGCTTGAAGCACTTATATTGCAATATCTCAACAAGACCTCCGAAGGCAAGATCAGAGACTTTACGTCCCCACAAGCGTTTCATGCCATCAAGATTCAGCGTCTCGGTTGCTATCAGGTCAAACCTTCGGCAGAGGGCTGTGGCAAGTTTGAAATGCCAATCGCGTCGTTGGTTGGTAATATGCCGATACAACCGTGCGAGTTGACGAACACACCGCCACCAATTGTTAGAACCTTTGGCTTTACGGCTCAGTGCCTTGTTGAGTTTGCGAAGTTGTTTCAAGGACTGTTTCAAGTATTGTGGAGATTGTATCTTCTCGCCGTTGCTAAATGTCAAGTAGGTCTCCATACCGAAATCTATCCCTACGCTCTCATCTGTAGCAAGATAGGGATCGGTGGTGGAGTCGTCCGTCACTACATGAAGCCAATACGTACCAACAGCATCGCGAAGAATGTGGATATAGCGGACGTTCCCTTTCCAATAGCGATGGTGGTAAGAAAACCAACGTTTATTGAATTTAAAACGTTGTGAGGTTTCATCCCATTCTTTAAAAGAAAGACGAACACGACCGGTTTCAAGAAGATAACCGCTTTGAAACTTCGCAGAACGATAGCGGTCTTTGCGCTTGAACTTCGGCAATCCACCAAGTCCGCTAAAAAAGCGTTGATAGGTGGTATCCAAACGGATAAGTACAGCGTCAAGTGTATCGCGTGGTATCCATACCCAATGTTTCTTAGTCCGTTTCAACAACTTCGTCAAGTGCGGTTGCAGACGATAACGCCCCGCATATTTACCATAGATGCGGTAATAGCGTTGCTCAAGTTTCAGAAAGTGATTATGGACATCGCAAAGGTCATCAAGCATGTTGCCGAGACGCATATTTTGCGGATGTTCGCGTATCTGATATTTGTAGGTTCTCAAAGGATTTACCAGCTACCAGTCTTTAACCCCTGTCAAGTAGGTAGGCAGACACGTTGCTTTGCAGCAACGCTTGACATGTCTGCCAACTGGTAAGAACAGTATAACACTTTTTGATACTTTTCGTCAAGAAAAAAACAAAGGAGCGGGCATTCCTCCCCAATCTAAAGGATGGGGGCTCCTACCCGAAGATTGATGAAAAGGCGGGAGATCCGAGTCGAGCGGTGAACCTTTATCGTGCGGCACTTTCGGGTCCCTTGCGTGAGGATACGCGGCAGGAGGTTGAAGATATGTTAACAGCGTGTCTCGTTACGTTTTCTTGAACGGCGGTATCATGGAGCAATGCGATGATGCCTTCGTTCTTCAACTTGAAAGACGGACGAGGGAACCTCGCCCCTACGTTCCGTAAGCTAAAGCAGGGGTCTTGATGGAAGGATTGATAAAAAATAAATTTGCCTCTCTACATTATATATGTTATCATATATATACTAATTTAATTATACCAATCAAGCAAAAGACAAAAATAACCCTAAAAATTTTGCGTACAAAAAAAATTAAAGTAGAAATTTCTGCACCAAATTTCTGTTCTAACGCCGAGGCGGATATTTTGAATATCTCAATCCATTTAAGGGTATCTACCCGTGCCTTTTCAAGTGCTATCAATCGTCGCTTTGAAGACAGAATCAACTGCCCCGAAAAGCGTCGGTAAATTAGCCAATGCGAAGTCTGTTTTGTTTTTGGTAAAGGTATCGCCGATAAGTCGTCCGAATTGCCACAACGTTCCGTCGGTAACAATGCCATAAACAGGAAGATCAGTACTGTTATCTATATTTTTTGCATTCATCTTTTGGGCAGCGACTAACTCCGCCAGACATTGTCCCCAACCCTGCTCAAAGTCGTTTTTCTTCGCTTCAACGAGGAGTATTAACGGACTTCCGACAACCGTTTTGCCTAATTCAGATCGGGTGGAGATAAAATAGTCCGGTGTACCGTTCAAAACATCATCGTAGCCGATGGATTGCTTTATCCAGAGGGCGTATTGATCGGCGTATGCTTTATAACTCTCCTTCAAGACAGGAAAGATAATCGCCTCACACCGCGCTGCTTCGGACGCAAAGACATTAATGTGTTCCCGGGTAAATTCAAAGTCTCGTAGGAATTCCGCTGAAGGGGTTGACGGTTCGGCTTTAACAAAATTATCTTCAGCATACATGATTCTGAATTTCTCTTGGACTTCGGAGATTGTCTTGAAATCGCACGTTGCACACGGGGCCACGGTTTTCCCTCCCTATTCAATCTTGTTTGATTGTAAACAGCGTTAGCAGATCAACGGAATGTCTGTAAGTTATTATACACCATGTTAGCAATTGATACCAACGTTTTTGGAATGTAAGAAAACCGATGAATCACAGAAATCATAGTTCAGAATCCAACGGAAACAGTGGGCGGCGAATGTTATGATATTCAAAATGCAACGGGTTCACCGCAGTCAACCCCGGCGTATCTACCTCGATAATCCGTCCTGCAATTGGTTCGTAGGCGGCGCGGAAGGCGACTGCTGCTTTGACGACGATCATCCGCATCTCCGTCGGATCAATACCGAGACTCAATAACTGATGGAGGCTAAACGGGGTCTGCCGTCTACTCGTCAACACAACCAGAGAACCGTCCACAGCGATGACAACCGTTAATCCCTGATTGTGGTGCCGCTGTCCACCGTGCCGAGGTTCTGTCTCCTCATAGCGTCCGTCGTGGATGCGCCGGACTTTCCCTTGGATTGAGACAGGGGCACCGTGTAAATTATCCGCTTTCGCGCCGACATCTAAAGCAACCTCCGCGCCGATACCTGCTTGAACACAGGTTTGCACACCCTCCGGATCACAGAGGATAACGACAAATCCCGAAGCACCTTGCCGGACCAGCTCCGCCAACACGAATGTACTGTCCCCGGGCGAACCGCCACCGATGTTGTCTCCCATCTCAACAAGGATAACCGGATGTTTGTCAGATGCAACGGCTTGCTTAACCGCCTGTGCGGCATCGGGTAGGTCAAGCGTGAGTTCTTCACGGACCCCCCACAACATATCAGACAACCGATCGGCTTCCGTTTGTGCGAGTTTCGGATCGTCGTCAGTAACCACAACAAAAGCGGGACCGGCTTCATAGACATCCGCGTACGGATACCCCACTGCGACACTCGCCGCAAGGACATCAGTGCGCGTTTCCAGCTGCTTCGCTGCCGTGAGGATAGGCTCCATCGGTGGCACACTGGTATTGTGATACAGGATATTCAGGAGCATCGGCGGTTTCGCAAGTGCCTGCGTCGGCGTAACCCCGTCTCGGAGGATCCGCATCATCAGTTCCGCTGCCTGTAGCCCGCGTTGGCGTTGATCAATGTGTGGTGTCGTCTTGTAAATCACAAGCGCAGTCGATTCGGCGACCATCTGTTCAGAGACGTTAGCGTGCTGATCCAACGTGACAACAATCGGAAGGTCGCGACCGAGGACCTCGCGAAGGCGGCGTAAGATTTCACCGTCGCCGTCAGGGTAGCTTTCAGCGACTAGCGCGCCGTGGAGCGCGAGCAAGAGTCCATCATATTTCGGTATAGACTTCAGGTGCTGGATGAGCATATCGGTGAGCCGATCAAATGCGTCATCTGTTACCGGACCCGCCGGTGTTGCGGAAGCCATAAGCGTTGGATACGCCGTATAGTCGTATTGTGTCGCTCCCTGAATAAACCCAGTCATTTCGTGGTGTGTCTCCGCCCAAGCGTTAATCAGATACCTCGCGAAGGTTTGAGAGAACGCACCGTAGTCGGTACGGGTATCGCTGAACGTATTCGATTCATGCATAATCCCGCCGATAGCAATCGTAGTCATGATGTTTTCCTCCTGAATGGTTGTCAGTGGATTAGCCGTCAGCCGTAGGCTGTCGGCTATCAGCAAGATGGCTGTCGGCTGTCGGCTGTCGGAAACCATCAGCAATAAGAGGTTTTTGATTAAACGAACCTCTCTTTGCTGACGGCTGACGGCTAATTCGCTGATGGCTAATGGCTGATGGCTGATGGCTAATCTGCTGATGGCTGCCCGCTGATAGCCATAAATTAAAAATCCCTTGACGGTTACACAGAAAATAGTGTATCATTTAACAATGTTTAAGTCTCCAAATTTTTACCAAGCGTTGATCCGTATCCGATAGAAGCATGACACAGAACGACACTCGGAAAAACCAGATTGAAGAGGCGATAGAAGTCGCCGCTGAAGCACATCACGGACAATACCGGAAAGGCACCCACACGCCTTATATCACACACCCCTACGCCGTCGGACTCATATTAATGGAAGCCGGATGCACCGAAGTTGTCATCATAGCAGGCATCTTGCACGACACTGTCGAGGACACCGATCTAACGTTAGATTTTATTCGGGAACGTTTTGGAGATGCTGTCGCCAATATTGTTGACGGTTGCTCGGAAGACAAAGCGTTGCGCTGGCGCGCACGTAAAACCGAACGGATTGAGGCACTCAAGACTGCGAGTCCTGAAATATGCACTGTGACATGCGCCGACAAACTTCACAACCTACGGACGATCATCTCAGAATATGATGACATCGGCGACTCCGTATGGGATCGGTTTCACGGCGGTGTCGAAGACCAAGCATGGTACTATCGCAGTATTCTCAGTGCCATCGCAGACCGAGAAACCACTTTACAGAGAAACGGCGGACACGCGAACGTGAACGGTGAAATACAGCACCCGCCGGACGACCAGAAGACACCAGCCCCTTTAGACGCTACAAACCCTCAACTTTTCCGACAGTTCCAGCAGGCTGTAGCCTATCTATTTGAAGGAGATATTGAATGAAGATTGCGTACGCTTTTAGGCGATGTGCGTCGTATCCGTATAACGGTGCCGGGTTCCCTACCCATCCGGCGGATCGGCAACGGTTTTTGAAACATGCAAAAGAGATTGGATTTGACGGTATTGAGCTACCCGCGATGAACCTATCCGATGCAGATGTCGCAACACTCCGTTCTGAACTTGAAGATGCGGGTATGCCGTGCGTCGCTGTTCGCGGTGGTGGCGGTGCCGCGCACCCGCGAGTCGCCGCAGCGAACAAACAACGGATGATAGCTGCCGCACACTTCGCATCAAAGGTCGGTGCCGGTGTGCTTAACTCGACAGTCACTACACCACCGCGAGACCCGAATGGAAAAGGCACGTATCGTGGCGAAGCCGTTTCGCAAGGCTCAAGCCGTCTCGCCAGCACGCTCGACTACGAACGCACTGCGACTGCTGTGAGTGAAGCCGCAACCGTCGCCGCGGATATCGGTGTAGAAATCTCCATAGAAATCCATCAGAACTCAATTGCAGATAACAGTTGGTCGGCACTGCACCTCTTAGAATTAATCGATGCGCCGAACGTCGGCGTGAACCCTGAATTAGGCAATATCTACTGGACTTACGATATTCCAGAAGAGTCCTGTGAGGATGCGATCGTCGCACTTGCACCGCATGCCAACTACTGGCACTGCAAGAGCCTCTACCGGGTGCATATACCCGATCTGGAGACAGCGATCTACGTACAAGTCCCGCTGCCCGACGGTGAAATCGACTACCGTTTTGCCATCGCGGCGATGCTGGAAGCCAATTACGAGGGTTACTTAGCAATTGAAGGGATTCGAGACGGCGACCAGTTCCATCAAGATGGTCGCAGCGTATCTTATGTGAAATCCGTCTTGTCAGACCTACAGTGATAGTTATAATAATGGTTATAAGTTAAGAGTTCTCTTTCCAATAACCAACAACCAAAAGGGCGTACTCGCCCGTACCGACAACCATTAAAAAATGACACATAAGAAAATCCGTTTAACCGCGACAGTGAAATGCGCTGGATGAGCGTCAAAACTCGCTCCGGGTGAGCTTGCGCACATCTTAGATAACATCCCGAAGTCCACGGATCCGAACCTACTTGTCGGCACCGAGACCTCAGACGATGCCGGTATCTACCGCATCTCCGACGACATTGCACTCGTTAACACGGTTGACTATTTCACACCTATCGTCGACGACCCGTACACATTCGGTGCGATCGCTGCGACGAACTCGTTGAGCGATGTCTATAGCATGGGCGGCGTTCCGAAAACCGCTTTGAACATCACCTGCTGGCCGAAAGCGGATTTGGATCTTTCTATCCTCGGCGATATCGTCAGGGGTGGCACTGAAAAAGCGATTGAAGCCGGTGCTGCACTTGTTGGTGGACATACCGTGGACGCACCGGAACTTATGTACGGACTCTCCGTAACCGGGATCGTTCATCCTGAGAAATTCGTCAAGAATTACGGCGCGCGCCCCGGAGAGGTACTCATTCTAACCAAAAACCTCGGCATCGGTATCCTGACGACAGGACTGAAATTCGATAAAATCAGCGATGCGGCTCTGCCACAACTCGTTGAATCGATGACCCGACTCAACGCCTCAGCATCACGGATAATGCTCAAATACGGTGCGAGTGCTTGCACGGATGTCACAGGTTACGGACTCTTAGGACACGCTTCGGAGATGGCAGCAGGAAACAGTGCCAGACTAAAGATTGACAGCAGTGCCGTCCCGTATTTTGCCGATGCCCCCGCACTCGTCGCACAAGATACCTATACGCAGGCATATCAGGCGAATATGACGTTCCTTGCTGACAAGGTCACGTTCCATACCGATAGCGAAGCAATGCGTCACATCTTGATGGAGGCGGAAACGTCTGGCGGTCTATTGTTCTCGCTACCCGCAGAGAACGCCGATGCAGCGGTATCGGAACTCCGCGCCGCCGATTGTCCTGAAGCCGCTATTATCGGAGAAGTCGTAGCAGGAGACACCGCACATATTGAGGTATTCTAACAGTAACCAATGGCAAAGAGGCAGTCAGCAAAGAGGCAATCGGCAAAGAAGCAGTCGGCGCATTAGCCATCGGCAAAGAGGGGCGTTCGCTGCGCTCACTGTCAGCCGTCGGTAAAGAGGTTTCCGAAAGCCGATAGCCGATAGCCGATAGCCATTCTTCCGATAGCCGATAGCCGATAGCCATTCTTTCTGGTAACTTGAAAAAACAATGACCAAAACAGAACTCGCAAAACAGATTCGTGAAGCTTCGTATCTGACAGGTGAATTTAAACTCCGTTCAGGAAGTATCAGCAATTTCTATTGGGATAAATACCGGTTTGAGAGTGACCCTGTCCTGCTCACAGCAATAGCGAAAGAAATGGCAAAACTGCTTCCGTCAACCTGTGACGGATTGGCAGGTTTAGAATTAGGCGGTATTCCGCTTGCAACGGCACTCTCAATGGAGACTGGGCTCCCGTGTTTCTACGTCCGTAAGGCAGCGAAAACCTACGGCACATGTAACCTCATAGAGGGTGGCGCCAAAGAAGGTAGCACCCTCGTCGTAATTGAGGACGTGATTACGACGGCAGGACAGGTGTGTACGTCTATTGAACAGATCCGTGCGGAAGGGTACAACGTGGCGCACGTCGTAGCAGTGATTGATCGGCAGGCTGGCGGCGGTGCGAAAATTGAGGCTCTCGGATGTTCGTTCGCATCCGTATTCACACTCACAGAATTAGAAGGATTTTAATTATACCTTGCGGGATTCAAGAGGTTATTCGACGAGCAGCCGAAACGAAGTGGAGGCGGACAAAACCGAACGACTTGCCGACCGTAAGAACCCTGATTAACCGCAAGGAAAGTTAAAAATATGAAAATACTGTTTATCGGAGACATCGTCGGAAATCCGGGTAGAACAGCAACGGCGAATTTTTTGGAAGAACACCAATACGAATACGACTTTATTGTCGCCAACGGCGAGAACGCAGCCGGTGGGAAAGGTCTGACGTTTGAAATCGTTGACCAACTCTTGGCATCAGGGGTCTCCGCTATCACGACCGGCAACCACGTATGGGACAACAAAGACATCTTCGGTTTTATTGAGACAACACCGCAGCTCATACGTCCCGCGAACTATCCGACCGAAGTCATCGGACACGGTGTGACGATTGTGCCTTCTGCCGACGGACAGACGAAACTCGGTGTGATCAATCTCGCTGGGCAGATATTCATGAGTCCGTATACCAACCCGTTCCATGCGCTTGATACTATTTTGCCTGAAGTCAAAGCCGAGACACCGTATATTCTCCTCGACTTTCATGCAGAAGCGACCTCCGAGAAAATCGCAATGGGGTGGTACGCCGACGGTCGCGTCGGCGCAGTCATCGGCACCCATACACATGTCCCGACAGCGGATGCACGCATTCTCCCGCAAGGGACCGCTTACATTACGGATGTCGGTATGACAGGCCCCTACGACTCGGTTATCGGCACACGGATAGACCTTGTCCTTGAACGGTTCCTGACAATGATGCCGACCCGTTTCGCTGTCGCTAAGGACAACATCAAACTCTGCGGTGCCGAGATAGAGCTCGACGAGAATACAGGACTCGCACGCAGCATCGTACCGATACAACAGCAATATTAAATTAGTTATCAGTGGCCAGTCCGCAGTAACCAGTAACCAGTGACCAGTTAAGAGAGGTGTTTTTGATAGGGTATTTTCCCAGATAACACAGTATTTCTTTTCTGGAAACTGGAAACTGGAAACTGGAAACTATTTCCTCATGCAATTAGAATTTTCGATACCAACAAAAACTGTCCGTAGTGTCAGTGAAATAACGAACCTGCTGAAGAAACTGATAGATCAGCAGCCGGAGTTTCAGAATGTATGGGTACAGGGAGAAGTATCCAATTACAGTCGATCCGGCGCAGGACATGTCTATTTCACGCTCAAAGAGGATAGCCATCAGATCTCCGTTGCCATTTTTCGCAATGCTGCGAACCTCCTTAAGTTCTTGCCAAAAAACGGCGAGGAGGTAATTGTACAAGGGCAGCTGAGTCTCTATTCGGCGAGGGGACAGTATCAGATTGTCGGTCAAAACGTGGAACCGGTTGGGATCGGTGCGTTGCAAAGAGCCTTTGAAGAACTGAAGCAACGGCTCGCAGACGAAGGACTGTTTGCTAATATCTATAAAAAACCGTTACCAAGATATCCGAGGAAAATCGGCGTTGTTACATCGGCAACAGGCGCAGCATTTCAAGATATTTGTGAGCAGCTTCGCAAACGCTATCCGTTAGCCGAGGTGTTACTACATCCGACGCTTGTCCAAGGGGACGGCGCGGCACAAGGGATAGCCGCTGCGTTATATCTGATGAACCAGCGAGACGACATAGACGTACTCATCGTCGGTCGCGGCGGCGGTTCTATCGAAGACCTCTGGGCGTTCAACGAAGAACGCGTCGCACGCGCGATTTTCGATTCCAAAATCCCTATTGTCTCCGCAATCGGACACGAAACAGATTTTACCATCGCTGACTGGGTGGCAGACCACCGATCGCCAACCCCCTCGGCTGCTGTGGAACATATCGTCCCGGATCAGGATGAACTTTTCGCACAGCTTGATGGCACCGATACTTGGCTGCGTACAACAATCCAGAACCGATTGAATGGAGATCAAACGCGACTCCAAGAACTGGAGACACGGCTTGCACCAGCACACCGTAAAGATGCTATCTATCAACTCTACCAAAGGGTTGATACATTAGACCTGGCATGTCGGAGCGGTGTAGGACGGAAACTCGCCGATAACGAAAATAGGCTACACGCACTCGCGCAGCATCTTAACGCACTCAGTCCGTTAGCCACGTTGAAACGCGGGTATAGCATCACCCGAAAAGCAGACGGTGAAGTACTCACCGATGCCGGACAGGTATCCATCGGCGATAAAATCGAGGTCCAACTCTCACGCGGGCACCTCGTCTGTCACATTGAAGAATCTCTGGATGAAGAGCATCAAAGAAGCAGTCGGCAATCGGCAAAGAAGCAGTCGGCAAAGAAACCGAAAGCCGATAGCCATTCTTCCGATAACCGATAACCGATAACTATTTTCTTTTGGAGACAATTGATGACCTTTGAAGAAAAACTTACAAAACTCACACAAATCGTCGAACAACTCGAATCCGGCAACGAGTTGCCACTCGAAGAATCCCTCAAACTTTTCGAGGAGGGTGTCGGTTTGGTCTCATCTTGTCGGGAAATGCTCGAAAAAGCTGAACAGCGAGTAGAAAATGTTCTCAAAACTTTTTAACTATTAAGTTTTTGTGCATCGCTCCACTACGTTCCGCTATGATTTCTAATTGGCAGTAGCGAGTCGTCGAAACGAAGTGGAGACGGACAACAGAAGGCAACTTATTGGCCATGAAAACCCTGATTGAACCGAGACCGAAAATATCGAGATCGAAAATATCGACAATAATGTCATTGAAGAAAGGCACGATATTTTCGGTCTCAATAATGTTATTTGACAAAAGAACGATATTTTCGGTCTCAGGAAAGTTAAAAATATGCTCTTAGAAAAAATCAATCTTCCATCTGACCTTAGAAAACTTGACATAGATGAACTTAAAGACCTCGCCCAAGAGATGCGCGATTATCTACTGACAGTCCTCTCAGAGCATGCGGGTCACTTCGCGCCTAACTTCGGCACCATCGAATTGGCAATAGCCTTGCATGCCGTTTTCGATACACCGCGCGATAAAGTCATCTGGGACATCGGGCATCAGGCGTACCCGCATAAATTATTGACCGGTAGGAGAGATGCGTTCCCAACACTCAGACAGAGCGGTGGCATCAGCGGATTTCTCAGCAGAGCCGAAAGCGAATATGACGTTTTCGGTGCCGGGCATTCCAGTACCTCTATCGCCGCAGCATTAGGTATCGCCACGGCGCGAGACTTGACCAACGAAACTTACAAAGTCGTTGCTGTTATCGGGGACGGCGGGTTAACAGGCGGTATGGCGTTTGAAGCGTTGAATGCCGCAGGCGACTTCAAGAACGACATGGTCGTTATTCTCAACGATAACAATATGTCCATTTCGGCGACTGTCGGCGCGTTCTCAAAACATTTCCATAAACTCACAAGTTCACCACACTATAACTTCCTCCGATCTGGTGTCAAAGAGTTCCTGAACTTAATTCCGGCAGATGCAACGCAGATTGCCCGCAAAATTGAGGCTTCCCTGAAAGCCGGTACGCTATTTGAGGAATTCGGGTTCCGATACTTCGGTCCACTCGACGGAAACGACTTGGAGGCACTGATTCCAGTGCTAACGGGTATCCGTAAACTCACGGGTCCTATCCTACTGCACGTTGTAACCGAAAAAGGACGCGGCTATGCCCCCGCAGAAGCCGATCCAGTCGGGTTCTATAGCGTCAGCGGTCCCTTCAACCTTAAGACGGGTAAAACACTGAAACCGAAACCGCCGACACCGACCTACACGGAAGTTTTCAGCCGAACACTCATTGAACTCGCAAAACGCGACGCGCGCGTCGTCGGTGTAACCGCAGCGATGCCCGGGGGAACTGGATTGGATAAGTTCGGTGACGCGTTTCCGAGCCGATGCTTCGATCTCGGATTGGCGGAACAGTGCGCCGTTACGTTTTCCGCAGGACTCGCAGCACAAGGGATGCGTCCTGTCACCGCGATCTATTCGACCTTCCTCCAGCGAAGTTACGATCAGGTGCTACACGATGTCTGCATTCAAAAGCTCCCTGTCATCTTCGCATTAGACCGAAGTGGACTCGTCGGGGCAGACGGTCCAACGCACCACGGGGTTTTCGATCTGGCATATCTCCGATCAATCCCGAACATGGTCGTCATGGCACCGAAAGATGAAAACGAATTACAGTCTATGGTCAAAACAGCCCTTGTGTATGAAGACGGACCGATTGCCTTCCGCTACCCACGTGGCACAGGGGTCGGTGTAAAAATCGCACCGGAGCCGCGTCCCTTACCCATCGGAAAAAGCGAAATCGTTAGAGAGGGTAACGACCTACTTATCATCGCTATCGGCAACCGCGTCTATCCGGCACTCGAAGCAGCACAGATGTTAGCCGATACCGGAATTTCTGCAACGGTTGTCAACGCAAGGTTTGTAAAACCGTTAGATACTGCAACAATTCTGCCGCTTGCCGAACAGATCGGTAAAGTCATTACGATTGAAGACGGTGCAGTGATGGGCGGTTTCGGGAGCGCCGTTTTGGAGGCTCTCGCAGCCGCCGGTATCACAGACATTCAGATCACGAATCTCGGTATCCCTGACGAATTCATCGAGCACGGTGATCTACAACATCTCTATGCCTTGTGCAGGTGCGATGCTGACGCTGTTGTTCGCGCGGCAGAGAAAATGAGGGAATAGTTACCAGTTTCCAGTTACGAGTTACCAGCAAGAAAGTTCCAAAGTTGCAAAGTGTGCTAAAGTTTCAAAGTTGACAACTTTACTAGGGGAAACACCCAAGCAAAAACACTTCCCTAACTCTATAACACTTTACGGACTTCTTTACTGGTTACTGGTTACTGGTTACTGGTACTTATGCAACGAATCGACACTTTTCTCGTAGAACACGATTTAGCGGAGAGTCGCGAACAGGCGAAACGGCTCATCCTCGCAGGCGCAGTGACCGTTAACGGAAACGCCAGCATTAAGCCGGGACAGCGGGTTCCCGACGATGCAGAGGTCATCGTTAAGGAAGGGCAAAAATACGTCAGCCGCGGCGGGTTCAAGCTGGAAAAAGCGTTAAGCACCTTCAATATAGATGCGCGAAATCGGGTCGCACTCGACGTTGGTGCGTCTACTGGCGGATTCACAGACTGCCTCCTACAGCACGGCGCGAAATTCGTCTATGCCGTTGATGTCGGGTACGGACAACTTGCGTGGAAACTCCGGACACACCGACAGGTAAAATCCATTGAAAAAACGAATATCCGGCATCTAACACCAGCACTTTTGAAAACAACAAGCCCCCCCATATCCCCCCGCATGCGGGGGGATATGGGGGGCAACGAAAATCTTATCTCTATCGCTGTGATTGATGTCTCCTTTATCTCGCTGCGGACAGTGCTACCGAGTGTCATCAAACTCCTAAAAAAGCAAGAATGGCTATCAGCAAAGAGGCAGTCGGCAATCGGCAAAGAAGCAGTCGGCAAAGAAGCAGTCGGCAGTCGGCAAAGAAGCAGTCGGCAAAGAAACCAAAAGCCGAAAGCCGAAAGCCATTCTTCCGATAGCCGAAAGCCGAAAGCCATTCTTCCGATAGCCGAAAGCCATTCTTCCGACAACCGAAAGCCGAAAGCCGAAAGCCATTATGATATTATCGCACTGCTCAAACCGCAATTTGAAGCCGGTAAAGCACACGTTAAAAAAGGCGGAGTTGTGTCCGATAAACAGGTACATATCGAAACAATAGACAACCTCAGCACTTTCGTTACGGAAAAACTCGGCGCGACCGTCCACGGGTTAACCTATTCACCAATCCACAAGGACATTAGAAACATTGAGTACCTACTTTGGTTGACGATCAACCTGAATCCGAACGTGAGCAAGTCCGGAAAGGACGAGCAACCTAAGCAAACGACTGCCGAGGTTGTCGCTGATGCTCACGAATCGTTTGTTAACAGTTAACAGTAACCAGTGACCAGTAACCAGTTAAAGAGTGGTTCGGTTAAACTGAAGTTTTCTTTTCTGGCAACTGGCAACTGGCAACTTGAAAAATAAAAATGCGAAAAAGAATCCAAAAAATCTCCATTTTCATCGGGATATCTTTTATTATTCTGCTATGTGGCGCGCTGGTGTTCGTCCAATCAGAGACTTTCCTCAATTGGGTCGAAAAACGGCTTGAGACGGAACTGGAAAACCGACTAACAGACGACTACACAATCAGCGTCGGGAACATAGAGGGCAGCGTCTTCGGGAATGTTACCGTCAGAAACGTTAAAATAACCGAAGTCTCTGAAGCAGATGACCCCATAATTTCGACGCGCAGAGTCGTCCTCAAATACAATCTGCTGCGGTTGCTCGCGCGTAAATTTGAGGTTACGGAACTGACGGTAAATGATCCAGCAATCCGTGCGAAGACCGATCTTGACGGTAAACTCAATCTGTCCAATATATTTCGGGAGGCTCCGTCAAATGAAGACACCCCGCAATTTAATTTCGCTGTTGAAAATGTTCAACTTAGGCAAGGAAAAATTGATTACATAGATCCGCAAAGGGACCTCGAAATAAGCGTTCAAGGCGTTACGATCAACGTGAAGGGCCCCCTTGATACATGGAATCACGAAGGGAATCTGAAAATTGACGCTGGCAGCTTCGCGTTCAACGACTACGAGATGCCGATTGATACATTTGAAGCCGATTTTCAGGTTTTAGCCACGCATAGCGAATTAGGGAGACTGCAGTTAGAATTCGGGAACTCACGTTTGGACGTTACAGGCCATTTTCCGCGCAAAGAAACAGGAGCCCCTTGGGAAATCGCACTCAATATACAGAAACTGGATGTCGCAGATGTAGATCAGTTTTTCGGTGAAGACATCGAACTTGAAGGGAATGCCAAAGGTCGGATGACAGCGTTCGGTACAGATTCTGATTCCACTATTGCACTTACGACTGAAATGCCGACTTTTTCTCTGACACAAGCCGAGAACAATAGACACATAGCGATGACAGACCTAATAATTGATGCCGCCCTCAATTTATACCCACTCCCTACATTCACGCTAAAAACTTTCAACGCACAGATCGCGGACGGCACCTTGACCGGTACCGGAAGTATCGGGCTCCATAACCGACCACAAGGCAATCTCATTGAACAGTTCGGACAACTCACAACGCGCCCATTTGCCTATACAGGACAGTTAGAGGCAACAGATATCCAACTCATACCGTTGCTCTCAATGTTCATTCAACTTCCCGAATTCCTTGTGGGCAGTACCGGACACCTCTCAGGAAACGCCACATTCCACGGAAGTAGCAGGGACATCTCGTCGCTGGATCTCACCAGCAGGTTAGAGATAACAGATACCGTCCTCAACACGGTAGCACTTAAGGACTCCGCACTCAATTGCAAAATTGAGGATGGCGTCCTGAACACCAATGGATACCTTGATGAAACCGTGATTGCCATCAACGGTCCCTTCCCGTTAGCTGAACAAGACGCTCTGGACATCCGCATCTCCGATATCAACTTCGACGATCTCATGAAAATTGTCAATAGCGCGGATTTCGGCGGAACGGGTGAATACACAGCGCAATTGTCATCGGATGGCAAACTCAACGGATATATGACAATTCCGAACGCGAATTTCTTCGACATTCCCATCGGGGTGTTGGCAGGCAATCTCAACTATCACGATGGACAGATGTTCGTCGAAAACGGACAACTCACCAAAAACACAATAAACGATACCGCGACAGAATATACGAGTCAAGCCTCAATCACCGGTGTCGTGGATGTTGAGGGTGAGTTTCCGGCACAGTTCAGCGTCAACGCTGATCCCGTTTATGTTCAACACTATCCAAAGTTATTGTTAGGGGCAGAATATCCGGTAACCGGTGAAATCAGGGGTGAACTCGCCCTGGACGGGACGCTCATCAACCTTGATGGCACTGCCGACTTTAGCGTTACAGAGGGGATCGCGTGGGGACTCCACTTGGACCCGCTAACCCTCCCGCTGCATATTGAGGATTACTCCCTCACGATCCGCGATTTCAAGATAACCACTCACAATCAGAGCGTTACGCTCAATGTAGCGGTCGCGCCAAACGCAGACTTCGATTTCAGGCTCGTGAACGACGCGCCTGTGAATTTTCAGGAACTTTCCAAGGCAGCACAAATTTCCAATTTCCCGTTTGATGGACAATTTGATGTCTCAGTCACAGGCACACTCGAGAAACCAGAACCGCTCGATTTGCAGATCGAACTCGACTTCGCAAATATAACCTACTTAGACTTTAAAGACAGCGGACACGTTGAGAGGTTTCCACTCGGGGACGCAGTCTTACACGGTGAACTCGTGGAACTGGAAAAGACTACCGGTGAATCGGATAGATTTGACTTCACCGGAAACGGGTTCAACGGTCAGATTCAAGGATATGTGAGCATGGCTCTCAACAACCCTTACAAGTTTATAGTGGAGACAAACGGACTTGAAGTTAGACCTATTCTGCGTATCTTGCACCCAGCTTTTGAAACCGTCACTGGTGTCGCCGATGGACGCGCACAAATAGAGGGAACGGTGACAGACCTCGTAGGCGCAGCCGAAAACATATCTCCTAATGCTGAGGAACAACGCGTCTTCCCGTATAAAGTCGATGTCCAAATAGACACAAGCCAACTGCAATACGGTGAATCCACAGGACAAACAATCCCATTCACAAATGCCGAAAAAATCCAAATACGCCTCAGAGACGATATATGGACGATTGATGCCCTTTCTTGTAGGACATTAGAAGATACGCGCCCCTTTATTGAACTGACAGGTACGTTTGACGCAAAAAGCAACACGATGGACCTTCACGCGAGTGCCGAGGGATTCGCTTTATCCGCTTTCGCGCCAGCAGTCGGACTTTTTCCTGAAGATACCGGACGCTACACAGCAGAGATAGATGGCACCTCTGAACATCCGATAGTCGTGGCAGACTGGACAATTCCGAAATTGGATTTGAAAACAAAAAACGGTGATATCCATATCACTGAAGCGGGTGGAACAATAGACTATCGGGACGATATAATACATCTCGAAAAAACGACGTTGAAACTGTTAGAGAACCCGATAGATATAGCAGGCGACATAAATGTTGACCTCGAAGATCTTAACAATTCGCAGCTACACCTCACCGCCAACGCACCTGTTTTGGAGGTGACAACGTTTGCTGAATTAATAGCGCGAACCTCCGAAAATGTCATCAAGTCAACCGATTTAACGAGCGGCGTGTTAAGTGCTTCAGTTGACATCACAGGCACCTTCACCGAAACTTCAATCGCCGTTCATGCCCAAACAGCACCAAACCAACCGATTCACCTCGTACCTTATACCAATCCGATTACACTGACAAATCTAAACGCAAATGCCACGCTTCGTTCGGATTCTCTACACATCCAATCTCTAAAAGCCAACGGACAGATAGGGGGTAGCACCTACGCAGTACAAGGAGACGCTTCGTTCTCAACCCAAGACCGGGAAAAGATGCAGTTCGCGATAGATATGTCAGTATCCGAACTGGAAGTCTCCGATTTTGTGTCCCTGATATTAGACGAAACCTCAACCGTACACGGCACCGTTTCCGGTCAAGTGAACCTTAATGGCACAGGTACAGACTTGTCTCAAATCTCCATAACCGGCAGCATCACCGAACTTAATCTTCACGGATACGAGACGGACTTCACGAATAGTGGATCGAAGATATCGACGATAATGTCATTGAACAAATGCACGATATCTTCGGTCCATGAAATTCGGCTCAAATCCGAACGCGGTCAGTTGAGTGTTAACCTTCCGTTAGAACTGAAGTCGCCTGAAATCGCCGTAACAACAGACATCCATATAACAGGCGCTCTTGAGGCACCGGAAATCATAGCAGAATGGAACGGGAACATCAGCGAAATGGAGTTGAACGGGAATGTTGAATACCGGGACGAACGGATAACAGTTAAAAGTATTGAACTGAAGAACCGTGCGGGTACGTCAACAATTAATGGCGTTATTCCTTTTAATTTCGCATTTACGGCGATGGACATCTCTGACCGCTTCCCTGAGCAATCAATGAATCTGCATTTACGCGGTTACGAATTGCCACTCGAATTCTTTCCCGGCATTGATACGTTCTTCTCGGAAGCAGACGGCACCGTTGACATAAATTTAACTGTACAAGGTACAAGCCGCGACCCACACATAACTGGAAACGTGTCGTTTGAGGCGTTGCTACTTCAACTGAAAAATTTTCACGCGCCGATCCAGAATATGAAAGTGAAACTAACTGCCCGCGAAAATGTAATTGATTTCACAGAATTCCAATTCAAAATCGATCCCGGTTACTGTACACTTGAACAGGGACAATTGATATTAGACAGATTAACGCCTAAAGTATTCACACTAACCGGACTGAGATTTGAAATGTTCCCACTCGGTTCAACGGTGGAGCACGCGCTCCCAGCAGAGGTACTCGAAGCCGTTGAGGGACACGTCTCCGCGACACTCACTGGATTGAGAATCCCATTTGATCGTTTCCTGACAAAAATAGCAGGTACACCACTCCCACAAATTCGAGAAGTCCCTTCATTAACGGATATTATGGAGGTTTCAAGCGCGGAACTCTCTATTAATAGTGTCCGTCTCGCCTTTAAAGTGATACCATGGAATCAGCAATACGACTTCCAAGACCCACAACCGGTCCAGATGTCTCTAAACACTGGAACACTCACTTTATCGGAACCGTTTATCCTTGAAAACCAGCACACCTTCTCTGTCAAGCAAACCTTCACCAGCGAGGACGAAAAGCCGGAGGACATCCGCGGCGATCTGCACACAATAGAAGACGCAAAGACAACACTCAGTATTGACGGTGGAAGCCAATGGTCAGTAAATGGCGAATTTGATACGGTACTACGGTTTAAGAATTTCGATGTTTCAGCGATAACGCGCACTTGGTACGCACCCTATCAGGTTAACGGCGCATTGTCGGGTACCCTACAGATGAGCGGTACCAGCGAAAACCCAAAGATAACTTTTCGACGACATGAGTCCGAACCCGCCGAACTCTATTTGGATGACATACCGATCGACTTACGCTGGAGAGTCCGATATCAAGACAGGAAATGGGAGATATCAAAAAAACGGTTTGCCTATATGAGTTTCGGAGGGAATGCTCTAAGATTTTCTGGGACACTGCCGTATCAAATTGAGTTGATTCCTTTACTAATGCAGCTCCAACAATCGCCAAAGACAGTATGGAAAAAAATCCGAGAGACAGACATAGATGCGACCTTGGACGTTGAAGTAGAACACCTCGACATTCTACAATCCATGGTCCCAGGGATGGAATCACCAACTGGAACAAGTTCCGTCCATGTTGAATTTACAGGTACAGTGGAAGCACCACAAGCCTTAGGCACTGTGAGTTTCAATAACATGGGATTTAGTTTTCCAACAGCAGGTATACAGGTCGGAGAAGCAACGGGCAGCATAGAGTTAACTGAACAAGGTGCGACTGTCAAGCAGTTCAATGGTAGACTGAATGATGGCTCGTTTTCAGTGAGCGGCAGCGTCAAGACCCCAGCAGACGGACTCGTATGGGAAAATCCACCAACGCTCGATGTACAAGCCAGCATCCTATCCACAACTTTTGAACAATCGCGGAAGTACCAAATTGAACTCGGTGATAATCCAAGCCGATTCTACTTACAAGGTGGATTTGATGACCCTAAACTAACAGGCAACCTAAACATTAGTGGCGGTTATTACGAACAAAACTGGGAAACCGTCCGAGATTGGCTTGTCGGTGCCTCCGTTACTGAGATGGATCTTATGTTAGATTATCCAATCCTGAAAGATTTAGAATTGGAGGTAGGTATCGATATCGCCGATAATTTTGAGGTGCGTTCATCTATTGCCGGACCAACGGATATTAAAATCTCTTGTTCAGGGAAACTCATCGGTCCCATTCAAGTGCCGATTTACAACGGAAACGTTTCAGTCCTCAGTGGAGAGATAGCAATCATTCCACAACCCTTTGAATTCATTGAAGACTCAGGTTCAAGCATTACGAACCGTAGCCTTGACGTTTTTAATCCAGACATCAACCTATCTCTTCGTACACCCAACCGTATTCGCGGTGTACTCCCAAGGGATGGGAGCATAGTTGACCTTCAGGTTGTAGCAAAGTTTACTGGCACTTTAAACAATCTGGACTTCACCTTAAGCGCACCAGATGCCACTGAGGTACTCACACATGAAGATATTTGGGCGTTCCTGGTGCGCAATATCTCATTCTCACATGCGCTCGGAGCGTTTACGTTCAATTTCCACCGTCTAAATGACGCAGACGCGCGCTCTATCAGTGCGGAATATCAGCTCCGAGAAAATATGTCCATTAAAATTGAAAGCAACGAAAACGGTGAATACGGTGCTGATTTTGAGATAAAAGGACGCTTCTGATTAATAGTTACCAGTTACGAGTTACCAGTTAACAGAAAAGAGGAATGGCTTTCGGCTTTCGGAAACCAAGAGGCTATCGGTAAGAAACATTGTGCTAACCTGACACCTCTTTACCGACCGCTGACAGTGAGCGCAGCGAACGCCCCTCTTTGCTGATTGCCACTTCCCTCTTGCCGACTGCCTCTTTAACTGGTTACTGGCTACTGGCCACTGAGAACTGCTAAATGTACACATCATTCTTAAATCATATATCAATTAGCGAGTACGCAGTTAACAGTACGGCGGGTACCCCTTTCAGTACTCAGTTTTGTAAGGGTTGGGTAACCCAACCCTTACAGAGGCCTCTTGTACCGATAACTGAAAGGTTGCGTAGCAACCGTACTGAAAGGATTTCGCAGAAATCCGTACTGTTAACTTTTCTATTACTCTGTCTTTTGGGGGGATGGGCTGCCGGGGCAGCGGACGAATCTTCGGAGACGCTGGGTGCAGAAAACCTACCGAATAGCCTTCAGCCTTCAGCCATCGGCAAAGAAGCCATCGGCAGTCGGCAAAGAGGCAGTCAGCAGTCAGCAAAGAAGCCATCGGAAACCAAGAGGTTTCCGAAAGCCGACAGCCGACAGCCGAAAGCCATTCTTCCGATAGTCGAAAGCCATTCTTCCGATAGCCGAAAGCCGAAAGCCACTCTTGATGCGACGCGTATCACAAAAATTGTATATTACATTGACGGCCTACTTGTCTCCGAGACAACGACACAACTCAGGCCTATCAGCAACCGAGCATCGGTACGTGTCGGTGCCAGATTATCTCAGCACGCTATCCAACGGAGCGTTAAACTGCTCTACGCGACACAGCAATATTCCCAAATTCAGGTTTATGCACAAAATACTCCAGACGGCGTGATATTAACCTATCAATTCACATCCTTTGAATCTATTAAAGCGATTGAATTCATAGGGCCCCCGGACAACGAGGAATTCAGACGTGCTATTAAAGATGCGATGAAATCCAAAGTCGGTGGTAAGTACGTTCCCGCAATTGCGAAAGCGGATATTAAACGGATCAAACAGGTCTGTGAAAATTATGGGTATTTCAACGCGCAAATTACAGACTCCGACACACTGACCGAAGACGGGACGTTAACTTATCAGATAGAAGTGGGTGTACCGTCTATTATTCGTGAGTTGCAAATTCAGGGGAATCGCGCCATCTCAGTCGGTCGTCTTAAAGCGGCATGCAGCTTTAGTACCCAACACTCACCGATATATCAGAAATCCAGCGTGGATAATGATGTGGCAGCCATCCTCGAACTCTATCGTGAAAGCAACTATCCTACTGCTGGAGTCGAACCAAATTTTATACATGAAACCGGCATCTTACAATTTCGCATTGATGAAGGCAAGGAGGTAACATTCAATTTCGTCGGTGACCTCTCACTATCACAACAAGACACATTCGAAGAAGATATAGCCAACTTGATAAACACTGCAACCCAAGCCCTGTGGGAAAGACGGATAAAATCCTATTTTGAAGACTTGGGGTACCAAGACACGACCGTGGAGATGCTAAATGAAACCAGCGTTCGGCTTACAATTGACCCTGGCACGCAATACAGAGTGGCAAACGTCACTTTTTCGGGGAACCGCGTATTTTCAGACGCAGAACTCCTACGAGAGATGACTGTAAAACCGACAGCGGGAATTAGGCGTAATTTACAAGTTTCCAATATCCTCACACAGCTCCTACGGGGTCGAACACAGCCCCCTTTCTTCGAGCAACAGGATCTTGATACAGATGAACATCGGCTCAGGATTTTATACGAAAAGGCAGGCTATCCGAACGCTGTCATACAGACGAATGTTGAGAAACAGCCAGTAAATAAACAAAACATCGGTGAAGCCGTAATACACATCTCAATTAATGAGGATCGTAAAGAGGTAATTCACCGATGCGACATCACCGGTAATCACTCGATAGATACAGCCACGCTTCTAAAACGTTTGGACAGTGAACTTCCGTTCCCGCAACCGAATGCCCGGTTTGAAAAGACCGTCTATCAAAATGCAGTCCTGAATGTGTATCGGGAACGCGGTTTTATCGATGCAGAGGTTACGGGTACTTATATATCTCAAACGGAAACGCCAATTTTTCGAGTGGCGGGGGATTTTTCGGAACCGCTTACCGATGGAAACCTCCCACTCGAAATCCAAAACGAGTTTGAAAAACACAAGCGATCACTTACAGGGCTTTTCATTGCGAACAATATCGGAAATCAATGGAGCATCCAAGATAATGCCAGCAATCCGCGGTATAGACTTATACAAGAGGAGACAGAACTACAGGTCTTTGAACACGGTATCCTCCACCTTACTGTGGATAAGGAAGGTGAGCAGGTCGCATTCGGTAAATTCTCTTTTCAAGGGGATACCGATATTGTGAAACAACATGTCCTTGTACGCGAGGTCGCCCAGCTGGAAGGTAGCCTCTGGACCCCAGAGGCACTCAGTCGGGCATTACGAAACCTTTACAGTTTGGGCATCTTTCGCAAGGTCGTAGCTGTGCCACTTGAAAATAATGTAAGCGGCAGAGAAGCCATCGCCCCCCCCCATATCCCCCCGCATGCGGGGGGATATAGGGGGGGCTTGAGCCATTCTTCCGACAATCCGCATCCGACCCCCAAAACCAAAGACGTTGTAATAACGGTCGAAAAGCAGAAACCGAGGACACACAGTGAAAGTTTCGGGTATAGTTTTGCGGAAGGTTGGCGCGGTACCTTGGAATTAACGCATAGCAACTTTCTCTTTAAACGGAACATCCGAGGAAACGTTCGTGGTAGATTGGCGTGGCGAGATGAATTAGGGTATCTTCTTGAAGCAAGAATTACCGAACCGTGGTTGATCTGGCGGATACGCGGTAGTCTACAAGCATCCGCTAAAAAACTGGAAGTGGACGACAATGTCCGTGCCCTCGAAGCGAGTTTTATCCTCAACAGGCAATTACGGGAATCGAATTACTTAGATTTCCGATACAGCTACCGAGATTTGAACCAACCGGTCCTGCCGACGATACCAGACTTCTCACCAGAAATCGGTATTTCTGAAGAACAGAACCCGTTCAGCACTACGGTGAGCAGCCTACGTTTCTCTTGGACTTATGATACCCGTGTGCAGTTCCTGAATCCAGTAGGGGGCATGTTGAACGAAATTACACTCGAATATGCTGGCGGTTTCCTACAAGGTGAAACCAGTTTTATTAAAACGACAACGGATACCCGGTATTACCAAAGACTCGTCGGAGATTTAGTATTAGCGACCGTGTTACGCCTGGGGGTTACCACCGGATTACGTTCAAACCGCCGAGCCGAGCTGATCTCGTTTGAACGGTTTTGGGCTGGTGGCGGCACGACAGTCCGCGGTTATGCTGAACGCTCCTTGGGGCCTGAAGACATCACTGGAATCTACCGCGGCGATGTCCAATTCATTTTTAATACAGAGTTACGCTTCCCTATCTACTGGTTAGTCCGTGGCGCACTCTTTTTCGATGCGGGTAATGTCTGGGGTTCCTTGGAAGACATCAAAACGATAACGCAATTACCATCCGCTGTCGGTGCCGGACTCTATCTGGATTTTGGTCCTCTCACCGTTGGTGTTGACTATGCTGTTCCACTCGTTCACGTCCTCAGCTCACCCGACACAAGACGCGCCCACTTTCGTCTCGGTAGTACTTTTTAATTGCTATTCCGATTCCGCATAAGGTTTTCCGAGTGCAAGTGGTGCCTCTGCACGTCCAACAAAACCCGCCAGGACAGCTAAGCAGAGAACATAAGGCAACATCAACCACAACTGGTATGGAATGTCCCACCCGAGTGCTTGGAACCGCGCATCAAGTGCCGACCCAAGTCCGAAGAGCAGCGCTGCACCGCATGCCTTCACAGGATGCCATTTCCCAAAGATGACGATCGCCAAAGCGATGAACCCACGTCCGACGGTCATACCCGGTGTAAAATACGGGACATCCGCCAGTGAAAGATAGCCGCCTGCCATACCCGCCATCGTACCCGCGAATAACAGACAAAGCGTCCGTAAACGGAGGACATTAGAACCGACAGTCGCAATCGCTTTCGGATGCTCGCCACACGCTCGTATCCGCAGCCCGAGTTGTGTATGATAGAGGAAAAAATAGACACACGGCAGCAGTAGAAATGTGATGAAGACCAGAATATTGTGTGAAAACAACGCACGTCCAAGAAAAGGGATTTTAGAAAGGAGTGGGATGTCAATCTGCTGAAACGCCGGAACGCCTTGTGCGATCCCTGTCACACCAAAGAGCCGTTGATAGATGACCTCTGTTAAACCCAACGCCAGAAGCGTCATTGCCGTGCCGATGATAACTTGGTCGCCACGCAGTCGGATAGCAAATAAAGCAAAAAGAGCTGCAGCGACAAGTCCACCGAGTCCCGCCATCAAAAGTCCAGCCCACGGTGCCATCATAACGAGTTCTGGCATGTAGATCATCGCTAATTTTTCCGCGTAGAAGGAACCTACCATCCCGAAAAACGCCCCGATGAGCATCATCCCTTCAATACCGATGTTAAGCACACCCGCACGTTGGGAAATGACCTCACCTAATGCCGCAAGTAGGAGCGGTGTCGCTCCACGAATCGTTGCCGAAAGAATATCTTCAAACATAATTTTAACTATTAGGTTTCTGCTCGTTTTTCTCCGTTTTGACCGAAAATATCGTGCTTTTGTTCAATGACATTATCGTCGATATTTTCGGTCAAGAAAAACGGTTTTCTTTTAGGTTATTACGATAATAGTAAATTCCGTAATTATTTGTACACGCGGTAGCGGGATCGTAGGGACTGGGGGATTTGGTCTGGGAATAGACCAAATCCATTCCTTGTATTACATGGGCATCCCCTACGAAGTTGTAATGTGGAGGTCCTATCGGGGCGTGCAAACATGTTCTTGGATTCCACTATAATTGTAAGTTTACTATAAATCCTGCTTACGGAAGGAAAACCGAAAGCCCCCCCATATCCCCCGCATGCGGGGGATATGGGGGCAACGAAAGCCGATGGCTATTCGGAGGATGAAGACTCACGTTTTCGGAAAAGCTGGATAGAACCGTAGCCGATAACAAATAGGAGGATCGTTGCTTGTATCACAAACGTCACTCTGTCAGAGATACCGACCTCGCGTTGCATACTATAGGAGCCGGTCGTCAACGCGCCAAATAGCAGCGCCGCCGCAACCGTTACCAAGGGGTTCAGTTTTGCCAACAAAGCGACAGCAATGGCTGTATAGCCATATCCGGGTGAGAAGTTGAGAAATAGCCGACGTGTCAGTGCTGTCAGTTCAATTGCGCCGCCGAGACCTGCGAGTGCCCCACTGATAAAAAAGACACGGAGTGTGTTATGCACAGTTGAAATCCCTGCCGCTTCCGCTGCAGCTGCGCCCTCTCCAACAGCTCGGAGTTGGTAACCAAACGCTGTCCGAAAGAGGACAAACGTCAGGACAATCGCTAACACGACAGCGATAACAATGCCGAGATGTATCCGATGCGGTGGGAAAAGTCGAGGTAGGAAGACCCATTCCACAATCCGGTCGCTCTGCGGACCGCGCTGAGACGCCTCCTGTAGCGGTCCACCATCTATCATCATACTGACCAGATGGATAGCCACGTAGTTCAGCATAATCGTACTGATAACTTCGTTGACCCCGCGTGTCACCTTGAGGGCTGCGGGAATAAGTCCCCATATCCCACCCGCAAGCATCGAAAGAACCAGACACATCGGCACTGCAATCCATGTACTTTCTGGAAACAGTGTGGCGAGTTTTGTGCCAAACCATGTCGCTGCCAATGCTCCCATTAGAAACTGCCCCTCGGCACCGATGTTCCATATTCCACACCGAAACGCCATCGCGACGGAAAGTCCAGCCATCAGAAACGGCGTGCTTTTCACCAATGTTTCACCAAATTTTCGACTGTTCCCGAAGGCACCATTGATCGCCGCCTGATAAGCCGCTAACGGGTTATAGTTGCATAACAGCATTACAATGGCATTAACAACAAAAGCACTCGCCAGAATTATAACGGGTGCCGCCAGCCAATGAATAACGTTGATCCTTTTTAATATCTCGCCTAATTTCGATATCATGTTTTCAAATTACCGTTCAGATTGTATCGGTTTCTCCGGTCATTAGCAACCCAATTGCTTCAATATCGTTGCGCTTTGTAGTGGCTTCAATCAACTTCCCTCTTGACATTACAAAGAGCCGATCACTCAATAGCAAAACCTCATCTAACTCTGTTGAAATGAGCAGCACAGATTTTCCTTGGTCGCGTTGTGCCAACAAATTCTCGTGTACATAACGAGCCGCGTTGACATCTAAACCGCGTGTTGGATTAACAGCGATAAGTAGATCGGGGTGGAGCGAGATTTCGCGGGCGAGGACAACTTTCTGTTGATTGCCACCAGAGAGCGCAGCAGCGGGAATGTCAGCGATAGGCGGACGGATGTCGTAATCAGCGATGAGTTGCTCTGCTATGCCCTGTTTTTTGGTTTCGTTGAGGATATTCCAGCGTGCAGTCCTCTCCAAGTGTGTCACATTCAGTAAAAGGTTCTCTGTAACCGAAAACGATGCGATAATGCCTGTCGTCTGTCTATCTTCAGGGATATAACCGACCCCGCGTTGCCGGACCGCTTTTGTCCCGTGTAGGTCGGCACCTAAAATTCTTATCGTTCCAGATGCGTGATGCCGTAAGCCCATGATCGCCTCGGCGAGTTCGCGCTGTCCATTGCCATCAACGCCAGCGATTCCAACAATTTCACCGCGACGGGTTTCCATCGAGACATCCGAAACCGAGATTTCGTCTCGACTACCGAGTACGGTTAGATTTTCAAGTTGTAACACGCTGTCTGGTGCTTCACCTTCAATGTGTGTATCGGTTGAGCGTTCAACTTCACTTGGACCGAAAATATCGTGCTTTTGTTCAATGACATTATCGTCGATATTTTCGGTCCAATCCGATCCGATCATCTCTCTCGCGAGTTCGCGTGCTGTCATTTCACCTGTTGGGCCGAGATAAACCTTCTTGCCACGTCTTAACACAGTAATCCTATCACTGATACTGAGTACCTCTTTCATTTTGTGGCTAATGAAGATAATCGCGCGACCATCGGCTTGGAGATTCCGCAGAATCGTAAAGAAGCCTTCTACTTCCTGTGGACTTAGAACAGCCGTCGGTTCGTCAAGGATGAGAATCCGAGCATCAACCGCCAGTGCCTTTAAAATTTCAACGCGTTGTTTCAATCCGACCGACAGGGTCCGTACAAGCGCAGTCGGATCAACAGTCAACCCGAACTGCTCAGAGAGTGCTTGCGTGATACGAATCGCTTCCTCTTTCTTGAATACAAATTTTCGCCACGATTTCTTGTCCGATCCGTTTGTAAAGACATTTCCTGTTGTGTTGGCACGCATTTGTCCAAGACTCAACGCGATGTTCTCAGCGACAGTGAGATTCTCAATCAGCATAAAGTGCTGATGCACCATGCCGATACCGCTCACAATTGCATCGCGCGGCGACTTAGCCTGTAACCTACGTTGCCAACCTTCACGATCCGTAACATAGATACGCCCTGCCGATGGTTGGTAAAGCCCATAGATAAGATTCATGAGTGTGGACTTACCCGCGCCGTTCTCACCTAAAATCGCGTGAATTTCACCCGCTTGCAGTTTAAAATCAACGCTGTCAACAGCGACGAAATCGCCGAAGGTTTTTGTGACATTCCGAAGTTCCAAGATATTTTCTTTTTCCATCTACAGCAGGCACCATTTTTCCGCGCGCGCGGGTGTTAGTTCTCCATCGTAAGCGATAACCCGAAGCGAAACTGTCCAACTATCACCTTCAGGTGTTGATACGGAACCTGTCCACGTCGGGTTATAGAGTGCCATCCCGTAATCCCGAATGAACCACGGCCCCCGAATGCCTTCATTAAGGATGCTCATAAAGACACCGAACGCGCCATGCCCGGTTAACGTGTTTTGATAGGCAACGAAATCCGATTCGCCTTCGTGGACGACCTCAACACCGCCACTACGTCCGTTGTCCCCGATCACAATACCGCCCATCATAGGCAGAAGTCTCGGTTCAACACGGATACCGACGCTCCCAAACTTCGTTTGTGGGTAAGTCGCGGCACCGTAAGACGCGATCTTCTCACTCGTCATATCGCAGACCGTAGCATCCGCACACGTGTAGAGGTTAACCGTCCGAATTTCGTCAATTAACGGTTCCTCATTTTCATCGCGCCAGACAACCTTCTGAACGAATTGGATACCATCGGCGTGTGGCGTAATGTCAACCTCTTTCTGTGTGTCCATCCGTCCCAATTTCTCAAAGACTTTATCTGTCCAAGAGCGACGGGGTGGCGATGCCCAAAAACCTGCTTCCCTATCACCAACCTGAACCGGTCCCTGACCGACAAAAATACCGTTGTGGAACGGGTGATCAAAGGCAAATTCTTGAACGACAGTGTGTCCGGCAGGTGTGTAGAACGGAAAGACAAACGGACGATAAAAATTCGCGCCTACGCCACCTAAACACCTCCCGGTATTGCTGCCAACAACCAGATGTGTTTTTGCATTTACTTTAACTTCAAAAATGTTTTCCATAATTCCCCATTTGAGCAAGTTTCAAATAACTCTAAAAAGTATATGCTATTTATTTTAGAATGTCAACAAATTATGTAGCATCCCATCAGCATTTACGGACACAAACTGTATCTCTTCCTTATAGATTTTACCGATATTCCGCTTCGCCGATGGCGTTTGGAACCACGCCTCTTGCAGGACATACCGGTTGAAAACCAGTGCGCTGAGTACCAAATATCCTCATTTGAAATACCATTAACACTTTACATTTTTCGCTCAAATGTGCTATACTTTAAAATTGAACATACTATTTGTAAAGGAGAAATTATAGACGTGAAACAGACATCTTATAATTTACGAAATAACATAGCAATCTACGGGCTACTTTTGTGCCTTTTCGCAATCGGATTTACACTGGTTGCGAGTATGGATCTCGACGCAAAAGGACATGAGAAATTCAAGGTTGCAATGCTTCTACCGGGTTCAATTAGTGATGCTGGATGGAACGCTTTGGCTTATGAAGGTCTTGTAGCGATCGAAAAGGAACTCAGCGCAGAAATCAGCCATGCTGAAACACGAACCCCATCGGATCAAGAAGAACAATTCCGTTCTTATGCCCTCGACGGTTACAACTTGGTCTTCGGACACGGATACGAGTTTCAAGACCCCGCGAAAGCCGTCGCTTCCGACTTTCCAGAGACGATTTTTATCACCTCCTCTGGCGGCACCATCACCGACAACATTTCGCCAGTTAACTTCCGCGTTGAAGAACCTGCTTACCTTTTAGGGATGATGGCAGGAATGATGACGAAAACCAATAAACTCGGCGTGATGGGCGGACAGAATATCCCGTCTGTGAATAGCACATTTATGGCATTTGAAGGCGGTGCGAAAAGTGTGAACGCCGAAGTAGAGGTATCTTGGGTATACGTCGGTAATTGGGAAGACATCGGTAAAGGAAAGGAACTCGCACTCGCACAAATTAACGAAGGCGTTGACTTTATCTTTCCCAATGCCGACGCTGCCGGCCTCGGTGCTTATGAGGCAGCTGAGATTTTTAACAAATCCGAAACCGCCAAACAAGACGAAAGACTGGTGTATACCTTCGGCGCAAATCGCGACAAGAGCGACATCTCTCCAACTGTAATTGCGAATGCCGTGATTACACCGAACGCTTTTGTGCGAATTGCTAAGATTATCAAGGATGGCGAATTCAAGTCGCAAGTCTATACTTTCAACATGTTGACGGACGAAGCGATCACCCTCACCTACAGTCCCGCCTGGAAAGATAAGATCCCAGAAGATGTCCAAAAAGCCGTTGAAGAAGCAAAAGCCAAAATCCTTGCAGGTGAGTTGAAAGTGCCACAAATCGACTTCACCGAAAAGGAAGAGGAATAGTCTCCGAAAAGTATGTAATTCTGTGTTTGGAGTATACACCATGACGCGTGAAATGGAAATTGATGGGATCAAAGTTACCTTCTCCGAAGGTGAAACCATTCTTGAAATCGCACAACACCATCAAAATGAGATTCCGACGCTCTGCTACGACCCAAGGCTTGAACCTTTCGGCGGTTGTCGTCTCTGCATCGTTGAATTAGAAGGGGCGCGGAATCCTGTCGCATCCTGTACAACAAAAGCGACCCCCGGAATGGTCGTGCGGACAACAACCGATACGATAGAAGCGTATCGGAAGACGCTGCTGGAGATGGTTATCAGCGAGAATCGTGAAGTGGATGTGTCTCCGTTGCGCGGTTATGCCGCTGGTGAACTCGCGGACCTTCGCGATAAGTACACAATAGACGGGACCCGTATGACAGGTGCGAAATCGGGGACGCGTAAAACCGATGAGAACCCATTTATCCTCAGAGACTATGAACTCTGCATTTCCTGTTATCGCTGCGTCCGCGTCTGTGCTGAACAAGAGGGTGACCACGCGATTAACGTCATGAACCGCGGCTTTCATACACAGATTACGACGGAGTTCGATGGGCTTCTCAAGGATTCCGCCTGCACGTTCTGTGGACAGTGTATCCAGACCTGTCCGACCGGGGCACTTGGTGATAAAAAGGCACTCCGCGCAGCTGATGCGGTGACGGATGCGGCTCCTGATAAAACCCGAACTATCTGTCCGTATTGCGGTGTCGGTTGTTCGGTTGATATATTGACGAAGGACGATAAGATTGTCGGCATCCATCCTGCTATGGACGGACCTGCGAATCAGGGAGCGCTCTGTGTTAAAGGTCAGTTCGCTTACGACTTCGTGCAGCATCCGGATCGCTTGAAAACGCCACTCGTCCGTGGTGCCGATGGCGAACTCCACGAAGCGACATGGGACGAGGCGTTGAACAAAGCCGCTGATGGATTTCGGAAAGTCCATGCTGAACACGGTAGACATAGCGTCTACGGCATCGCCTCTGGACGCGCACCGAGTGAAGCCGCGTACCTCATGCAAAAATTTATCCGCGTGGGGTTCGGTACCAACTACATTGACAATTGCAGCCGTGCCTGACACGCGCCGACCGTTGCCGGTCTGGCAGCGACAATTGGACGTGGTGCGATGTCCAACCCGCTCGTCGATATGCAGAAACCGGAAGTCATCTTCTGTATCGGCACAAATATGACCGAATGCCACCCTGTTGCAGCAACGGGGCTTAAGAAGGCAATCGCCCGTGGCGCGAAACTCATCGTAGCGGATCCGAGGCGTATCGGGTTGGCGGAGTTGTCGCATCTCTATCTACCGCTCCGCGTCGGCTCCGACACAGCACTGCTCCTCGGCATGGCACACGTCATCGCCCGTGAAGGCTTGATTGACGAGGACTTCATCGAAAAACGCACAACCGGGTTTGACGAATTCTTTGAACATATCAGTCAGTGGACACCGGAATGGGCGGAAACGATTACAGGTGTCCCAGCAAAGGACATTGAAACCGCTGCGATGTGGTACGGAAAAGCAGATAAGGGTGCTATCTACTACACACTCGGAATCACGGAGCATATCTGCGGCGTTGAGAACGTGCAGAGTCTATGTAACATCGCCTTGATGACGGGTAACGTCGGGCGCGAGGGAACCGGTATCAATCCGATGCGTGGGCAAAACAACATCCAAGGTGCAGGAGACAGCGGTGCACTCCCAAACAACTACCCCGGTTTCCAGAGTGTTACCGATCCGAAATATCAAGCGAAATTCAAAGCAGAATACGGTAGAGAAGTCGATTTAGAGAAGGGCATTACCAAAGTAACCGCTTTAGAACTTTGCGGCGAAAGCATCCATGCGATGCTGATTGACGGTGAAAACACGTTGCTCTCCGACCCAGATCGCGAGCATTGTGAACATGCACTTCGCTCACTGGATCACCTCGTTGTTGTAGATATATTCCTCACGGAGACGGCTGAACTCGCCGATGTCGTGCTACCAGCGACTGCATGGGGTGAAACGGATGGCGTATGCACGAACACAGAACGTCGCGTCCAACGGGTACGCACGGCAGTATCGCCACCCGGTGTTGCAAAACCGGATTGGTGGATTATCTGCGAAATAGCACAACGGCTCGGATTTGAAGGTTTTGATTATCATGAACCGAAACCGATTTTCAATGAACTCTGTCGGGTTTCACCGATCTACGCAGGCTTAGATTGGGATCGTATCGAAAAAGGCGAATACCAATGGCCCGTGCCCCACAAAGGACATCCGGGGACCCCAATGCTCCATGAAGAAGAATTCGTTAACGGGCGCGGCATCTTTTCAAACGTCCATTACCGAGACCCCGCGGAGACAATCAGTGATGAGTTCCCCGTATGGCTCACAACCGGCAGACGCTTAGCGTCCTATCACACACGGACACAAACCGGTAGAGCACAGGGCATTGATTACCTCTTGCCAGAAGAATCGCTGGAAGTCAATCCTGCCGACATTGAGAGGTGGGAATTGACAGATGGCGAATGGTGTAAAATGAGTAGCGCGCGCGGGAGTATCAACATCAAAGTAAAAGCGAAGAACCGTTCACCGCGCGGTACCGTCTTCGCCAGCTTTAGTTTCGCGGATGTCCCAGTTAATCTATTGACAGGTTCAGGGTACGATCCGGTCACGCACACAGCTGAACTCAAAGTGTGTCCTGTCCGATTAGAACCACTTTAAGACCTCTTAGAAATGTATATGAAAGACGTTATATGGGTTGCAGATTCTCGTGAACGCCTGCGGCAATTTCCGAAGGAGGCCAGACGAACAATCGGTAAAGCCTTAGAATACGCACAGCTCGGGGATAAACATCCAGCTGCCAAACCTATGCGGGGCCTCGGGACGGGGGTACAGCAGATTGTTGCCCGGCACTCTACCAATGCTTATCGGGCTGTTTACACGGTTAGTATTCGAGAGCGAGTGTATGTATTGCATTGTTTTGAAAAAAAATCGACACGAGGGATAAGAACGCCGAAAAGAGAGATAGACCTTATCAAGCGACGCTTAAAACGAGCAATAGAAACGGAGGCAGAATATGTGCAATGATGTGAAGTTTGAGAAAAGCAGTGGGAACGTGTTTAAAGATATAGGTTTTTCTGATGAAGAAGCCGAAGCCTTGTCGTTTCGGACGAAGTTAAGTTTTGAGGTATTTACACTTCTCAAGAAGTCGCGATTGAAACACGTAAAGGCAGCGAAACTTCTTGCAGTTGATCCAGCTGACATCTCAAAACTTAAGAACGGAGACGATGACGATTTCAGCTTGGCACGCCTTTTCGACTTTCGGGACAGGTTAAGACATTATGTGAAAGAGCGGGGTACGCTATCAGAAAATAACGACAGACAAAACACAACAGATGTACTTGGAGCTGAAAGATGAATTGGAAATCACGTTGGTCAGATCAGCATGCAGATACCGCCGCTTTAAAAAAGCAGCTGCAAATCGAAGGCTTCAGTGCCTACGAA
Source organism: Candidatus Poribacteria bacterium (assembly GCA_022821065.1). Lineage (GTDB taxonomy): Bacteria > Poribacteria > WGA-4E > WGA-4E > WGA-3G > WGA-3G. The sequence continues at coordinate 55,264 of JAJEEK010000050.1, forward strand.
TGGACGGGGCGTCCGGGGGGTGCCTATCTCGACTATATCCACACGCAAGACGAGGTCGTATGCGTCCTGTCTGGCACAGCAGATGTCAAGGTCGCTGATGAGCGGGGAACCGTTGAGAGCGGCGATCGGATTGATGTGCCTGCGAACACCTATCACTCAATCACTGTCACAAGTAAAGATCCCTTAGTCGTCTTAACGGGGATGCGGCAAACGTAAAATAAAGGCGGAACATGCTGGCAGATACAGATTACGCAGTTTTTGACATTTCTATTCTCGTTAAAACAATCAATAATAAGGAGTTTTCATGAACATTACTGTTAAAACCGGTGGGTTTAACCAAGAACAGGCGGATGTCATCGCTATCGGTGTGCTGGAGAACCCGGATTTCTATAGCGCGCCGCTCCAAACTATAGACCAAGCCCTCGGTGGACGCATTCGCGAAGTGATGAACCTCGGCGATTTCACAGGTAAGTTGAAAACCACTGCTTGGCTTTACACAAACGGTTCCATCACTGCGCCGCGCGTGCTACTGGTCGGTCTCGGTGAATACCATGACCTCACACCTGAAAAGGTCCGTCAGGCAGCCGGACACGCCGCCCGGACAATCCGGGATATGGGGTTAAGCAACGCAGCGATTCCGATTCCGATTGAAGCGACTCCTGAGATGATACAAGCGGCGACGGAAGCGTGTATCCTCGCGCTCTATCAGTTCAACGAACACAAAACAGATAACGACGATGACGATGAAAAGAAAAAATTGGAATCGCTGACGTTCTTAGCTGAAAACGATCACAGTCAAGGGACAGTAGAACAGGCAGTGCAGCGCGGAGAACTGATAGCCAATGGCACGCTCCTCGCTCGTGATTTGAGCAACCAACCGAGTAACCACCTTACACCGACACAGTTGGCTGAAAAAGCAGAAACCGTAGCAGAAGTCGCAGGACTCCGTTGCGAAATCTTTGATAAAGCGACACTGGAGGAGAAAGGTTTCCGGACACTTCTTGCCGTTGCACAAGGGAGCGCTGAAGAACCGCGGTTCATCATCTTGGAGTATACCCCGGACGGCGAAGGACAGGATACGGTCGTACTCGTTGGTAAAGGGATCACTTTCGATACAGGCGGGATCTCGCTCAAAGGCGGAAGCGGTATGCACGAGATGAAACACGATATGTCCGGTGCCGCCGCAGTCATCGGTGCGATGCAAGCAATCGGTCATCTCAAACCGAACGTCCGAGTCATCGGTATCGTCGCTGCTACCGAAAATATGCCGAGTGGAACTGCTATTAAGCCCGGAGATGTCGTCACCTCTTACGGTGGCAAAACGATTGAGATTCTCAATACCGATGCTGAGGGACGGCTGGTATTGGCAGATGCGCTCGGATGGTCGGCACAGTATAACCCGAAAGGCGTTATTGACTTAGCCACGCTCACCGGTGCTGTGATTACCTGTTTAGGACACATCGCAGCCGGTGCGATGGGGACAGATACGGAACTCATGGCGAAAGTGAAATCGGCAGCTGTAAAGACGCACGAACGCGTCTGGGAATTACCGCTCTGGGACGACTACGATGAAGGCGTTAAGAGCAAGGTAGCGGATGTCCAGAACATTGGGGACGGTGGTGCTGGCACAATCGCCGGTGCTGCGTTCTTGAAGAAATTCGCGGAAGGCTATCCTTGGGTGCATCTCGACATCGCTGGTACGGCTTGGGGGATGAAAGGCTCTACGTATATCCCTGAAGGCGCATCCGGCTACGGCGTACGGTTGTTGGTGCAATTGGTTGAAGATTGGTAGTTTTCAAGTTACCAGTTACCAGTTACCAGTTACCAGAAAAGAGGAATGGCTTTCGGCTTTCGGCTTTCGGAAGAATGGCTTTCGGCTTTCGGCTAAGAGGCCATCGGTAAGAAACATTGTGCTAACCTAACACCTCTTTACCGACCGCTGACAGTGAGCGCAGCGAACGCCCCTCTTTGCTGATTGCCACTTCCCCTCTTTGCCGACTGCCGACTGCCGACTGCCTCTTTAACTGGGGACTGTTTACTGGCCACTGGTTCCTGTCTCGATAGCCCTTATCCTTCAGATCGGATCTGAATTAATTTATTAACAGCGTGGATGTATGCCCGGGCACTCGCTTCGATGATGTCTGTACTCGCACCATGTCCCGTGATAATATGTCCGTTATCCTGGACCTTCAATGAGACTTCACCGATAGCGTCTTCGCCTTCGGTTACGGAACGGATCTGGTAATCGACGAGGTTCAGTTGAATGTCAACAATTTGACCAATCGCTTTAAACGCTGCATCAACGGGTCCATCACCGGTAGACGCTTTTTCAACAATCCCGTCTTCTGTCCGAATACCGACTGTCGTTGTCGGCGAAATCTTCGTTCCGCTGACGACTTGAATATAGTCGAGTTCAAAGACGGCAGGAATCGCGCGAATCTCGTCGCTCATGATCGCCTCAAGATCCGCGTCTTGTATCGACTTCTTCTTATCTGCGACCTTCAGGAACCTTTCATAAACCTTGTCTAACTGTTCCCCTTCTACTTCATAACCAAGTTCGCTGAGCCGATGTCTGAGTGCGTTGCGTCCCGAACGCGGGCTGAGGATCAGTTGGCTCTCTTTCCAACCGATCTCTTGTGGGTCAATGATTTCAAAAGTTACGCGCGATTTAATGATACCGTCCTGATGGATACCGGAGCTATGCGCGAAGGCGTTCGCGCCGACAATCGCTTTGTTCGGTTGTACGGCAATCCCCATTGTACGGCTGACACGTCGGCTGATTGGGACAATCTCTTTCGCGTTAATCCGAGTGTAATAGTCTTTGAAATAGTCGCGCCGGGTTCGGATCGCCATGACCACCTCTTCGAGCGAGGTATTTCCGGCGCGTTCTCCGAGTCCGTTGATGGTGCATTCCACCTGCCGCGCGCCTTGTTCAACCGCGATCAGGCTATTCGCGACTGCCAATCCGAGATCGTTATGACAGTGGACACTAATGATAGCGTCGTCAACATTCGGGACATTCTGCATGATGCTTTTGATGAGGTTGCCGAATTCTGTCGGGACTGTCCATCCGACAGTCTCAGGAATATTGATGACGGTCGCGCCTGCAGCGATTGTCGCTTCGACGACTTCATAGAGAAATGCCAATTCCGTCCGTCCGGCATCCATCGGTGAAAACTCTACATTCGCATCCGGGTGGTTTTCACAAAGACTTTTCGCATAAGCGACGGCATCGGTTGCCATCCGGAGTGTATCTTCGGGTGTCGTCCGTGTGATGCGTCCCATGTGAATCGGTGAAGTCCCGACAAATGTGTGGATACGTGCCCGCGGTGCGTCTTCAATAGCTTTCCATGCGGCAGTGATGTCTTTCTCAACGACACGAGAGAGGGCGCAAATTTCCGGTCCTTCAACCTCGTTTGCGATCTGTTTGACAGCCTCAAAATCACCTGGTGACGAAATCGGGAATCCGGCTTCAATGACATCAACATTTAATCTGGCGAGGTGCTTGGCAATTTCGAGTTTCTCGCCGATACCGAGTGCGGCACCGGGCGTCTGCTCAGCATCACGGAGCGTTGTATCAAAAATATAGATTTGCTGTTGATTGGTTTCAAAATCGTCCAAGGCTTTTTCCTCCAATTTAGTCAATAGTTGTCAGTGCCCAGTCGCCAGTTAAAGAAAGGAAACCTGATGAACCAGACTCTCACTACGAGGCACTCTTAACTGGTTCCTGGTTACTGGTTCCTGTTAACTACTCCCTACATTTCACGACCGACAGCGATAGCAATCGGTTTCAGTTCTTGCATCAATGCCTCGAATTGATCCGGGAACAGCGACTGAGCCCCGTCTCCTGTCATGGAGTGATCAGGGTCGTGGTGTACTTCGAGCAGTAGCCCATCTGCACCAGCCGCGACAGACGCTTTCGCCATATCACACACGAGGCTTCGGATACCGGTACCGTGGCTCGGATCTACGATGATCGGAAGGTGGCTTAATTCGTGTATCACAGGAACAGCGTTCAAGTCGAGCGTGTTGCGTGTGTGGGGTTCAAAAGTCCGAATACCGCGTTCACAGAGAATCACATCCGGATTTCCTTCGGAGAGGATATACTCCGCAGCGAGCAGCCATTCTTCAATTGTCGATGACATGCCACGTTTGAGGATTACCGGTTTCTGTGCGCGTCCAACTTCACGCAACAGGTAAAAATTTGTCATGTTCCGGGTGCCAAGTTGGAACATATCGGTATATTCGCCGACAAGCTCGACTTCATGCGGTGTCATCACTTCGGTAACAATACCGAGTCCGGTTTCATCTTTTGCTGCTTTTAGCATTTTGAGGGCATTCTCGCCATAGCCTTGGAAGCTATAGGGGCCCGTTCTCGGTTTAAATGCCCCGCCTCTGATGAAACTCGCGCCGCTCTTCTGAACGAGGTGGGCAATGGTTACAATCTGCTCTGTACTCTCTACTGCACACGGCCCCGCGATAACAGGTAACTGCTTTCCACCAATTTTTGTGCCGTTAACCACAAAAACTGTCGGCTCATCCCGGAACTCACGGCTCGCTAATTTGAACGGTGCTGTAATCGGCATTGTCCGTTCAACACCGGACATCGACTCTATCGGAATATCACCAAGCAACGTTTTATCTCCTATGACACCGATAACAGTGTGCCGTTCGCCAGTCGAGACTTGCGCTTTCAGCCCAACGCTCTCGATGCGTTTGACGACAGCATCAATATCTGCTTGTGTCGCATTAGTCTTGGTAACGATTACCATACTTTTCAACTACCTCCGCCTTTTCAATAGCCAGTTTTCGGTCTTCAAGCTGCACCGTCTTTTTAATAGCAAGTTTTCGGTTTGCAAGCTGCACCGAAAAAAAAACTCTATCTATCCCAAATCAAACTCGGTTAAAAAAAATTACCCAACATCGAATTTATGTTCAACGCTGGGTGGTGATTATGAGGTCGGTTCGTCATACGCTCTGAGGCATCGCCTTTAAATTTTCACCACCTATCGTTGCCGTACACATATAAGTACAGGTAAAGATAATACACAAACACACCTTTTAACAGCAAACTGCTGCTTGCAAGCTGCCGAAAAAGTGTCCACGCGTAGAGAGAAGCATTATAGACGGTCTCTACACCGGTGATTTGCGTTGTGATGGTATTGCGTTCAAGCGTTTGCATCATCAAATTCTCAGAATTGCGTAAGCAAGAAAATTACCCACAACGTCTCAAAAGCAACCCATGCTATTAAGACGTTATTTGGGAAAAAACGTTTACACGTTGTTGTCTGTGCCTAACTTTAATATATGATAACACATTTTTTTTTACAAGTCAAATTTCTTTTTTCAATGGCAGTCGGCCGTCGGCAATTAGCGCGAATGTCACTATTGAGAGATCCGTTCTATAAGGAAGAAAACGCGATCGAAAAATTGATGTTCCGATGGAACAGAGGGGTTCTGGACAAACAAGAAAATAGGTTTGACAGGCAAGCCAAAGTATGCTAATATACAAAACTTAAATTCGACAACAGAATATAGACGGAGAAACCATGCAAGAAGGTAAACAATTCACCCCCATCACTGTTGGGATTATGGGGGGTTCCGCTTCCGGGAAAACCACATTTGCGAATGCTTTGTCGGAAGCACTCGCGGATTTGTCGCCTGTTGTACTCAATCAAGATTCCTATTTCAGCGACTGGTCGGAATACTCAGAAGCAGAACGTGAGCGCGTGATTACCGCAAATCACCCGGATGCTGTCTTATGGGATGCCCTCCTTACAGACATCAAGAAACTGCGCGCCCGAGATGCTATTAATTTTCCGACCGTTGGCACCCGTGCTGCACAACGCAGGGACGAAAAAACGAGTGTTCAACCGAGCGATGTCGTCATTGTAGAGGGACACCTCATCTTCTGGAGTGAAGACCTCCGTGATTTGATGGACATCAAATTGTTCCTTGATGTCGATGCACACGAAAGGGTCCTGCGACGGATGCTCCGTGATGTCGCACAACGGGGCGGCGATCTGGAATGGGCGATTAACTGGTACCGACGCGATGTCTTACCGAATTTCCCCGTCTATACCGAACCTTGCAAACAGTACGCGGATATCGTTATTCCCTTTCAAGACGAAAATCCGGTTGCCTTACACACACTTATTGCCGCAATCCGTGCCAGAATTCAAGAAGGCATCCCTTCACCTTAAGACAACGTAAATAGAGAACAAGAACATTAGAAGTGATAACTAATGCCAGTCTGTATGTTTCTCGGATTACCCGGTGTAAAATGAATCTCTGACATCGGTTCTGCCTCGTTGGCTAAGCGCGATTCAGTGTCAAACTGTGCTTCGTTCCAGTCAACGTCAAGAAGATTCTCAACGGTTACGAAATACTTGAATGGACCAAGGGGATAAGAAAGTCCGAGGTTCAAAAGTGTGTGCCCTTCCGCTGTGACACTATTATCCTCGTTGGCAGGTCGGTCGCCAATATAACGATAACGCAAATTGGCACTAAATCCAGAGGGATGAATTGCCGTCAAGCCGCCTGTCGAAGTCACACGCGGTGCGAGAGGAATCTTGTTAGCATCAGAGGGTTCATCAACAAATTTCCCGCTCGAAAGGTTCACATCTGTATCTATCCACAACCACGAAAGAATCTGTGCTCGTCCTTCGATGTCAACGCCAATTCGGCGGGATTTACCACTGATTTCGGTTTCACCTGCATCACCAACAAAAACCAGTTCCTCGTCTAAATCGAGCAACCACCCAGCGATTCCGATATTGAATCTGTTCCAAAACCGGTGACGTGTGCCGATTTCGGCACCAATCGCGCGCGGTAACGTGTGAATACCAGACTGATCCGGGTCAAAATTCAACTGCATGAGTCGTTCATTAATTTGCGCGTCGCTTAAGCCTTGGTGTCCAAATGTTCGCGCTAAGTCGGAAATAGTTCGTTCAATGACCACATCACGGGCATCATTAGAGTGGAAGCCGGTACCGAAATTCAAAAAAATATCGGTTGAATGAAGTGGACTATAGACGAGATTGAATTTCGGGTTAAGCATCGCTTCTTGGGCATATCCTGAAGCGTGTGGCAAGGTTATTGATGGATCAGATAATGTGTCGAGGTGATCCTCAACGTTATAGGTGAAGTAATCGCCGCGCAAACCGAGTTGCAATCGGAGTTGTGAATTAATGATTAGTTCTTCCTGCACCCAAAGAAACAGATTTCGCTCAATAATACCCGAATTGACTTTTTCTGTTAAACGTCTGCGATTGGGACTGTGCCAGAGACTGACAGCAATATCGTCGGAACGAAATCCGCCACCGAACGTAGTTGTTGATTGCATTGAATAGATCAATTGCTCGAATTCATACTCGGTGTTCAACCCAAGAATGGCGCGGTCATCTGTTTGTTCAATCATGTCCCCGTTTTCTGGATCGTCGAGGAAGAAAGTAAAGTTCGAGAATAGTTTAAAGTTATAGCGGGTAAAATAAGGCTGAATGAGAAATCGGCTATTATTTTCCCCTCTTGCCGTGTAGATTACATTAATATTTTGCCTGCCAGTTTGGCCGCCTTCAAGGTCGTCAATTGCCCCGAATCGGGTAACCAGTCCATTGTCAACGGCGCGTTGGGGAATCTGCCCGGAGGCATCCCACGCGGAACTAAAGGCACTCACCGAAAACGCAATTTTGTTTGTTTCATTCAGGTGTGTATGGAATTTACCAAAAAGGTTGGACCTCTGGAAATTCTGATCGCTTTCAACAGGACCATCTGTGTTATAAAACTGTGACCCAAAATAAATATTTTGCTGCTCACTGCCCCCTGGCACCTGAAACAATCCAGTAACCTTTTGCGTATTAAACTCGCCACCTTCGATTTTCACCATGTTCGCGTCAAGATAATCTTTTGTATGAAACAGTACCGAACCTGCAGTCGATAAATTACCGTGTCTGGCAAAATAGGGGCCTTTGAATAGGTCAATTGACTCCACTAATTCAGGTATAACATAGTGGAGGTCAGCATACCCTTGACCATGTCCGTGTGAAACCATATTTACGGGGATACCATCGGTTGAAATAGCGACATCCGTGCCGTGATCCGCATCGAATCCACGTAGAAAAATTTGTTCAGCTTTACCACCACCAGCATGTTGTGTGACAATAAGTCCTGGTGCCAATTGTAGCATATCTTGCGCCGTTTTCATTGGACGAATATTCAAATCAAACTCTCGAATAGACTTTGAAGATGCTGTTGAATAGGCACGGTCCCCTCTGACCAAAATTTTTTCGAGTTGAATTACATCAGTGGAAGACTCCAAGTTGTTTTCATCATCTATGTCTTCCGTTTGAGTTGTTTCTTCTATCGCCTCGGATGTTTGAAAAAGAGGAAGCAACCATACAACAGATACAAACACCGTCAATAAATAGAGAGACAATCGTGTGATTTTTTTCATAAATATTCCTTTGCTGGACCGAATTCTTCAGGGCTTACGCAATTTTGAGTGTAGACTGTTCTGTTAGATGAAAGTTATCTGAAAACACAGCGTTCTGGTGTCACAAACTAACAGTTTTGCGGCGTACTTGAAGAAACCCCCAAGCAAAAACCCCAAATGCGAAGTGCATCGTGGTCCAAAGAGCGGCATGCGTAAGTCCTGTTTTTAATGAGGATTTATCTAAAATGTTGTGAGACTGCGAGACTTTAGAAAGTCTTTAAACACTCTGTCTCGCGCTGATTAGAAAGAATGATAACATATTTGAAAGCAAACGTCAAAAAAAACTGAATATTTGAATAGAGTCAGCGCGATATAAGAATCACATTTATTGCATAAACGCGCGCCCAAAAACGAACCTTTACTGCTAAAGCCAAATTGACATATCCGAAGTGCCACAGTGGCAAGGGGTATGCCATTTTGACGATTTCTTTTTTTCTTATATCCCCGCGAATTCTGTGATACAAATATCGATTCAATTTGTTTCTATCCACGTCTTTGCGATCCATAGACTACACCTACCGGAACTCTCAGCATAACTCCCACACCCACTCCGATCTTAGTTCGCCAGCAGGCAACAGAATGTTTGGCACGCAATTTGCTTATATACAAACAGAAGCAAACGGGTTTCCGTCGCTTCTAAAAAGATTGGCACAGAACTTGCATAGGTACAAAATCAAGAGGCAACATCTCGAAAACGCCTCAGAAAAGATTGGCACAGAACTTGCACATAACATTTACAGAAACAAAATTCAGAAAGGAGAAAAAATGAATTATCTAACGACACGCAGACCGATGAGAAATCTGTTCGGACTCCACAACGAAATGGGACGTATCTTTGGCGACCTGTTGGGTTCGGACGAAAATGGAACGGATACAGAGAATGCCCCTTGGATGCCTATGGCGGATATTTGTGAAACGGAAAACGGGTTTGAAATTCGGGCAGAACTCCCCGGCGTTTCAGAAAGTGATGTCAACATCTCCGTAACCGATAACCTGCTTACCATCAAAGGTGACAAGCACCAAGAGGAAGCGAGTGAAGGGAAAAACTACCACCGTGTTGAAAGACGGTACGGCAGCTTCCAGCGGAGTTTCACACTTCCGAGACACGTTGAAACCGACGGTATCAAAGCGAAGTTCGCGGATGGCATTCTGACACTCGAAATTCCGAAGGCGGAAGTCGCAAAACCGACGGAAATCCCGATCACAGCAAACTCGTAATCTAACGACTCGGATATGCCCCGTCCACTGGATACAACGCCACGGGGCATACCATCAATAACACAACTGATAACGAAACACAAAAGGAGAACCAAAATGACTTATTTGACGCTTCGCAAACCGACAAGGAACCCATTCAGATTTTATAGCCCGTTTTTCGCGCCGACGCGTGTGAGAACCGATACAGACACATACAACTGGACACCTTCAGTCGATATTTCCGAAACAGACAAGGGCTTTAAAGTTCGCGCTGAACTCCCTGGTGTCGCAAAGGATGATCTCTCTGTCTCTGTCAAAGATAACCTCTTGACACTCAGCGGCGAAAAACGGCAGGAAAACAGTGAAGATACGCAAAATTTCCGTCGTGTTGAACGGCATTATGGGAGCTTCCAACGGAGATTTACACTCCCATCGGATGTGGCGGCAGACGACATCAAGGCAGATTATACCGACGGTGTGTTGACGCTCTCCATTCCGAAACCGGAAGCAGCGAAACCGACTGAAGTCCCGATTACAACAGCGTCTTAAGACAGAACGTCTAAACCGAAACAAAAAGGCTGGCGCGTAAAGTGCCAGCCTTTTCTTTTAATTTTTAATAGATGTCCTACGCTTCTTCTTTGTCTTTTAACACACCGATATAGAGAAACGCAGCGAGGAGTGCCCCAATGAACGGTCCGAGAAAATAGAGCCAGATATCCGCATAATTCCCACTGACGATAGCAGGTCCCAAAGTCCGTGCCGGATTAAGCGAAGCCCGTGTCAATGGTCCACCCATCAGGATGCAGAGAATCAGTGCCAGTCCAATTGCGAGCCCCGCAAAATTGCCTGCTTTCCCGCTCACAGCGGTGTTGAAAATGGTATTAACAAGGAAAAAGGTGAGCACAATTTCGGTGACAAGTCCTTGCACTGGCGTAATACCTTCCGTCAAAATTGTCACACCCAGATCACCTGGATTCGGTAGCAAAGCGTTAAGCAGAACCGCCCCGAGAATTCCGCCAAGAAATTGCACAACCCAATATCCGATTGCTGCCACGAATTCGATCTCGCCTGCGATCAGTAAGCCGAGTGTCACAGCCGGATTGATATGCGTACCAGAAAGGTGCCCATAAGCATAAATAAACACTACAATGACTAAACCGTGAGCGAGTGCAACGCCTACTAAATTCGCTGAACCGATCGCCAACGCGCCAGCACCAATAAAAATCAGCGCGAAGGTACCAATAAATTCAGCGATTAAACTCTTCGTATTCATAAAAATCCCACCTTAAGTTTAAAAGTAAATAATTAGATGAATTTCACTTGACCGAGGATGGTAATTGGCAAACCCTAACGAAAAGCAGTATAGTAAAATCTTAATTTTCCCTTAATGATACTGCAATTTGATGGCAGAGTCATCCAGTTTTCCTTTTGTTTTTCGATAAAACACTATATCGGAAATCCTATGGATTTACAAATGGTAACTTGGGTTATAATAGGTCAATTTTTAATATTATTCAATTTAATAATAATTAAGCCTATATACAACTCTACACGACACGATATTTTAAGCCAAAAAGCAAATTATATCCGAGTCTGATTTGCAGATTGACAATTCTTGGGGCACATGCTACATTAATTCCCAAATTGTTAGAGCAAATACTGTTTCGCAAGCAATATCAAAGGAGAAAATCTGATGAAAAAAGAGATTAGAAACGATGTTAAAGGCATTAACCGCTTTATCTTTGAAACAGGCGCAGATAGGGATCAACTCCACCTTCACATCTCAGAAGTCGGTCCGGGGCAACGCGCGCACCCGCCACATACACATGACGGACAGGAAATCTTCTATGTATTTTCTGGAGACGGGGAAGTCTTGTTTGGTGAAGAGACGCACCGTGTCAGCGACAACGAAGCCGTTCACGTCGATTGTCAAGTGTTGCACGGGATACGCAACATCGGCGAGACCCCGCTCCGCTATGCTGTAATTATATCGAAATGATTGGTTATTTGACGTACAAATTTCATATAGGAAACGTTTAGCGCGTTTCTTATTCCAACCGGTCGTCCGATAACTGCCCGACACATAGGTGGTAAATGCCGTAAATCCCTGCTGCCATTAGGACGATCCCGATACCTGCCAATCCGCGTCGCACCCAAATTGGTTGTAAAAACACCGGCAGCCCGATTGTAAACCATCGCGGTTGGAGTAGGTTCGACATTGCAATACTAATATAGAGTACGCCGTAAGCGATGAGACCAATATCGCTCGCGAATTCCTGTTTCAGCGGTGTGACCGGCAACTTGAAGGGATTGAGAAGATAGTCCCCAGAAAAAATGAGGGTAATCCCTACAGATAGGAAGCAGATCAGGATGACACTCGAATAGCCTGAATGTCGTAGCATTACCAATAAGATGATACTAATACATCCCAATAGGAGACTCATCACGCCTTGCATAATTTGATAACTTCTATTTTGTGAAATCATTCTTTTGCTTTTTATCCAAACCGGATGCGCGGATCGACGAGAGTATAACTAATATCAGTCAACAACAAACCGACAATATACAAGACAGAGCCGAGATAGACCATGCTCCGCACAATGGCGAAATCTTGTGCCTGAATTGCTTCAATGGTAAAACTCCCCAACCCCGGAATAGCGAAAAACGCCTCCATCACCAAACTCCCAAGAAAAAGTAACGGGATTGCCAAAACGACATTCGTCAAGATCGGGATCATTGCGTTCTTGAGTGCGTGTTTAAAGAGTACCCCGGCTTCGCTCACGCCTTTCGCACGTGCCGTCCGTACATAGTCGCGATTTACCTCCTCAAGGAATATTGTTCGGTAGAAACGGATACCACTACCGATGCCGCTGATGATACCGATAACCACAGGTAGAACGACGAACTTCAGCATGTTTACGCCGGAATCGTAGCCTGAGATCGGAAACAGACGCAACATCTTTCCAAATAGCCACTGCCCACCGATGATATAAAAGAGGGAGGAGACAGACATAACGGTCACCGCAACGATTGTGCTCCAGAAATCGACGTAAGTTGCCCGATAATAAGCCACAATCATAGAAATCGTAATGTTTACCAGAAGTCCGAGTATAAACGTCGGCAAAGCAATCGCGAGGCTTGCCCACATCCGTTGTGAAATCTGCGCCGTTATGTCAATGTTGTTTGTATCAGATGTCCCGAAATCAAAAACGAAAAGTTTCGCTGCTTTTTGGAAGAAGATAGTCTCCGTAAAGTATCCCCCATCAGATGCCTCAGCATTGAAAAAGAGCGGTAAGTGGTATCCGTTCTGTTTTTTCCAATTGTCAACATCTTCTTGTGTAATGTTCTTTTCACCGAGAATCTTCCGTGCCATCTGGTCAGGGGAGTTAACGACAAAAAAGAGGAAAAAGACGATGAGGTTCACGCCTATCAGGATTGGGATCGCATAGAGAATTCGCCGTATAATATAGGTAATCATTTCTGTCTATTGTGTCCCTCTCTCTCGTTTCCAAATTGTAATTGCAGCCGGAATCGTCCCTAAAATTAGCAGTCCGAGACACAACCAAATGGGCCAGACGATAGGTTTATTCCATGCTTGACGACTTCCTGAACGCTGGTCAATATCAATGCGCAGATACTTGAAGTTCCCACCCCCCAAAGAACTCGGTTTGTTGTTCTTCAGCCACTGGTGCGATAGACCGAAAGTAACAGGATGATAGACGAAAACCCAAGGCGCGTCACGTTGTAACAGACGGTTCATCTCCCGGATACGTGCTAACCGATCCGGTGAGTTCTCCATATTTTTCATATCTTCAAAGAGGCGGTTGTATTCAGGGTTATCGTAGTTCGCAGCGTTTTCGCCATCGTGTAAGGTTTTACTATTCGGACCGTAGAGAAGGAACAAGAAATTTTCCGCGTCGGGGTAGTCGGCATGCCATCCCCAATAGATAATCTGAAAATTCCCGTTTTTTACTTTGTCGCGAAACCGATTGTAATCCGTGGTTCGGCTCTCCATCGTGACACCGATTTGCTCTAATTTGTTTCGCATCCATGTTAATTGGGACGTGGCACCCGCGGATGTCCATGTATTATCAAAAGAGACGATGAGTGGATTCCCTTTACGATCCTGTCCGCCCGGGTAACCGGCTTCAGCGAGAAGTTGGCGTGCTTCTTCAATGGATTTTCGGATGGGACGATTCGTGCTTGCATCCCAGTTATAAAGATAAGGGTTAATGCCCGCTTCACCCTCTTCATAACCAAAGATACCGGGTGGCAACGGACTGTGTGATACAACACCGCGTCCGTTGCGGAAAATCTCAATATATTCTTCGTAATTCAAGGCAATCGAAATCGCCTGACGGAGTTTCCGCTTTTCCGGTGTGTACCCGCCAACGGTATCATCTAACATATTGAAAGCGAGATAGATAGTCGTCGGTTCCACACTGGTGCGCAAGACAATATGTTTTGCTTTCAATTCCTCACTTGTACTCGGATCCCCCGTTTCGTTGAAAGCGATGGCACTATCAAACGTATCTGAGGAGATACCCGAACTATCGTAATACCCTTGCAAAAACTTATTCCATCGCGGAATATATTCCTTCTCTAATTTGTAAACAACTTTCGGTATAAATGGAACGACCTCCCACGCGTCGTCCAGAAGCCCGGCTTCTCTATCCCCAGGTTCGCCACTTGACGGATAGCGTTCCACCCGAAAATTCTCGTTCTTGACGAGAACAATCTCCTTGTGTGCGAGGAGCGTCTCTATACGATATGCCCCCGTTCCTACAGGAAACCGATCAATCGTGATGTTCCGTTCCTTCATAGCCGGTTGATTGTAAAAATCAATTGCCTCTTTAGGCATCGGTGAAAAGAACGGCATCGCCAACCAATAGACGAACTGCGGATACTTTGCATTGAGAATAATCCTATAGGTATACCGGTCCACGACTTCTACACCCGGAAACGGCGCGTCGGCTTGTCCATTAGCGATGGCAGCTGAATATGTCTCCATACCGAGGATGTAATCCGCCAATGTACTGAAAATAGGACAGGAGAGCCCCGGATCAGCCATCCGTTTAATCTGGTGGACATAATCATCCGCGATAAGTTCACGCGTCCCTGTCATCAGGAAATCCTTGATCTCGTCAAATCCTGAAACATCTGCTCCTTCTAAATCATGGTATCGCAACGCTCCACTTTCAGTTTTAGCAAAGCAGGGGTGCGGTTGATACATAATACCGGGACGTATCCGGATTTCATAGACAGCCCGCGCTACAGACGCCGCAGGGGCCTCTGATGCCAGCTGCCTTCCGCGAGCATCATAATAACGCGGTTGCGGGACAGCCTCTGCAGTCAACGGAATCAATGTATAAGGTCGCTTCAGGTAGTGGTATCGCAAAGGCGGTTCATAAATCTGCTGAAGGAACCTATATTCATCCGAACTGTATGAGATCGCTGGGTCAAAGTGTTTCGGCTCTTCGACAAACGTGCTGTAGTAGATTTCCTCGTTGCGTTCAGACTTCGGATACGGATTATTCGGCACACCACAACTGATCAAGAAAACCAGTGCCATGAATGCTATGCAACATCTGCTTGTATACGATGTCATAAGTATACTTCCTTGTGTTGTGGCGTGATTTGTTGAACGTCTCATCATTTTTTCACCAACGAAAACAGTATCCTAAAATCCGTAAAGAAGTGTTAATGATAGCAATGGACCGAATTCAAAGGCATCGCTCTCCTCGTATACGCCATCCAATAAGGCATCGGTGTCGTCATAGAGTGTCTCTTGGTCTAAAGGGAGCATTACTGATAGAGACAAAGGGAGATCATAAGGCGTTACAAAGGATGCTCCAAACGATGCCATACTGAACCGGAGGCCGGTATTGATGTCTTGTTCGCCTGCCCAATACGCGAAAGATTGATAAAAACCGAGGTATCCAGCTTGGAACGTAAGCCAATCACTGACGCGATAACTTAAACCCCCTGTGTAAGTAAACTCTCTGGATCCGCGATAGGTCTTGCTATTCTCATAGAACGGCAATTTCCCACGGACACTGGCACTCACATTGAGTCCTTTGTAGATAGGCAAACTATAATACAAATCGGCAATCGGATTGAACGTACCCGTACCAAACTGGATATGGAGATGCTCAAGTCCGGCATCGCTGAGTTTCCAGGGGTCCTCTTCGGTTTTACCCAATGGAATCGTTGTTCCGACCCGCGCCATCAGAAAATCGTTTTCTCCAAGCAGTCCTTGCATTCGATAACCTAAAAGCAGATCCACATCGGCAAATCCGATGTAAGTCTCATTTCTATGATGATTGTCGCGATTCCGTATAATCGCTTCCCACTCCGCGGGCGTGACTGGATCAATCTCTGCAAGCGTCGCCTCCTGCGTTTTCGTCTCGTAGGGTATATTGGCTTCCAGCACCCATTGAGAAGCGAGCTGATACTTCAATCCGACATCAATCCGAAAGATGTTTAGATTAACGTAGTGTCGGTGCAGTGGGACCTCTATCACGTTCCCTTCTGGTGAAATCCCTTTGGTTTCCAAGTGTCCGCCTTGCGCGTCAAACCAGCGCATCATACTGAAGGTGCTCTGGAATTTCTTCATTTCTCCTGAAGCCAAACTGACTTCATCGATCCCGCCACGTGGAATCGCGGGATTGCTTCAGGCACCTCAGCTCATTTGGGCAAAACCGAGCGGGAGAAAAACAGACTGAAGACAGAACAATAGAGCAAGAATCCGAACCATCATAGGGGATTACCATCCGTTTCTAAGTTGAGCCACGCCACTTCAGCCTCAGAGAGCGCAAGTGTTCTCGCACCGAGCGAAGAATCCAGTTCATCCAAAGTTACGGGTCCGATAACCGGGAAAACTGGAAATGGAATATGCAAACAGTATGCCAGAGAGACTTGAATCGCGGAATATCCATATTTCTCGCCTAACTTCTTTGCGCGTGTCAGTCTTTCAAAGTTTTCATCGTTGTAATAGACACGCACCATTTCTGTGTTTTCACGGTTTTCAGGTGTAAATGCCCCACTAAAAAAACCGCGTGCTTGAGATGACCACGGCATCAAAGGAAACTGGCTCTCTTTATGCCATGCGCGTGCGGCATCGTCCACGCAGACGCAGCCACCCCACATCGGTTCCATCGGCACGGCAAGACTAATATTGTTACTGCAAGAGACAAATCCTGCAAGTCCGTTTTCCTCCGCATACGTATTCGCCTCAATAATGCGCTGTGGCTCCCAGTTAGAGGCAGCAATAGCTCTGATACGCCCGGCACCGATTTCCGTGTTCAGGTAATCAATAATAGTGCTGACCGGAATTACAGGGTCATCACGATGGAGCATGTAGAGGTCAATATAGTCGGTACGGAGTCGTGCAATGCTTTCATCAAGATCGGCTTTTAGTTCTTCAGGGGCGAGACGCGGGCGTGGCACGCGACCTTGCGGGTGTCCGCCTTTATCAATCAGGTACACCTCATCCCGATTCCCGCGTTGTCGCATCCAGAGACCGATTAACATCTCACTATCGCCGCCACCATAGCCGTGTGCGGTATCAAGAGCATTTCCACCCACCTCAAAAAATGCATCGAGCATCTCCGTGCTATAATCGAATTTTACAGGTGAGAGCAACATAGTTCCCAAAATTAACTGCGATATGTCTTTGCTGACTCCTGGAATCTTTATATGCTTCATTTACAAACAAATATCCTTTTCTTTAACGGGCATACGAGTCGTGCCCTTTGGAATATATAGATACACCATAGCATACAAAGAAATTATAGCAGATTCCAGACTTTAAAATCCACAGGAAAATGTTAACTGACAACTGAAAGGTTTTCGCAGAAAACCGTACTGCGTACTGAAAACTATTAACAGAAATGCATTGCGAAGCGGTGAAAAATATGATAGAATAGGTATGGATATTTTGGCAAGATGGACTTAATAAGTTCCACCTTTAAATTCAGTAATCAAGCGATTGGGGTTAGAACAAACAACAATATTATGAGCATTTCCTATCTACGTTATCTGCGGACGGCACAAGACATTCTAAAACAGATTGAAGCGACGCAAACCGAGGCGATTGCACAAGCCTCCGATATATGCGCCGAGACAATAGCAGAAGAGGGTCTCGTTTACCTATTTGGATCCGGGCATTCGCGAATGGCGGTTGAAGAGATGTTTCCGCGTTACGGAAGTTTCCCTGGGTTCTTTCCGATGGTGGAATTGGCGGTCACATATCACAATCAGGTCGTCGGTTGTAATGGACAGCGTCAAGCACTTTTTTTGGAAAACATCTCAGGGTACGCAGAAGTTATTTTGCGTAATTTCACCTTCGGGTCTCACGACTGTATGATCGTATTCTCGAATTCTGGAACCAACATCCTACCCGTAGAGATGGCGATGGGTGCGAAAGAACAGGGACTGCCTGTCATTGGCGTAAGTTCCATTGCACACAGTCGTTCATCTACCTCAAAACACGCGTCTGGCAAACGGCTTTTTGAGATCGCCGACTTAACCATTGACAACTGTAATCCGCCGGGGGACGCGGTCGTAGACATCCCGAATTTGGCATACCCTGTGGGACCTACGTCAAGTATCGGGACCCTATCGATTGTCAATGCGATTAAATGCCGTGTAGCCGAACTGCTGACAGCGCGTGGGAAACCGCCTGTCGTGTTGACCGGATCGCATTTCATCGGTTCCGAAGAATCGGCAAAGCAGATTGAACGAAGCTATGACGACTACAAAGCACGCGTCCAAGGACGTTAACGCGCTCCGATTTTTCTATTGACTTTTCTCGTGTAAATCCGTATACTTTAAACTGCACGGGCGGATACGAGGTATACACTATCGAGTTCGCATCCACTGGACACTCCGATATTCTAATGCTGAAAACAACTCAAAGAATCGCTGTGATGGGCGGAACGTTCAACCCAATTCACTACGCACACCTGCTGAGTGCTGAACAGGTTCGCGTAGGATTAGGTTATGATAAAATATTGTTTATCCCTTCCGCAAGGCCTCCGCATAAAGTCGCAGATACCGATATTATCAAACCGGAACACCGGTATCAGATGGCACTCTTAGCGATTATCGGGAATCCATACTTTGAGGTTTCTCGGATAGAATTGGAGCGCGCTGGACCCTCTTATACTGTTGAGACGCTAAAAGTACTGCAGAAACTTTATGGGGAAACGACTGAGCTGGCGTGGATCATCGGGGCGGATTCACTCATCGAGTATAAAGTCTGGCGGGACTTTGATGAGGTCTTAGCCCGGTGTATTATGATCGCGACGACACGGCCGAATTATGCGCTAAACCGAGTGCCGCTGGAAGTCCGAAAACGGGTCACGACCTTCCCCGTAACGGGTGTAGATATATCTGCGACAGCGATTCGTGAACGCGTTCGGAACGGGTTTTCCATTCGGTATCTCGTTCCAGAAACAGTCGAAAATTATATTCATCGGCATCAGTTGTATCGATAATTGGAAAAAATTCGTATAAAAATTGAAATGCCGAAATCAAAAAATAAGGGCGTGAAAATCGTGGAACATACATGCAGTATGTGCGGAACAGTTTATGATTTTGTATGGGAAGAAGGGACCCCGCTCCCGAAGAACTTCCCGTTCTGCAGTGCGCGGTGCAAAGCAACAGACCTTTCAAAATGGATTAATGAGGAATATGCTATTAGTGCGGTGTTACCAGACACGATTTTGTCTGAAACTGAGCGGGAACTCCTTGCGGAATTGGCAAAATTAGGGGTTGACATTGACGATGAGAGAAACTAACGAGAACAGACTAAAATCCGATGGACACGACACTTGCAAAACTCCGGGCACACCCGAAGTCAATTGAAATTCAGCAATATCTTTCAGACAAACTGAGTGCGGAACGTCTTCAGCATGTGCTTGCTGTACAGGAGATGGCAGTTGATTTGGCATGTGTTCACAAAGCAGACGTTTGGCAGGCAAGTCTCGCTGCGCTTCTACACGACAGCGCGAAATGGATGAACGCTAAAGAGTTATATAACGCAGTACGCTGTTATGAAATTCATTTGGACCCGATTGAAAAAGTGAATCCGTCGCTCCTACATCCACTTATCGGCGTTCAATTGGCGATCGAGAAGTTCGCAGTAACTGCGTTGGAAGTACTCGAAGCGATTCGGAACCATACAACTGGGACCCCATCAATGGGTGTTATTTCACAAATCTTATATGTGGCAGACTTTGCGGAACCCGCGCGGGCACATAGAACAGTCGACTTGGTGCGAAAGTTAGCATACACAGATTTATCGAGTGCGGTTCATCATGTTGCGCGCGCGAAGATTGAGCATCTCCTCGAAAAAGATGTAATGATCCATCCAAACACACTTCATACCTACAACAGTACGCTCGCGTATGTTGAGAACTAAAGGGGTTTCATAATGGAAAATAAAAAGAACACATTAGATATAGTGAAAGCAGCAGCCTCGGCAGCGATGAGCCGCCGCGCCCAAGACGGCGTTATTCTCGATTTACGTGAACTCGATGGCTTCACAGACTTTTTTGCTATCTTCAGTGGGACTTCTGATATTCAGGTAGAAGGTATTTCACAAGCCGTTCTCGAAGAACTCGAAAACAACTGGTCCCAGAAACCGTGGCATCAGGAGGGTGAACGTAAGGCGGATTGGATACTGTTAGACTACGTCGATTTTGTCGTCCACATTTTTCTTTCCGAACGACGCGCGTATTATAACCTTGAACGTCTATGGGCTGAAGCCGAACAGATCGAACTGCCAGAACTAACAATGCCGGCACATATAGAAGCGCTTGAAGAGGAATTAGACCCGGACAGTGCCTTGGTCTTTGGAGAACAGGCGGAAGGCAAGCCGGATCTGTAGTGTGTATTGGGGGATTATCGTTCTGATGAGGGTATTTAGAAGGCTAAAGACGAAAACGGGAAATAGGGTTAGGTAAATTAATCCACAGCAACAAGCAAGACAGTAACGTTATCGGTGCCGCCATAATCGAGTGCTTTGTTTACGAGATTCTCAGACGCTTCTTCGAGGTCTGAAGCCGCCAATATAATGTCTGCGATCTCGGTATCGTCGATAATTAGGTCGTGCAAACCGTCGGTACAAGCGAGGACAATGTCTCCGGGAACAAGCGGGTATGCGTCCGCACTGACAGTGACTGTCGGTTTCAAGCCGATCGCTTGTGTGATAATGTTTCGTTTCTCGTGAACACGTCCCTCTTCAGGCGTTATTTCACCTTTCTCGACCATTTTTTGAACGAATGAGTCATCTGTTGTTATTTGTGTTAGTTTCTCATCACGTAGGACATAGAGCCTGCTATCCCCGACATGAACGTAAGCGAGGTAGCTAAAGGTAATAAAACCGGCAGTAAGAGTGGTGCCCATTCCACGCCCTTTGTTTTTGCTCTCAACGGAGGCATAGATGCGTTGATTCGCTTCCATCGCAAGATCGCGTAGAACGTTAAGCCTTTTCATAGGTCCTAAATCGATCTGTGGGGTTGCTTCAGTTTCCACCCACTCCTGAATAACTTCAAGAGCAATGCGACTCGCGATATCACCGTGCTCGTGTCCGCTCATACCATCAGCGATTGCAAACAACTGGAGCTGCGTATCGAAATAGTATAGGTCTTCGTTCCTATCGCGGATCTTACCTGTATCCGTTTTGACTGCAAATTGCATTTTTTTGTATCGTCCGAGCTGCTTGTCGTTAAAAAAATAAGAAGGCTTGTTGCGCGCTATATTCTGGGAGGTACCAAATTTCATTCAGGAGAACCACTCACTTTCCTTGGAATATCAACTACAGGAACAAACGATATAAATCAAGTTTCGGTTTCAAAATTCGCTCAAAAAATACACCATAATAAGCCTCCAACTTCATATAAACGACACTCAACATTCTTGGGATAAATAATATACATGGATATACAAAAATTGTCAACACTTCCAAAGCATCATTTTTTTCGTTACTACGGCATTTTCACCGAATCGGCAATGGCTGCTATGTGATACGTACCCACGAGGTCCCGAACGACTCGCACAACTGATGGTCTACAATATCTCTGAAAACAGGAAAATTGTCCTCGGAGAATTCCATCACGACGAACAGTTCACTGGAGACATCCGATGCGATTTACACCCACGTTGGGCACCGGATGGCAAGACGATTACCTTTGACTCGGTTCATGAAGGCTCCCGACAGATTTATTGTGTCGAGTTCCCATCATCACCGAATTAACCCAGAGGCTCCTGATGTTGTTAAATAGCTGTTATGACAAAGAAATTGGACGCTTGCCGTGTATTGTAACGTGTGCGTTTACCGACATCAACGGACCGCACGATGCAGTTATTTTGACGACAGAACCGGCATGGCGAGTGGTTAAAGACATCGGTATAAACCCACATCAACTTCTCTACGTTACAGGGAACACAGAGAGGTCTATGGCCGCACTTGCCGAAACGTGTAAAGGTGAAGTGGTTTACGGAATTGGGGGTGGGCTGGCAATTGACACTGCTAAGTACGTCGCATCCGCAAATGGGTTACCGCTCATCGCGTTGCCTACCATCTTGTCAACAGATGCTTTTCTCACGGATGCAACAGGTGTTAGAGAAAATGGATGTGTTCGCTACCTCCCGACGAAAGCCCCTGACACTGTTATCATAGATATGGATATGTTGGGTAACGCACCAATTGCGATGCGAGCGAGTGGCGCGGCGGATGTTCTCTCAATCGCAACAGCACTCTGGGATTGGCAAAAAGCAGAGGAGATGGGTGCAAACCCTCCTGGTCAACAGATGATGCCGCAGACGATCGCTATAGGGCGGACCCTTCTCCAAACGCTTCTGGAAAACGCGACTGAAATTGGCAACGGTACACCGACAGGATTGAAAATTCTACTCGACTTGCTCTGTATGGAGGTACAGCTTTGTAATCTATGTGGGCATAGTCGTGTTGAAGAAGGAAGTGAACATCATTTTGTCTACGCGATCGAAAAACATTTAACATCGGCAAATATTGGAAAGGTTTTACACGGTGAACTTGTTGGGCTTGGGATTTTACTGATGGCTGCGTTGCAGTCACAACCGTGGGAGCAGTACCGTCATGCGCTGGAATGTTTGCATATTAACTATCGTCCGACGGTTATCGCCCGCGAGGCGATTGCTGAAACGCTTGTCAATTTATCTGACTACGTTGTGCAACATGAACTGCCGTACACTGTTGCAACAACGCTGCGGATTACAAATGATATAGCTGAACAAACGATACAAACTGTAATGGATTAAAATTTGAGGGCTATGGAACAGAAAAACAGAGAGAAACAAGCAAATAAGCGGGTCTTGGAACTGCATGAGCAGGCACTTGTGATTGATTCACACAACGATGCTATTGTGGCACATATTCGCCGCGGCAACGTGAGTCTTGCAGATGAAAATGTTCAAACCCCGATGGAGCCTGTTGGTACTATCGCCTATCTCCGCGGTCGCGTACCGCCTGAAGAGGAAGCTATTGGTATTCAACTCAACATTCCAAAGATGCGACAAGGCGGAATTGACGCTGCGTTCTTTGCTGTCGATGTGACACGTGCGTGGAAGAACCACCTTGCTTATGCCTTGGACGCTTTTGGTTGGTTTAACGAAGAGGTTATAGCGAACGCTGACGACTTATGCATCGCTCGCAAGGCGAGTGATATCCTTGAAGCGAAAGCGTCTGGTAAAATCGCAGCAATCCTTGTTATCGAAAATAGTGAAGCCGTTGAACGGAGCCTGAATATTTTACGCTCGCTCTATTTGCTCGGTGTCCGATCCATCGGCTTGACCCATAACCTGAACACATGGGCATCAACAGGGAACGATGAAGAGGATATGGGTGGCGGCTTGACTCGGTTCGGTATGGCATTAGTCAAAGAGATGAACCGTCTCGGAATGTTAGTGGATGTTTCACATATCAGTGAGCGTGGGTTTTGGGATGTTCTGGAGATCTCGGACAGTCCAGTCATCGCGTCCCATAGCAATTGCAAGACCTTGTGTCGGCACTCACGGAACTTAAGTAATGAACAGCTGAAAGCCTTATCGGTTAACGGTGGTGTTGTCGGCATCACTTTCGTTCCAGGATTTCTCACCATAGACGGTTGGCAGAAAATGCCGCCGTTGGCGCAGTTGCTTAATCACATTGCTTACGCCATTGACATCGCTGGCATCGACCATGTCGGTATCGGCTCAGATTTTGATGGCGGCGGAGATTTACTTAAAGATGCCAGTGGGTTCATCAAAATAGCGGAGGGGTTAAACGAACGCGGCTATTCCGATGACGATATCCGGAAGGTTCTCGGCGAGAACCATCTACGCGTCTTTGAGGCAGCATGCGGGTAAAATAGCTATTGAATCTGATTACCTACCGTGGATGGCTCGCAGGTCCAATCTCGCCTCAACATTTTCCGAAACGGCGTTTGTCCAATCCACATCGTCAATACTTTGCAGGCTCATCAGCGCGACATTTACCATCGGATTTGACAGCGAATAGTTCAGCAGAAAACTGTCTACATCAAGGTCTGCCATTTCATGCGGAAAGCAGTGCTTCATGAGATTCTGGAAAGCGTTACTGGTCGTAGAACGCATCAGCACGATCCCCATTTCTTGCGCAACAGCGTCTGGGATGATACCGCGTCTGCCGAAACCGTCACAGGTGCTCTGATACATCAGGTTATAGTGGGTCTGTATCATATCAAACTCACCTGTGGCAATCAACTGTTCTGCACCGCCAGAGGGACCGTCCGCAGAAAATCCGATAAACCGAACCGTTCCATCTGCTTTTAGCTTTAGATACGTCTCTAACCCACCTTGATTCAGGATCTGATCTGTTTCTTCGGTATAGAACCATCCACCGTGGAATTGCAGGACATCGATGTAGTCTGTGTCAAGCCGTTGAAGGCTGCCCTCTACATCTGCCCGAATCCCTTCTGGATCGTACGCTTCCGTTTTCGTGGCGACGATGCACGATTCTCGGCGCCCGGCGATTGCTTTACCGATGACGGTTTCGCTATAACCACCGCCGTAATTTGGAGCAGTGTCAAGAAAGTTCAGTCCACAATCCATTGCGTAGTGAAGCATTTTGACGAGCGATGCTGCGTCGTGTTCTGTGCGGACTCTACCGCCGCCGTATCCGATTTCCGATACGCTGAGTCCTGTTTTACCGAGTGTCCGGTACTGCATAGTCAGTGAGTCTCCTTCTTTGCAATATAGTGAGTTATTGCGGAAGCGTATCTGGCGAGCTTTACACAAAACCTATCTGTGAGGCGTTCCTCTTATTCGAGCGTATGGTGCGGTTGCTCGGTTTGACAGAATTCTCACCGAACAATTTCTCGACCTGTTCAATAACCTGTGGTTTGTGTGCGATACTGTATTTCTGAGCGCACTTCGCGATAACCTCGCCATAACGAGGGCTCATGAGGCGTAAAATCAGGTCCAGTTCACCTTTGTTCGCGCTCGCGATCTGCTGGAGTGCCTCTAATTTTTCAGTGTTTTCGAGATCGGATTCTGGGATTATCACCTCAAGCGAAGTCGTCTGATCCTTACTAACGGATGCTATATCCACGATCTGCTCCGCTTGGATTTGGCGTTCTTCTTTCTGCGGTTCGTCATCAGATCTTCGATGTCTGCCGTTCTGTTTAATATCAACTTTGCCGCGAATCCAGACGACTCTCCCTTCGACGAGTTCCCCCGCCTTTTTGTATGTGCTTGGGAAAACGACGATTTCTACTGTGCCTTCCAGATCCTCGAACCCAATAACTGCCATAGCGTCTCCTTTTTTCGTGGTAATATCTTTGACCTCTGTTATCATACCTGCCACGAAAACCTCGGAATCAATACGATGTGTCGCTAAGGTTTGGGTGCTTGCAGTGGTGTAGTTTTCGATGATGTCACTGTATTCTTCCAGCGGGTGTCCAGAAACATAGAAACCGAGTTGTTCCTTTTCTCGCATAAGTCGTTCTAATGGGTCGAATTCCTGGACTTCAGGGAGTGCTATCGTCATAGTCGGTGCTTCTTCCGCGTCCCCAAAGAGGTTCATCTGTCCGCGCTCCCGATCTGCTTGTGCGCTTTGTGCGACCTTCATGACATTCTCTAAACTTTCGAGGTGCTGCGCGCGGTGTCCTTCAAGTAAATCAAAAGCGCCACTCATAATTAGACTTTCAATAGCACGCTTATTAACCTGTTTGATGTCCACGCGTTCACAGAAATCTTGTAAAGATGTGAATGAACCGCCTTGCTCCCGTGCTTCTATGATTGCGTCTATTGCACTGTCGCCGACACCTTTCACAGCAACAAGTCCGAAGCAGATATTATTGCTGTCTACTGTGAATTCTCGCCGACTGCTATTGACATCTGGTGGTAAAAGGTTAATCTCCACACCGAGAAAATCGGCAAGTTTCTTACATTCAGCGCGATAGCGGGTAATTTTTTCTGAAGTGCCAGCTTCACCGGTCATCATTGCTGCCATGAATTCGTGGGGATAATGCGTTTTCAGGTATGCCATACGATATGCCAACATCGAATAGGCAACGGTGTGTGATTTGTTGAAAGCGTACCCCGCGAAAGGCTCCAACTGCGTAAACACGTCCTCTGCTTCCTGTTTAGCGATGCCTTTTTTCTCGGCTCCCTCAATGAATTTCTCACGCTGTGCTTTGAGCAATTCGGGGTTCTTCTTTCCCATAGCGGAGCGGAGGATATCGGCTTCACCCAGGGTAAAACCTGCCATATCCCGCGCGATCTGCATCACCTGTTCTTGATAAATACAGACACCGTAGGTATTTTTCAGCGCGTCTTCGAGGGACGAATGGATATACGTCACCGGTTTCAACTTATTTTTTCGATCAATGAAGTCCTGCATCGTACCGCTTTCGATTGGACCTGGACGGTAGAGCGCAGGGATTGCCGAAAACTCCTCAAAGTTATCTGGCTTGAGTTGCGTAACAACGCGATACATACCCCCCGAGGCTTCCAACTGGAATAATCCATCAATCAACCCATGGCTCAGGAGTGCATAAGTCTCTTTATCGTCAAATGGTATTTCGTCTATCTTGATCTCTTCGCCCTGATTTGTCTTAATCATCTGAAGGCAATCGTAAATCTCGGTGAGACTTCGTAAACCGAGCGAATCAAATTTAACGATACCGACATCTTCAACGGTTTTACCTTCAAATTGTGAGGCGACTTGATCGTGTTTATCCTTGAATAGCGGGACATAATCCGTCAATGGACCGTTTGAGACAACGATTGCAGAAGCGTGGCACGAGACGTGCCGTTTCATACCCTCAACGGCTTTACTGAGATCCATGAGTTCACGGTATTCAGGACTATCCGCGAGTTTTTGGAAATCAGGCACCTCTTCTAAGGCATCATCAATCGTTATTCCGGGTGTCGATGGAATGAGTTCTGTTAACCGAACGACATCTTCGAGAGGCGTTTCAAGGGCGCGCCCGACATCTTTGATGGCAGCTTTTGCACCTAACGTTGCGAAGGTTGCGACTTTACCGACAGAAGGTTCGCCATATTTTTCGACAAGATAATCAATAACATGTTCACGTGCCCGATCAGCGAAGTCAATATCAATATCGGGTGGACTGATACGTTCGAGGTTCAGGAACCTTTCAAAGAGGCAGTCGTAGTCCATCGGATTGAAGGCGATTACGTCAAGTGCATATAACACGAGACTGCTTGCGGCGGAGCCGCGTGCAGAGAGCGGGTAACCTTGTTGGTGTGCGTATTTCACGTAGTCCCACACGATAAGGAAGTAACCTGAATAACCGGTCTGGCTGATGATATCGAGTTCGTAGTCGAGACGTTTCCGAATTTCATCGGACAAATCGCCGTACTTTTCGCGTAAGCCTTCATAGCACAACTCTTTGAGGTAACTGTCGTTTGTGTGCCCTTCAGGCACCTCGTATTTCGGCATCAGGTTCTCGCCGTAGTCGAGTTCAAGGTTGCACCGATTGGCTATCTCAAGTGTGTTGCTGATGGCTTCCGGTGGAAAATCCTTCAGTGCTTCACGCATTTCGTCTACACTTTTAAAATAGAAATGGTTGTCAAACCGCATCCGCTGCTGATCGTTGACAGTCTTCTTCATCTGGATACACAGCAGGATATCGTGCATTTCGTGGTCGGATTTTCGGAGGTAGTGGCAATCGTTGGTCCCGACGATCGGAAGGTTAAACTCTTTCGCCAGTTCGACCATAATTGGATACGCCTCAAGTTCCTTATCAATATAATGGTTCTGGACTTCAACGTAGAGGTTGCGTTTTCCCATGATCTCCATGAGCGTTTTGAAATTCTGGACACCTTCATCTCGTTTACTTGAGCAGAGGAGTTGTGGCACCTGTCCTTGGATACATCCGGTGAGTGCGATAATGCCGTGATGGTGTTCGCGTAGGATTTCCATGTCGATGCGCGGTTTACTGTAGAAACCTTCTGTGTATCCGAGTGATACCAGTTTCAGGAGGTTCTGGTAACCGGTTGCGTCCTCTGCAAGCAGTGTCAGGTGATAGGGGCCTCCCTGCCCCTTGCCGCGCGTTCGTCGGTCGCCGGGTGCAACATACACTTCACAACCGACAATAGGGTTGACCTCTGCCTTTTTCGCTTTATCGTAGAGTTCCCACGCACCGAACATATTGCCGTGGTCGGTGAGTGCAACAGCCGGCACACTGTTCTCAACAGCCCAATCGACCATATCCTGAATACGGCACGCGCCGTCGAGCATGCTGTATTCGCTGTGATTGTGTAGATGCACAAATCCGCTTTCCATCTTTCCTCCAATATTTATTTTCAATTAAGAATGAATTAAGAACTATGAAACCATTTTTATAATACCAAAAATCTGCGAAAATTTCCATAATAAATTTCGCCACGCGGGGACCTTCAATTGTACCTTTCCACGAAAAAAACGCTGTCATTATTTTCGGACAAGTTTCCTGATCAACGGTGCTTTTTATTTCCGCATACCTCACTAAAACTAACAACTGATAACTGAACACGCTCGCGTTTTGGGTTGATATACTTCCCTAAAATCTGTTATAATAATCGGTATTGTATTCTTAGCATCGCTCCTTGTCTCACGAATAACGGACAATCCACTCGGAGCGGAAAAGGTGTGGACTCATCACCGCGGGTTTCCGCGTTCATTTTAGATGGATAAATCAAAACTTCTCCTGCTGTTCTTAACCCTATTCTTCGTGATGCTTGGGTTTGGCATCATCATTCCGAACCTCGCCTATTACGCCAAAGAAACTGGGGCAACCACCACTGAAATCGGGATATTGATGTCTATCTATTCCGGGATGCAGCTGCTGTTTGCACCGATCTGGGGTAGGTTATCAGACAAATACGGCAGAAAGCCAGCGATTCTGCTCGGATTGCTCGGTAACGCCGCCGCATTAATCGGCTTTGGACTCGCAAAGGATTATCTGTGGCTTTTTACCGCGCGCAGCGCTGCGGGTATCGCTTCCGCTGCAGTTTTGCCGAGTGTCATGGCTTATGTTGCCGATATAACAACATCAGAGGAACGCGGCAGAGGCATGGGATTAATGGGGGCAGCGATGGGACTCGGCTTCATCCTCGGTCCTGCAATCGGTGGGATTATGGGCAGCCACGATATGCCGTTTTTTGTTGCTGGTGGTTTGTCACTACTTACCTTCCTCTTCGCACTTATTTTGCTGCCAGAATCGCTCCAGAAAGGTCTCAAAAACGAGGATCTCGAAGACCGGCATGAGTGGGTTTCACCACGCGAAATTTTTCGTCAGACGACTTTAAAATCACCGCTTACACCGCTTTTCCTCGTTGCATTCTTCTCAACTTTCAGCTTCTCAGGCTTGGAGATGATATTTCCACTGTTCATTGAAGATAGATGGGATTACGGAGAACGAGAAATGGGTTGGATGTTCATGATTATGGGTGCGATTGTCGTACCCCTCCAAGGCGGGATACTTGGTATATTAATCAATAAGTTTGGGGAACGACGCATTGTTCTCACAGGAATGCTGCTCAACGCGCTCGGCATGGGATTATTGCTCACAGCCTACTCCTTCGCATCGCTTACCTTATATCTCACTATTACCGGTGTTGGTAACCAATTGATCCGCCCAACGAACACGTCATGGATTTCCAAGCAGACGCGGATCGGTCAAGGTGCTGCTATTGGTATTATGGACGCATTTTTAAGTTTAGGACGCATCTTGGGCCCGCCGCTCGGTGCCTGGCTCTACGCGAAGGAGGCTTATCCTTATATCGTTTTGTCTGGTATCTTGGTCATTGCGACGCTCTGTTTGTATATTCCGTTGCGTCGAATCCAAGATGAAACCGTGCCGACCTCATAAAAACTTCACAAGACGCTCTACTTTATTGTATTACCAGGCAACGGCGGCAAACGGTGCTCCACGCGTCGGGTATTATATTTGAGTTGATACCGGCGATGCGCTTCGCTATCTGGGTAATGCTCTGTATCTGGATACGGATAGGCAGACATGCCGTGAAACGGCAGCGGTTCAACCGTCTGCGAGGTGAGCGTATTGATGTCGCCGTCTTTGTCCCATCCGTCGCTATAGAGAATAAAATCGCGCACCCATCCGGGTTTTAGTACGGGTAGGCGTGAGGCATCGAATTCCACCGTGATTTCATCTCCAGCATTAAGAATCACATACATATCGTCAACTTTTTGCAATAGCGGATTAACATCTCCGTAGCGGGTGTAATACCCCGCAAGGTCGCGCCACTGTGCATCCGTTGTTACTTTCTGATAGTCAAACAGGTGTGGGGCGTGCGGGTTTGGGCGATACATCTCGGAGAAGCCGCGATAGTGCAGATCCGCGCTATCTGGGTTCAACGTCATCATCTCTACTGGTACGTCTTGCGCGCCGACAGTGAAAAACGCCGCATCCCAATAAATCTGCATATCGGTTTCAATCCGAACCTGTCGGTCATCCGATAGGAATTTCCCCGTTAGATCAATAGTAATCGTCTTGTTTTTCCCTGCTGGCAGCCCAATCATATCAATCACAGTCTTCCATTGTCCTGTTTCATCTTTTACAGAAACGGAAGGAAAACTCGGATTAATACTGGGATTTTGGAACAAGGCAACGTTGATGCTCGTATCCGTCGGGAAGATCCACCCACTGAGAAACAGTGTCACAGGCACGTCATTCGGGGCATCACCAAGATCAAGAACTATGGCGTGGGGTTCAACAACGCCTTGATAGGGACCGGGTCCGTGTTCAACGGCGTAGTCGTAATCAAACGCTTTCAAAGCATCGGATACATCTTTACCCCGGTGATCGGTCGCAGATTTCGGGTGCCGTTTCTCTTTGACACCATAAACCTTGAATTCAGCAAACGGAGGTGGAACATACTGCTCATTTACGAAGATGTCAGTGCCTGCTGGGTGGTCTACAGCGATCAGTTTAACTTCGTCAAAATAGGCGGTCTCCCATAACTCTTCCGTAATCTGAACGGAATACCTTCCATCTTTCGGTTGTATCTGTGTTCCTGAAATTTTCACGAAGTCGCGCGTCTCATCAGGCGCGACAAACCCCATTGAAGTAACGAGTCCCAAAGGCGCGCGCCAAAGCAGATCGGTGACGAATTCGTATTTCTCACCGTTGTAGACGTATAGGAATGGACAGGAGCCTTTGAGTATCTGTTTCTCCAGAATCCGTTGTTTCGCCTGCGGTTCGATGACGTTCTGCGGCACGCCGTTCGTCCAGACGACACGGACAACGTCCGCCTTGTCAAACGCGCCTAACCCGAAATGGGAGATCTGTTCGGACACATACTGTAGTTGATAGAGATCACCGACTTTCACCTCCAGTTTCGAGCCGATACCGTCTCTATTAACCTTATTATTGCCGGTAGTGATACCTTCCAACCGCATCTGTATCCAGTTATTTTGGTTTCCGCCGTTGTTTTGTAATGCCCGAAGTTCTCCTTCACCGTTGATAAAAAAGAGGTCGAGATCGCCGTCATTGTCATAATCACCGACTGCTCCAGCGGTGGCATTATGGAGGATCGCACCCTCTGTTGGTGTGACGGTTTCTATGAGTGGATACGGTTCATCAAATTGTCCGGTTCCGGCGTTTCGGAATAGGAACATCCCGTCTTCGCCACTCACCCAGAGGTCAATAAACCCATCGTTGTCGTAATCTATATTTTTCAATAGTGACGGAGACAGATCACGTACATTTGCCTCTAAGCGTGGATCGCTCATAAAACTTCCATCGCCTCTATTGAGATAGAGATAGATCTGATCTGCTGTTGATAGAAAAATATCAATGTCTCCATCATTGTCGTAATCGCCAACAGCAGCAGCGGTATAATGTATACCCTGCGAAATTCCGGTCTCGTCGGAAACCGCGCGGAGTTTCCCTTGACGGAGGTTATCGTAGAGGGTACATCCCATTTCGCGATGTATGGTAAAAATATCTATATCGCCATCATCATCAAAATCAGCAGAGAATGCCTCGGCAGGCGCGAATTGTGGCGCGGCTGTTTTTACAAAAGTCTGCTCGCTAACATCAGTAAACGTTTCATCCTCTTTATTTTCCTCATCCCCTTTATCTTCATCACCACTATTATTCCGATACATCGTGGCACCGGTTGTAAAGATATCCAGATCGCCGTCGTGGTCGTAATCGACAGGGTGGAGGATTCCTATCCGAGTTGCCGGTTTTTCATATTTAATGAGGTCAGATGCTCCCTTATTCCCTTCTGTATCTTTCCATATATACCCTATTCCATTGACCCCTTCAAACAGATAATCCTGTATGCCATCCTTATTTAAATCTGCAACAGCCACGTGGATGTCTTGGCCTGCTACGTATGTGCTAATAGGATCAAATTGTTTTCCTCTATTCTGATGTAACATAAAACCGTTCGCGACGATATGCAGATCCAGATTTCCATCATTATCGTGGTCCATAAGGATAACAGCAACGGGTGCCTTGAAATCTGAAGGCGGATTTACATTGGCAAGTCCAAGTTGGTCTGTGACATCCACGAACTCTACATCAATCGGTAGGGTCATTTTAGCCACCCTTCGCGCTCTAAATCCTGGGCTGAACGTCTCAATGGGATGCCCAAGGATGTCGGTTACCAGTTCACCGATGCCTTGCTGATAACGCGGACTCGCACGGTGCAAGTTCTCAAAGATACGGATATTGCGTGTCGCGAGCTTTAAATCTTTCTGTTCTATTGCCGCGATCCCTTGTGTGAGGTATTCGAGTTTTTCCGCATCCGTATCGCCTAAGAGGATCCTCAATTCCTGACAAAGTTCCGCCGCAGCTTCAAGTTCTTCCTGCGCAAGCAATCCTTGTGTCAGCTTCAATAAAACGACAACATTCACTGGCGATCGAGCATGGAGTTCCTGTAGATGTTGAACGGCTTCGCGTTGTGCTTCTGCGTCGTTTCGTTGACCGAGGTAGTGACGCACCAGTTTGTAGCGAAACTCCAATTCATCGGGATCCAACCGAACGGCTTCGTTCATCGCTTCTACTGCCAGTGCACTTTGTCCCTGCAACTGATAGACTTCGGACAAGATGAAATGTAACTGGCTATCCATCGGTGCGACAGCGATGCCGCGCTTCACCCACAATTCAGCGGCATCCGCCTGTTGTAGACGTAAGTGCGCGACAGCGAGATTCCCATAACCGATGGCTTCGTCAGGGAGCAATTCAATAAGTGCGGTAAACGCTTCAACTGCCTTAGAGGGCTGCGATTCCTCAAGGTATGCCAACCCTAAATTCTGGTGCCGGATCGCTTCTTCGATAATTCCGGTGTTGTCTGTCTTTTGTGTCCATCCTGATGAAACAGCGAAACACCACACCAACAACAGTGAACACTTCAAACATTTTTTTATAATGGGAGGCGCGAATCTCAATATCATGCGTTTTCCTCTTTCTGAAAATCTTCTGCGGTATCCACGACTGCCTGTCGTATGGTTCTCTGTCTAAGTGCGAGTGAATCTTCGAGTTGTTTAAGATGAAGCAGCCACGACTCTTTAGAGTCGCCTTCTTCCGTGCCGAACCCGTCCGTTATAGAGAGCCGAATATATTTCAGACGTTCTGACTGTAAGACTTTTACCTGTGCATCGTAGTCTTCAATACCGGATTCTAAGAGGGAAATCAGTTCGCGTATTTTTTCCAATGTGTGTCTCCTTTTAGGGTTGTGCTTTCGTAATTGGTATATCAAGGTGAGGTGTAAAATAGTGTATCTTATTTTATGTTTGTAATCAAATGAAAATTCAACTAAGGGTGTGTGAAATATTTGTCAATTGTCTGAATTAGGGTTTTCAGGATTAGCAGATTGACAGGGTTTTTTCCGACAAATGGATGGCTCTGTTTCGCTTGCATTCTTTTGGGACAAGTTGTATAATAGACCTTATATCAACAACTCACAAACAGCAAAGGAGAACACCGATGGAAACTTCCCCAAACGTGCGTCGTCCGCCTTATGCTCCCACAGAAATGGAAGAAGAACTCTACCCGGAATCGGATGGTAAACCCATGGCTGACACAGACCTCCACCTTTATTGGATAAAGCGTGTGCAGGATATGCTCGAAACTTATCTTTCGCAGGACCCAGGGATCTATATCTCTGGGAATATTATGATGTATGATATAGAGGGCCGGATGCGAACGGCTGTCTCGCCCGATATTCTTGTCGCTTTCGGGCTCGGACAGAAGTTCCGCCGCACCTATAAGGTATGGGAAGAAGGAAAACCCCCGGACTTCGTGATGGAGTTTTCCAGTAAGAGGACCTATCGAAATGATTTAGATGAGAAAATGGTACTCTACGCGCGTATGAACATTCCAGAGTATTTCCTCTATGATCCAGATAGAAGATATCTACCATCGCCGCTACTCGGGTTTCGGCTTGTTGAGGGTCAGTATGTCAAGATTGCTCCAGACGTTGATGCAGCGATCCATTCAGAGATATTGGCTCTGAATTTCCATTTAACGGAAGAGGGCCTCGCGCTTTACGATCCCCAATCAGAACGGTGGCTACAAACCCTTGCAGAACAAGAAGCGGCAGCCCGACAGAAAGCTGAAGCAGAAGTCGCGCGACTCCAAGCAGAAATTGCACGCTTGAAAGAACGCAGGTAAGACTATTGCCTGT
The DNA here is from genome assembly GCA_022821065.1 of Candidatus Poribacteria bacterium. GTDB lineage: Bacteria > Poribacteria > WGA-4E > WGA-4E > WGA-3G > WGA-3G. Next base: position 90,128 of record JAJEEK010000050.1, read on the forward strand.
AGTGTAAACTGAGGTGAGAAAAAGTGAAACACACAACAAAAATAGAACTTGCAAATCGAAAAGATCAGTTTTTAGCCGAAGCTGGGGTTATCAAACCTGAAGATATTCGGCAAGTGACCGTCGAAGACGCGATCGTTGATACCGGTGCGACTGGATTATCCTTACCCAAACCCATTATAGAGCGACTCGGCTTGACTCCCGTTAGAAGTAGAAGGGCACAGACCACAAACAGTATCGTTACGCGGACAGTTTATTCTGATGTCCGATATACTGTCTTAGAACGGGAGGGAACAATGGAAGTGGCGGACCTACCCGCCGAGCTGCCTATCCTTGTCGGACACATGGTACTGGAATACCTGGATCTCTGTCTTGATATTAAAAAAGGGCTCATCTATAATCCCGCCCACGACGATGAATGGATTGAAGACCAGCTCTAAACTGTTCGTTTGGGTTTCCACGCTTCTGTAGCATAACCTGTTAGGTTGTGCCTGTCTTCTGTTCTTCTGTAGCATAACCTGTTAGGTTGTGCCACCGTACCACAATAGCAAAGGAGATTCTATGCCGAAAAAACCGATTAATCATTACGAACACCCCGATAAACTGCCCAATAACCCGACCCAAGAATTGAGTGGATTCGCTGAAGATGAGGAAAACGCACCCACCCGTTACCCGCGCGACGTAGCACTGGATCCGCAACTCGTCTGGAAAGGCAAAGATCAACAAAACGATAGCGATCTTGAAGTGCCAGCCGTCCCTATCTACACGCAAGAACATATCCAACCCCAAGCGATTATTGAAAACCTTCGTACACAAAAGCGGCGAGAATCAGAGCAGATAGAGTTACTCTTTGAAGGCTTCGATGGTCTTGATTTTAACCAGAAAATTGAATTCTACGAACACGAACAGAACTGGCACAATCGCTTTATCCTTGGCGACTCGCTTGCAGTGATGAATTCTCTCGCTGAAAAGGAACAACTCAAAAACAGCGTGCAGATGATCTATTTTGACCCCCCTTATGGGATTAAATTCAGTAGTAACTGGCAGGTCAGCACCCGAAAGCGAGAGGTTGGTAATACCAAAGCAGAAGACGTTACGCCGCAACCAGAACAAGTTAAAGCATTTCGAGATACGTGGGAACTCGGCATCCATTCTTACCTTGCCTACCTCCGTGACCGCCTTACCCTTGCGCGTGAATTGCTGACAGAGCGCGGCAGCATCTTCGTCCAGATTAGCGATGAGAATGTCCATCGTGTTCGGTGTTTGTTAGATGAAGTGTTTGGGGATACTAATTTTGTTTCTGAAATTACATGGACTCGTGGTGATATGACATCTTCAACATCTTTGTCCTCAGTGTTTGATTATCTGTTGTGGTATGCAAAAGATAAAGAACAATTAAAGTATAAACCTCTTTATATTCAATGGGACGAGCGTTCTGCTGACCCTCTTCTCGCGTCCTATTTGCGAGTTGAATTGCCGGATTTAACCCGTCGTAGAATGACAAAAAAAGAAAAGGAAGATCCTACATTATTACCTGACGGAAGTCGGCGATTTGTAGATTATCAGGCAACTTCCCAGTCAGGCAATAAGGACAAATATGAATTTGAGGGTAAAATTTTCACACCACCGGGTGATAGAGGATGGGTTTCAAATCAAGAAGGATTAGATCGATTAGCAAAACAAGGAAGGCTTCTCACTTCAGGAAAATCACTTCGCTATATTCGTTATGCTGGAGACTTCCCTGGACGAGAAATTACTAACTTATGGACAGATACTTCGGGCGGACGTTCTGAAAAAACCTATGTTGTAGAAACAAATCCGAAAGTTGTACAACGGTGCCTATTGATGACAACTGATCCGGGAGACCTCGTGCTTGATCCGACGTGTGGTAGTGGTACAACTGCTTATGTTGCAGAGCAGTGGGGGAGGCGTTGGATAACGATAGATACGTCCCGTGTTGCACTTGCACTTGCGCGTACACGTCTTATGTCTGCCAAATATCCGTACTATCGTCTTGAAAATACAAACAACATTAAAGAAGGGTTTTCTCATAAAACTGCCCCTCATATCGGTTTGAAACGTATGGCATATAATACAGAAATTGACGACATCCATGCCGAACATGCTGAGAAACTGGAACCGTTGCGTGCCGAGATGAACCGTCTCATGGAGCAGAATTGGAAGGAGTGGGAGGTACCAACAGAAACTGATAGTGAATGGAGTCCCAAGTTCCAAGAACTACACCGTCAATGGCTCAAGCTCAAGCGCGAGCGACAACTCGCCATGGATGCTTCGACTGCACGGCGTGCCAAAAAAGAGATACTCTACGATCAACCGCATGAGGACACAAAACGGGTTCGTGTTACAGGTCCATTCACTGTAGAAAGTTTATCCCCACATTTTGCCCTTGACCCCGTTGATGCAGAGGCTGATACCCCGGCAACTGCTGCCCCAGATGTCTCACAAGATTACCATCAACATATCCTTGAACATCTGAAAACAGGCGGCGTGCAAAACCGCCTTCAGGAGCAGCGCATTACCTTTGATTGGTTAGAAGAACTGCCCGGTGAATGGTTACATGCCGAAGGTGCGTATACCGATGCAGATGACAATATACTGAGTGTCGCTATTAGTATCGCGCCGCAATCCATTACTGTCGGTAGCCAATGGATAAATGAGGCTGCGAAGGAAGCTGCGCGCCGAACCCCGCGATTTGATTTACTCATTATTGCCGGTTTTGCGTTTGAAGGCTATATCGCTGGCGAGGACACACGCATGGGACGGCTTACGATCCTACCGGTTAAGATGAGTCCTGAGTTAATGGTGCGCGAACTTAAAAACACGGGTCAAGGCAATCTGTTCATGGTATTCGGGGAACCGGATGTTGAGATTATAGATCATGAAGATGGGACGTTCTCTGTAAAACTGTTGGGTGTAGATGTATACGATCCGAAGCAGGGGTTAACCCGTTCCGACACGCCGGAAGACATCGCGTGCTGGTTCATTGATACTGCGTACAACGGTGAAGCGTTTTTCGTGCGCCATGCGTATTTCACGGGTGAAGATGAACCGTATAAGCAGCTGCAACGCGCACTGAACTCAGAGATTGACGCAGAGGCGTGGGAGGCACTTTATCGGACAGAGAGTCTACCGTTTGCGAAACCTGAGACTGGCAAAATCGCTGTGAAAGTCATCAACCACTACGGCGATGAGATGATGAAAGAGTATAAGATTTCGTAGCACAACCTGTTAGGTTGGGCAATGTCTGAATCGCGGATTATCGCGGATTTCACAGATTACGCGGATTTTAAGAGCACTTTTTGTCCATCCATATCTCTCTGCTGCAGTTTGGATTCCCTTGAATTTTCTCGTGAAACTGCGTATAATAGGGGTTACACGGAGGGAAAAAAATGATTACACATATACGAATGAAAAACTTTAAATCTTGGCGAGATAGTGACATAGTGAAACTCGCACCACTGACTGGCTTCTTTGGAACAAACAGCTCCGGGAAAAGCAGTCTGTTGCAGATGTTGCTGCTCCTTAAACAGACTGTTGGTAAGGATAAAGTTCTTTTCTTCGGGGACGAAAATTCCCTTGTCAATCTCGGCAATTTCCGAGAAGTGATTCATGGGCATGAATTAGGTAATGAGTTGTACTTAGGTCTGAGTTGCAAACTCAGCCATACTGTTTCTTATAATTTTGTTACCGCTCAATGGCAAATGCTCTATTTTTCTTTTCACACCGTTGTCCAAGAAGTTAAGGGAAATCAAGTTATCAAAGATTTTCGATACAAAAGTTTAAATAGTTCTGCGACAGTGATTTGGGAAGATAATAATCTTTTCGTTAACGATCGAAACTCAATACCGATTCAGGTCCAAAACTGCTACGGTCTACCATCATCCGAAAATTCTGATATTCCAGAGGTGCTAACCGGATTTACATCTGTATTTGAAGAACTGTTTTCCCATGTTTATTATCTTGGTCCAACCCGCGTCCATCCACAACGCTCTTATCACTGGGAAGGCACACACCCGAAGGAGATTGACTCATGGGGAAACAAAGCTATTGATGCGCTTTTATCTGCTCGCGTGCGGCAATTGAAAAGTTCAAACAAGGAAGATGGGGTGCCAATTGAGGATAGGATTTCCGAATGGCTTCAAAGGATGGAACTTGCTCACTCTTTTTTTCTTGGGGCAACTGGTTCCCTTACCGATAATAACTACGAAATTCGCATCCGAAAAAGCGAGACTAGTGCAGAGGTCACATTGACTGATATGGGCTATGGAGTCTCCGATCTGTTTCCCCTACTGGTCCATTGCTACTATGTACCGGAAGGATCAACCTTGATTTTAAAACAACCTGGTATCCATCTCCACCCGAAGGCGCAAGCCGATCTCGCTGATCTTTTAATAGAAGTTATTAAGGAACGGAATCTCCAGATTTTGATAGAAAGCCACAGCGAACACCTGTTAAATAGGTTACAGCGACGCGTCGCGGAGGAAAAGATTGCTGCCGACCAAACTGCCCTCTACTTTTGCCGGTATATTGACGGTGCTTCCAAAATTGACGAGTTAGACATGGATGAATTCGGCAACATAACGAACTGGCCAGAAAAATTTTTTGGTGACGAGATGGGAGATCTGTTTGCAATGACCAAAGCACAAAGAGAACGTCAAAAGAGAACGGAGGGTTAATGGACGCTGTTATTGTAGATACTAACGTTATTGTGATCGCAAATGATACAGATAACAAACGTAAAGATTGTAGAGACCATTGTCAAGAGCGAATTCAACAAATTATTGACCAACATGAAAAGGTGGTTATTGACGACAAATGGCGAATTTTGGGAGAGTACCAGAATAATACACACCCAAATACCCGAAAAGGCATCGGCGATCTTTTCGTGAAAAGGTTACTGCAAAATCTTGGAAACCCGGCAGTATGCACAATGGTCCTAATCACGCCATCAGCTGGAAATGGGACTGATTTTGAAGAGTTTCCTGCTGATAACGCCTTAATCAATTTTGACTCTGATGACAAAAAATTCATTGCCGTTGCTCTGGCACACAAACGCGATACTGGACAAACTCCGCCAATTCTCTTGGCGATAGATAGAGGATGGCTTCAATTTATGAACGAACTTGCAAACCATGGAGTCAGCGTTGACCTCATCTGTAAGAAGGATATGCAACGTCCACGCCAAGGAAGGAAAGGAAGATGATTACACATATATGGGTGAAAAACTTCAAGTCTTAAAAAAATATCTGGGATTATCAGAGGTTCTGAGAGAATACTCCTTGATAATAACGTGAGTTTGAAAATAAAAATTGAAGCTCCCGTAGGTTGGGTTGAACGGAGATCTACTAAAAAATAGCACACAGCACAGAGTTTTCAAACAAACAGAAAAACCTGAAATCACCTAAAACCGAGTGAAACCCAACGCATTATGACACCCACACGGTTTGGGGTGTTGGGTTTCGCTAAACCTATCTACCCGAACAATTCACTGGAGAACAGAAGGCTATGTATAGCAGAAATGTTCCTGTGGTTTACCGCTCAACCCAACCTACGTCGATATTCGTATTTCATTTTCCAACCCACGTTTAATTACGAAACTCACGTTGATAATAGGAAACGGATAATTCAAAAACCCACGGATAAGCTAAATGAAAATAAATGATAATAATTTAACCGAGTCTCCAAGGATATGTTTCGGTGAAAACCCAATACGGGACCTCCAGTTTTCTCCAGATAGTACTCATCTAGCGGTCGCTCGGGGAAACAGTGTTTTGATTTACGATGCAGAAACGGGGACAGAAATTTCCCTAATCACAGGACACACAGCATCTATTACCTCTATTTTTTTTAATTTGGATGGTAAAACGCTCATGAGCGCATGTGAGGAAGGGACAATCCGCATATCAAGAACATCCACAAGTAGATGCGCAGGCACTATACACGATTATGAAGGTGAGTTTGTCGCTTTCAGTCCAGATGGAAATTCATTTGCTGCTAAATCCTGGGGGCTTGCGGATTGGGAAGTTGATAAGATTCACGTGTTCGATATCGCTACATCTACACTGGTGCAAACCATTCGTGCAGATAATAGCAGTAGCTTTTTAGGTATCGTTTTCAGTCCAGATGGCAAGACACTAGCAATAAGTGAATGTGAAAGGCACGTTCTTGACGGTCCCTGTCCGATTAGTTTATGGGATATTAGCACTGGTTCTCGCCTTAAAACGCTTACAGTGGTAGTCGGTGGTGCCTTTTCTATAGTGTTCAGTCCGGATGGTCGTACACTTGCAGACAGTGGTGGACTTTGGGATCATAGGATTGCATTATGGAATATTCAAAGTGGTAAACGGCACCGGGCATTATTTAGAGAAGAGCGCGTGAACGCTTGGGCCCATTCTCTCGCTTTTAGTCCAGATAGTCGCGTACTTGCCAGCGGGCACAGTGATGGCAGAGTACTGATATGGGATGTTGCTATAGGAGAACACTTGAAAACTTTTAGTGGACATACGGCGAAAGTTAGCAGCCTCTGTTTTTCTCCAGATGGATCCTCACTTGCAACGGGTTGTGAAGATGGAACAGTACTGCTATGGGATATTCTCGATTAACCATAAGAAAAGAAGGTATCTAAAAATGGCAAGAGTTAATATAGACAACCCAGTTATCAATAGTCCGTTTGAAGAACCGCAACGGCACTTCAAATTCAACGCCCGCGGTATCACCGAAGATATTGCTGAAGGTAGACGTAGAAGCGAATACTTTATGCCGTTTCCGAAACCGAAAAAGCAGTCAGGCGAAGCACAACTACAATTTGAGCTCCCCGATAGCGATCTCCGAGAAGCAAACACGTTTATCAACAGTGTTCGGACCCAAGTAGCAGCGTGGCGGAATAGCGGTTACCCCGGTGTAACCCCAACGACGCGGCGGCTCCTTGAACATTGGAACAATCCGGAGAACGAACCGCGCCTCTATTTCTGTCAACGTGAAGCCGTAGAGACAGCCATCTATCTCAATGAATATGAAAACAAACAGCGAAACGATTCATTTCACAGCCAACTTGTAAAAGCAAACGAGGAGGCAAACCCGGATATCTTCCGTGTCGCTTTCAAGATGGCAACAGGGAGTGGTAAAACAGTTGTTATGGCGATGCTTATCGCGTATCATACGCTGAATAAGATAGCAAGTCCGAACAGTACCCGTTTTGCCGATGCGTTTTTGATTGTGACCCCAGGTGTAACCATTCGGGACCGGCTTCAGGTGCTTTATCCAGAGAAACCGGAGAATGATTATAAGAAGATGAATCTGGTGCCGCGAGCAGATTATGATGCACTCGGTCAGGCAAAGATCGTTATCACGAACTATCACGCCTTCCAACGCCGCACAAAAGAGGAATTGAGCAAAGTCGGTAAACAAGTACTCGGCACAGGTGCTGAAAATTTCAGGGAAACACCGGAAGAGATGGTGACCCGCGTTTGCCGGGGACTTGGTCGGAAAAAAAATATCATTGTCCTGAACGATGAAGCGCATCACTGTTACCGTCCAAAAAAGAATACGCAATCAGCGTCAGAAGAAGACGAGGCGCGTTTGTGGATAAACGGAATTGAGGCAGTAAAAGCAAAAATCGGTGTAAAACAGGTTTACGATTTATCTGCGACACCGTTCTTTCTGAGTGGTTCAGGATACTCAACAACCACATCGATCGGGAAAAAACTCAACGAAGGCGTGTTGTTTCCTTGGGTCGTTTCGGATTTTGCGTTAATTGATTCGATTGAATGTGGTATTGCGAAGGTGCCTCGCGTGCCTGTGGCGGACGATACGATGAAAGGAGACCCTATCTATCGTCGTCTCTGGGATATAGTGGGACCTAAACTTAGGGGGATTGCTACGGATGGCGAACCCCAGCTGCCCCAAGAATTGGAAGCTGCACTTCAAACGCTTTATAGTAACTACGAAAAATCGTATGACTTATGGCAGAAGAATCCACACGGATTGACCCCGCCTGTGATGATTGTGGTTTGCAACAATACAAAAGTCTCTAAACTCGTTTACGACTGGATTGCAGGTTGGGAGAAAAAGGACACCGATGGAGAAAATGTTGTTGTCAAAGGTAACCTTCCGATATTCAATAATGAAAACAATGGCGTATGGAGTGAACACTTAAACACACTTCTGATTGACAGCAATCAGTTGGAATCCGGCGAAGCACTGAAAGGTGCATTCAAAACAGCTGCTCGCACCCAGATTGAACAGTTCAAACGCGAGATGAATACGGATAAAGTTACGGACGCGGATTTGTTGCGGGAAGCGATGAATACGGTTGGCAAGAAAGGCAAACTTGGTGAGCAAATAAAATGTGTCGTCTCGGTTTCGATGCTGAGCGAAGGATGGGATGCAAAGCGGGTAACGCACATCCTTGGCGTGAGAGCATTTAGCACGCAGCTGCTGTGCGAACAGGTTGTCGGCAGAGGGCTGCGCCGTTCCAGTCATGATATAGAAAAGACAACTGTTGATGTTAATGGAACAGAGATTGAATTAGAAACGTTTCCACCGGAATATGCTGAAGTCTTTGGTGTTCCGTTCTCGTTTATCCCTGCAACAGGCAGTGGAAGAACAATCGATCCGCGACCTGTTACGGAAGTAAAAGCCTTACCTGAACGGAAGGCAGCGTGTGAAATTACATTCCCAATGGTTGCTGGATATCGTCGGCAGTTATCTCCCAATAAACTTGATGCAATTTTTACTGAAGATTCCCGTTATGTACTTTCCACTGCAGAGATCCCGTCTCGTATAGAAATTGAGGCGATAACGGGTGGCACGCAAGAAGTAAATCTGCCATATATGAGGAGATTTCGTGAGCAAGAAACAATGTACTATCTCGCGAGAACAGTAATGAACAATTACCTTCTGGACGCTGATGACGAGGCAAAGTGGTGGTTGTTTCCACAAGTACTCCGTATTACCCGTCAATGGATGAAAGATTGTGTCACCTATAAAGACAATATGTATCCACAGTATTTTCACATTGGAGAGATTGGAAGAAAGGCAGCGTTGCGGATTTATCAAGGGATACTCAGAGGAGAGCAACACAATGAAAACAGTAATCCTACAGAAGATAATGCCCCGAAGGTATTTTTCCCATTTTTCCGAGATAAAGAACGTACTGGGTCAACCGAAGATGTAGAGTTTGAAACGACGCAGCCGACATGGGAAACGCGCCCGGATAAATGCCATATTTCACACGTTGTTGCGGATACGGAATCGTGGGAACAGAAAACTGCACAGGCACTTGAGCAGATGGACGAAGTCATTGCCTACGTCAAGAACCACAACTTGGATTTCCAAATCCCGTATGTCAATCACAACGGAACAAATCGGCAGTATGTTCCCGATTTCATTGCTCGTATCCAAAAACCCAGAGGCAGCTCTGGCGATCATATCGTGAATTTGATTCTTGAAACTTCCGGTATGGGTCGCGAAGATAAAGTTCAGAAGGTAAATACTGTCAAGAATATGTGGGTGCCAGCTGTGAACAACGCTGGCGAATTTGGCGAATGGACATTCCTTGAAATTACCGATCCGTGGGACATGCAAAACACTATCCGCGAGTTCATGAACGAATATGCGTCGTAATTACCAACTTTATGTTCTCCTTTTTCCAATTGTCTTTTGGCTGGTCTGTTTCTTTCTGCTGCCGTTGATCTCGGTGTTCGTCTATAGTTTCTTAGCGCGCGGAACTTACGGCGGTGTGCGATGGATCTTTACGCTGGAAAACTATGAGCGATTGTTTGATGGACTCTATCTCGGTATCCTCTGGCGTTCGGTGTCTACCGCTTTGATCTGTACAGCGGTCTGTCTGTTACTCGGTTACCCCTTCGCTTATTACCTCGCACGTTACAGACCGAAACACCGAAATATTTTGCTACTTCTCGTCGTCGTCCCGTTCTGGACGAACTTCCTCATCCGAACTTATGCATGGATACTAATCTTACGCACGGAAGGCTTATTGAACAACCTTTTAGGTGCCGTGTTTCCGAACTGGAGTCCGTTAGAATTGCTGAACACGCCGCTTGCGGTGCAAATCGGTCTCGTTTACGGATATCTACCCTTTATGATACTCCCGCTCTATGCAGCATTGGAACAATTGGATATGTCGTTGCTGGAGGCAGCACAGGATTTAGGTGCGTCGCCACGGCGTGCATTCTGGCACGTGACGGTGCCGCTGAGTCTGCCGGGTATCCTTGCAGGATCCATGCTGGTTTTCATCCCGACAGTCGGTGCGTTTCTGACACCCGACCTGCTCGGTGGCGGGAAGGTGAGTTATATCGGCAATGTGATTGAACGGCAATTTAAAACAGCACGGGATTGGCCTTTCGGGTCTGCGCTCTCGTTTATGTTGATGGGTATAGTTTTAGTGGGGACCGTGCTGTATTTTCGCGCTTTGCAAGGGAATGAAGATTCACAGGCACTCTAATGAAACGGATTCTTGAAGCCAACATAGGGTTGGTGTTTTTCTTTCTCTACGTCCCGATTTTAGCCGTTGTGGTGTTCTCATTCAACAGCGGAGAACAGATTTCTGTGTGGGAAGGCTTCACATTCGGTTGGTATGCCAAACTCTTTGAAGATGCGGCGTTGTGGCGTGCTTGCCGAAATAGTCTGATTGTAGCAGGTATCGCGACGGCTGTCTCTACGTTTATCGGAACGACGGCTGCATTAGCGATAGAGCGGTATCGGTTCCGTTTCCGAACCGCTCTCACCCGATGTCTCTATCTACCAGTTATCATTCCCGACATCGTGTTGGCGATAGCGTTGTTGACCTTCTATGTGCAAACGCCTATCCCGCTCGGCTTAGTCTCCGTGATTATCGCACACTGCGTTTTCAATGTCGCGTATGTCACGATTGTCGTCCGTGCGCGTCTGCAAGGCTACGATAACACTTTAGAGGAAGCCGCTCGCGACCTCGGTGCCAACGAATGGCAGACCTTTTGGCGGATAACTTTTCCGTTGATCGCCCCCGGAATTATCGGCGGTGCTTTACTCGCCTTTACGCTCTCTATAGACGATTTTGTGATCACCTTCTTCACTGCGGGTGTCGGCTATACGACGCTCTCTGTCCATATCTATTCACAATTGAAGTTCGGGATCACACCGAAACTCAATGCCATCTCAACGATGTTGTTAGCGAATTCTATCGTGTTTATTCTGCTGTTCCTGTGGTTCCAAGGGGGTGCTACCACTTCACGACGTCAGGATGTATAATTGTCGGCATCCGAAAAGTTTCGCAAATTTGGATGGGTTGTGCTATAATTTTTTCATTGACAATACGAATAGCCTATGATTCAATTCTTAAAGTGCTAATCAAAAACTCAAACACAAAAAGGTGATCGTCATGACAATAGAAGCAATTTACGAATTAATGAAGCAAGGGTTTGAACAAATTAACACAAGGCTTGACCGGATTGACACTCGGCTTGACGACATTGACACTCGGCTTCGTGATGTTGAAACCGACGTTGCTGAAATCAAAGGCAGACGACTCGCCTTCAAAGAATGGATACCCATCGGTTGTGCAGTCATTGCCGTTATCGTCTCCATTATTGCTTTGGTGAACTAAAATATCAGAACAATTACAAGAAATCTCATGCGTGAATGACTACCGAACGCACGTAAAAATTGATCTCGCCGCAATCCGACGGAACGCCGAGGCAATCAAAACGTCCACTGGAAAACGTTTGATCGCCGTCGTGAAAGCGGATGCCTACGGACACGGCGTGGCACCTGTAACAAAAGCGTTGCGAGGTGTCGCGGATATGTTCGCCGTTGCAACAGTTGAAGAAGGCGTAGAACTCCGTCAGGCAGGTGTTCAGGCACCGATTCTCGTGCTTTTCAGTGCCTTATCTGAACAGGCATCGCAAATCGTTGAACACCGGTTAGTTCCGACGATAAGCGATTGGGAATTTGCGAACCGTTTGAACACGGTCGCATCAGACCCAATAAAGGTTCATGTCAATATCAACACCGGCATGAATCGGAGCGGTATTCACTGGACGGAGGCAGCACAGTTTCTGAATAGACTCAAAACGTTGGACCGACTCGCAGTGGAGGCGGTATTCACACATTTTGCAACGGCGGACGAAGCGGATAAAAGTTACGTTTTCGTTCAAATAGAACGGTTTTTGTCCGTGCTTGAAGAAATCCCTAACAGCGGTGAATTGGCTCACGCAGCGAACAGCGCAGCGACACTTGCAGTCCCTGAAGCATATTTTGATGCAGTGCGTCCGGGTTTAAGTCTTTATGGCGTCTATCCGGCAGCCGAAAGACCGATCGCATTAGAACCCGCACTCACATGGCAAACGCGCATCGGTTGGATCGGTTCCCTTTCAGAAGGTGAAGGTTTGAGTTACGGATTGACCTACAAAGCACCGCATCGGACCCGTGTAGCGATGGTGCGGGTCGGCTACGGCGACGGCTATTCGCGTGCTCTTTCTAATGTTGGTGAGGTGTTAGTTTGTGGGGCGCGTCGTCCGATTATTGGAAATGTGTGTATGGATGTGAGCATCGTCCGTTTAGAACCAACGGATAACGTGTCCATCGGCGATGAAGTTGTATTAATTGGCAAACAGAGGGACGCAGAGATCACGGTTGATGAACTGGCACACCGTGCTGGCACCATCTCTTATGAAATCCTCACGCAAATTGGCGCGCGTGTACCAAGGATTTTCAAACATTAGCCTTCCCACGGCAAAATTCGATTGGGGTGTCATAGTCAAAGATGCTAATAGAACTTAAAAATGTATCACTCTTTTACGGTGCGAACGCTGCATTAGATAACCTTTCAATCGAAGTGCAAGGTGGCGCGATCGGTCTACTCGGACCGAACGGTGCCGGGAAAAGCACCTTACTCAAGACCCTCCTCGGTTTTGTTGAACCCAGTCAAGGTACAGCCTCTGTATTTGGATTAGACGTGAAGACAGACCCGTTGGGCATCCGGAGGCAGATCGGGTACATGCCGGAAGACGAATGTTTAATACCCGGTATGAACGCTGTCCAACTCGTCTCGTATGCCGGGGAACTCTGTGGGATGCCGAGCCGGGACGCTATGCAACGCGCACACGAAGTGCTGTATTACGTCGGACTGGATGAAGAACGATATCGCCCGATAGATGGATACTCAGTAGGCATGAAACAGCGGGTGAAGTTATCACAAGCCCTCATACACGATCCGAAATTGCTGCTCCTTGATGAACCGACGAACGGAATGGATACAAACGGTCGAGATGAGATGCTCGAACTCGTTAAAGACATCGCGGTGGACAAAGGCATCAACGTGATTTTGTCTTCACACCTGCTCCCCGATGTAGAGTACGCATGCAGTGAGATTATCGCCTTATCACACGGCAGCGTCATCATCCAAGGGCAGATAGAGACACTAAAAAAGAACAGAGGTCAAGCGTTTGATTTGCGTGTTGTCGGGGACAACGCGGCGTACATCGCCGCTTTGGAACGTCAGAACTATCGGATTGAAGTCCGTCCTGACAAACACCTTCGGGTCACGTCCGGCAGTCAGGAAGGGACAGATACAAAGTTCTTTTTTCAACTCGCTTACGATACCGGCGTACAGCTCCGGCAGATGCGTGAAGTGAAACACTCGTTAGAGGACGTTTTCGCTGAGGTAATAAGTGTGGATTTGCAGTAGAGATATAGGGAGGAAATTATGAGAACGAAAAATGATTTTATTCCGGTTGGCGTTGCGGAAGTCGATATTACGCCGGATTACCCGATTCGGCTCAGCGGTTATGGCAGCCGTCGGACAGAATCTGACGGTATTATCCAGCGGATATGGGCAAAAGCACTCGCGATTGGTAGCGACGCAGATGGGCCCGTTGTCCTCGTAGCCGTTGAAAACTGTGGTTTGCCGGACGAGTTGACGGAAGAGGTCTCGCGCCGAATCAGAGAAAAAACAGGCGTTTCGCGTGCAAATTTCGTAGCGTGTTTCTCGCATACACACAGCGCACCTTGTCTCACAAACGCTGCACCGTTCCTGTTTAGTTCAGATATACCTCCCGACCAACAGGAAACGATAGACCGGTACACGCGTCAATTTAAGGACTGGATGGAAACCGTCGCGTTGGAGGCACTCACAAACCGCGAACCGTCAAGGTTAACATGGAGCGTCGGTGAACTCGGTTTCGCGAAAAACCGGAGGACAGAAGGCGGTCCCGTAGATCATTCACTGCCGTGTCTGCAGGTCAGGGATTTAAACGGGCATTTGCGGGCTGTCTGGGCAAGTTATGCTTGCCATTGCACGACGTTGGCAGGTACGGATAACCATATCTGTGGTGACTGGGCAGGTTATGCACAAGAAGCGATCCAAAACACCCTCCCCGGTGTAACGGCTTTAATCACTATCGGCTGTGGTGCGGATGCCAATCCTGAATCTCGAATGATGCCGATGCCTGATGGGCAAGAGGAGGTATTCAACACCCGACTTGCGTATGCGAAAGCGCACGGTGAAGCACTTTCAGAGGAAGTCCAGCGTCTGCTGGTAAGCGATACAACACCACTTTCAAATGTTCCCTCAGGGGCATTTGAACGGGTTAATCTACCGTTTGATACCCTACCGACGCGTGAGGAGTGGGAGGCACGTGTCGCTGAAGGCGGTTCTGCAGCCTATCATGCCGGAAAACACCTTGAAACCTTAAAGCGAGGAGAGACGATACAAACGGAACTCTCCTATCCGGTACAGGCGTGGACGTTTGGCGATGAATTAGCAGTCGTTTTTCTTGCGAGTGAGGTCGTCGTGGATTATTCGCTACGCCTGAAGCGTGAATTAGATGTGGAACGGTTGTGGGTGGGTGCGTATGCAAACGCGTTTCCGGGCTATATTCCGTCGGAACGGGTGTTAGCGGAAGGCGGCTATGAAGGGGGTGGTGCGATGCTCTATTTTGGTCCACCGACCCGGTTCGCGCCTGGCGTTGAGCAGTTGGTGATTGACACCGTGCATCGATTGCTACCAGAAGAATTTTCAGCAGAATCGCAGTAAGTGACATTTTTTATAGCAGTGTCAATTTTGGCACTGCTATATCCATGAATGCCCGTGCTCCCGTTCCTACAATCCAGCCTACACTTCCAACCATAACAGCAAGTACAATAAAAATGAGCGCATGCATGAGGTTGCGGGGTTCGGCACCTTCTTCGCTGAGTCGGCTGTTGACGCGATCGTTTTCCATATATAGAATGGGGAAAAAAATAATTACGATCCCTATTAAAGCCGTTATCAATTTGTATGCTGTTCTGCCCGCAATCCAGACTCCGAATACAGGAATAAGCATAATTCCAGTAACAATAAAGTGTTGAATGGAGCAAAAAAAACAGGAGCAGATGGGTTTGTCGTTGAGTTCACTGGTTACACGTTCATTTACTTTAGACAAGGCAGGTATGACAATAGCCGCTATGACTGCTAAAACTATTGTCAATCCGAATTGCCATTCCGCGAGGGTTCTACCCGCGCGAAACGCCAGATAATACGCGAAGAACCCGATAACAGTGAGCAAAGCACGCTCTAAACTCGGCAGGCTCCACGGTTTCTGAGTTTCGGTTACAACACCATCAGCAGTCCTGAGTGTATCTGCCTGATCAGCATTTATAGGATCCTGTGTGTGGTTCGTGGGATTATCAAGCATTTTGAACGCTTCCAAAACGACATTGGGTTGGACTGACAGTAATAGATCTGCGTCCGAAATAGTGGTGCAGAATTGTTCGTTCAAATTGATAATTTAAATCATTCCCGATTCTGTAAGCGTATTGCGTAAGGATTCGAGATTCTTAGGGACCATTGGTGCGAGGGGTAACCGCAATTTGCCGTTGAGTTTACCCATGAGTTGGAGTGCGGTTTTCGCTGGAATCGGGTTCGTCTCAATAAAGAGATCGACCGCCAGTGGCAAGGTTTTGTAATGGAGTTTACGGGCGAGTTCAAAATTTCCGGCGTGGAAAGCGTTGCACATCTCCGCGACATCGGTTGGTGAGACGTTCGCGACGACCGAGATAACGCCTTGACCGCCGACTGCGAGGATCGGCAGCGTGTTGACATCGTCGCCGGAGAGGACAACGAAATCGTCGGGACAGAGGTTGACGACTTCACTGGCGCGTTTGAGTTCACCCGTCGCTTCTTTGAGTGCGACGATATTTGGGTGCTCTGCCAGCCGCGCGATCGTTGGCGAAAGGATGTCCGTACCGCAACGTCCCGGAACGTTATAGACGACAATCGGGATGTCCACAGTGTCAGCGATTTTCATGTAGTGCGCGTAGAGTCCGTCTTGGGTCGGTTTGTTGTAGTAAGGCGTGACAATCAAGGCAGCGTCTGCGCCTGCGGCTTTGGCGTGTTGTGTTGCACGCAACGTCCGTGTCGTTGAGTTGGAACCGGTGCCCGCGATGACAGGTACCTTTCCATCTACGGTCTCAACCGTAATTTCTATAACTTTATCGTGTTCAGCCTCGGACAGTGCGGGGGATTCGCCGGTTGTGCCACACGGGACGATGCCGTGCGTGCCGCCGTCAAGCTGAAATTGAATCAGTTCCTTGAGTTTCGCTTCATCAAGCGATTCATCGTCCTTAAATGGTGTGACAAGTGCTACGTAAGAACCTTGAAACATGTAACCCTCCATGATAGCTGCGGAAACCCAACGGCGTGGGTTTTCCAGTCCGTTCTAATAATTCCAAGCGTCCGCTGTGAGTTCACCGACGTAAATAACACGGGCATCGCCTTCGAGATAGACGTTTTTTGCCTCGCCGTTTTCCACTTCAAAATGGATCTTCAACACGACTCCGCTCGCTGTTTTGACTGAGACGGGTGATTCCACTTTGCCCAATGACGCAGCGACGATCGCGGAAGCAATCGAACCGGTGCCGCATGCGAGCGTCTCACCTTCAACGCCTCGTTCGTACGTCCGAATATCGATGAGTCCTTGCGACTGGACACGAATAAAGTTGGCGTTGGTACCTGCGGGTTTGAAATCGTCGTGGTAACGCGTCTGCTGTCCGAGGTCAAAGACATCTGTGCTTTCTAAGTCGTCTACAAAGAAAACGACATGCGGTACACCACTATTTGCGAACCCGACGGTGTGCATCCCATCCTCTAACTGGAGCGCGACATTCAACCGAATATCCGTCGGATCACTCATACGGACTTTAACGTTCTCACCGACGATTTCGGATTCATAAATTCCGGCGTTCGTTAGGAATCGCATCTGTTCGGACGCGATGCCGTTCAGATAGGCGAATTTGGAGATGCAGCGTGCACCGTTACCACAGGTTTCTACCTCTCCACCGTCGGCGTTGAAGTAGCGCATCCGAAAATCGACATCGTCTGCCTTTTCGACGAGGAGAACGCCGTCTGCACCAACGGACATCCGACGTTCGCAGAGTTTTTTCACAAAGTTTGTATCGGTACTGTCAACAATTTCCGCCAAGTTATTGATGATGACGAAATCGTTGCCTGCACCGCTGAATTTCATAAAAGGTATTTTGTCCATTGTATGTCCTTTATTGCGGAGCTACGATCTTTTTAATATGATAGAATTGTTTGGCTTTCGAGTCAAGCGTTTTTTAAGCGGCGTAGTTAGGTTCCGCAGCAACGCATGTCAGCGCATGTGTGCGGAGTTCATCTACGATCGCTAAGACACCGTCGTAACTATCGCACGTGACGAGACGGTAGCGGAACGGTTTGACGTGTGGAATCCCCTTGAAATAGTTGCTATAGTGCCGCCGCATTTCCAGAAGCCCGCGCCTTAAGCCTTTCCACTTGATAGAGAAATCGAGATGCTTTCTGAAGACAGCGATACGCTCGTCTATTGAGGGTAATGGCAGCGGTTCACCCGTAGCAAAATAGTGTTTGATCTCGTTGAAGATCCAAGGGTAGCCGATTGCGGCGCGCCCAATCATGATGCCGTCAACACCGTATTGCTGACGCATCTGTAGCGCTTTCTGAGGACTATCAACATCACCGTTGCCGAAAACAGGGATCCTCATACGCGGGTTGTCTTTAATCTGACCGATGAGCGTCCAATCCGCCTCGCCTTTATACATCTGACGCCGCGTTCTGCCGTGGATAGCGATGGCTTGGATACCGACATCCTGTAGCCGTTCTGCGACTTCAACGATGTACTTCGTCCTATCATCCCAACCGAGCCGTGTCTTAACGGTTACAGGTAGGTCTGTGGCTCTCACCATCTCGGCGGTCATCTTCACCATTTTGGGGATGTCTTGCAGGATACCGGCACCCGCGCCTTTACAGGTGACCTTCTTGACAGGACATCCGTAGTTAATATCAATGATGTCGGGTTGGACTTTCTCAGTGATTTCGACAGCGGCGCGCATGGAGTTGATATCGTGCCCGAAAATTTGGATACCGATAGGTCTTTCCATCTCAAAGATGTCTAACTTCGCGACGCTGGGTGCAGCATCGCGGATGAGTGCCTCGGAGGAGATGAATTCCGTATACATGAGATCTGCACCGTTCTCTTTACAAACGACACGGAACGGTGGATCGCTGACATCTTCCATCGGTGCAAGTAGTAGCGGAAAATCTGGGATGTTGAGATTACCTATTGTTAACATGATATGTTATTTGTGGTGTTATAGAAAGTTTTATTCATGAATCCGATACAAAGTTCCGTTGCCAAATAGATTAGGAACCAAATTGGATGCGCCGCATGTATTCGTCGTGTTTTCCGATCCAAAACCAGACGAAAGTTCCATCCTCTTCAAATGCCAAAGCACGATAACCCCTGTTAATTTTCACCGACCAATCCGTTTTCCCTACTTGTTTGAAATTTAAGGACGGGTGTTTTGGGTCTCGCTGCAGTAATTGAAAACACTTGTCGGCTTGTCGTTGGATCTCTTGGGGTAGGTTTTGGTAGTAGTCCCAAAATTCTCTGCGCGTTTTATAGATCTTTGCACCTACCTTCCCGCAAGTCCTCAAGAACTTCCTCGCGAAGTTTATCGAACCTTCCGGCTTTTATATCTTCCTCGATTTGCCTATCCCATTCTTCCCAGTCGGCTTCTAAAGTTTCATAAAGCGTTTTCTCGAGGGTTTTCAGTAATAGTGCTTGTGTACTTTCTTCACATTTCACTTTGGGGTGTTCCTGTATCCAACCTATCCATCCATCGCCATTTTTTTCGATATGTGCTGTATAGGTTGTTTCGTATTCTTCATCATAGATTTTGACGGTCTGATTTTTTTCCATCTGTGCCTCCGTGTATTAAAATCCATCAGATTTTAAAAGTTATTATACCTTGCAAACGTCCCATTGTCAAGACTATGAAAAAACGGAAAATTGGAATAGGTATTTGACTTTTTTCCGATTTCATGATAGATATAAGGCACGCTGTGGTAAGTTGTCTATTCACCCATCCAATAGTGAGGTCTATTTTATGAGATGTATCTTTGTCGGCATTGAGTATGCAGGAAAATCGACATTAGTCAATCTATTAACGAACTATTACCAGCATCGGAAATTGAGGGTTCACGTGGACGATCACTTTACGATCCCAGATTCCACGCTGAGTCCAGAATCGAGAGCGGCGTACGTGAACTTTCCGGACGACGTGAAGGAACGGATGCAACGGATGCAACTTCAGTACCACGTTGAGGTCATCAAAAACTATCCGAATACGATGATCGCCGGTTGGCACATTGAGGAACTCGTTTATTCGTCCTTCTACGGCGATGATCCTGAGAGTCCGTATTACGCAAAGTATCATACCAATGCGCAGCGCGGCTATGAAACGCAGGTGATTGAAGCGCGTTTACCAGATGTGGTGATGATCCACGTGACCGCCAGTGACGCGGCAATTGAGGAACGGATGGAAACAGACCCACACGAATACCAGATTATCAAAAAAGCCGATATTCCGACACTCAAACGTCTTTTTCAAGAGGAGATTGATAGGTCTCTGTTTACGCACAAGGGATGTAAAATTGTGTTGGACACGACGGAAAAGACACCGACCGAATCGCTTGATGAGCTGCTACTGCTCTCGGAACCGCTCATCACATTCGGAGAACTTGCAGTTCGTGCGATGGACGTGCCAGAAAACGATTATCAGGTACGTTATGAAAACGGTGTTCGGAAGATGCGCCCGACGTAGGACGTGTGTTAACAGGCTGGCGGGGTTAGGCACCCCACCAGCGGAGGGTTTAAGGAATGTATTGAATTTATCTGCTCAATGGGTGTTCGCGGTTCGCAATAGGGAAGGGGACGCGCTGTCCAGAGAGTTGGGATTCATAAGCACCGAGAATCATCTCAAGTGCGGCAACAGCGTCTTCAGCGGCGGAGATGGGTTTCCGATCGTTTTCGACAGCATCAATCAGGTCGCGAATTGCAAGTTCATTGCCGCTGGAGAACGGCGTTTGGTCTAAGTCCATTGCCTCCCATTCTTGATCTGGATTTGAAGGCACCAGTACCGGATAGTGGTAGACCATGAGCCGATTTGCGACATCGCCGCGAAGCGAGAAAATGCCGTCGCTGCCGACGATTTCCATGCCGTATCTGCCTGTGCCAGCCTGAGACCTTCGAGACTCAAAGAAGCCTGAAACCCCGCTTTTGAAAGCGAAGTAACTATTGATGCAATCACCCGCGACGGGTCCCACAGGTTCTGTCGGTTCATGGTCATCACCATAAGCGATCTCTTTACCGTTTGTGGTTACGTGGGCCTGCATCCACGCGACATCCCCCACAAAGAAGCGCATCATATTGAATAGGTGCGTTCCAAGCACAATCATATCCTCGCCGCCACCACGATGATCCTGCTTACCACTGGCATAGATGGCTTGAACGGTACCGATTTTTCCGTCATTGAGCATCCGTCTGATCGCATGCGTTGCCGGCAGATAGACTGCCTGATGTGCGACGGCGACCTTTAAACCGCGTGCCTTCGCAGTCTCAACGATCTTATCACCCGCTGCGAGTGATGCTGTCATCGGTTTTTCGGTGTAGACATGGCAGCCTGCCTCAAGACAGGCAGCTATCATAGCAAGGTGTTCGCGGGTCCAACGCGGGCAGACACTCACGATGTCGAGTTTCTCTTTTTCCAGCATATCTTGATAATAAGAGTAGGTGCGCTGGGCACCGGCTTCTGCGGCTGCCTTTTCTCTACCGGCTTCGTCCGGGTCAGAGACGGCGATGAATTCGACATTTGCTATGTTTTTGTATGGTGTATGCAGTCCGTGTCCGAAATTACCAGCCCCGGTATGTCCGATCGCCGCTGCACGATACGTTTTTTGACTCATTTTTCCTCCACCTTACGTTGTGATTTAATACCCTTTCTGTTTATCAACGAGATTTACTAACGGTTCACCCGCTACATAGCGATGTAGGTTATCAATGAAGAGTTGCATGGCACGTCTCCGGATGTGTTGGGAAGCTCCTGCACTATGTGAAGTTAAGATCACGTTTGGCTGTTCCCACAATGGACTCTCCGGTGGACACGGCTCTGTGTAAGTTACATCTAACCCCGCGCCTGCTAACTTCCCACTCCGAATCGCAGCAAGAAGCGCATCTTCATCAATGACTTTACCGCGACTGATATTCACGACGTAACTCGCATCCGGCATCTGATTGAACTGTGCATGCGATAGGAGTTTATGCGTTTCGGGGGTGATCGGGCAGCACACAACGAGGATGTGTGCCTTCGCCAGAAAATCCATCAATGCATTTAAACTGAAGAGTTCTGACACTGTATCCGGTTTATCAATCGGCTCAACATCAGCGGCGATAACTTCAAATTCAAAGGCGCGTGCGCGTGTCGCAATCGCCTTCCCGATGCCACCGAGTCCGAGGATCCCCATCGTCATCCCTGCGAGCTCTATACACGGGAGACGCTCCCAATGTTTCGTCTTCATAAACTCTAATTGTGTCGGAATCTGCCGAGTAAGGGACAAAAGCAGTGCGAAGGCGTGTTCTGCGATCTGTCTGCCGTATAAACCGCGACAATTCGTTAGCCTAACATCGCTATCTTTGAAGGCATCGTACATGAACCCTTCCACACCGGCGTGCGGTTGATGTGCCCATCGGAGTGCTGTCGCTGCTTGCATCGCCTCCTCGCCGATATGTCCGAATAGGATTTCAATATCAGCGATGTGCTCACGTAAAGGCTCGCCGTGCGGTAGAAAACGCACCTCAACACTGTCTGGGACTTCTGAGAGCATCGCTTCAATATCTGGGGCTTGTCGGCTGCCGATTAAGACTTTAAATTTATCCATGTATCTCTCCACTTCCACCGATTGAGATCAATTTAACCGCTAATTGCATCCGCCTGTTTTGCCCATTGAAAATCCAGTTCGCTGATGCCACCGGCATCGTGGGTCGTGAGATCAATTGTCACTCGGTTATAGACGTTGAACCATTCAGGGTGATGGTTCAACGATTCAGCGACTAAAGCGAGTTGGGTCATGAAACCGAACGCCGAGACGAAGTTATCGAACTGGAATTCTTTGTGAAGTTTACCGTTTTCAATCGTCCAACCGTCAACTTGTGCGAGGTTTTCTTGGATTTGTGCATCTGTTAGTTTTTTCGCTGCCATTAAAATTTCTCCTCAGGTTGTATTGTGAGAATTGTGGGTGCTGTAGCCCTCAAAACGTCTTTAGGGTGCTTATATTCTACATTGGAAGCACTTGGAATGCGGTTCAGCGAAAATTGTAGTGGAAAATATAAATAAATGCAAGTTAAAATAGTAACAGTAAATCGACTTACAATACATTTGATTAACCATCACACATTTCAGTAAAATGGATTTTCAGATAGGAGAAATTAAATGCCAAATGCGACGACGCTTTATTTTCCAGAAGTAGGCCCTCAATGGGAAGATTGGGTTCAAGTCATTAATGTAGGAACTGAAGAAACGCGGGTAAATATAATAGCCCGACACGCCCGCAACGGGCAACCGACATGGTCGGATGAGAAAGAGATCAGTCCTTTTGAATGCTGGACACCTAACATTGAAGCGATTAAAGAGAACTCTTCGATGCAGTTTTCCGCGGATCAGCCGATTGTGGCGGAGCGTCACATGCATAAGGGCTCGAACATCCTTGATTTCGTTGGTGCTGCAGAGGAGTATGAGACCGTTGGGCTTCGGCTATTCTTTCCCGAGCTGGTTCCGGGTGCGCATGATTGGTTTCGGTTTCTAAACGTCGGCGAAGCAAACGCGCTCGTTAACATAATTGTTCGGAACAGACGCGGTGATATTATAAGACAGCACCATCAACGGATTAGACCGATGTGTTGCTGGGATGTTAACGAAGGGATCATGGGAAACGTTAGAGGCACGCTCGAAGTCCAAAGCACACAGCCGATTGTCGGCGAACGGCACCTTCATTATCAAGGTGGCAAAACATGCGTCGGGCAATATGGTCAGGTGATTTCGGATGCCCCGCGCACGCTCTATTTTCCAGAGACAGGACCGGCATGGCGAGACTGGGCAATCATCGTCAATGTTGGCAGAGAAAGGGGCGAGGTTACGTTAATCGCACATGAGGATGGAACCGGTAAACCCGTTAATACGATGCAGCGCGAATTAGACCCTTTCGAGTGCTGGATGCCGAAGATGGAAGACATTAAGATCAAATCCTCTGTCAAAATCACCTCTGAACAGCCGATCGTTGCGGAGCGGCACATGCACAGCGGCACTGCGATCGTCGATCTACCCGGTGCATCCGAGGAAGGTGGACATGTCGGGATCCGCCTCTTTTTCCCAGAAATCGCAAGCGGTGCAAGAGACTGGTTCCGGTTCTTGAATGTCGGTGAGGTAGATGCCCTTGTAAACATCGTCGTGCGTGATAAGAAGGGAGATGTCCGCCGGTCGCTGCATCGACGGATTAAACCGAACTGTTGTGCCGATGTAGACGAAGCCGCGATGGGAAATGTGCGTGGCTCCGTTGAAGCACAAAGCACACAGCCAATTGTCGGGGAACGGCACCTCCATTATCAGAGTGGGCATAAAGGTGCTGTTGTTGGAGAATATGGCGTTGTAATCGGAGAATAGCGGATGCCTTCGGCGTTGAATTAGACGATTTTTTGGAACAGGACTTACGCGATTTTTGGCAGTAGGGGGCTGTATTAGCTGAGATTTCTGGGTAAACATAGCGTTCTGATAGCACAAACTATGAAGTTTGTGGTACAAAAGAGCATCCTGCGTAAGTCCTATGGAATTGAGGAGGGATTTTTGTGAACCTAACAGATAAAATTGCGATTGTTACAGGGGCAGGACAAGGCATCGGTGAAGCGATTGCACTGAGACTTGCGAACGCGGGCGCAGATGTTGCCATCATGGATTTAAACATGGCAGCGGCTGAAGCAGTGGCACAAGAGATCAAGGACATCGGACGCAACGCGCTACCCCTTCAGGCAGATGTTTCGCAGTCCGTGTCAGTCAATGCTGCTGTTGAAAAAGTTATTTCGACCTTCAGTCGTGTTGATATCCTCGTCAACAACGCCGGAATTGCAGGACGTACACTTCCACTAACCGATCTCGAAGAGGCGGATTGGAATGCTGTGATTGGTGTGAACCTAACAGGTGTCTTCTTGTGTTGTAAAGCCGTGATTGCCCCGATGATTGCACAGGACTACGGCAGGATTGTGAATATCGCCTCAATCGCTGGAAAAGAAGGGAACCCGACGCTCATTCCGTATTCGGTATCTAAGGCAGGGGTTATCTGCCTGACGAAAGCACTCGCGAAAGAGGTGACCGGCTATAATATCCGTGTGAACGCTGTGTCGCCTGCGGTAATCCAAACCCCTATCTTGGAGGGTATGGCACAATCAACGATTGACTATATGGTGGGCAAAATTCCGTTGGGACGCGTTGGTAAACCCGAAGAGGTTGCGGCTGTCGTGAATTTCTTGGCATCGGATGAGGCGAGTTTTGTAACGGGACAATGTTACGATGTCAGCGGCGGAAGAGCGACATATTAGATAGTTAGTTATCAGTTACCAGTTAACAGTTGTCAGTTAAGAGATAGGCTTCGTGAAACGCAAACCTCTTAACTGAAGACCGTTAATTGTTAACTGTTAACGATTTATTCTGCGATGCAGTAGAGATGCTGAGCACCGCGGAGGTATAACTCCGAACCTACGATCGCAGGCGATGCGTTAAAACTGTCGTCGATTTTGTTTTCCGCTAAGACCTTAAATTCGGGTCCATGCTGGATAACGTTAACAACGCCATTCCTACCAGCAATGTAGATGCGGTCGGAGGCACCGACGATCGAAGCATATACTCCGGACACACCCTGTAGCCGTTGCGGACCGTAATACGCCTCTCCTGTTTCGACATTGAAAGCCGTAAGGATACCTTGGTTGCTCTTCAAGAAATAGATGATCCCTTTATAGAGGAGCGGGGATGGTACATACGGTGTATCCCGATTGTATTGCCATACAACAGCATCGGAGTCACTAATATCGCCTGTTGCCCCTGCGAGGTGAATCGCCCGTAGGTCGCTACCACGGAACCCGCTCATAAGATAAACATACCCGTCAGCAGCAACGGGTGAAGGAATACTGTTAGCTGTCAAGCCGTCACCATCCCATACGAGCTCGCCTGTTGTCAGGTCGTAGCTACGGACGCGATTTGTGCCTGTGGTGATCACCTGAGGTTTCCCATTAGATTCAACAACAATAGGGGAAGACCAAGTTGTTCTTTCATCTCGGTCTGTCTTCCAGAGGACATCACCTGTGCGTTTGTCAAGCGCGGTGATGAAGGAATCCCCCTCATGATCCTGCAGAATAACGAGCGTATCGCCGTAGAGTGCGGGGGAACTCCCTTCACCGAAGGTGTTCCTCTTATACATTGTGCCGATATCTTTTTCCCACTTCACATTCCCCATCATATCGACGCAGTAGAGTCCGCGCGATCCGAAATAAGCATAGACGTGTTCGCCATCAGTTACAGGTGAGTTGGAGGCGAAACTGGCATCATTGTGTGTGCCTTCGTGCGGTGCGCTCTCTCGGAGTGTTTTCTGCCAGAGGATGTCTCCAGTGCTTCGGTTAATAGCGATGAGATCAAACTTGAACCAGCCTTCTGAGCCGCTGCGCTCCTGTCTCCCCTGAAGGAAACCGCTGAAAGGGTTATCGTCGTCCGTTTTCTCTTCTTCCATCTCAGGTGCTTCACCTTTGATAGCGGTCTGTATAAAAATTTTATCTTCCCAAACAATTGGCGCGGCATGTCCCATACCGGGTATAGCGACTTTCCAGCGGACGTTTTCGGTTTCGCTCCATGTTGTAGGTGGATTTGCGTCGTCGGCAGCAGTTCCGGTTGCGTATGGTCCGCGCCAGGAGTGCCAATTTTCCTCAAAACCGTCCGGCTGTGATGCGATCACCGAGACTGCTGCCAAAGCAAAGATACAGAGTGCCAAAATTGTGGTTCTTTTCATCTTTAAATCCTTTCACTTTTTATGAAATAGTTGTTAGTTATAAGTTGTTAGTTCAAGAGGTGTAGGTGCAGCCACAGTCTGTTTTAGTGAATAACTTGCCTAACCGGCTGTAGAAAAGTGGACGCGCCTAACAAGGTTACGTCAAAATGTCTTCAATGACGAGTGGTTGTGTTAACTCAAGGTTTGCTGCTTCGAGTTTCTCACGACTGGAAACGGCACAGACCGAGGCTTTATCTCGGTTTTCTTCTAAAAGCTGAAGGAGTGCGCGTTTGACTTCACTCGGGGTCGCGCGTCGGAGTTGCGCGTAGCGTTCCTCACGCATCTCACGTGTCTGCCCAGCAAGATGCTGACTGAGTGCGCTGCTTGCGGCGTGGCTCGGCCGTATCGGTCTCTCACCATCTTTTGCCGTAGCAATAATCGCGCGGTCTATGTCTGTCTGCGTCCATTCCACGGCTTTCACATAATCGACAGTCTGTTCAAAGACGTTGATCGTACGTGCAACGTGCGGATCGCGGAAGGAAGACTGGCACAACATAGCATCAAACGGACTATAAGTGAACCTTGCACCGTAAGCGTTGCCTTTAAAGCGAATCTCACTCAGTATATAATCGAGACGAACAAGATGCGCACCGATCGTCAACAGTGTTGAATCGGGATGTGAATAGTGTGGTGCAGGCATCACGTGCGCGCAGTGTGCAATCTGAATAGGTCCGGCTAACCCCTCTCTCAGTGGTATCTCAAATTGCGCAAATGCAATTGGATCCGAGGTTATCGGTTCATCTCGCATCGCGTCGAGCCATTGACCGAGCTGGTTCCGCGTCACTTCAAAGGTGGAGTCTGAACCGGTGAAACTGGCGGTCACACGTCCACGTGTCAATAAGAAATCACGTATCGCTTCTATATGACCCATAAGGTCGGCATTAAGTTCGTCATAACCGTTGAGAAGTGTTTCACTGGTGCGGAGTTGTGGCAGCCCATAAATGATCTCAGCGAGATGCGCGTTCGGCGCGAGTCCACGAGAAGCGTGGTGGACTGCCGTGCTTGAACCGTCGTGGATCATCTCTGTCTGATATTCGGCAACGGCTTGAATGAGGACATCACGCAAGCGTTCCGTATCGCGCGGGTTCACTGCGAAAAGCAGATCGTGCAATACATCCAGTGCAGCGTCCATTGTCATGTCAAGTGCTCTGAGATGGAAGGACATACTCTGCAGCGAACGGTCAGGATTAAGCGTGTGTGTCGAAAAACTTGGTGAACACCCGATCCCGCCAGTAACTGCCGATTTTCGCAGTGCCATCTCTTCATAGTTCATATCCGCAGCACCGAGTTTACCAATAGCATCGGCGTATCTGGGGAGATAACTCCAGAGGTGTTGCGGGAAACCTTGAAGATCAAAATTCAGAACGAGATAGTTAACACCGTTAGCAAAGACATCGTTCCGTAGCAGATCCTGTCCACGGACATTTTCAACCGTTGTCGGAATATGTTTCGGTTTTTCGGGGAGATCGCTGACTTGGAGTTGCGGCAATCTCGCGAGTGCTTCCGGCGGATTTGGCACACCGTTGAGGCGTTCGAGTTCAGCTGCATCAGCGGCGATTTTCCGTACCTCTTCATCCGTCAACTGTGCCCGCGTCTCCTTCATCCGTTCAGCGAGTTCGGCATCCATTTTCGTCTGCATCTCCGGATCAGGAGATAAAACATTCGTCAAACGGTGCGGGTTTTCGATGAACTTCTCACGGATCAGTTTGTTGAAGATTGAGGGATTTTCCAACCACTGCTGGCGGACATCTACGAGGCTCTGCCCCATTTTGAGGAAGGTATCAGGATCTTTCTCATATATCCATCCCTCGATGACGCGGTAGAGCATCCGGAGCGGGAACATTGACGCGACTTCTTGGTAGTGATAAGTCGCTTGCTGGAACGCTGCTTCCACTTTTTCGCGATCAATCTCTGAATCCGCAACTTGTGTTAAGGTCTCAGTGACCAGCTGTGTAAACGCTTCGACGCGATCGGCTTCACTCCCTTTGAGGGCGATGTAAAAAGTGGCTGCAGGCCCGATAGAACTCGCGCCAGAGAAGACGATATCGGCACCGAGCTTGGAATCAATAATCGCCTTACGGAGCGGTGCTGCTTCATTACCGAGCAGAATGAGACTCAAAATTCGACCTAAAACAACCTCTTCTGGATCGGTCGCGTCTCCGATGATCCAACTGAGCATGAGGTACGTCTTTTCTGTGAGCGGTTCATCTGCGCCGACAGGATAGGTATCCGTTACAACGCGTGGCGCGTCCCACTTCGGTTGGTGTGTGACCTCCGGTCGCAGTGGGCGCAAGGCAGGACTTTTCGCATTCTTTGAGATTCTATCCAATCTATCAGCGAGGAAAACGAGATAATCGTTCGTAGGAATGTCGCCGTAAAGTACAAAATAGCCGTTGCTTGGATGATAATAGGTCTCATGGAACGCTTTGAGCTGCTGGTATGTCAAATCCGGTATGGCATCGGGGTCACCGCCGGATTCGCAGGCGTAAAGCGTATCCGGGAGTAGGCGGTTCAACATGGATCGATACAGCCGAGCCTCCGGATCCGAGAACGCGCCCTTCATCTCATTATAGACGATCCCTGTGATTTTCAGCTCACCTGTTGGATCATCAACGTCAGCCGGTGCAAGATGATGTCCTTCACGTCTAAAGGTGTTTTCCGTCAGGAGTGGGTGGAAAACCGCATCAAAATAGACTTCTGCTAAGTTGAAAAGGTCTTTTTTGACGTTGCTCGATACCGGATAACAGGTAAAATCGGAGCTGGTCATGGCATTGATGAACGTCGCCATGCTCATCTTAATCATCTCAAAAAACGGTTCTCTGACTGGGAATTTTTCTGAACCTGCCAAAACAGCGTGTTCAAGGATATGCGGGACACCGGTATCGTCTGACGGTGGTGTCGGGAAATTGATAGAAAAGAGGTTCTCGGTATCCTCTGTGTAGAGGTGTATGAGTCTGGCACCGCTGTGTTGATGTGTCAGTTCGATCGTCACAGTGCGGAGTTCGTCGATAGGTGTGACGGCTTTGACTTCAAAACCGTGGCGTTGATCGCCGGGATTTAAATCTACCTCTGGCATCCGGATCGTTTCCAATATTTTTGCCTCCATAGTTGGGTTCTATTCTTCGCTTTTTGCTAAATTTGCGCATACAAGTTCTTTATCGTTTCTGGCAAAGACGTGTTTATAGGCGAATGCTGGGTGTGCCCATGTGACGCCGCCTCTACGGTTCAATTGGTCGCGCGTCGGTTCGATGAGTTTTGCACGACTGATAATATTCAGCCCCTCTGGCGAGAGTTCCGTGATAAGCAGTTCGCCACGCTCGTTGAACATCCAGACCCTGTTTTCTGATGAGACGGGGTGTTTAATTAGATGCATGGTGCTCCAGCGCGCTGTCGGCACGGCTGACAGGTCTTCCCAAACCCGGTCGCCGTTTCGGGCATCAATACAGCGGAATTCGCCGTAGCTATCCACGCCGTATATGTAATTACCGAAGCGTACAGGTGTCGTCATCGTGGTTTGGATTGCCTCAGTCTGTTTTTCGTCCTTGCCGACACGGTGCCATCCGAGTTCGACTGTTGATGCGTCCGATGGTAACTTCAGGAGAAGTGAACCTTCGTAAAAATTCGTGAAGAACAACTCGTTCTCATGGAAAATTGGGGTCGCAATCCCGATCTCCCAACGGGTAGAAGGAAATGGGTGAATCCAGTGTACCGTCCCTGTTTTCGGGTCAAGTGCGGCGATATTATTCCCTGTCCAACAGATTAGAATCCGTTGCCCCGCGTGCGTAATGACAATTGGCGCAGAATAGGAGGCACTATCGTCCACCGCTTTCCATTTTTCCTCACCGGTTTTCGGATCAAATGCGACCAGACAAGCGTCCGGTTTCCCCCCGACTTGGACGATGAGGTGCCCCGCCTCAACAATAGGTGCGCTCGCGAACCCCCAGATTGGTATGCTAATATCATACTCGGTCGTTAGAACTTTTTCCCATAGGACAGCACCGGTAATCGCGTCAAAACAGTGCAGATGTCCCATCGCCCCTAAAACGTAGGCGAGTCCATCGTGGACAGTGACAGTCGCCCGCGGTCCGGCACTATAATCGATCTTGTAAATAGAATCGTAGGTGTAAGACCAGATCTGTTCGCCTGTTTCCCAATCGAAGCAGTGGACGCGTTCGACCTGCTTCGGTTTTGTGAGTCGGTCGGTGACGTATACACGCCCGTCGGCGACAATGGGTCCGCTATAACCGCTGCTGATAGGCACACGCCAACGAATTGGGATCTGTTCTTCTTCAAATTTTTCGATGATACCGGACTCTTTCCAGGTGCCCTCTCGGTCTTCACCACGCCATTGTGACCATTCACCTGCATTCGCGAATCCTATAAAAGCAAAGAGTGTGATAAGCAGATATGTAAGTTGTTTCATTTTTATTTCCATTTTTGATAGGGTGATGCTTGTATTTGTACCTCCGAAGTTAGACTACTCATAATATATCACAAATGTTTTTAAAGTTTCAAGAGATATTTAATCCTGAGCAGTAACATTCACAGGACTTACGCAATTTTGACTGTAAACCGTTCTGTTAGATGAGATTTCTCCGAAAACACAGCGTTCTGGTAGCACAAACTGGAAGTTTGTGGTACAAAAGCGCATCATGCGTAAGCCCTAAAAGAAAAAACCGCTCTTATATCCTTACAACGATGGTAAGCATACAAGAGCGGAAAATTTCGGTTTTGCGTTTCAACTACTGCAAGGCTTTGAAGTCGCCCCATGTTACAGCCATTTTTCCTTTTGCTTCAACAGGCGTTCCCACGGGGAGGACATCTGCTTGTTGTGAGATGAAATCAATCATTTCGATAAGGACCTGTCCACGGGGAAGATCGCCGTTGTTAGGTTCTTGCATGCAGATACCGACACGTCCGCTACTATCGTTCAATTTGATAATACCCGGATCAAAGAAGGTGGCACCATTATCACCGAAAATGGCTTCAACGCTCCACGGATCGACGATCTGTTCGCTTTTGAAGGGTCTTTCAGAAGTGAATGCCTCAAGCGATGGCGTATATTTTGCGCCGTCATCTGTCGGTGTAATGGCTGTGCCGCCGCCCCACATATCAGCGTTGATGTTGATGATGGTTTTTAGGCCGTTTTCCCCATTAGCACCGCCCCCTTCAGTAACATAGAAGGCATAATCGGCACAATTAAGGATGATATTCCCGCCGTAGAGGAATCGTTCGGCGATGGAGTCATCTACCTGTACGTTTCCGGGGGTATAGAGCGTCGTTGGGAACCAACCGAAGATGATGAGGATATCTGCCTTGCCATCATCAATGCGTTCCTCTGCCCAGGGACCGATTTCTGCGTCGGTTGCGTAGACGACATCACCAACAGCAGAGACATCGTTTTTGAGGTTATCAAAAACGATTGCGCGTTGGATATCTGCGTTATCTTTAGAGATCCAACCAGTGCCTTCACTAAAAATAGCGACATCACCTAATTCTGCCCAGCTTGAAACGGTGCATGTCATCATCAATAAAACGACGAACAGTGCGAATACGTTGCGTACCATTAATCTTTCCTCTCTTTTTTGCTTACCCTGATGATATTAATCAATCATCAGGGTAATAGGTGTTGCTAAAAGTTTTGGACGACTTCAGTTAGAAACTTGACTTAAGATGTCCCCAGGTTGTGGAAATTTTCCCACCTGGATCAACTGCGAGCATCTCAGCCAAGTAGTTATCGATCATTTCTGCCATGACTTCACCGCGTGGAAGCCCGCCGTTATTCGGTTCTTGAAAGGCGATTCCGATGCGACCACCGGTCTCGGTATCGTAAACGAAGCAGGGATCCAAGAAGCCTGCACTATTATCGCCGAAGACGATTTCAACTTCCCAAGGATCCACAATTTGTCCTTCCTTGAAAGTCCGTTCAGAAGTAAAAGCATCAAGGCTGGGTGTAAGTTTCTTACCGTCATCGGTCGGTTTAATAGCTGTGCCACCTGACCACATATCGGCGTTGATATCCATCATATTCTTCAAGCCTTGTTCGCCGTTGGCACCGCCGCCTTGTGTGACGTAGAAAATATAATCCGCAGTGTTTAGGAAAACATTTCCGCCTTCAAGGAACTCTTCAGCGACAGAGCCGTCAGGATCAACGTTACCGGGTTTGTAGAGTGATGTCGGGAACCAACCGAACGTTACAATAATATCAACACGCCCGTTGTCGGTGCGCTCTTCTGCCCATTTGCCAATCTCTTTATCCGTTAATGTCACAATATCTTTAGGTGACTTAAGAAGGTCTTTCAGTTCTTCGCCTTCTGCTGCCGCTGTGCCTTGTGCAATCCATCCTGAGAACTCAGTGAATATCGCCACTTCTCCCATAGATGCGGCAACACCGATGCTCGGCACTGCGACGATTGCGGCAAAATATGCCGTTATAGCAACGGCAAGAATTATCAATTTTCGCATACAATTTCCTTTTGTTATTGACAGTTGAAGTGAATGCCCAATTTCTACTTGTTGGAGCCTCTATAGCGGTACCCCTTCTGTAAAACGCAGAGAGGTTGACCTATCTAACGAGAGTATTATATACAATTTTCATGTTTTTGTCAAATTACTTTTTTAGTTTTTAATCGGAATAAATATTTCATCAGAAGGAAGTAAATCAGGTTTTGCCGTATCCCTACAAGCGAAAAGGTATTTCTATGGCAGATCGGGTTTGGTTAGCAGATGGGCGGGAGGCGACTCACCTGTCAATGTCTCTAAAAATTCGACCAAATCAGTTTTCTCTTGTTCACTGAGTCCGAGCGGTTCGAGTGTCCGCTCCCTTTGCCCGACGAAATTGCCGCCCGTGCCGCCGACGTTATTAAACTCAATCACGGATTCGAGTGTCGGAAATTCGCCGGTGTGAAAATAGGGTGCTGTTAGTGTCACATTGCGGAGCGTCGGCGTTTTGAACTCGCCTTGATGTCGCGGTATCGGTTCCAAGAAATTTAGAATCCGTGTCGCAACGGCGGTATCGTCACTATAGACACCCCCGCCGTTAAAAGGGTCTGATAGGAGCAACGAGATCCCGGTATAACGTCCAGCGTCTTCCGGTAACGCGCCTTGCGGAACGCCTAAGTTATGGAACTCATTGTCTGTAAAAGTTGGTGTATCGTGGCAGAGGATACAGACCCCTTTACCGATAAACGTCTTTAATCCGCGTTTTGCTTCAGGCGATATCGCCTCCGTATCGCCTGCGACGAACCGGTCAAACGGGGCATTCCGGCTAATCAAGAGCCGTTCATACGCCTCAATCGCCTTACCAATATTGGCGAAGACGGTATTAACGGCGTGCTGGTCAGCCTCAGACATACTGTCAAACGCCCAATCTCCCGGTTTACCGTCAGTCGGGAAACGTGTTGTATCTTCAAGGTCAGGGAGTCGCCCGAATACGGTTTCGTAATCGGCTGCATAGTGTCGATGGACGAGATGTGCATATTGGAGTCGCGTCCCCGCCTGTTCAACCTCACCTTCGAGTGCGACCAACGCTTGCGACCACAATGTATCTGTCCGACCGTCCCAAAACTGCCATTCGTTATAGGCGGCATTGAGCAGTGTCGGTGCGTTTCTTGTGCCTCTACCTGCGCCTAATGAGGTCGCCTCAACATCTGCGAACCCGTGAAACGGTGAGTGGCACGTTGCACAAGCAACCGTGCCATCTTTTGAGAAACGTGTGTCAAAGAAAAATTTATGTCCTAACTGTGCAGCTTCTGTATTATCGGCGACACGGTTGGTCGGATTCGGTGGCGGGGTCTCAGGCAGTGGCGATAGCCGTTGAATTACGCTCCACTCGCGTTCTGTGAATATACTCTCCACTTGCGCCGGTGCCGCTGCCATTTCTGTTGCTTTATCTTCGCCGCACCCGTAGAGAAATAACGTGAAACTGGATATTATACAAAGGATTAGAAGACGCACGGCTTTACTCCATTTCCGGTGCATCCATCGCGCATCGGAATCCGAGTATTTGTCCACTCGCCACGATGTCGTCGTACTCCCGAAACGCGCACCGCATCTGTTCTGAACCGGCGAACCAACTTGCGCCGCGCCACGATTTCTTCCCCATCCCGCTCGTCGGCGGTCCTTTCGGGTTCTCCGCAGGACTGATGGCGTAGTACTCGGCTTCAAACCAATCAGCGACCCACTCTGCGACATTCCCTACCATGTTAAGCGCGCCGTAAGGACTCGCGCCTTGCTCGAAACTCTTCACAGGTGCCGCCATAGCGAAACCGTCAAGGTGTCCATCAAACTTTCCTTCATCATCAAAGTTACACTTCGTCGGATCGAATTCATTTCCCCACGGCCAGATACGTCCATCGGTGCCGCGCGCCGCTTTTTCCCACTCCGCTTCAGTAGGCAGACGTTTTCCGCCCCATTCAGCATAAGCAGTGGCATCACCCCACGTCACACCTACGACCGGCTGATCGGGATGATTAAACTTAGGGTTATCCCAAAAGATTGAGTTCCGGTGTCCCGTGGCTTCAACAAATTTGGTGTAATCAGCGTTGGAGACTTCGTGTTTATCAATAAAATAGGCATCCAAAAACACCTTATGCTGCGGGAGTTCATCCAGCGCATCCGTCATCGGATCGACATCTGGATCGCTGCCCATGATAAACTCGCCAGCGGGGACGTATACCATGCCTTCGGGGACTTGCACCGCTGCCGGTATCGGTTCAGGTGCTACTTCCTCCACCACCGGCACCTCGTCGATTTGAATATTTTCTTCTTCTTCGACCATCATCTGTTCGTCGCTACCACAACCGAGCAGACTCACCGTTAGCAGTATCACGTAACAGACAGTGTGTTTCAGTATGTTTGACATAGTTGCGTTAAGGGTTCCTCGCGCAGCGGAATCCAACCGAGCTGCTGTGATCGCTGCATTGTGCTGGGTAGATATAGGCGATTGTTGTGCGTGTATCTCCTGCCCCGTTCGTCCATGACCCGCCTCGGATTGCATAAATTTTCTCGTCTGTTGTTTCGGCATGTTCTGCTACCCATTCCCAAACATTTCCTGCCATATCGTGTAGTCTGTAAGGACTCAGACCGTTTAAAAAATGTCCGACGGGTGCAGGTGTCATTGCGTAGCCGTCGGTGCTGCCGTCCATGCTGCCGCCGTCGTCGAAATTGCCGCGCCTTGCATCGTAATCATTCCCCCACGGATAGAGTCTACCGTCCGTACCGCGTGCTGCCTTCTCCCATTCGCTTGCGGTAGGTAGCCGTTTGCCAGCCCATGTTGCGTAGGTCTCCGCGTCTTCCCAATTGACACCGACAACCGGTTGCTCTGGCGCGTTGAACCTCGGATCGTCCCAGAATTTCGGTTTTCGATGCCCGGTTTCCAAGATAAATTTTGCGTACTGCCAATTTGTAACCTCATATTTATCGATGTAGAACGCCGCAACAAAAACCGTTCGTGTGTCGGCTTCCGTTCCGAACGTTAAATCGGTCTTGCTATCCGTGCCGAGTTCAACCTCTCCTGCCGGGATTAAGACCATTTCTTCAAAGTTGATTGGTGTCTCGAGTGTCACCAGTCGTGTTTGTGTACGGGGAGAATCCTCTGAGGTCTCATCACCACCGCATGCGATGAGGCTAACACTCACGCCTATTATAAAATATAAGACGATGCAACGTTTCACTGCTGGCTCCATACCAAATATTGTCGCATAGGATTTACGCAATTTTGGATATAAATTGTTCTGTTAGATGAGATATTTCGTAAAACACAGTGTTCTGGTGGCACAGGCTAACAGCCTATGCTACAAAAGAGCAACATGCGTAAGTCTTAGGTAAATTGCGGGTGTTTCATGTTTTGTGCCATATTCTGTTAGATTGCGGTCTTTTGGTGCCATGTGCAACGCTATTGTGTCTGACGGTTTCCGAAAACTAACAGTGGACGTTACAAAACCTCTACAAATAACGAAACGCCTCAATAAATTAGTTGTAGCCTCAATACGCGTATTGAGGCTACGGGTTCACAATAGTTCCAATAAGGAAGTGCTACTGTACTGATTTTTTGATCTTGCCCCAGACGACGCTCATTTTACCGGTTGGATCCACTGCTTGTGCTGTCGCAAAACGGTTTGAAATGAGTTCGGCGTATTCCGTAGCGATCTGAGCGTTTGGCGGTATGGCTGTCCCACAACATGAGGTATGGAAGTTGATGAACCATCCCTCCATATCATCTGTTCGGTAAGCGATAGGGTCGGCGTTTGAACCATCGTCGGCATAACTTTCGTACTCAAAATCGTTCGCCTTCAAAACGGCGAGACCTGACGCCCGATTTGAAGACCATTTTTTTAGAGAAGGTATGTACTCCTTACCGAGATCCGTCGGGCTGACTTGCGAAACCGTGCCATTTGTGACTGTGACACCGAACACACTTTGTTGTCCGGCACCAGCAGCGGTAACACGTGCGCCTTTATCCCAATAATAGTAGAACGGGTAATCGCCGATGAATCCGCCGATGCCACCTTCTCTTAACCACGTATAGACGAGGTCTTTCTTGCCATCTTTCTTAAATATTGTGCCGGGTGTGTTCCCCTGCGTGATGATATAGATCCCCTTTGGGTTCGCGTTCATGTACGCCACTAACTCGTCAGCATCCACGATTTCGGCAGTTAGTTTTTTCGCCTCCAGTTCTTCTACCATCATTTCAGCTAACTGATTCGGTTGCGGTACAGCCAAGCCACCGCCGTTTTCAATACCTTCATCATAGACGACGGCGACATCCTGCGCATGGACGTAGCCAGCAAAAAGTAGCATCAGGATTGATGCGAAACAAAATAACCTTTGCATTTTTTGTGCCTCCTAATTTGAGGGTTCAAGTTGATCCTTCATCGTTAGGTTTAGGATAACACAGGTAAACAGAAATTGTCAAGAAAAATGTTATGGTTGTCAGTTGTCAGTACGCAGTTATCAGTACTCACGCCTTGTGCTAATTGTTGGAGTGTGGCATTATTCACACAGATTTCGTAGCGTAGGCTGTTAGCCTGCGCCACAAGGAGCGCAACCTAACAGATGATATTACAAAGTCAAGTATATCGCACCTCTCTGAAGAACCCAAACGAATTAACTGGCACAAATCGTCAGAATTAGAACTTAGTGGAAATTGTGCCTGTCCAAAATTGACCTTTCCTGCCTAAATTGTTCCTTTTAGGCAATATTTGCCTCTGGTTATGCCAGGGCCATTCAATTGTAGGTTTTTTGTGTTTTATTTTTCTGAAGCGTTAATATTTTTAGATAAGCAAAAGTCGCGTGACTTTTCACGCGACTTCTGCTATACTTCACCCTAAAAAGCACCACACTTTTGAGGTGAATCATGACAAGAAAGACCTCTTGCCACTTACTTGATATGTTAGCAGAAGTGCCGGATCCACGCAAGAAAAAAGGGCAACGCCATCCATTAGTCTCAATGCTGACACTTACGGTTGTTGGGCTTCTATGTGGACAACGCAGTTATACTGCCATTGCCAAATGGGCACGCCTGCACCCAAACCTGCGAAAGACTTTGGGGTTCACGGCGAAACAAACCCCAGCCTCATCAACCTTTCATTATCTCTATCGGCGACTTGATATCAACGCTGTAGAAAACGTCCTGACGCAGTGGACAACACAGACTTTAGCAAGTTTACGTATTGCCACATCTGACTTGAAAGGACTTGCCATAGATGGAAAAACCTTAGGCAACAGTCATACCGAAGAGGCCCGAAGAACACATCTCCTCGCAGCCTGCTTTCATGAGTTAGGGATACCTATAGCAGAATGTGCGGTGCGTGAAAAAACCAATGAAATCCCTGTTTCCATTGAACTCCTGAAGGCATTTGATGTCTCAGGTCTCGTCATCACCACGGATGCGCTTTTGACCCAACGCAAGTTCTGCCAAGAAATCCTTGACCGTCAAGCAGATTACTGCCTTCCCGTGAAAGCGAATCAGAAGCAGTTGTATGAGGATATTCGAGACCTCTTTGAACCCTTTGACGAAACAGATTCACCTGAAGTCAACCAACGCCGCTTTGAAAATCTTCACGCAGAAGACGGGGCCCATCTTCAAACGTATACAGACACAGAAAACACAAAAGGCAGGATTACCACACGCACCCTCACCGCAAGCACACTCTTGACGCAACACACCGACTGGCCAGGGCTACAGCAAGTTTATCAATACATCACACACCAGAAGTCTAAAAAGACTGGACAGGTCAAATGCGACACGCAGTACGGTATCACGAGTCTGACACCCGAACGCGCATCGGCAGCCGACTTGCTGAAACTCCGACGCGCGCATTGGACGATTGAGAATAAACTCCACTGGGTTCGGGATACCGTCTTTCGAGAAGACGCATCAAGCGTCCGAACCGGCGTTATCCCTCAAGTCATGGCGGCGATGCGAAACACAGCACTCTCTGTTTTACGTTTTACTGGACATACAAAAATCACGGACGCACGCCAATATTTCGCAGCGAATCCTAAACTCGCAGTTAAAATCATAAAATTAGAAACCCTACAATTGAATGACCCTGCTGGTTATGCGTAAGATCAGAAAAAAATTGACTTTTTTTTCCAAAATATGTTAAAATTCTTCCGTTATAGAGTAGTTAACTTGTGGAAAAAATCTATGTCACTTAACGAAATCCCATTAAAATATGAATATCGCTCTGATGGAGCAAATCTTGTCAGAGACTTTTATACACCGTGCCTGAGAAATGCTACGCAATATTGGCGAGCAGTAGGTTATTTCACCAGCAATGGTCTTGCGCTAAATGTGAAAGGATTGTCCACTTTCATTCGACATGGTGGACAAATCAACTTAGTAACGGGTCCAAAATTGATGTCAGACGACATTGAGGCAATTCAACGCGGTTACGAGGCAAAAGAACAAAATCTAAGCCCGCTACTTGATTTCAGTTTTGAGAAAGTCGCCCGCGATAGATTAATGTTGCTCACGTGGTTAATCGCACACAGTTATTTAGACATTAAAATCGCTTGCCCCTCCGATTCAAATCCAACCTATCCACATGCAATTTATCACGAAAAGACTGGCGTTTTTTTAGATGATAACAACGCTGTAGCATTCTCTGGCTCATCCAATGAAACTGTCGGTGGTCTATTAAACAATTTTGAATCTATTGATGTTCATTGGTCGTGGGATGATATTCAGGAGCGCGTCCAACAAAAGATAGATAATTTTAAGAGACTATGGAATAACGACACTGATAAGTTAGATGTAATAGATTTTCTAAGCGCAGTTACAGAGGAACTGTTAATTCATCAGACGGTGTATGAAACAGGGCAAGTAGAGGCACCAGATAAACCAGAAATAATTGAACAGATCGTCCCTTATTTGCCAAAAGATATAGTCCTAAGAAAGTATCAATCTGAAGCAATTGATGCCTGGTTTGAAAACGAATGCCGCGGTTTATGGGAAATGGCAACAGGTACCGGTAAGACCATTACAGCTCTATCTGCGCTTGCTAAACTGAGAGAAGAAAAGGAAAACTTGTTTGTGGTTATTGCGTGTCCATATCAGCACCTTGTTGATCAATGGTATGAAGAGGCTATCAGATTCGGATTTGAACCGATCCTTGCCTACAAAAGTTCTGCCAGCTGGGTGAATCGGCTTAATACCGCTTTAGTGCGCTATAATTATGGCGTTCGTGATGTAGTCTGTACGATTACAACACAGACTACTTTTATTGCTGAGATCATGCAGAAACTATTATCTAAATTGAAACGTAGTGCTGTTTTGATAGCAGATGAAGTGCATCACCTTGGGGCGGAACGGAGCCGCAAAAGATTAACCGATATTTTTAATTACCGTCTTGGTTTGTCAGCTACTCCTAACCGGTGGTTTGACGAATCTGGCACGACTGCACTCAGAACCTACTTCGGAGATACAGTTTACGAATTTTCTCTTGACAAAGCAATTAAAATGGGGTATCTTTGCCCTTACTATTATCATCCACATCTCGTTGAGTTGACTGGCGAAGAATTTGAGGCGTACGAACATCTCACAGAAAGGATTTCAAAACTATATCATCAGATAGAATCTGGTGAGACGAGTGAAGCACTTGAACGTTTACTGATAAAACGAGCGACGTTACTCAACCGAGCCGAAAACAAACTGGTAAAGTTGGCAGAATTATTAACTGACAAAACTGACTCGCTGCATCATACACTGTTTTACTGTGCTCCTGGGCGAATCACACCCGTTCTTGAATTGTTAACAAATTTAGGATTACGAGTTGCAAAATTCACAGCGGAGGAGTCAGCTACTGAAAGACAAGAATTGTTAAAGATGTTTGCCTCTGGACACCTTCAAGCTCTTGTAGCAATGAAGTGTCTGGATGAAGGCGTTGATGTGCCGAGCACTCGAACTGCTTACATACTTGCCAGCAGTAGCAACCCAAAAGAATTCATTCAACGGCGTGGGCGAATTCTCCGGCAGTCCGCTGGTAAAGAACACGCAGAGATTCATGACCTAATCGCTGTACCGCCTATAGATTACCGACAATATTCGACTTCAACGTTCCGTACAGAACGGAAAATTGTTGCGCGGGAATTAGAGAGATTTAACGAATTCGCTGGAATGGCATTGAATAAATTTGAGGCACGTGATAAAATATGGGGACTTGCTAAGAATTACGATCTGCTAGGGACATTGGGAGTATCTTGATGGAAAACATGGAAAACAAGGTGGAAAAATTTTTACAAACCTTACCGCCTGCTGTAAATAAGGTTATCAATAGGGTTCTTGAGGTTGAACTTGAAAAATTGGATATGAAACGGCCCCAAGGTATCAAACGCGAAATTCGCCGAATTATCCAAGAAGAGGTTAGGGATCAGTGAAGATTAACAGCATAAAATTAAAAAATTTTAGGCCATATTATGGAAAGCATACTATAAATTTCGCCACCGACGACGAACGTCACGTAACTGTAATTCAAGGTGTCAACGGTGCCGGAAAAACTTCCTTGTTCACAGCTCTCAACTGGTGTTTATATGGTGATGATTTTGTTAAAAGGCACATCGGTCATATTGGTGAATTCGTAAATAGACGTGCTTTAGCAGATGGTGGAGTGGTCGAAACCTCAGTGGAACTTTGCTTTACTTATCAGAGAATGTTCCCTGGTCAAGAAGTTGAATTCTGCGCCAAGCGGGCAATACGAAGGGATTTGCGATTGGACGGAACAGCACGTACTATGACGCGACTTTTCTTACAAATTACCAATTTGAGGGAATTTCACGATGCCGAGGCATCAAACTGGATTCAGGCAATAATTCCTGAAAATGTGAGTGTACATTTCTTTTTCGACGGTGAGAAGATTGACAACTTTACTAGGCCAAACCGCGAAACGGAAGTTGAAAGTGCTATTCGCAATGTCTTAAAGGTTGAAGAGATTGAACGTGGTATGCGGCATTTAGAGGATGTTGCCAGTGAGTACCAACGGCAAGTAACCAGACATGCCTCAAATAAGTTAAAACCATTGCTTGAAGTAAGAGAAACAAAAAAATCCCTCCGCAGCAAATTATCTAAAGATATAGAACTACTACAAGAAGAAATCAGGCTTGCTAAAAAACAAAAACGGGATATTGACGCTCGATTGGAAGATATTCAGGGTCTACGTAAGCTGATTGATGAGCGAAAAGCGATTGAATCAGAACTGAAGCAGTTTAAAAACAAAAAAGTCGAGTACCAAGAGCAGACTCGTCGTTTGGCTAATCAAGGCTTTATTCCTTTAGCAAAACCAGTACTTGATAAAGGATTGGAAATTCTTCGAGAAATCCCAACTGGACTTCCAGACACATTTTTGAATGAATTGCTTGATAAGATGCAATGTCTTTGTGGTAGACCTATTCACGACCAAAGTCCAGAGATGAAAACTATCAAGAACCTGCTCAATCGATCAATTTCGACAAGCTTGGGCCATATTGCTCAGGAAACCCATAGTGATTTGAAGCATTTAGTGCGGACTCATGTTGAAAAAATTCCGAATGATCTAAAATCAGTCTTAAGTGATGAGGAGGAATTGGACCAGAACGTAAAAACGAAAAGAGGACGATTGGAAGAGATTGAACGCGCATTAGAAAATTTTGATCATGATGAAGCCAATAATTTGGAAAAACGACGTAAAGAGTATGAACAGAGTATTCCGAAATTAGAAGGTGAGATAAATCAGATTAAGGGCAGAATTCAAGAAATTAACATGGAAATAACCAAACTAAGTCAGAAAATTAATACTGAGAAGGATTCAAACGCTAAAGCAGAAGAGTTAAAACGTTATTCAAAACTTGCCGAGGATTCTGCAAAAGCAATGTATAAAATATATGAATTATATGCAGAAAATATGAGAGGACATGTGCAATCAGAAACCGAGAAAATTTTCAAAGATTTAGTGTGGAATGGTGACCATTTTCAAGAGGTATTGCTCAATAAAGATTATGAACTTCGGGTAATTGACGAGTCTGGCGAAGATGTGCTCCCTGAACTTTCTGCTGGACAGCGTCAAATTCTGAGCCTTTCTTTCATTGCTGCCATGGCGAAAGTAGCAGTTCATGAAACAATTCCTCAACTAACGGAAGAACCATTTCCAATTGTAATGGATACGGCTTTCGGTAGACTTTCCAGAAAGCATAGAGAAAATATAACGAGAGTAATGCCTAACATCGCTAACCAGTTGGTGCTATTTGTAACTGATGAAGAATTACACGGGCAAGCGAAGGCAAATTTGGCATCCCGAATTGGCGCAGAATATGAATTAGAATTTGATCGAGAATCGAAAACTTCCAAAATCAAAGAAATTTGGTCGGAGAAAATATAATGCTTTCAAACATTGAGGGTGATGGAAACCAGCAGGCCAGAAGACCACGGGATCGTATCCGCATTGATAAAATACATCATCCAACCTACATAGCATTGACTAAACCGAGAGATAACGAAAACCACCAAGATTTATCACCTTTCGAGTCTATGAAAAATGTTTTCATGTTAGCTGCTTTTATAGGTTACAACGAGGAAAAACGGGTGCCACTTGGAAAAGATAAGGAGATGATTTTCGCGTGGGCTCAATTTTCACCTGAGGAAGATGTTCCACTACTTCGAGCTTTAGCACTTGCAGAAACGGAAGATGTTGAAATATTAACAGATCAAGATAGAATTCTAACGATTGCTGAAGAGTATGCCAACGGTGGAATTACAGAAATTCAGAAACAGATTGAAGATATGCCCGGTGACAGAGTTACTAACTTAGTGCATTTACTTTTCAATTGGTCCCCGTATGACAGATTGATATCCACGGTTTTTTAAGAACCATCTACCTGAACACCGTTTCAAAATTATCACATTTTCAGGTCTCTATGCTCTCTATATCGTGATGCTTATTAGGTTCTTGAGTCCTGTAATAAATATCAGATCAATTTTTTTCTGAAAAATTGATTTTTTTGGTGAATTGTGTTAAAATCTTCTCATTAGAAAGCGATTAACTTTAGTCACAGACTCCTATATGCTGTATTTCAGAAATGCAGTAACTTAATTGCTAAAACAGATGAGGTGCGCTATGAGTGATTGGCAGGATATTAGGGTTAGTTCAAAAATTTTAGGGCACGTTAGTGCAGGCATCTATCGCAGTCCTGCCGGAGCGATAAAAGAACTAGTCAGTAATGCATTTGATGCTGATGCAACTCGTGTCGCAATTACCACGAATTGGCCAAGTTTTGACATCATTACATGCCGTGATAATGGTAGCGGGATGTCACAAGAGAAGTTTGAACTAATAATGACTCAGGAGATCGGTGATAGCGACAAACGGCTCGCAATTGACGGAAGTGCTGGAGATTTGACAGATCAAGGCAGGCCTATAATTGGATGGTTAGGCATTGGAATGTTGGGAGTTGCACAAATTTGTCATGAGTTTAAACTTATATCGCATTATAAGAAGGATCGGGCAGCTTTCAAAGCAAGTATACGCTTAGGGGATTTTCGTGGTGAAGAAAAACATTATATTTCTCAAGAACAAGTCCCAAAACAACCAATTGATGTTGGAAAATTTAAGATTGAACCGATAGACTACGACCCAGATAAGGTAGGAACTTATATAATAGCATCA
Source organism: Candidatus Poribacteria bacterium (assembly GCA_022821065.1). Lineage (GTDB taxonomy): Bacteria > Poribacteria > WGA-4E > WGA-4E > WGA-3G > WGA-3G. The sequence continues at coordinate 134,741 of JAJEEK010000050.1, forward strand.
GATATGCGTTCGGCCTTTGTCGTAAAATTTCGAGAATCTTTGGCGGATAATCCTTTACCGTTACCATCAAAATTTTCAGAATTCTTGAAAGTGATTCACCGCGCTAGGTCTGTGAAATCCCTTAGCGACTATTGGCAGATGGTCTGGGAATTAAGCGTTGCATGTCCACTTTCTTATAAAGACGAGGGGGCATTCAATTGGAATAAAATTGAAGTAGAACCTGAATTAAGAAAACAGTTAGTTGAACTACAAGAAACACTCAGGACTTACCAATTTGAGGTAGTTATTGATGGTTTGGCGTTACGTAAACCAAATCAATATCCGCTCTTTGACCCCCGATTACCGAAAGCAAAACAAACGAAAGGAAAACTTTTCTCTCTTAACAAATCCGTGAAGGTTCGTGGTGAAACTCTTAAGTTATCTGGTTATATTTATTTGCAATATAGTCGAGCTGTAGAACCAATGGAACTCCGAGGTTTACTGATAAGAATACGAAATATAGCCATTGGAACTTACGATCCAAACCTCTTTGAATTTCCTCAGGTTCCGTCACCCCGATTTAACTGGATATCCGGTGAAATCTATGTTGAAAAGGGTTTGGAATTCGCCTTAAATATAGATCGAGATAGCTTTAATGAGATGAATCCACATTTTGTGAAACTTAGAGAGGTCATCCATAGTTTGCTCGAAGACGAAATTTTGCTTGAGGCGGGTCGAGGGCAAAGAAAGCTGACTGCAAAAAAGCACGAGAATATGCAACAGGAAAAACAAACCAAGCTCGAATCTTTAATTCATCAAGAATTAGGTGACGATTATGCTTTGGCCTCAAGTGATGAACAACAATTCCCTCTGATAATTGATACCGATCAAAACTTGGTAGTCATGAATAATCAAAGTGAGTTACTACCTAATTCTAAAAGCAAACGTGAACTCGTACAATTTATTGCCCATGCATTTGAAATTTCTATGTTAGTTCCAGCGAACGAGCGCAGGGAAAAATTTTACCAACTACTATCAAACTTTGCAAAGTCAGGTTTGTTGTAATTTCATCCAAAACAGTGTAGATAATGCCAGTTAATTATGAGACAGACCCGCTCAAACATTACGTTAGAAAATACGGGTGGTTGACAGCGGCTAGACAACAAAAACACACAATTAGAAATAGATCAAAAAGAATACCTTTGCGCTATTTTACCTTCTGCGCAGCTGGGGCAATTGATGTTTTTATGTTAGAGCATGAAGGAATCCTAAAGCGATCAGGAGAAACGGGACGCTTGGAAGGTGTCTATTTTTGCGAGGAAGACGATGAGGATTTCGGAAGAATAGCTGATTTAATAGGAACTCCTGAAAATGGATTTCGGGGTACATTTGAAGATATTGTCTTGTTTGAAGATGACGAAGACACCGATGGAAAAGAGTTAAAAGATGAATTAGAAAGCGGGAACGTTTACTCAGATGAAGTTCGCGAAAAGTTAGGACGTAAAGATACTCATTATCGCTTACGTAAAGCATTTCCTTTTGATATAATTAACCTTGATGTGTGTGGTGTTATGTTTCCGCCTAAAAGAGATATAATAGCACCACTCTTGGAATCAATCATTCAAATTCTAGCATGGCAAACGGAATCAAAGTTTTCGATTAACGAACGCGAGTGCAAACGATTTACTTTGTTTCTTACTTCCCATATTGATCCAAATGATACTAATCAACACGCGATTGAACAACTTGAAAATCGAGTTATTGAAAATATACATACGAATAAAGGTTTTCAAGATGCCTTTGTGAGACAATACGGACATAATCAAGTGCCTAAGCTGATACACGAGAATTTTGCAGAATTTTTTTCCATTGCCTTCCCCAAATTTATGATACATGAAGCACTATTTCGTTTTGGTTGGAAAGTCACCTGTGGTCCAACATATCTATATAATCGTGATTACAGAAGAGAAGAAAATAGACAATATCAAATTATGCACGCAGTCTCGGTTTATGAGCGAATTCCTAACTTTGGAAAAAGCCTTGATACTCCCAGTGTGAATCAATATACTCAGTCTGTTATTCAACTAGTCAATGACAAGATTAAATGGATTGATGAAATTATTGGAGATTCTGATATTACTAGAGAATTAGAAGAAGATCTGAACCAAATTATTACATTGAGAGATCACCATCACAACCTGCAGTAATTTCAACACTTTAATTTAGAATTATATTTCAATGACTTGATATCACTCCTATTCTGAGAGAAGATTAGCCAAATCCTCCAAACGTTTCACTCGACCATAAAGCAAACGTACTCCCCGATTCAGATGCGCTCGGAAGTATTCAACAAGCGTAGTGTTATCTGTATCTATTCCATTAGCGATGCACCATTCTTCCAATAATGCCACAATCAGCGGGTCCCATTCTCCCATCAGCGTGTCGCGATGAAGTTCTGATCCATCAGTTGTATCTATGTCAACTTCCGGTAGATTAGGCTCTGCAAGTGATAACATTAACCCAATTCTACAAAGGATATTGGGTAATAGTCCTGTACGCGACTGTAAAACACCCAATTTATTACGGGAATCTTTAGAGGTGTGAATCCGATTTAGGCGCATGGCACACTACCCAAAATAACCTTTCTCTATTGTCGTGTGCCCCTCAGCTTGGTGATACGCTAAATGAAATGTATGTGAGATACGTGGTTTCAATAGGGATAAAAGATGACCTACGATTTCAGTATCAGTGGAAAGTAAAATGACTTGATGGCTGGCGTAAGGAAAATAGTGTTCAATCAGGAGTTGGCGGTGGCTGCTGTCCAAACGTCCGAGCGGTGTATCAAGAATCATTGGCAGTGGCTTACCGGAAGTTTTTGCCAATCCCAATAAGAGGGCAGTTGTGTAAATTTGTTGTTCCCCTGCCGATAATTCATCCTTTGAAATAGAACGATTGTTAGTATCATATAATGTCACAGTAAATGTATGCGGATCAAGTTCAACGTGTTTAATTCGATCCGGTTTGTGTGAAAGTTGATTGAAACCTTCAACAATAGCATTGCTTAGTGTAACCGTCTTTGCTTGTGTAAGTTGCAGTATATATTCAGCAAGCACTGCCTGCACACTCCGTACCCGTTTTGGACGTTTGACGTGTGCTTGTCTTAGCTGCTGAGTGCGATATAACATATCTCGCCTTTGCTCAACTTTTTCCATCTGGTCTTTTAATGAGCAAATCACTTCATTAGCGTTTTGCTCTTGTATTTGTAGTTGTCCTAGTCGTTTATTTAAATCTGATAGATACTCAATTATTGGTTTTAACACATCCTCGGGGGGCACTTTTTGAAGAGCGTTTTCTACTTTTTTAAATTCCGATTGGGTACTCTGCAGGATATCATTCAATTCTCTAAATTCTTGCGGTATTTTATTCAGACAAGTATCAATCCACTCCAATATACAATCATACTCAGTAGATGAACGTTCCCGAATTTTTTTAAACCCTTGTAATTCCTCGGGGGACTCAAGTGGTTTTGTTAACAACGAGGTTACTTTGTTCTGAATTGCTGAAATTTGTGAAGATTCTAGAGAAATGTCTGCCCAAAAATCATCGGATGGAAGGTGCTTAAGTAATAGATCCTTGTGTGCTTTTAAAGCACGATTTTTTGCGTCCCATTCATTCAACTGTAGTTCTTTAACGAACTGTGTTTTCAACCGATTCAAGTTTTCTGGGACTAAAGCGAATGGAAACAATTCTCCACATTGAGCACGAATCTTGTTCTTCAAGTCTTCAATTTGAGTTTGGAGTTGTTCTTGTTGTCGTTGCAAATTTCCGCGTTGCCGGGCATAATTCCCACCTTCGGTTGCAAGTCGGTGTTCTTGCTGTTCGATTTCACTTTCTAAATTATCAATTTGCGTTGCGATTTTTTCAGATTCAACTTCAATATCTACAAGCCTATTTCGGAGGTTTTCGATTTCCAATTCCACCTCGGTAATTTCCTGTTGGACTGATTCCGGACTATCACGTTTAACTAAACGGTTTGCGTAGATATGCAGATCAGATTGCAGTCGCTCCACTAAATTTAACCCGAATAATGCTTTAATTGACTCTGTGAGAAAAGCATCATGACCAGAATCATCTACTAATTTCCGAACGTTCTCACCATCAAAAAAGAAAAATTGGGAAACGCCAATAGGAATCAATTCATTAATGTAATCTTGCCAGTACTTTGCTTCAAAATCAGTGTTTAATCTATCATTTTCATAGATAGCAAGAACTTCTTTGATAGCTTCGCTATCTCTTTGGCGTTTCCATGAGCGTTCAACCGTGTACCTTTTTTTTTCTCCGTCGCGGGAATATTCAAATTCAAGGGTCACAGATGCGTGGTCAATAGGTGAATTCGCAGTCAAATCCCTATGAATTATTTCAGAGAGGTATTCTTGGTACTCACTAAGACTGACTCGACTGCCAAGTGCTCGTTTACCATACAAACAGAGGCGGACAGCATCCAGCAGCGTCGTTTTACCAGCACCATTCATCCCTCCAACAAGGATTATAGGCTTGCTACCTTTTGGTGTAAGGTTAACGGTTTGTTTGCCACGGAACAAACCTACATTGTTAAGGGTGAGTTTGTGGAGAATCATTACTGGAACCGCTATCGCCTTTATTGGGGTTTACTTCTTCTTCTGAACGCCAGTCCTCATGGAAGATTTCGTCAATTCGGGATTGTATGCCCGCGCGTCGACTCATTCCATCCATTTGCCGTTCTGTATCAAGAAGTTTCGCAACGAGAGTAACAGGAATTCCTTGCTCCTTGCAAACTGTTTCCAAAATTTCTTTGTCCTTTTCGGTAAAAGAGGTTGTGTCATCAAAAATCCATTCTCGGTCGCCAACAATTTTTGTATAAATTCTCGGTACTGCGTCTTGCCAATCTTGGCGTTCAGTTCGCCAAATTTTACGGATTTCTTCCAACTCGTCGTCTGTGATGAGTTTAATATCGGGGTCAGGTCCATCTTCGCGGACCTGTTGTTGGGTTGTGAGAAGCTTGGTTAAGAGTTCCTTACAAAAATCCAATTTGTAGGGACCGTGAACAAGTTTATTGTTGAGGATCGTGATCTGTCCATTTCGTCTCCGATATTCACGGATTTCAGGTTTCTTTTCAGGGTCTTGCGTTTCGGCAAGAAAATCTCGAAATTCAAGTAGCGGGATCATCCAATCCTCGCCGTTATCAATAAGTCCCTCCATCGCTTTGTCTTTTGTTACAACGGTGCAAGTCCAACACCCGAAGCGACTGTTTCCACAAGAAGGTGTCGTCTCGTCAACAACAAGCGGGCATTCTCCCTGTGCACTCGTGTTGCGATAGAGTGTTACCAACTGTCGATTATCACCACCCCACGGTGATGGGTTGGATAATAGGTACATCCAAACATCTTCCATCGTGAAATCGACAACAGGTGTATAAACAAAGGCGTTAGGCAGCGTTGTATGTCGTGAGAGAAGCGAGTCTTTTATGCGATGCAAACTCAAGACTTGATCACGTGTTGTACTCTCACCCTTGCGAACACCGAGAACCATAATAACTTCGCCGTACTCAGAGGCTTTTTCCAAAATAAAACGATTGGCGGGTTGAATTTTCATTCGGTCCGTACACCACCGAAAACGCGTATAGGGAGCCGGGTATCCCCTTCCAATGAGATTAACCCAAAAGGTATCATTGATTTTCGGACGGACTATTTTTGTCTGAAACGGCATCTTCTCTTCGGTCGCAGTTGCCTCAATTCGGTCCAAAGTGTTAGTGATATAGCTAACAATCACTGGTGTCTCCACCAGTGTATCGGACGAGATCACGTAGACCGGATACTTCCGTTCTTCTGGTGGTAATTCAGCAAGCGCGTACCAGATGAGCTGAAGTGCTGTCGTTGAATCTTTTCCGCCACTGTACCCGATAACCCAAGGGCGCGCGCTTTCAAGATAGACTTCTTGAATTTCGCGATGAATATCGTCAGGGGTACGCGAATTGAAGATACTATAAGGAGCCTCTGCCATGAATCTTGTTCCTTCAAGCAAAGATATGTATATGATGTATATGGAATATACAACGTTTGAATTTCAGGTGTTGGTACATAAGCATGCCACACATCCGATTTATGTCCACACTTATCCACAGATTCTTCAATATATAACGCAAGTTGCCATCTATTTACTCACATAGCACTCCGCTGGAGTGCAAGAAGTTGAACACACGATTTTCTATTCTCACTGCGAAGCAATACCACCCCTCTGGGGTGAAGAAAGGGGCTAAAAAGGGTTCTTCAAACATGCAAAACCCATTAGTAGCAACTCGGGTAATATATAGAGTGAATTCTTGCCTGCGAAGAAGAGATATTCCGGTTGTTAGATGCTGGTTTATCTATTGTTTTAGGTCTTACGAAAACGCTCTGATCCTATCTCACTACGTGGAGTCACTGTAATCTTGATTTGCTCACGGATCGCGAATTTAGTAAACTCAATTGTCCAATTACTATTGAAAAAGAAGTGGTGTGTTCCTTCCGGTAGCGACTCAGGTATTTTGCTTACTGCGAAAACACCTATCTTGGCAGAATTAACATAGTAACAATTTTTGAAATTATCAAAGAAGGCACCATCGCTATAAGTCCAAAAAAGAGATAAGGTAAGTACTCTTTGAAATAGTCAGGATCAGCAATAATATAGTGTCCGGGTGGCAATGTCACGATTTCTTTTCGCATGTGAGGTCATTCCTTTCAGAGGTCGTTTTTTAGAAGAGTGCCTACTTTCTATTTCTGTGATAATATAGTATCATAGCATAAATTAAAAAAGCAATAAAATATTTGTTAGTCTGCAAAGATGTCTTGAATTTTACGCTTTTTTATTTTTTTGGGCGAGGTTAAGGCAGCACATAGGTGTCAATTTAGTGTAGGTGTCAATTTAGTGATTGTTTCATTGTATTTTGTAACACGGATATAAACATGCTGAAGAAACACTCAAGCAAAACCCCCTACGGGGCTTGGTTTTTTGCTTGAAAATGCTGCTATAAACATTGCGTCGCTACGCGACTGAAGAGGTTTTTTAAGGTTTCAAGGTTTCTCTGTAGAATCCGGTTCGGTTGCCAACCGAACCTACCGGGCCCGGGGAATACATAGAATCACCGAATTATTTTCTTAAACCTCATTAAACCGCCCTACCGGATTGGGTGAGAGTGCCAAATCATTTTCTGCTTGCATTGCAAACCGATTTGGTCTAAACTTTTATGGCAATTGTGGCAGATCAGACAATTAACGATACAGTGTCGATGGGCGCGTTTGCAAAGCGTGCCTGCCGGTAGGTGTCTACAAGTTTGTTATGAGGAGGGACGCGTATGACAATTCGAGTCGGTATTGTGGGTACAGGTGGTATTTCACGGGCGCACCATAGATCCTATACGGCTGTCGGTGGGTTTGAGATCGTCGCGGTGTGTGACATCATCAAGAGCAAGGCGAATGAGGCTGCCGATCGGTGGGGTGTCCCAAGGAAACACGTCTTTACAAGCTACAATAAGATGCTTGAGATGGATGAGATCGATACGGTCAGCGTTTGCACTTATAACCAAGGACATCGGCGACCGACGGTGGCAGCGTTGAACGCCGGTAAACACGTCTTTTGTGAGAAGCCGATGGCGGCGACGCTTCCTGACGCGACCGCAATGGTGCGTGCAGCGAAAGCGTCCGGCAAAATCTTGCAGATCGGTGTCAAAAGTGCCTTTGATCCGAAACTGCAATTTGCTAAGAAAGTGATTGATGAAGGACTGCTCGGCGACATCTACTACTCCGAATCCGTAGGCTACAGACGGCGTGGGAACCCGGGACGGACATTCATCTATAAAAAGACAGCAGGCGCGGGGGCGATTGTAGACATCGGGGTTTATAATATGCATAACTCGCTATATGCGATGGGGTACCCCAAACCTGTTCGTGTCTCTGCGATTACGGAGGATTACATCTCACAACAGGATCCGAGGTTTAAAGGTATCATGGATGTCGAAGAGTTCGGTGTTGCATGGGTGCGATTTGAGAACGGTGGCGTGATGGTGTTCAAAATCTCTTGGGCAATCCATCAGGATTCGCTCGGCACCAGTTTCTGTCTCGGTAAAGAGATGGGTATCTCTCTGAATGGACCGGTTGTCTATGCCGACGCGTATACTGATGACCTTAAGAAACTCGTCAAATCCGAAGGACTCACAGCGGAACCGAATCCACCGGAGGGGATGACGACCCTTAAATTCTCAGGATTCCCAGAGGTCAACGTTTGGGAGGCACAGATGACAGCGTTCCGAGAATCCGTTAAAGCGGATGCACCGCCGGTGTTACCGCCAGAAAGTGTCTTACTGACAAACGTGATTATGGACGGTATCTTCCGTTCGCATGAAGCCGGTAAAGAGGTTGCAGTGAAAGTGCCGAAGATTTAATAGCCGTCAGCAAAAGAGTATGTGCAATTCCTAATAAGGAGGGAATAATATGACAGTCCGAGTTGGTATTATTGGTACAGGTGGCATTTCACGTGCGCACCAGAGGACCTACGAGAAGGTCGGCGGTTACGAGATTGTCGCGGTCTGTGACATCATTAAGAGTAAAGCGAACCAAGCCGCTGATGAGTGGGGTGTCCCGAGAAAAAACGCTTTTTCGAGTTACAATAAAATGCTCGAAATGGACGGACTCGATGCGGTGAGCGTGTGCACGTACAATCAGGGGCATCGGCGACCGACGGTGGCAGCGTTGAACGCTGGTAAACACGTCCTCTGTGAGAAGCCGATGGCAGCGACGCTCTCTGACGCGACCGCAATGGTGCGTGCAGCGAAAGCATCGGGCAAAGTCTTACAAATCGGTCTCAATCCGACATTTAGTCCGAGACTCCAATTCTTAAGAAAAGCGTACGATGCCGGATTATTCGGTGATATCTACTACTCTGAATCTGCGGGGTGTAGACGGCGTGGGAATCCTGGACATACGTTCATCTACAAGAAAACCGCGGGCGCGGGTGCAACCGTGGATATCGGTGTCTATAACATGCACGCTTCGCTGTATGCAATGGGGTATCCGAAACCGGTACGTGTCTCTGCGATTACGGAGGATTACATCTCGCAGCAGGATCCGAGATTTAAAGGCATCATGGATGTCGAAGAGTTCGGTGCGGCGTGGGTGCGCTTTGAGAATGGCGGTGTGATGGTGTTCAAAATCTCTTGGGCAGTGCATCAGGACTCGCTCGGTGGTAACTTTCATCTTGGAACGAAAGCGGGGTTCTCGTTAAGCGGACCGGTTATTTACGCCGATGCGTATGACGGTGAACTCAAGAAGTTTGTCGAATCGGAAGGGCTCACAGCGGAACCGGACCCGCCGGAAGGGATGACGACGATCCAGTTTTCAGGTTTTCCTGAATCTGATAACTGGGCATCACAGATGATCGCGTTCCGTGAAGCCGTCAAAACGGATGGACCGTCCCCGATACCGCCAGAGGGTGTTCTACTCACGAACGTAATTATGGACGGTATCTTCCGTTCCCACGCAGCCGGTAAAGAGGTCGCTGTAAGAGTGCCAGAGATTTAGGCGAAGCGGATGAGGTATATCCACGCCTTTTTTCCTCGGACATCCACCGTCAACCTTTGACGCACATCAAGAAAGTGTAGTCGTTCCAACTCATCGTCGAGGGTTGTACGCTGTGAAGTCAGGAGTACCATCCGTCCTCTCGGTTTCAGAACGCGTGCAAATTCCCTAAGCGTGTAGCGATATAGATTCGTCAGTTGCGGCAGGTTCCCGATAGTCTCACCGAACGGAAGGTTACAGACGATCTTATCGACCGAATCCTGCTGCATCGGTAATTTGCGTGCGTCCCACTGAAAAAACTGGCGTGGTCGATGTTTCCTACCGAAGTTCGCGACGGTAGCGTTTAACGCGTCCATAGAGACATCGCCGCCGATCAGGTAGTCATAACGCCCCATCAGGGCACGCTCTAACAGGATAGTGCCAGCACCGCACATCGCATCTAAGAAGACATCGGTCGGGTGTGGACGCGAAAGGCGTACCATGCTGTACGCCACCGTCGGTTTCAGGGATGCTGGGATATGTGCCTGTTTGTATGGGCGCTGTGCCATATCGTTTCCAGAGAGTCTGACGCTGATATAGCCGTCGTTTCCGTGGACTTCTGCCCAGACATCCAACGCTGAACGTCCTGAGTTCAGGTGCCACCCGCGCTTTAGAAGAGCTTGTTCAACGACACGCTGGAGGTCTATACGTCGGAAGTTACGTTTTCCTGAGAGTCGGCTCGTTACGTGAAATAGTGTCCGCTTTCGGATATTGATACCGACCTGCCGACAGCATTCGGACATCTCTTTGAAATTGAAGTGTGTGAGTGAACCGCTCAGTGCTGCCAATGAGCTGCGTGAACGTGTCATTTTCGGCATCTGCTTCAGTATAAGGAAGAGGTGTTCGGCGGTTCGGAGAGATAGGAGTTCACGCGGGTTCCCCGTATATTGGAAAATGAGTCGCTGCGGTTTACGTTCGAGGTTCTTCAGATGACCGGTGTTCCCGAAGCGTTCTGATAGTTCCTCGCGCGCAACATTTTCTAAGCCAGCGCTTACAATGATTGAATAGAGCATATTTTTTTATGGCTATCGGCTGTCAGCCATTGGTTGTCAGTTTTCAGTTATCGGTGTCAGTATCATAAGTTGGGTTTCACTACGTTCCATGGGTGTCAATTTAGCGATTTTTCACCGTATTTTGTAGGACAGCTGTTATAAACATTGCGTCGCTACGCGACTGAAGAGGTTTTTGAAGTCTTCAAGGTTTCCGCGTAGCGTCCGGTTCGGTTGCAAACCGAACCTACCGGGCCTGGGTCTGAGACGGTTATTTTTCTAAAATTGACAGTTATGGTTGGGTTTCACTACGTTCTTGCGTAATAGGGCAGCATTTTGAATTTGACGTGTGTTTGGAACACAACATTCAAATCTTCAACGCCGTTCAACCCAACCTACGACCTTATCAAGAGGGTTCGGGCCAGTTCAGGTGGCGGTGTAGGAATTTGAAGGTGCCATCGGAATTGATTTGGTGTCCACCGTCGAAGAATTCTATCTCCGTTCTATCGGCGATTCCTAACCGAACGTATAACCTTCGGACGACAGCGTATTCGTGTGCGACCCATTCATCCGGGGCAACACCGTCATCGTGTCCGCGTTCGACCATAAATGGACGCGGTGCAATCAATCCCGCCATTTCACCGTAGTTGAAAGTGTTACCGAGATCAAACTCTGGCATCTCATATTCACCCGTGAACATATAACTATAGCGTGCGTCAACAGTCGCGTTTTTGACGATCCATTCGTTGAAATCGGCGGAACAGATTGAGCAGGCGTATCTATCAAGCAGTGCTGGTACCCGCATCGCTGTCTTTCCGCCGTAAGAGAGTCCATAAAACCCGATTCGGTCAGCATCAACAAAGGGTTGTTCAGCTAACCAGTCAAGCGTCCGTTCATGTTGGCGGACAATCAACGAAAAGAGCGACCATTTTATCGGATTCGCCTTACGTTGAATAACACGGAACGCATCTTGACCGATATACGGGTTCTGCGGTGCATAGGTGATGAACCCTCTATCTGCTAACTGTGCGGCGTAAGCGTAATAGACAGATTCTATTCTTGGGTCTGCGGTATTCTGTGGTCTTCCTTCTAAACCGTGTTGACAGACGACAACAGGACGCTGTTCGCCGGGTTGGAGATCGTTCGGAAGTAAGAGAATACCGTAAGCAAAGACATCCTTCCAGACATCAAGGACGACCTCATAACCTTTCCAAAGCGGTTCGTCATAGATCAATCGAGTTCTCGGATTGGCAGGAACATTAGGGGGTGGACATCTGCCGATCACCTCGTCCGAGAAATAGGTTTTGGCATCCGCGCATGTCTCTTGCCAACGTGTTAGCGAGCTTGTGTCGGTTTTATCCCAGAAAAACTGCTTGCGTCGTGATGCCGCTTCCCGCAAAAAACGTTGCGTGAGATCAACGAGTTGCGTAAACTGCCGTTTTTGCCGCGCCTCGTTATCAAAATCACTAATGGCAGCACGGATAGAAGATGGGTATCCATCAATATGTGCATTTTCGACACCAATTCCAGCAAGAAGTGTGTTTAAAGCCTCTTGGGAACCCGGAAGCCTGTCTTCAGTAGAAACGAGATGTAAAGCATCTTCACTGTTGAGACGTTGGTAAAACTCGGTGGTACGGTTAAATTCTGATTCGACGGCATCCATCGGTGGTGACACGAGTTGTCCGGGGGCGGCACCGCTGCGTCCGGGTTGTGGTGTCGGCGGCCCATCAATTTCAGGCCCGCGGCTATCTTCAATAATCAGTGGACGCGGTGCGATGAGGCTCGCGATTTCGGCATCACCGAATTCGTGTAGCAATCCCCAGAGGTTGCGGTAAATCGGTTCTCGCCATACTGCTTGCCGGGATTGGAAATATCCGCTAACAGCAGCCGCCTGAATGCGTGTATCAACTGCAGCACTATAGAAGGCGATCAGTCCGCCTTCACCGTAACCGATAACACCGATCGGCAATTCGGTGAGAGACATCCAATCAACTACCGACAAGACCTTCTGTACTTCGTATCCGATGATATGTCTGCCGAGTTGGTACGCCATCCGATAGATGAACTCGCGGTGCGGTTGGTTCGTCGTCGCGCCGAGGATCGGGTTACCGGAATAAGTGTCATCTCGGTTGATGAGGAGCGGAACGACAACACGGCACCCTGCCTTCGCCAAACGCCTTGCAAATTGTGCATTCGGTGGCAATTCGTCTGTTACGCCAGCAATCGTCTCTGGTGTCCAATCGGCATCTGGCAGTGCGACGATTTGCGCAGTAATCGGGACGCTGTGCTTCGGTTCTAAGAGGAGTCCTTCACCCTCAACTTCATCAAAAACGTGCCATCGGATGCGGGATACCGTGTAATGCTCATCTTCTACGATCTGCGCGGTGTCCCTTGTCGTAGCGACGTAGTGGAGTTCTTCAATCGGCAGCCGTTCATCAATACACCCAATCTGTTTCCTAAAACGTTCGCGATTCGGTTCGACGGATTCAGCGTAAGCATCATGAGAATTGTAGTCGCGATGCCACAACGTTTCCCGTTTTTCGATAGAACTCGCCACGGCATCGGTAACATAACCGTCAAGTACCTCGACCATCTGTGCGGCGAGGTCGCCTTCATACGTCAACGGGTTCGTTCCGTGTAGTGCTTGTGAAGTTTTATTGGACATACGGATTCCTTAGGCCGCAAACGAACAGTTTACGGTACGGTAGTATCGTGTCACTTTCAAATAACGCCATCTTGTTTCAACTTCGCCACTTCCTCTGACGACATTTTCAGGACATCGGTGAGGATTTCGGTTGTGTGTTCACCGAGACTTGGGGCGGGTGCGTCCACGTCTCCCGGTGTTTCCGAAAGTTTGATCGGTACACCCGGCACTTCGACTTCACCTGTGATCTGGTGTGCGACGCGAGTAATCATCTCACGTGCCTGTACTTGTGGGTGATTGACCACCTTATCCATCGCGTTGATCGGACCGCACGGCACACCGATTTTTCCGAGTGCCTCAATCCAGTCCTCCGTCGTGCGTTGCGCCATAATCTCCAAAAGGATTGGAAACAGTTCGCTGTGATTTTCTGTCCGATCGGCATTTGTTCGGAAACGTTCGTCTGAGATGAGATCCGACCGATTGACATGCTCACAGAATTTTGCCCAAAGTGTGTCGTTGCCGAGTGCGATGATAACGTGTCCGTCCGCGGATGGGAACGCTTCAAACGGTGTAATTGCCGGGTGTCTTGCACCGAGTGGTTTCGGTGGTTCACCCGTGGCGAAATAACGGACGACGGCGTTCTCCAAGACAGCGACGAGGCTGTCTAACATCGCAACATCAACGAACTGACCTTTCCCGGTCTGTACGCGGTGGTGTAGGGCGGAGAGGATACCGATTGTCGTGAAGAGTGCGGCGGTGATGTCACTAATAGATGTCCCGACACGCACCGGTGGCCCGTCCGGCTCACCCGTGATACTGATGATCCCCCCCATGCCTTGGATAATCATGTCATACGCACCGTGTTCAGCATAGGGACCGGTTTGTCCGAATCCGGAACACGCCGCGTAGATAAGCGACGGCTGGGATGCTTTCAGTGTATCATAATCCAACCCCAATTTTTTCATCGTTCCGGGTCGAAAGTTCTCCACGAGAACATCGGCCTGTGCCAACAGCTGCTTGAAGATGGCTTTTCCACGTTCGGATTTAAGGTTGAGTGTGATGCTCCGTTTTCCGCGGTTCACGCTCATGAAATAGAGGCTGAACCCGTTTTTGAAGGGACCGAAATTACGGGATTCGTCGCCTGTACCGGGTTGCTCGATTTTGATGATGTCCGCGCCGAGATCACCCAGGAGCATCGTCGCATACGGACCGGCGAGGACTCGCGTGAGATCTAAAACCTTTATGCCGTCGAGTGGACCTGCCATCTCTTATGTCTCCCGATAGCCCTGTGAATCGTCGGTTAACGTGAGTTCCATAACAGAAAGTATAATGCTTCCTCACTGCTGTCAAAGTTATCTCAAGAGGATTTAAGACACTACTCCTTTTTTTGTTCGCCCCATGTCGTCGTTAGTAAATTTGGCTGAGGCGAAACTGGCAATGCATACGCAGGATCAAACCAGTCTCCGCTAATATTCCTTGAACCGAGCCGCGTTAGCTGCGTCCGAACCGCACTGTTCACGCCAAGTTTGAAAATGTGCTCCTTCCCGTTAACTTTCTGTGTATAAAGCACTTCCTCGCCATCCGGAGATAACTTAGGAGAAACTGCCTGGGGTCCCATTTCATCAACAAGTTGACGGAGACCGGTGCCATCACGATTGACGATGTAGATTGTCTGTTTGTTCTGCCATGCATTCCATACATTTTGAGGTGCCACGACGGGTGGCATCGGATGCGGATTATAAACGAAAGCAAGTTTATCCCCCACAGCAGACCAAGACGGAAAGCGTTGCCAATTCGCTGTTTTCTTTGGTAGGATCTGTGTTTCCTCTCGTGTACGGACATCGAGTAATGTAAGTCGTCCCATTACAGTGCAGGCGATTTCTGAACCATCAGGAGACCAATCCGGGAAACTGCCATTCTCAATGCGTTCGGCATCCTCTTCGCCAAACGTCCCAATATGGAGATCGGAATTTATATGAATCCTGTCAATGTAATTGTAAGCAAACTGTTTCCCATCCGGGGACCACGTTGCCTCGCTTCTCCATGCCGTTGTTTTTCGCTTGAAGACGCGCCGGACATTCGCACCATCAGGGTCCATCAAATACAAGTCGCGCACCCCGGTACCCTGGCGATCCGAGACGAAAAGAATCTGCTCACCTGTCGGGGACCAGACGGCACCTACATCGCTTGCGCGGTGTTGCGTTAAGTTTACCTGTTCAGACCCATCGGCGTTCATGATGTAAATTTCGTAATTGCCATCCCGTGTGGAGGTAAACAGGATTTTCGGCGTTGTCGGCACTTTGGCAAAAGCTGGAGACATCATTCCACACATCAGCATCAGAACGATCATAAAAAAAGTCAACACGCATCTCATATCTACCTCTCCTATCGTCAATTTTCAGAGTTTACGGCACAGGTCGCGTCCATTTTGTTACAGGTCTTCCCCAACGATGAGACGGTACGCCTCTCGGTACTTCTCGCTCGTTTTCGAGATCACATCTTCCGGCAATTCAGGGGCAGGCGGTTCCTTGCTCCATCCGATTTCAGAGAGGTAGTCCCGAACAAACTGTTTATCGAAACTCTGTTGCGGTTTACCCGGTTCGTAAAGATCGGCGGGCCAGAACCGGGAGGAGTCCGGCGTGAAGATTTCATCAATGACAATCAACTTTCCGTCGCGTTGTCCGAACTCAAATTTCGTATCACAGAGGATAATACCAGTGCTCTCGGCGTGTTGACTGGCAGCCCTGAAGAGCGAAAAACTCGCCTCAATCAATTGATCCGTGAGTTCGCTACCGACTTCGTTGCGCATCTCTTCAATAGAGATCGGTTCGTCATGTTCGCCTTGCTCCGCTTTCGTTGTGGGTGTGAACAAGAGCTCCGGGAGCCGATCAGATTCGCGCAGTCCTGCGGGGAGTTTCTGCCCACAGATTTCACCCGTCTTCTGGTACGAGGACCAACCGGAACCAGCGAGGTAACCGCGGACAACGCATTCAACGTCAACCCGATCGGCTTTTTTGACGAGCATGGAACGTCCCTTCAAAAGTTCAGCGTCGGGCTGCAGGACATCGGGATAATCTTCAACTTCAGTCGCAATGACGTGATTGTCGGCAATGGATTCGGTGTATTTGAACCAGAATTTTGACAGACCGGTTAAGACGCGTCCCTTGTCTGGAATACCGTTGGGTAAAACGACATCGAAAGCAGATATACGATCCGTGGATATAATTAGGAGTTCATTGCCGAGGTCATAGAGATCCCGGACTTTACCGCGATGGAGCGGCGTTAAATTGGTTAATTGTGTAGATGTAATAACGTTTTGAGACATATTTTTCTCCTTTATTAGCCATCAGCCTTCGGCTGTCAGCCATCAGTGGTCAGTAGTTGACTGTTCACAAATTTGTTTTCTTCAGGACTTACGCAATTTTGACTGCAGCCTGTTCTGTTAGATGAGATTTCTCGGAAAACATAGCGTTCTTGGCTCACAAACTAACAGTTTGTGGTACAAAAGAGCATTATACGTAAGTCCTACTTTATTTTCTCAATAGGTTTTGTAATGCGATAGCGGTCCTGTTTGTTGCATCAATTTGGAGCACCTTAGCGATCTCCGCGGTTGCGGGTTCGTGTTCGCCGAGATAATAGTAGCACGCTGCCTTCAATGCGTAGAGATCGGCATTGGATTGATAATCGTGCCGAAAGAGGTATTGTGTATCGCCTTGCAGTGCGTTATCAATCGCACGTATCGCAGACCTGAAATCGTTGGTCTCTTTGTTCCGTAAATAGAGTACCGTTGCCAATCCGACCCAGGCATCGGCGTTCGCGTTGTCAAGTTGAATGGCGTTTTGAAAGGCTTCCTGTGCTAAGGGTGCGTTCAACGAAAGACTGAGATGGCTCCATCCGATCCCGTTGTGTGCGTCTGCGAGTGTCTCGTCGAAGTTGACCGCCCGCTCAAAACTTAGCAGCGCCTGCGCGTAGTCACCCGATGAATAGAAACGCCATCCCTGTTCCGCGTAATTGACTGCTCCCGATGTATCTGGTTCGGAATCACTGGAACAGCCATTCAGCACGAGCACACAGATGATGACCAAGGTTGCATGGACAGTATAAAATATGGTTTTAAACTTAAAGGTACGCACGGCGTATTTTCCTATAGGACTTACGCATTTTTGGATTTAAATCGTTGTGTTAGATGAAATTTTTCGGAAAACACAGTGTTTTTGTATCACAAACTAACAGTTTGTGGTATAAAAGAGCGGCATGCGTAAGTCCTGTTCCTATATAGTTTTACTCCGATTTGAGCATTGATAAGAGCGGACTTCGGAGTGCAACTGCAACTGCAACTGCATTTGCAATTATACCAAAACCGAAGATCAAAAGCAAGGTAATTGTGAGAGACATCCACGGAAATGAGGGGAGGCTTCCTTGCGAACCGAGAATCGCCACAAGTCCGGCAACAATTCCGATGAGCATACCGACAGCAAGTAGGAAACAACTTTCGAGGAACAGCATCTGCGAGAGCAGCTGCCGTCGGAAACCGAACGCGCGTAAGGTCGCCAACTCACCGCGACGTTCGATAATATTTCTGAATAATATCAGTGCTAACCCAAAAGTGCCGAGAAGTACACCTAAACCGCCAAGGCTCTGAAAGGTAGAGATATAGGTGTTCTCGACTGCCCGATAACTTGCCAACCGTTCGGATGCCGACGTGAGGTCGAAGCCGTAATCAACCAACGTCTTTTCAAGAACTTGTGCCGTCTCCGCCCGTAAGTCAGGTGGTGTCTTGATAAGGAAAAACTGATACCCGCTCTGGCTGGGAAAGAATTTGGTAAAATTGGATTCCGAGATGAGCAGTTGGCTTTGAAAAAGGCTGTTCTCAAGCGTATGGAGGTAAAGACTTAGCGGTTTTCCAAATTCATCCTGTATTAGAAAATTCTCTTTGGGGTCGTGGTGTAAAATCCAACGGAGCGAGTTTTCATCACCGAGGGCGACAATCATGTTCGCATGAGAACCTTCTACTTTCAGGACGTTCCATGGGTATACATCCAAAGCATTATCCGACATACCCAAAATTTGTGGTTTCTGCGGTTGATAAAGATTAAGGCAACTCACATCTTCACCGGGGAGAACACGAAATGGGATTACTTCCGATGCGCTGAGGAGTTCAGAGGCTTTTTCAGAAAAACCGAGTTCAAACCTACCGTCTGGTGTATTCAGGCTATGGTGTAAAGGGAGTGCGGATTCGGCGACAAAAGCATATTCTGTCTCTGGGGTGCCGTCGTGCCGATTTGCACCGACTGCCACGATAATACAACATGCCAAGCTGATTGTTGTAACACAAGTTTTACTCCGTCCCGGCTGACGTGCAGCATTTTTAAGGGTAAACCGTATTCTGCTCAATTTGCTTGGCACATCCTGTGAACTTAACCATCTATCAAAGGCTAACCAACCTATACCAAGAATTGAGAGTGTCAACATCAAGAATTCAAGAATGGGATGCGTTAACAATGCTATTACTGTATCATGAAACCACGCAATAAAAGTAAAGTAGGAAATCACCAAACCAATTAGGATACCAATACCGCAAAAAATCTTAAGCGATTTTATCATTTTGGGCGTGAGTTTAGCATAAACTCCAGTACCTTTATTAAGAGTCCTCTGAAAAATAAAAATAACAATGGCAGCTATTAGAATATGTATAACAATCCCACTCCAACCATCATTAAAAAAACTACGCCCGACTAAAACACCAAACCAGACACCCAAAAACATGAAAACTAAATTCCCAACCCATCGCCCGGACACATTTGTTTTTTGAGGCATCTGTTTAGTTTTAACTTCATCAAAATCTGTGACACCGGCAAGGAGCGATGCGGTTGCGGCGCGTCCTATCCGAGCAACGGTCCCGCGGATAGTATTCATGATGACTAACAATGTTACCAATACGCCGATGAGCAAACTCCAGAAACTGACATGAAATGCTATAAACGGCGTGCCAATAGCAGGCAGCCACCACGTTTGCAATCCGTAAATCATCAACTGGGCATAACCTATGGCGAGCAGGCATCCCAATAGACTCCCGAGACCAGCGATCATCGCACCTTCCTTAAGGAAGCGACGGCGAATTTTAACAAGCGGGTAGCCGACAGCCTGCAAAAGACCGATCTCACGCGACCGCTGTTCAACACCGATACGGAAAAACATTTCAACAAGCCATGCTACACCGAGGATAATAAAAATACTGAGACTGCTGAAAAGCATACCGAAATCCGTAGCACCCTTGGAAGCTTGAAGTCCGTCTGCTTGCGGCGACAGAAACTGAAAACCGACCTGTTCTGGTTGAATTCTTTTCAAAAATTCGTTCTCAAAAAGTGTTCGTGTCGTCTGAATATCTGTGTCTGGTGCAGTTCCGAGCCGAATTGTGGTGAGGTCACCGAACCGGTTTTTCCAGAGCCGTTTGCCAACTTCCAACGGAATAAATGCTTTCGGTGTCGCCCTGTATTCATCCCAATAGGCTTCGTCTTTGCCGCGAATGAGGGTATAATCAATTGGAAAAGGCGATTCCCATTCGGACATGTCAGCGGTGTCGTGGATGCCCGGAAATTCGGGGATAATATCTCTATCGGCGGTGATGCCTTGGATCGGCAGAATCCCTTTCAAACGGAAAACGACCGTTTCCGTAATGTATTCTTCTTCTGCTGTGACGCTGTAATAGGTGATTTCGATTTTGTCACCCACTTTGACACCCAGATCGGCTGCAGCCCAAGTGTTGAGAAAAATTTCACCACCCCGCTGTTCTCGTGCTTCCATAGCGGCTAAAGCCTTGGCAATCCTCACCGATTCTTCACGGTTGCGTTTACTTTTTGATACCTGCACCTCTTTTTTTAATCTGTCAACGTCTTGTTCTAATTTACGAAATTCTTTGATGTCTTCATCCGTTAATAGCATCATCTTTTGCGCTTGTTGATACGCCTGTCGCTGTGCTTCAGTCGTGTGGTTGTTAACAAGTTCTGCAAAATCGCCCTCATCTGTCGGGAGAGCAACGATTGTAGAATACGGTATCGTTTTATCGTTCGCTGTGATTGTATTCGCCAAATAGGTAAGCGTCGGGAGAGAAGGGATACGGTTTTCAGAGGCAACCGTTAGTGCAGTCTCAGAGAGTATCGGTTTGAGAAGGTACTGATCGCTCTGAATGTCAAGATGGTTCTCATCCGCTTTAATATTCAGGTCGAGTGCGGCTAATGTGAGTGTGAGATCATTAGCCGAGAGCGCGTCCGTGTCAGCTGTAAAGACGAGGTTCACTTTTTCATTTTGTCCGAGGGCACTTTGTAAGACAGGCAGCGATATGAAAGCGTTGAACGGTAAACTCTGATTCGCTTGTAGGCTGAACCGCCCAAAGTTTTCGGTGGGGATTATATCGCTGATAACCATTCGGAGACTCTGGATCGCCTTGGCGGCGTCGCGTTCACCGAGCAGGAATTCTGGGTGGATGTCGGCGGCTTGAGACATATTCACCAGAAGCGTATCCCCGACTTGGACGTTCAATTCTTTTTGGAGTGCCTCGTTAATGACGATGGCATTGAAAGGCTGCCCCTCAGGTTTATTCAGGTTTGGTGTTCCTGCTTCCCAGAATGTAAAGAAGTTGTCCGTTACACCGAGGATATTCACCTTCGATGCGCGCGCTTGCGTTTGCGGGACAACGACAGTGCCGTTCAGTAAAATGGTGGGAACTTTGTTCTCACGGTTCAGTAAATTCGGCTGAAAGAAGTGATCTGCGAGGAGGGCGTGTTGAATTGTTCCGAGCCGTTCCGTAGTGAGATGCCGTAGGCTACCACGTACAGAATCACCGACAACCAAAGCACCGGCGAGAACACCGGTTGCTACGGCGGTGCAAAGTGCGACAATAACATGTATCTGCCAAAAGTGTTTAAGCGAGTTCCAAGAGAACTTGGGCATAATCTTCTTCGCGTCCGTTGAAAGCGTTAGGCATCTCTTTCGATGGTGCAAGTACCGTCAACCAACTGCAAATGTCGGTCAAAACGTGAGGTGAGTGCGAGGTTATGTGTTACGACAATCAATAGGGTTTTCTCAGCCCGATGCAACTCAAAGAGCAGATTGACGACATTCTCAGTCGTAGCGGTGTCGAGGTTACCTGTCGGTTCATCACAGAGGAGGATGTCCGGTTGATTGATAAGTGCGCGCGCAATAGCGACGCGCTGCCGTTCGCCACCCGAAAGTTCGGCAGGTCGATGTGATTGACGATTCGTGAGTCCGACCCGTTTTAGGAGCTGAGCAGCGCGTTCGGTCGCGTCGGTTCTCTGTTTGAAAGCGAGTGTCGGAATCAGGACATTCTCAAGCACGGAATATTGTGGAAGTAGGTGATGTTCTTGAAACACAAATCCGATCACGGAATTGCGGTACGCCGCAAGTTCAGGTTCAGAGAGGGTGAACGGATTTATATTGTTAATCTCCACAATTCCATTTGAAGGTTCTTCTAATGTGCCGATGATGTGTAAGAGCGTACTCTTACCGGAACCGGAGGGCCCCGTGATAACGACGGATGTGCCGCCTGTGAGGCTGAACGAAACGTTCTGGAGCACCTCGACGGCTCCGAAGTGTTTGAATAGGTGAGATATTTTAAGCGAAGATGTGGCAGCACGGGGTTGTTGCATATTTTTTGTCGTCTACTAGCATGTGAAGATTTTCAGGACTTACGCAATTTTGACTGTCGTTGGTTCTATTAGATGAAAGTTTTCTGTAAACACAGCGTTCTGATAGCACAAACTAACAGTTTGTGGTACAAAAGAGCATCATGCGTAAGTCCTAATTTTAACACTGTCCTATGGTGTACAGTATATCTGATCTGCAATAAAATCAGGGATCGAAATCGCACGTAGTTTCTCACCCGGGTTCGTTATACAACAGACCGTTGTGACCTCGCCACGTGCGATATCTTCTCCCTGACGCGTAAAGCGAAATTGGTATGTGAGCGACTTCGTCCCTTTCCTTGAAACCCGGAGATGGATGTCCACCTCATCTTCAAATCGGAGCGGACTTAAATACTGGCAGGAAACCAAGAGCCGTGGCCAACCGATTTTATTGCCGTTCCATTCGGTCGCGACGCTTGTGCCTAAACTCCGTAGAAATTCGTGTTCTGCGGTCTCCATAAAGACAAAAAATCGTGTGAAATGGACGATTCCTGCCATATCGGTATCTGCGAATTCGATTTTACGTCTGGTTCGGTACTCGGTGTGCATATTTTTTAATAGTCATCAATTAGCATACTTCACAGTGAAAACAGTTATCAGTTAAGGGGAACCTTGATTGCATCAGCCCCTCTTTAACTGGCGACTGAAAGCTGAAAACCATTTCCCTACATCTTCGGATATTCCGGGACATCTTCATAACGGCTCCATGTCTCCGCGTAGATTCTCCAGTGTCCATCGGTAGGATCTATCATCATATTCAATCTTTTGGTGCCGTAGTCTGAATACGCAGGACGCGTGCCGCTGGCGGGTGTGCCGGTGAATTTCTGTAAGAACGTGACATCCGCGACCGCGCGGTCTCCGTTGACTTGTAAATTAGAGATGTCAACTTGTATGTCGCTATACAGATTGTTTAACCTTTTCATACTGGCCCGGAGTTGCTTTTTGTTAAGGTAGATGGGTGTCTCTACCCCACCACGGACAGTAACGCGGGTGATCAAGGCTTCATCAGAATAGATGGACATGTAGGTATTTAGATCCTTCCCTTCCCAAGCTGCCTGCCATTTCCCTAATATTTGTCTCGCTTTGAGCTGCGTATCAAGTGGTGCGTTCCCGTCAAAGGTACCGCCAGATTCATCACCAGAAACCGTGTTCGCTCCGGACTGTTGTTGTGTCTGTTCAAGTACGATAGCACCCGATATTTCACCAACTTGATCGTTAATAAGTTTCCATTTCCGTCTGAAAAACCCTTTTTTCTCAATTGTGAGCGTGCGGTTATGCGTTTCAATGATGTCGCCATCGTTCTGCAAAGTCACACGAATACCATCAACAATATGTCGATTCCGTTGTGTTGGTACCGGGTTGTAAGTTGCATCTTGTAAGTCAATGATATGTGCTTGTGACATCAATCCGAGGGCCCGCCGAAAACTCGATGTCCGCTTCTTTCGGGCAGATTTATCCCACAGGTTCGTGTATGCTGTCGAATCCTGTCTCTCTAAAGCACTCTTCCACGCGAGGACAAATGGTGCGACAGGGCTGTTAGACGAGGGACGGTTCTGCTGTTTCGTTGCCTCAGGAAGAACCGTAGCAATATAATCTTCACCGCTGATCTCGTCTTGTGCAATTTTCCATCGTTGTTGGACGATCCCTTTCTTTTCAATCACAAGATTTCGTAACTGCCGTTGCGGTCCATCAGGCAGATGAGCCGTCACGGGTATCCCTTCAATCCGATAACGGTTGGGATATCGAGGAATTTGATACGGCGGGCTTCCACCTTCAAGGTTGACATCAAGTTGGATATTATCTTTTAGGAGTTTCGCTGTATTCGGATAGCCTCTATCGGGACGCAAGCGTTCGCTTTTTACCCAAAGTGCGTCATACCGTTTGAGATCGCTGGACTCAAGTGCTCCCTTCCATTTCGCTAAAAAAGCGGTAGGTGTTTCACTCGAACTCATGAATATGAGTAGGAATACAACAAACGCAATAACGATTGCCGCGATAGCACCACCCCATATCAGGTTCCGCGGTATCGCCAATTTATTAGGAGTGTCTTTCTGCCAATTTTGTGCGTCGTTCACAATATAACCTCCGCGCATAGTTGATAGGACTCACGTTTTTTGATGAACCCGTATCCATTGATAAGATTAGAAAATCTCACCAGTAAGCGTCTATAAAGTCCAAGTTAAAATAAATGCTTATAGATTTGGCACCTTCTCAAAAATCTTCCAGATTTCGTGGTGGATCTTCCAACTGTTCTCTACTTGATGCATCCAGATTTCGCGAATCCAGACATCATAGAGGGCGGTATCATTCTCATCAGCTGCCGGGTGTACCAATCGACTTAGTTGTAAAATACCGATGACACTTTCGCTTTCGACTTCGGTGTCAAATTTTGCTTTCGTCCACGTGTGCGTGCTCATCTGTCGAAGATCCGATTCCAATTGTTGTCTGTCAATTTTACTCCGATTTTCCTTGCTCTCAAGAATCACGACCTTATCGGCAACAACATTCGGGTCGTAATAGGCGAGATGCGTATTTAGGTTTCCGCTTTGCCACGCGCCGCTCCAATTATTAAGTGCAGCTTTGCCAGTTGCAATCTGTTGCGTAGAAAGCGATGTTCGTCCGGTTTTGGGGGGTGAAAGTGCGGGTTGGCTGGCTTCATAAGCCCGGGAGGCTTCTGCCTGTTTCGCGATAAATTCAGCGTGCTTCGCTGCGACATCTTGCTGACTCGCCTGTGCAAGTTTCCTTGTATAGATATCTGCCTGTTCGCGCATCTGTTTTCTCAGGGATTCAGCCTCAGCGATCGCTGCCCGTTTCTGATACCCTTCTTCTTTTGCGATCTTGTCAGCAACTTCCAATCTACGACGGAGTTTGGAGAGTTCGGTGCCGTAGTTGTGGACTTCTTCTTCTGCCCGGCGGGCTCGTACTTGTGTATCTTCTAAGGTCTTCGAGAGATCGCTGATCTGTTTTCCGAAGGCTTTCCTCGTATCACCTAACTCATTATTCTCTATCTGAAGTTCTTGAATCCGCTGTCGCAACTGCTCAGACTCACGCCAAGCCCCTTGGGCATCAGATTCTTTTTCTGAGATCTTCTCTTCTAATGCTTTGAGTCTCTGACGGAGTTCTTGAACGCTTAACTCCTTCTCAAGGATTACTGCGTTGAGTTCCGAACTTTTGGTGACGTTGACGGCATGCCGATGTGCGATTTTAGCGTCGGCACTTGCTTGATGCGCGAGGCGGAGTGCGTCAACGCCTCTCTTTTCTGCCAATGCCTCCCTCGCGGCTTCAAGATTTGCGTTAGCGGCTCGAAATGCATCGGGTGCGAGTGATGCCGCGTCAACGTCCTGCGCCGCTGCAATGGCTGCTTCTGCTTCGGCGATCGCTGTGTCAACTACAGGCGGCTCAATCTTTCCAAGTTGTCCACCACAACCAGCAAAAGCAACAGAAAAGAAAAGTAACCAGACCATCAATGTCCTATTTAATGTGAGGTTAGACCTCCGTCGTAAAGCGGTAAGTCGTTTCATTTCTTTTTTCTCCTTATTAATTTTTTTTTTGCACCTATGCTTTTTTGATCCGTCTCTACAAACACCGATAGCGAGGTTACAAACGACGCCTATAAGGTGAGTGCATAAGTCCTGTTTGTATTTAACCTAAGTTCAAATTCCATTTTTCTTTTTCAGTTTATGAGCGTCTAATTTTCAAGAACAAAGGATTTACAGGATACAGATCCGACTACAACCCGAAATCCGGTAGGTGCGGTCTCTATGTTATTCCAACATTGACAAAGTTAGGGTATGCGGTTGGGTGGTGGTCGTCTTCATCTGTGCGAGCGTGTTTTTGATGATTGACGCCCTCGACTCTCCGACCCCGTCAACCCCTTGGAGTTCATCAATGGCAGCGGTGAAAATCTTATCCAATGTTTTGAATTTGTCCACAATACTTTCAATAACGGTAAACGGTATGTGAGGTACTCGGCTCAGCATCCGGTACCCGCGCGGTTCGAGAGAAGCGAAGGTGCTCCGAATATCCCGTGGATACCCTAAAGCCTCAGAGATATTGCTCTGATTCGCGAGGTTATTCGCGTCAAGTCCCATAATTTTTTCAAAAGCCTCGAATCCATCGCGTAGACATTCATGATAGTAGTCCTCAGTCATCAGCAGACCACTCTCAATTTCGGTTGTCAGTTCAGGGATATGTTGTATGGACTGTGCCTGTGTCCCTAATTCAAGTCTATATAGATTGAGTTCCTGTTCAGCACGGCGCACTCTTTCACACAACTGGATAGCCGTGACGACATTCGCTAATGTAACGTTCCCACTCAGCTCTGCCCAATTCAATGTATTGACAGCATCTTGCATCGCTTTGATGTCCTGTGTCAGTACAAGCATAGTTTGGTTCGCACCAGACAATAGTACCGGACGTTCTCGAAAGATATAACGCTGGTTTTTGAAATATAGGGTGAGAGTGTTCCGGCTCTGCGACACAGAAAGCACGATATGCTCCGTCTGTTTCGCAAATTTGTTTGCCGACCGGTGGCGGAGCCCCGTTTCGTTAGAATGGATAGCCGGTTCTACCCGCAATGTTACATTAGCACGGACGATACGTTTCGCATCTTCGGAAAGGATAATAGCACCGTCCATCTTCGACAATTCATATAGACGTGCCGGTGTATATTGGCAATTGATTCGGAAGCCGCCTTCTGTCAAATCCAAAATATTGGGTGTATCACCGATGACGATGAGTCCGCCGGTTTTGCCTTGGATAATATAGTCAATACCCTCCCGCAAATAGGTACCAGGCGATAGTAGCCTTAACGTTGCCATCAATTCACGCGTCTTCTGATTCTCCATCGAGACGTCCCGCACTGCAACCACCCCCTAATTATTAGGATACCATGTCTAAAACCGGTGTGTCAAGTTTAGGTTCAGTTTTCAGTTACGAACAACTGAAAACTGAAGATTGACACCGACTCTTCCGAATTTTGTTTGACTTCACCAACAAATCGGTGTATAATAATGTACTGATGTCCGTGTAAAAAATACTTGTATGTAGAAGCCTTCTGATCTAATAAGATAGGACCTACTTATCCTCTAACGACCTTCGCGTAAACAATCGCGCATAGAAATACAGAAAAGGAACTCGTGAAAATTCCCTGTTTTCACACGCAAATTATGCAATTAAGCTTATTAGGTGCGTTTTTGGCAACAATCGTTTCATGCAACGGTGAACAATTGCCTAATGTAACGATAGAAACTCAAAAAGGCAACATTATTATAGAACTTTACCCTGAAGCCGCCCCCGCTACAGTGGCAAATTTTGCCAAGTTGATAGCGGCTGGATTTTACGACAGTGTGACTTTTCATCGATATGTTCCCGGCTTTGTCATCCAAGGTGGTGACCCGAAAGGGACAGGCAGAGGGGGTCCTGGATGGACAATCCCTGGTGAATTCCAAGACCCAGCACTTCGCGACAAGATGCCTCCGCATGAAAAAGGGGTCGTTGCTATGGCACGGACACAGAACCCGAACTCAGCTGGAAGCCAGTTTTATATCTGTCTTACCTCGGATCCGAGAAGTGTTGGACATCTGAACGGCAGCTACACCACGTTCGGCAAAGTTATTGAAGGGATGGATGTCGTAGAAGCACTCCGTGAACGTGATGTAATGACAAAAGTGACGATTAAGAACTACACACCGTCAGAGTAATTGCACATACTATAGATACACGGAGGGTCATGTATATGGAAGAATGGAAACGTCTTGTCAGAGATACTGTCAATACACCGGAAAAGCTCGCTGCCGCATTCGATGTTGACCTCGAAGAGATGCAGCGCATTCATAAAGAATTTCCGATCCGTATAAACCCATATTATCTCAGTCTCATAGAGGAACCCGGCGACCCGATCTGGAAGCAGGTTGTTCCTGATCCGAAGGAATTGATTAGCACCGGTGTAGAGGATCCGCTCCACGAGGAGGACGATAGCGAGGTTCCGAACGTCACGCATCGCTACCCCGACCGGGCCCTCTTTTATGTCAACTATATGTGTCCTATCTACTGCCGTTTCTGTACCCGCAAACGGAAAGTCGGGGACCCGCACTCAATCTCTGAGGACAACGTTGAAAAAGGACTCGCCTATATCCAAGCACACCCCGAAATCCGTGATGTCATTATCTCCGGCGGCGATCCACTCATGCTGACGGATAAAAAGATTGATATGATTGTCAGTGGCTTACGAGCCATTGCGCACTTAGAAATCATCCGGATCGGTTCGCGTGTCCCCGTGACGCTGCCACAACGTATTACCCCTGAGTTGTGCGCTATCTTGAAGAAGAATCACCCGTTTTATATCAACACACATTTCAACCATCCGCGCGAAATCACGCCTGAGACGGAAAAAGCGTGCGGCATGCTGGCAGATGCCGGAATACCGCTCGGTAATCAGACAGTACTTCTCAAAGGCGTGAACGACGATCCTGATGTCATGGTAGAACTGATGAAGGGATTACTACGAATCCGTGTCAAGCCGTACTATATCTATCAAGCGGATCTCGTGGTCGGAACCGATCACTTCCGGACAGCGGTGAAGACCGGTTTAGAAATTGTTTCGGCGTTGCGCGGTCATATATCCGGACTCGGTGTGCCGCACTACGTCGTTGATGCTCCTGGTGGCGGTGGCAAGATTGCGTTGATCCCTGACCCTATCGTCGCTTTCGACGATGATGAAATCCAGCTTCGCAACTACGAAGGCAACGTCTACAGTTATCCGAGTACGCCGTTTTTTGATGAGGACTGGTAGTCCGTTTTTTGAATAGTGTTATTTAGCGCGTATCAATGGTCAGCGATAATAATTATTTTGCTTTGACTTCTTCCCACGCGCGATCGTAGTGCCTCGTGAAATCTCCTGGATCTCTTAACCATTCGAGGGACTCTAACACCTCTTTCGGCGGATAGATAAACTTGTGTTCCCGTAAATTTTCCGGTAAAAACGCTTTCGCTGTCGGTACGCAGGTCCCGTACTTCGTAAAAGCAGTAATTTTGGCGTTAACTTCAGGACGGAGGAGATAATCAATGAACTGCTCCGCGAGTGCTTTATGCGGGGCGGATTTCGGTATACAGACAGCATCAATAAACTGGCTCGATCCTTCCTTTGGGATGACGTACCGGATGGTTGGACGTGTCTCCGTCGCACGGAACGCATCACCACTCCAG
Organism: Candidatus Poribacteria bacterium; assembly: GCA_022821065.1. Lineage (GTDB taxonomy): Bacteria > Poribacteria > WGA-4E > WGA-4E > WGA-3G > WGA-3G. The sequence goes on from JAJEEK010000050.1 coordinate 163,887, forward strand.
CAGTGTGCCATAACGACATCACCTGCGATGAGAAGTTCTTCCGCCTCGCTCTTATACTGCTTCACAAGCGGTTTCTGCTCAATGAGTTTATTTTTCGCCGCCTCGATCTCCTCCGGCTCGGTGCTATTAAGGCTGTATCCAAGCAGTTTAAGTGCCGCACCGATCGTCTCGCGCTGGTCATCTAACATGCTGAACTGATTCTTGTATTGTTTGTCCCATAGCACTTCCCAACTATCCGGTGCTGGCGAAATAACAGCCGAATCGTAAGCGATGCCTGCTGTCCCGAACGTATACGGAATAGAATATTGGTTTTCAGGGTCAAAGTATTTACCGAGGAACAACGGACTGATATTCTCGAAGTTGGGGATGTTATCGCGGTTGAGTTCTTCTAATAGGTTCTGCTTGATTAAAATTGATACCATGTAGTCAGACGGCATGATGATGTCGTATCCTGTCGCGCCTGCCATCAACTTCGTGAGGAGGTCTTCATTGCTGGCAAAGGTATCAACGAGGACGGTAACCCCAAACTCCTTTTCAAACCCTTGACGGATGTCATCACTGACGTACCCTGCCCATGAAAAAATGTTGAGCTGTTTCTTCTGTCCAACGCTATCACCGATGAAAAGTGTAAGAAGTATAAGTATTAAGAAGATATATCTGTTACGCATGTTTTCTCCATTGATGTCCGTGTTTTCATTATTGTTATGGATGGGACGATTTCGTCGTAGGCGGCAAAATCGTCCCGATTGCCGTTAAGATATTGACAAGGTCTGTTATCCGTGTTAACTTAATGCTGTTACTTATTCTTCGGATTTTTCGGTGGGGAGTCCTTCGGCTTTCCAACCTCGGAAACCGCCGGTTAACACTGAAACGTTTTCATAACCCATGTTTTTTAGTGTGTGCGCGGAGAGTGTTGCCCGGGTGCCGCCGCCGCAATATGTAACGATGTGTGTGTCTGCATCAGGCGCGACTTCGTCGATATCGAGTTCAAGGTAGCCGCGCGGTAGTGAAACAGCATCCGGTAGATGCTCTTCATCGTAGTCAGGTTCGTCGCGAACATCTAAGAGGATAATTGACGCTGTTGCCTCTGTGAGTTCATCAGGAGATATGTGTCCAACGTTTGCTCTCGCTTCGGCGACGAGTTGCTCAAGGGTTTTCAATGGCATAGTTTTCCTCCATTTATAGTTGTCAGTTGTCGGTTCGGGTTTTCTATGAAAACCCTTTCGGTTTGCCTTGCAGTGAGAGTTAAGAGGTTCTCGTCTAACAGAACCTTCTTGTAACTGAAAACTGATAACCGATGACCATACACATTATAGCATAATATCTGCAAATTCGTTAACATATTTTTGTCATCATTTTAGGAAGGAGAGAAATGGAACTACTAAAAAAATCGGTTCAATCTGTGCTTGAGAAAGATCGGATTGGGAGTCCAGTGTTCCTGCGCTGTGTCCTACATCTGGCGGACGAAAGTGCGGATCTGTTGTCATCCATCGGCGTGGTGACAGCACTCACAAATGAATGGATCCCATCGCCACCGGAACGTGTTTATGCACAGGGACACGTAGACAACACACAGGTGACGGTGATGGTTCACTATGTCGGCGGCCAGATGGCACTCCTGAGCGTTGATAAAGATGATATTGAAACGGCGATTGACATTATGTTGGTCGGGAACAAGGGCGTCATCTATCATGAGACACCAATCGGTAGACACTACCAGAACGCCATACCACCGGAACTCGACGGAACTGGCGAGTTAACAGCGGCTATCGCGCAATCGCTTGAAAGCGGTCAACCTGTTGAACTGGAGGTTTAAACATGCAGCAAAACGGAAAATACGGTGTGCTTCTGCTCGGTGGACACCGCACGCATCAAGAGAATTACGCCTCGCTTTTTGCACAAGACGAACGCTGCCGATTGATTGCATTTGCTGATGAGCTCGATGCACCACCAGAACGGGTGGTATTGGCACGTTCACTTGCAGAGTCGTCAAATCTGCCTTTCATTCGTGATCTTGACGATGCTTTGGCGCGTGAGGACGTACATATTGTCAGCCTCTGCACGGAGGTGGAACGGCGTGGACGTGTCGGGGCAAAATGTGCGGAAGCGGGAAAACACGTCTATCTCGATAAACCGATGGCACTCAACCCGGAAGATGCGAATAAGATCGTTGATGCAGTCTCAAAAAGCGGCGTGCGAACCCAGATGTTCAGTAACATCCATAGTGCTTGGGCACGCACGGTTCAGCGAGCATTGGCGAGTGGACGCATCGGCGAACTCCAGGCTATCCATTGCGATGTCCTTTTCTCTAAGGGGCATCCCGGCACCGCACCTGTCGGAGAAAAAAGGATCCAAAAACCTACGTTGGAACGCTACAGTTTCGTTGAAGCGAAACCTGAGATGTTTGATGTCGGGGTCTATGCGGTGTCTATGGTGAATTGGTTGACGCAGAAACGCGTGCAGCACGTGTTTGGTGGCACAGCGAACTATTTCTTCAAAGAGCATCTCGACTGTGATCTCGAAGATTTCGGTGCGTTGGTGCTGACGTTAGAAGATGGTACGACGGCAACGATTACCAGCGGACGTTACGGTTGGCAAAGTCATGCCCAAGGCGGTGTTCGGAAGGTACACCTCATCGGTACCGAAGGCAGCTTGACGTTTGATGCTTCAGCGAACCGATTGGAGGTATTCGCTGCCGAACTGGCGTTTGAGCCTCCGACCCCGCATCCGCTTGATCCGATGGGGATGTGGAGTAGTACACAAGCAGAGAGCGGTATGCGCCCGAAACAGCAGTGGATAGATGTCGGAAGTGGAGACGATGGCCCCCGGGAGTTCAGTGCGTTTATAGATTGTATTGAGAACGGTGTTGAAAGTGAGATGAATGCCGAATTTGCTGCGCATTCTGTTGAAATCATCTGTGCAGGGTATCGTTCCGCTGCGAGTGGAGAGGTTATCAGTTTGTAGAGATGGTATTCAAATCGCAGCATTTCTATTTTGCGATAGTAAGGTTTACAATTTCATTTCTCCTTTTTCATGAATGTTGTCTTTTATACGCACAAAAGTGTTTATCAATGTAGAAAATAATTTGGTTTTTAGTGTCGGAATATGCTATACTAAAATATAGCCTGCTGGACATAATTCGACCTTATTATACAAATAGATTGAACGCGCGTATACTAAAACAACATGCCATCATGTAAGAAGAGAGTAAGCAGACAAACCGTGGAGGTTGCAGATTGGGAGTTAATAAAAATAAACCAGATAGATGGAAAACAGATATCGCTAAATCTGTTGATTTCTACAATGACTGGTTTTTGCGATCTGCACCGCAGGTTTTCAAGGAAACACGTCTGAAAACTAGCGCACAAGTTGAGCAGGTACTGAAGTTAACAGCCAACTTCACACGACTAAATCCTGAAGTTTTACAGGAATATCCGACTATTCTGCCTGTACTGCGAATGGCAACTTGTCCGCCAATAGCAAGGGATAGATTAATAGGACTCGCTGGAGTCCCACGAAATCTTGTGAAATCTATGGAGGATAATGAACGTGTGCCACCACTTATGAAACCTTTGCAACTTCAAGAAAACTTGAAGAAGATTGAAAAGGTTATCCGGGACTTACTTGACTCTGATATTTTCGTTTGGCTTGACCGAGATGATGAGGGAAAAACGGAAGAAGTTCTCCGTGCTGCAACGATTATTGCTGATAGACTTTGTGGTGCTGAGGCGAATCCGATTCTTAGAAATGCACAAGAAAAGCGTCAGTTAGCATCTATCCAGCATTGGCTCGAGAAACATGGTTACACATTTAGCGAAAGTACTACTGGCAAAAAATTTGACAATCTTTCTCCGGGCACATTCGCGTTTCATTTTAACGTTCCAGTACGGCAAACCAATAGCGATAAAGAAGTAAAAATGCCTATTGATGTTGTTATTATGCCGTTTGCGGCGAAGCCTGGGGATTTCCCTGTATTGATTGAAGCAAAGTCGGCTGGAGATTTCACCAATACCAATAAACGGAGAAAAGAGGAAGCCACTAAAGTTTCTCAATTACGCAGTACCTATGGCAATGATATACGTTTCATACTCTTTTTATCTGGTTATTTTGACAGTAATTACCTACAATACGAAGCAGCTGAAGATATTGACTGGGTATGGGAGCATCGTGTCAGCGACTTCGCAGAATTTGGATTGTAAGATATGTCTGTAAACGCGCAACTGGCAGAAATTCATCACATTGAGACAGAACGCTTAAAGCTTCAAGCTCAATTAAATACCGAAAAATCCCAAGAGGAACGCAATAAATTGGGGCAATTTGCGACTTCACCGAAGCTGGCTATGGACATTATGGAGGTCTCAAAGGGATTATTTGAATTTTCCGAACGGATTCGTTTTCTTGATCCAGCGTTCGGGACAGGGGCATTTTATTCTGCTTTATTGAAATGCTTTTCACATTTGCAGGTCAATTGGGCACACGGGTATGAAATAGATCCTCATTATGGACACAAAACTGTCAAGTTATGGAATGACATGAAACTTGACTTGAAAATCGCTGATTTTACAAAATCTAACCCACCGAGTTCTGGGAAGGATAAAGCCAATTTTCTGATTTGTAACCCACCTTATTCCAGACATCACCACTTATCTTCTGATGAAAAGATAAGGTTACAGACTCTTGCCAACCGAATGACCGGTATTAAGGCGAGCCAGTTGTCTGGTCTATACTGTTATTTCATGCTTATTTCACATAGTTGGTTGGCAGATGATGGCTTGGCATGTTGGCTTGTCCCAAGTGAATTTATGGATGTCAATTATGGTCAGCACCTGAAAGAATATCTGACAACTCGCGTAAGTTTGTTACGTGTTCATCGCTTTTCGCCCAAGGAACTACAGTTTGGAGATGCTCTTGTTTCTACATCTGTGATTTGGTTCAGAAAAACCAAACCATCAACGAATTGTAAGGTCGAATTTACTTATGGTGGTACGATAAAGGAACCAAGGAAGCGTCATATTTTGTCTATTGATTCGCTGCGAAATATGAGAAAGTGGAATCATTTATCAGATATTGTAAGGGATTCTAACCCTGACCCGACAGATAAATCTGTTTCTGCAAAATTATCAGACTTCTTTCATGTAAGACGCGGTTTAGTAACAGGAGCAAACAAGTTTTTTCTGCTTTCCGCTGCTCAGATTTCTGAATATAATCTTCCATCTGAGTTTCTAACGCCAGTATTACCTAGTCCCCGATATTTATTTTCCAATGAAATTCAGGCTGATGACGCAGAAAATCCTATTCTGAAACAGCCCTTATTTTTGTTAAATTGCTCCTTACCAGAGCACATCGTCCAATTTGATTATCCATCACTGTGGGAATATTTACAGAGCGGAATTCAAATAGGAATTCACGAACGTTATTTGTGTCGGCATCGCTCACCTTGGTACTTACAAGAGCGGCGCGATCCAGCCTTGTTCCTCTGCACATACATGGGGCGGCAATCAGTTAAAAGAGCAAACCCTTTTCGTTTTATTTTAAACCACTCTAAAGCAGTCGCTGCGAACGGATATTTAATGTTATATCCGACACCTTTTTTGGAAAGAGTCTTCCAGAGAAACCCCAAATCAATTCGGACAGTATGGGAAATTTTGAATGCGATCGAATCACAGGATTTAGTAAGTGAAGCACGAGTTTATGGTGATGGGTTATACAAACTTGAACCTAAAGAATTAGCCAATGTTTCTGTTGGCAATCTATTTTCGACGCGATTAGGTGTAGAGGTGGATTTCACAGCACAACAGATGGAATTGTTAAAAAGAAAAGAATAACTAAGCGTTCGTCTCTAATTTTCCCTGTTATCATTATAGTATTCCACATTATATTCCATGAAGCTAAAGCCGATACCGTGGGTGGCCGGGTATCCGATTCGCACACCGTAAGTCATAGCCTTGGGATTTTTGGCAAGCAGACGTTTTGTAGCTTCTAAATCCTCATCGGCGATTTCATAGTTTTCCGTTTCAATATCAACTATAAAAAACTGACCTTTGTGTTGGGCTTCAAGTTCTTCGCGGTACTGCTGATAGATTTCTTCACCGCGGGCGGCGATGGTTTCAGAGGTAGCATCAGAATAGGACATGGTAATTCTCCTTCTGAGATGTTGTTATAAAATACCACACTGTGTTCGTTACATATTAACATTATAACACAAAATTAGGTCGCATGCGAATGCAGCATTTTTTTTCTATCCTCTAACACCTACCGCTTCAAGTTGGGCAATCTGTCTCACCCACGATTCTCGAATTTCTGGGGAATAGTCGCCGGGGAGTAGCGATTTTCGTGTGCAGTTGAGGAGTGCCTGTAAGGTCTGGTAACGCCTTATTGGTCCGATATTGGGTAGGATCCGGTCTTCGGCGACAGCGATGATTTCATCGACTGTGAGTTCACCGGTTGTTTCTGAATTTGCCTTGATAAGACTGGTGGCTTCAAGGTCGGAACGCAGCGAGGCGAAACTCGCTGCAGAATAGTCCTCAGTTACTTTCAGGAGTCGCTCAATATCTTCCTCAGAAAACGGATTGGAGGAGACCTTCGCAATCGTCCATTGGAGAAAATCCTCACGGTCTTCGTCTCTCGGATCCAGGACCGGAACCACGATATCTCCGACTCTGCCTTCGCGGCGTAAATCAGGTGAGAGGTTATAGATGCGAGCAGTCATCAGAAGCCATGTGATGTTGCCACGGAGTTGTGGGTCCGACATCATCGCCTGTATCTTTCCCGTCAAACGCCGTTCTGTACTGTGTGCATCCCTGCCGACACCACCAAATTGCGTGTCCGCTTCATCAACGAAAATGAGCACTTTCACGAGTGCCATCAATAATCGTCGGAGTCGTTCAAAGATGACATCTGTTTGTCCGAACCACATACTCCGGATGTTCTTGAGGACGAGGACCGGGATATCGAGTTGACCGGCGAGCCCCTCAAAGATAAAGGTTTTTCCGCTGCCGATGGGACCGCAGACGCTCATTCCCGGAATCGCATCTGGCCCGGTTGATGTGATACGCGGAATCAGCTGCGTTTTTAGGAAATCCACTAATTTCTGGTTCCCGACGATGTCTTTTAGGCTGTGTGCGGGCTTTTTAAACTCGACAACATCTTCACCCAACTGGGTCTGGATGAATTCAGAAACCTTCTCAATAACATCTTCGGGTTGAAGTTTCTCACCGGAATAGCAGACGTAGAGTAGCATTTGACGGAGTGCTTGTATGGATAATCCGGCTGTCAACATTGCGAGTTGCGCTTGTGTACCCCACAGGTTCAACGGTTTCGCGATCAATTGTGGCGTGTTGTTAAACCACGAAATGAAGTGTTGACGTTCCGACATCCCCGGTGCTGGGATTTCAACGTTGACGACCTGTGGCAATCTAATAATCCGAGAGTTCAGGAGACTCGGAGACTCCGTAATGAAAATAACCGTATCGTTGCCGTTCATGAAATTGGAATCGGAAATCCAGTCCTGAACGATACTGATCCGATGCCTATCCTGAAGTGATAAACCCCGTATTTCGCCTTCTGGGAGCAGCATATCGGCGGCTTCTATCAGGATAATCAGTTTTTCAGAGAGAAATTTTTCGCCATCGCTGTTTGTGCTACGGGAAAGGAGACAAAACTGGCGGAGAAGTTCAAGCGCAAGTGTCGGGCTGCCGATTGCATCCGTCATGTACTGTGAGAAAGAGGCATTAGGGGGTTCTATAGCTGTGTCAAGTGATGCGATCATAGACTCGCGTCCGCGCGAGGTGCTCGGAGGGGCATTTATATCCGTGTCAGCCTCGGTTATACCGCGCCATCGGTTGAAGACACGCTCAACCTTTTCGCGTTCCGTATCCTGAGCGAAACGTATGGGACCGTTGAGTTCATAGACTATCAGGATGAACCCAGGTATATCCCAACTATGTGTTAAAAAGGGGACGATCGGAATATAATCCGTACGCTCTTCTTCCTTAAAAAAAAAGAGGTCGTGGATATTTCCGGACAGGACGAGACTCCGAGATGTCCCAGAGTTAATGAGCCTTCCGGCTTCGGATCGGAATGCGTAGGTTGGGCTTTTAACAGGTATGAGTTGTCGCCCCCTTCTATTTTAGATAACAAACTTCCGTCGTTGTGAGACACTTGTAAGTGGCACGTTAGAGCGGCAGCTCGGAATCAGAATCCTCTGTCTTCTTAGCGGGTTCTGTTTCCGTCTGTGTATCTGTCTGCTGTGCCCCGAAAATCAGAGCGTCAAATTCGTCGGAGCTTGAAGATGAGCGTGCGGCTGCGAGAAATTCCTGTTCTTCGGCCCGTGAATCGGTCCCAGCCAACTCTTGTGCGACGACTGAACGTCCTTTCGCCTTTTCTCGGATTTCGCGCATCCGTGTCAGTTCAGCAGAGGTGCCATCCATACTAATCCCCGAAAGCATATCGGCGATTTCTTCTTGCTCTCGCGCGGTAATCAGATCAGCGACGGCTTCAGACTGTTCATTTTTAATCTGTTCTAAATCGCGATGTAGACTGGTAATCTGGATTTTATGGTTGTCAATACCGGCTTGCGCCTCTTCAATATCATTTTCCAACTCCGAAATCTGTCCGGTTTTGTCTTCGAGATTGGTATTGAATTCTTGGTAAGCCGTAACGCAGCGTACATATTCAGCGTGCTGTTTGACTTCTTCGGGTGCCATTCCCTGTGCTTGCAGGTCGGCAGCGGTCTGCTGTGCCTTAGCGATTGCCCCAGATTTCAATTCTTCCAACTTTTCGACTTCATCGGTAAGGTTCTTCACCGTGGATTTCTTCCGTTCCACGAGTGCTATAAGTTGACCGATCGCCTGCTTATAGCGCTGGATGTTCCCTTTCTTATCGCTGATGATGTCTTCGTAAGCCCCTCTAACGGCTTCAGGGTTTTCCATCATTCGATCCGCTGCTTCATGTGCGCGGCCTGTTAACGTATACCATATCGACCTAAAAAATCGTGAGATTCCATTTGCCATTTCAGTTCCTCCTATTGCGTGTTCCAATAACGCAACCTCGCAGTATTGTTTTACAAGATGTCCCAATATCGTTTCGCATAGCTTCGCACGGCTGTGTGAAACTTATCACATCGTATTTTAACATATTCTCCCTTAAACTGCAAGAAAATTCTGCATAGACTTGTAGCATAGCGTTTGCGGTTGATCCTACTAAGGGTAAATCGGCATAGGTGATTTTAAGGATTCACAAACGGTTTCACATCCCAGAGAAGGACGGTGCCATCAAAACTTCCACTCGCTAAGAGCGTGCCGTCCGGTGAAAAGGCGACATCTTGAACGTCTGTAGCGTGTGCCCAGAAGGTATGAATATGTTCACCCGTAGCCACTTCCCATATCCGAATAGGTGCCTTGTCCAGCCCTGGACACCACCAAGCTCCGGAGACAAGATACTGTCCGCAGGGCGAAAATGTCAGTGCCCAGGGACGAATAGTCCCTTGGGACGGCAGTATTATCATAAGTGTTTCTAATGTTTCTGTGTCCCACAATCGGATTTCGTTGGTCAATCCACCTGAGATCCATGTGCCGAGTCCGCCAGCAATCAGGGTACCACAGGGCGAAAACACAACGGACTCTATGTGTTGGTATCGCTTCCATTGTAGATTCCCGCCGTTGCTGACTCGCTCAATTTCCTCTGGCTCACCTCTGTAGCGGGTGGCATCCTCTAAAACATCTTGTAAAGGAAGTGGAGCAACTTGTTCACCGGTTTCAACGTTCCAAAGTCGAACCGTCCCTTCCAAAGTCGAGCCGTTCCTGGAGGAAGTGACAAATAATTTTCCATCCGGATGAAATGCGATGTCTACAACCGAGTCCGTCTGTTCCGTGAGTGCGTACCGTTTTTCCCAAAGTTCGACATCCCATACATAGGCCTCATTTTTCCCACCACTGACAAGATATTTCCCTGTAGGCGAGAACGCCAACGCCATGCGATAGGTCTTATTTTTATGTTCGGTGAGTTCTGCAATTAAAGTTTCAGATGTTATATGCCAGACCTCAATGTTCTGGTTACTTGTATCAACTGCCAACATTTCTTCACACGGGGACAATGCGATGGATCTCCGTAAAGAGGTGCGTTCCGTTAGTGGTGGAAGGACCTGCAGTGTTTCCCTACTCGTAACATCCCAAAATATCTTATTTGATCTTCCCCAATGACTGCTGACCAAGGTCCTACCTTCCTGCAAAAATGCGACTGCATAAGCAACACTTTTAAACCCTGAAAGTGACACTACCGTGGAGGGGGCTTCTTCTTTCCAAACGTGAACATCACCCCGTCTACTACAAACAGCGAATTGCTTCCCGTCGCTTGAGAAACGTGCGGGACGGTCATTTGAGCTATGAGTTTCAAACACGTCTAACTTTTCTCTCTTTGATGCATCCCAAATCACCACCTTGTTCCGATGAATGTCCGCAACCCGCAGTACGCCCTCAGTGGTATAAGCGAGTCTTACCCGATTTCCTTCATAAGTCGTGGGCATCATTACAAGGGATTCGTTCTGAATGTCCCATATCTGAATCGTGGCACCAACGTTCGCGCCCGCAAGGTACTGTCCGCAAGGTGAAAAAAGGAGGGTATGTACCGGGGCGGTGTGCCCGGTGAGCTTCGCGATATCTTTACCGATATTTATGTCTGAAATCGTAACCGTGTCCGGGGCAGACACAAACGCAAACAGATTGCCACTCGGTGAAAAAGCGATAGGAAAATGTCTGTCGTAGTCAACACCTCTTTTCCTATAGTCATCGAATTTTGGATTCTCAACAGCAAAACTCGCGAGAGGCGTTTCATTACCACTGCGCCAAGCATAAACAGTACTGTGTCCAAAACCAGACGCAGCGATATATTGATCGTCCGGCGAAAAGTGGACATGCAAAACACTATTACGTCCCTGTCGAGTGCTTCCCCAATCTATTTTCGTAATGCACTGCCCGTTTTGTGTGTCCCATACCTTAACAAAGCTGTCTTGGTCGCCAGTGGCGATCCATCGCATATCATGTGAAAAGGTTGCAACATTAACCATCCCGCGTTCGGTGCCCCACAGCGCGCGGGGTGCCATTGCTGCTGTGTCATATATCCAGAACCCAATTTTGGTTGCAATGGTGAAATACGAACCGTCAGGTGAAAATTCTACATCAAGTGGCAACCCTTGTCCGAGTCTGCCGATTGCGCCGTCAGGAAGCTCCCAAGTTGTCACATCCGTGTCTTCAATTGGTCTCAGTGCGGGGATCGTGGTGCGCCTGTTTTCCATAAACAATGTCTCCTATTATTGCTGGGAGGCTTTTGAAATTTAGGTGCCTCTCAAGGCAAAGTCCGCGTGTGTAGTGTTGAAAATTGATAAGATTAAAGGGGATAATCGTGTGGTAAGAAATAAAGAAAGGATGCGAAAATTTTGATGATTCACCCAATCAACTGTTCTAATTATACAGCGCATACCTGTTGTTTGTCAACACTTTTATTTCATGCTTCGCTGCCTGCTAACAACCGAATCCTGCTAAGTTGCACTCAGGGTCATTTAGTTTTAGATAAATTATCGGATTTTCTAAATTTCTGAATTTTCCTTTTCAAGTCCGGTGCGGTTGCAAACCGAACCTACCGGGCCTGGGTATCTAAAATTAAAGAAAAACACCGAGAACTAAATCGTCCTGAAGTTGCACTAAATTCTACTTGACACAAAGCGGATAGGAGAATAAAATAGAGAATAAATACAACTTTCGATTTCTAAAAGATGCGTATACAACCGACAATACACAAAACATTTTCATATTGGTTATGGCTTACAGCCTTTAGTGTGTTGGGACTTATCCTCGCCAATTTGCCGCTGTTTAACATCCTCGCTTTTGAGTTTTGTGCAGTGCTGGCACTCAGCATCTCTTTGGCTGGTGCACACGTAACACTCACAATCATACGGCAGATGAAGCGGCACCCCGAAATACTCTCCGGTTCACAAGGACAAATCGTCAGCCGATGTTTTTGGGGTGCGCTGACATTTAACTTCGGTTTACTCGTGCTACCGCTGGGTATTATCCTGTTGAACGCGCTCCGTGTTAAAAATTGCAATTTCGGGGAAGGGTTTCTCTTTTTTTTTCTACTACCGGTAATTAGCTGCTTATACGCGACGGCAGCAGGCGTATTCTTCGGATTCTGGATCAAAAAGCGGTGGTTGGCATACTTGGCGTATCTGGGGTTTCTCACAGTCTCTTGTGTGCCAGTGGTTATCAATCTGATATTTCACCCGCCGGTGTTTGCGTATCACGCGACATTCGGGTATTTTCCTGGACCGATTTACGATTTCGTCATCCGGATAACAAGCACACTACTCATCGCCCGCGCTGAAACACTACTCTGGGCAGCCTTATTTTTAACGCTCACGGTCAGCCTGTGTGAAATCAGTCGAGACACCGAATTGATGCCGCAACTGAGATGGCAGAAACTCTTTAGACCTCTGCCAAAACATGTAGGTTTATATCTGCTGATTGTCTGCCTCATCGGTTTTCAGTTCTACGCAGGAGCGTTGGGAATTCGTCCGACCCGTGATAATATTGCCGAAGCGCTCGGTGGTTTCCGTGAGACCGCACATTTTGAGATTTTTTATGCCCGCGAACTTCAAGCGGAGATTGATCGGATTGCCGAGGATTGCGAATTTCAGTACGCGCAATTAGTTGACTATCTGATGCCTGACGGTGGAAAACTCCCGCAAAAAATCCGAGCGTATGTCTATGCCTCAACGCATCAGAAGAAGAGGTTAACCGGCGCAGGAAACACATCTGTAGAAGATCCATTTGGTCATGGGTTCCACATTCATGCGCAAGGCTTTCCGCATCCGGTCCTGAAGCATGAATTGGCACACGTCTTTACTGTTCCGTGGTCGCCGCTGAAGGTAAGTCTGAAGATCGGACTCCACGAGGGGATCGCTGTTGCCGCAGACTGGGACGAGGGCAGGCTTACAGGGCATCAGTGGGCAAAAGCGATGCGCCAGATGGAGATCGCACCCGAATTGTCAGCCATCATGGGTATCGGGTTCTGGGGACATGCTGGTTCTCGGAGTTACCTGCTGGCAGGCTCCTTCGTCCGGTTCCTTGTTGACACCTACGGGATAGAAAAATTTAAAGGTGTTTTTTTAGCCGGTAATTTTGTGAAATATTACAATAAGGACCTCGAGTCGCTTGAAGCAGAGTGGATTGATTTTTTGGAGCGTGTCCCTTTGGGGGACGACGATATAAACTATACTGCGTATCGTTTAAAGCAGCGCAGTGCTTTTGAACAGGTCTGCACCCATGAAATGGCGGCGCGACGGGATACCGCATGGCAATCATTTTTTCAAAAAGATTTCGTCACCGCCGTTGAAACCTTTGAGACGATGCTATCAGATGAACCGGACAACTTAAGCACTCAACGCGGTTTAATGTATAGCGCATATCGGATGCAGGATTACGATAAAGCGTTATCCTTAGCGGACCGTATTGCAAGCCAAAAAGACCCGCTCTTCAGCCCGGAAGCGACACTGTTGAAAGGCGATATTCATTGGCGCAGGAATGCACACGAAAAAGCGATCTACACCTACGGTTCCATTCAAACCGAATACGAAACGATGGCGCGTAGACGGAGCAAACGGATCGCAGCACTCTCTTACCAAAACGACGTACAGAGGCAAGCGAACGCGACACTTCAAGCCGGAGGATCCATCCGTGAGTTGTTCCGTTCCGTCCTCGTTGAGTCTAAAGACGCAGCAGAGAAGATGGCTGCCTTATCAATATGCCTTCAAGCAGAACCGGACGCATGGTTAGCATCCCTCTTAGCCGGCGAACTGCTCCACAGAGAAAAAGCGTGGCAGCTCAGCAATCAATATCTTCATAGTGCAGTGACGCAATTAGAAAAATTGTCGGTTTCCGATGAGACATTATCGCCAATGCCGCTGACGCAACAACAATACAAGGATCTTGCCTTAGAAGGACGAAGATTAATAGGCATCAATGCCTACCATCAACACGATTACGAGACTGCGATAAAGGCATTCTCTGCGATTGGAAAAAATGAAGCGTTACCACTCGGAACCATACTAAAAGCAGAAGAGTGGCAGCAGAGGTGTCAATGGGCACAACTGTATCGTCAGGATCTCATAAATCCGTAGCCTTGAACGACTTGATTGAGGTATTTGAACCGATTTCAAGTTAATCGAAAAACGGATCGTTCTGGATTTCGATTGTTAAAAATAGAGGAGCTTCTATGAAACTTTTTGTGCCGGGAAGAATTTGCCTGTTCGGAGAACATAGCGATTGGGCAGCAAGATACCGGCTAAATAACTCAGAACTTGAAAAGGGTTATGCCTTAATAGCGAGTACAAACCAGGGCGTATATGCCGAGGTTAAGCCGCATCCTACGCGTCTGATTTTGAAGACAACGCTGAGCGATGGCACCCGCTACGGTCCCTATAGCCTTCCTATGGAAGGGGATGCTCTTCTTGCCGAAGCAGAAAAAGGCGGTTTTTTTAGTTACGCTGCTGGTGTCGCATATCAGATCCTAACGAATTATCAGGTACAAGGCCTCGAAATAGATAATTATCTTACGGATCTACCTGTTAAAAAAGGTCTATCTTCAAGCGCTGCTATCAGCGTTTTGGTCGCCCGCGCTTTCAATCGCACCTACGACCTTAAAATGACAACGCGTGGAGAAATGGAATATGCATACCGAGGCGAGATTACAACGCCTTCGCGCTGCGGACGGATGGACCAAGGCTGCGCATACCAACGTCCTATCCTCATGACATTTGATGGTGATCGTGTCGATGTTACAGAACTCAGTGTGCCAGAAAATATGTACTTTGTAATCGTTGACCTCGGTGCTGGTAAAGATACACTCCTTATATTGAATCAACTAAGTCACTCTTATCCACTCGCGGAAAGCGAGTTAGAAAAAAACGTGCAACACTACCTCGGTCCGCTTAGCGCGCAAATCACACAAGAGGCATATCATGCCCTCCGAGACGGAGAGGCTGAAGCCGTCGGTAATTTAATGACCCGTGCACAGGCGGAGTTCGACAAACACCTTATCCCTGCTTGCCCATCGCAATTGACAGCGCCGGTGCTCCATAAAGTGCTCAACTATGAACCGATTCAACCCTATATCTGGGGTGGCAAAGGTGTTGGATCACAGGGCGACGGGTCGGCACAATTCATTGTGAAAGACGAAGAGAGCCAGCAGCGTGTGATAGAAATTATCGAGCAGGATTTGCAGATGTCGTGCCTGAAACTCGTCATTGAGGCGGGTAGACATGTCCGCAAGGCGGTTATCCCAGCAGCTGGGTTCGGGACTCGGCTATTCCCGGCATCAAAAGCGATGAAGAAAGAACTCTTCCCCGTCGTTGATAAATCCGGACGCGCGAAACCGGCCATCATGGCGATCGTTGAGGAAGCGATTGAGGCTGGCATTGAAGAAGTATGCCTCATCATTCAGAGCAGCGATACGGAACTCTTTGAATCATTTTTTAAAACGTCACCTCGAATTGAGCATTACAACAAACTTAGCAAAGAAAATAAAGCATACTGCGACTATATCTTGGCGTTAGGGAACAAGGTGACATTCGTCACACAAGATGTTCAAGAAGGATTCGGGCATGCTGTTTATTGTGCGAGGGAGTGGGTGGGCAATGAGCCTTTTCTGCTGATGCTTGGAGACCATCTTTACGGTTCAGATGAAGAGCAGTGTTGTGCCCGACAGGTCGTAGAGGCTTATGAACAGGTAGGGCACAGTGTTGTCGGGCTTAAAGTGACACCGATTGAACAGTTATCAAACTTCGGCTGTGTCACCGGTGTATGGGAAGAAGACGCACTACTTTCGGTAACAGAATTCTATGAAAAGCCGGACCCAGAGTACGCAATGGAGCATTTACACGTAGATGGCATGGATGTAGATCAGTTCTTGACGGTGTTCGGCATTTACGTCATTCAACCGCAGATTTTCGAGTTCCTTGAGCAGAACATCTCACATAATCTGCGCGAACGCGGTGAATTTCAACTCACGTCTTGTCTGGACGAGTTGCGAAAAGCAGATGGCTTCTCAGGTTATGTTGTTAAAGGGCGACGGTTTGATATTGGTCTCCCTGAAGAATACAGGCAAACGGTTATTGATTTCAGGAACGCTTAGGAAACCATACTCATGCGTTGGAACGCTGCTTAATAACAACGATTGTAAGATCGTCATACTGCTCCGCGTCGCCGACAAATTCGTGAACATCGTCTACAATGTGCTGGATAATCTCTTCTGCCCTGAAATTATCAGGCATCTGAGAGACCGCTTGCTTAAAACGCTCCGTTCCATACATATCTCCGTCTGTGTTGAGTGCCTCAATAAGGCCATCTGTATGAAAGATCAGCGTATCGCCATCGCTTAACTCAATAGTGCTGGACTCATAGACCACCTTTTTCATACTACCGAGCGGAAGATCACTGTTTTCAATCTCAATGACTTCGGAGCCACGTATGAGGATAGGATAAGGTTGTCCACCATTAGCGTAGTTGATCCGTCCATTTGTTTCATCAAGGATCGCCAGGTTAAGTGCGATGAAACTGGGTCCATACATCCGCGGTGCTAATCCGGCGTTGAGCTCGCTGAGAATGACTGCGGCTTCGGATTTGTAGCGCGAGACTTCATACAGCATACCGTTTGTCAGCACGGCATTCATCGCGCCTCGTAAGCCTTTCCCTGCAGCGTCCGCCACTGCGATTGCAGTCTGCCCGTTCTCTACAGTAAGGTAATCGTAAAAGTCTCCACCGACCTGTGTTGCCGGTACAGACATACCTGCAACTTCATAGCCCTTCATGTCCGGTGACTCTGTCGGCAATAGCCCCATCTGAATATTCTGTGCTTCGCTCAACTCGGCGCGGATACGCTGCATTTCGGCTTCTTCTTTCTCTCGCATCTCATTACGCAATTGGATCGTGTGTCGCCGGTTGAGTACCAAACGACCGACCAATGCAAATACAACAGTTATGAAGATAAAGGTCGGTAAGTAGGTTCGCCAGCGTGTCCAGATCGGTGGCGGGATATTAAAATCCACAATTGCGGGCGGTGCCGTGTAGTGCCAACCTTTTCGGAACGCCTTGATGAGAAAAGTATAATGTCCTGCATTAAGCCCAGTGTATCGGATGCGTAGAATACCGTTTTGGTTCTGGAGTTCCTGCGTAACGCCACTACTGTCAAGATTTTGTGGATTCGTCGCGATGGATCCGGCAAACGGGGTCCATTCATCTGCACGGGTGCTGGAAACGACAGGAAGTTTTGCGAAGTCGTCCGCTGAGACGTTCATCCATGTAGGTGTGTCCAACCCTATTAATTTAAATTGATAAGAGAGACCTTCTCGGAGCGAACTGAGTCCACGAATATTGAAAGTTTTAGCCCCGCGCGTTGGTAAAACTAAACTCGACGAGAAATCGCTGTAAGATTTATCCGCCTCCAAACTGATTATTCTGCACTCAGGTAACCCACCCCGCGCTGGTGTGTACTGTGTAACACCACCTTCAGTTGCAAACCAGATGTCTTTCTCTGAAGATTCGAGGATTTTTGAGATGTTATTGTGTGCCCACCCATTTTTCGTCGTTCGACTGTGAAAAGTTTCGCCATCATATCGGACAGCGCCGCCGCCTCTTGTTGCGAACCATATATTTCCGCGACTGTCTTCTATGACATCGCGGACATTATCGACAAGAAATCCATCTTCCTTCCTCGTATATGTCCTAAGCCTTTCTCCATCATATCGGACAGCACCGTGGGACGTTGCTAACCAGAGAACGCCATCTCTCGTAATCACAGAAGCGTTTACAGTATCAATTGGACCAATAGGATCAACAGTTCTCATCATTTTACCGTGATAGGTCTTAAGAGCATCAGAAAAGACGAAAGTGATTCTGTCAGTCTGCTTAACTGGGTCTTGCCAGACAGCAAGTGGTGCGGCACTCGACTCTCCGTCAAGCATAATTGGTTTTCCAGATTCGATGTCGCTCCAACGTATCAACTTTCCTGTCATCGCGTTGAAGTACCATTTATCTTCTGGTGTCGATTTTACAAGGTGCGTTGCTTTGAGCCGGAGCAGGTCGGGTGGGATAGAACGGGTTGTAGGCGATACGAGATTAATACCCTCCGGATAGCGTTTCACGCTCCCGTTGGCGAAATGCACCCACAACCTATCTCCTGAATCTCTATATAAATCTGTTATAGGAACGGGGCCTGGATCGAGTTGAAGCATAGGTGTCCCGCTATCTATTTCAGAGGATTTTTGAAATAGGATTCTTTGTGTACCGCTATCTGTAACCCACAACAGCCCCATGGTGTCCGCTTTAAAAAGATGTCCACCAAAAGCCATCCAAACGTGTTCGCCTTCGCTGAGTAGTACATCTGGGTTGCTATCTGATCTTTCACCGCCGGGTCCTATTTCTGTGCGGACAGAAATAGAAATCTGGGACCCGTAGTTCCCACTTGCGTATCGGAAAAATGTGTATCGAGTTGAATTGGCATGAGATACCGGTTCATTAATAAACCAGATGTCCCTGCCGACTTCAAATATTTTTACGATCTCAGCCTGAGAGCGACGGTTCACATTGGGTTCGGTCCCCGGTTCATTTCGCCCATCATTTAGCCTGAATGATGCTGTTGTAATCTCATCTATCTTTGCATCATAACGTGCGACAGCACCTGGGACACTGAACCAGAGGTAGCCGCGACTGTCCTCATACATTGTGCGTACCCGACTGGTCCCAAGTTTCGCATGTGTAATGACTGCGGGTGTCGGATCAAGGATTGTTACACCGTTATTGTGTCCGAACCACAATTTACCGTCAACGGCTTCAAATATTGTTCGGATTCTATCGTTCTCAAGCCTACTATTCGCGTTATCTAAAAGGAGTTCAAGGTTGGCATTATATTGATGGACACCACGGTCTTGGCTGATGAACCATAGGTTGTCCCATTTGTCTTCAATTTCAAGGAATCCGTGTACATCTCTGGGGGTGCGGAGGTTGGCACCATCCCACCGCCTTGTGGGTCGCTCATCGCTAAACCACACATCTCCTTTTGCGTCAACCTTAATTGAAGCCGTTCTTCTCAATGCTGTTTCATCCGAAGATTTGCGTCCGGTGTAAGCCCCGGTAGGAAGAATCTGTTGAAAATCTATACCATCAAAGCGGAGAAGGAGATTTTCGCCGCCAAACCAGAGATTTCCAGATGAATCTTCAGCGATCACCTCAACCGGACTCACCACATTAAGGCTGGACACATCGTGTCGTGTAAAACCGGCGTTTGGATGAATACGCTGCGTGTTGACCTGGGTTTCATCACCGTCAGTTTCCTCATCTTCGTTAAATTCCACGCGTCTCCAACGATTTCCACGAAAACTTAGAATGACCCCATTTACTGTTTCTTCACCTTCACTTCCGCCGAGCCAGAGCGTTCCATCTTCGCTTTCAAAGACGACATTTATCGTCAAAGTCGTCGATTTGATTAGATCTTCGCCTATGATTTCATGCGGTTGCGGCTGCGGTAGTTTTTCGACCCCGGGTGTCACATACTGCGTTAATACATGATTTTCGCCGACCCATATATCACCATGTCGGTCTATGATAATTGAATTCCCGGTGCCTACATAACTGACCGACTTACCGTCAAACCGGCTCACTCTACCCGATTTTTCTGAAGGCACACGCGTGAGAAACCAGATGTGTCCCCATTTATCCTCAACGATTTGTCGTGTCTGTCCGAGGAGTGCGCCTGCTTCAACATCCTCATAAGTATTCAAAGATCCGACGTATGGTTTAAAAGTGTTATCGTAAAACCGGCTTACGCCACCCCGATCAGAACCGAACCAAAGCGCACCACGACTGTCTTGGAAAATAACGGGGACAATAGGGCCTACCAATCCATCTGCAACGGTATAGGCTTGAACCTGTTCAGCCCTTGCACTGCTGCAAACGAAAAACGCAGCGAAGATCGTAGTCATAATGAATAAAATAAGGTTTTTAGAAATCGTTTGCATGTATCTGAAGCTTCCTAAACAGAAGTGAGTGTATGGTCTCATAAGCGTTATCAACCAGAGATGTTATTAGTTTGGTACTTTGCGCGTTAATGTGCAAAATCACGGAGACGTGAAATCGCTTCACTGATGACTTCGTCCGGATAAGTGAGTGAGATTCGGTAGTACCCTTCACTCCACTGTCCATATCCGAGTCCGGGTGTCACGACAACGCCGACTTCTTCGAGGAGTGCTGTTGCGAAAGCACGGCTCGAACCGTCGAAACGCGGTGGTACTGGTGCCCACACATATATTGTCGCCTTCGGTTTTTCTACCTCCCATCCGCTCTCTGCCAAAGCATCTACGACAACATCACGCCGTTTTTCGTAAACAGCATTTATTGGGGGTGTGATCTCCTCTGCCATCGAAAGTGCCTTTGCCCCGGCGAACTGGAGCGCGCGGAGCGAACCGTTATCAATGTTGTCTTTAACCGTCTTGACAGCACTCACGGCAGTCGGATGACCGACGACAAATCCTAACCGCCACCCTGTCATATTAAACGCTTTACTCAATGAGAAGAATTCGACCGCGACCTCAGCGGCACCATCAACCTGTAAGATGCTCGGAGAACGGTAGCCGTCGTACGTGTTTTCACTATAAGCGTTGTCGTGCGCAATCAGGATGTCGTTTTGCCTTCCAAATTCCACAGCCCGCTCGAAGAAATCAAGATCAGCGGTAGCTGTCGTCGGGTTGTTAGGATAGTTAATCCAGAGGACTTTGGCAAGGCGTTTGATTTCATCAGGAATCGCATCAAAATCAACGTAAAAATCGTTTTCTCGCAGAATCGGTGCGTAGTACGTCGTCGCACTTGCAAAAACGTGTCCGATGTTATATGTCGGGTATCCCGGACTTGCCGCAATGCCGATATCACCAGGATTAAGGATGCCGAGTGATAGTTTGACGATCGCATCTTTGCTGCCGAGCGTTGTAGCGACTTGATCCTCGGCAAGCGTAACGCCGTAACGTCGTTGATAAAAGTCGAGCACTGCTTGCGGAAAATCCTCAACGGGGATGTCACATCCGTAGCGATGCCGGTTTGGATCTTCAGGGTTCTCGATCGCCTGCACGAGTGCTTCAACGACCGGATCCGGTGTCGGGAAATCGGGGTCTCCGATGCCGAGGCTAATTACGTCAACGCCTCGTGCTTTCGCCGCCTGCATTCTTTGGCGCAAATCGACAAAAAGATAAGGTGGAAGTTTTTGTAACCGTTCTGCGAATGAAATCATATTTTTAAATTTACCTTTTTAACAGTTATCAGAGGAAATAGTTACCAGTTTCCAGTTACGAGTTACCAGTTAAGAGTGCCTCGCAGTGAGAGTCTGGTTCATCAAGTTTCCTTTCTTTAACTGGCGACTGGCCACTGACAACTGCTAACTGAAAGATTTTTTCGAGAAAAAAAATCGTACTGACAACTGACAACTATTTAAGATGAAGGATTGACTGCTGTGCTTCAGTGAGTCCTTCCATAACGTTTGAACTAAAATGTAAACCTTGACCGCCCCAATCCGGCATATAACCGATACTGTAGCAGTAATAAAGTGTCCGTCTCGGTCTGCCAGAGATGTTGATCACCGAGCCGTGTGTCAACGCCTCGGTAAAGATAATAGCATCCCCCGCTTTCGCTGGAATCGGTGTCAACACTGGGTTCTCATTAGGATGGGTTCCCCAGGGTTTGGGAAAATTGCTTTTGTGTGCTCCCGGTATAGCAGCGAAACACCCGTCTTGCACGTCGCAATCCAACATCGGAAAAACCGCCTTCGTTAAGGTCGATACCATCTGTCCGTTTTTGCAGTGGTACTGGCATTTCGGGATAATCGGGGTGCCGTGCATGTGCAGACCGGTATAACCGCCACCCCACCGATAAATCGTATAGGTGTGATTGAGTCGGTAGGGTCCCCCGGTTACGCCTTGAACCACGTCCAACACCTCTGGGAGATCAATCAGTGCGTTAAAAGCACTGTCTGCTTCAAGGATATTGGAGATATAGAGTTCCTTGTCTGATCGGTTTGTGCCAAGACACAACGGCGGCGGATAATCTTCGGGTGGCATCTCTTCGTATTGATCCAACACCGCGTTACACGCATCAATTGCAGTCTTTGGAACAACATCCTTCAGCACAATAAAACCTTGCAGGTCGAATAGATATTTTTGTTCGTCTGTCATTTTTCTACCCATGGACCTCCGAATTTAACAGTTTATAGTAAAGTTTAGAATTAATAGGACACTCCGTACCGGTTCGGTTAGAAACCGTGAAGAAACACCCCAGCAAAAACCCTATCAGGGGGAGGAAAGTGTCTCTTTATTTTTAGGTTCCACTATAAAAAATCTATTTACGGAATCGCTTCATATTTGAGAATTGTTCCGTTTTGACCAACGATCCATCCACTATCTGCCCGACTGATGTAAATCGACTTCAGATCTGTACGGGTATCTGTGCGTTGCGGTCGCCAATTTTGCCCCCTATCATTTGTATGGAGGACTAACCCCTGCTTTCCAACAATCCAACCTTCTTTTTCGGAACGGAAAAACACGTCGTCAAGAAAATATTGCGTATGACTTTCTTGGCGGATCCAACTCTTCCCTCGATCCCCCGTGTGATATATCCGTCCATCAATCCCGACAACCCATCCGATGTCTGGTGAAACAAAGTAGACTGCATCAAGCCAGATATTGTCACTGCCATCCGATTTCAAAAGCCGACGACTCAGTTTCGACGATTTCCACGTTTCGCCGCCATCAACTGTATGTAATGCCGTTCCGAAGAGACCGACTGCCCAACCCTCCATTTTTGAAGTAAAGTGGACATCAAATAGGTTCCAAGTTGTTCCGCTCTCCTGTCGTTGCCACGTCTTTCCGCCATCATCTGTGTGGATGATTTCACCACCACTTCCGACACACCACCCAGTATTTTCATCTACAAAGAAGAGGCCGAGCAGGTCCTGTTGCGTCTCGGAAGTCTGGCGTTCCCAGACAACTCCAGCATTTATGGTGTGCAGAACGACACCGGCTTCAGCGACTGCCCACCCTTTTTGCCGAGAGACAAAGTGCGTGGCACCGAAGCACTCCGTTGTACGACTATCTTGTGCCTGCCACTTGACACCACCATCCTCAGTTCGTAGGATAGCCCCTCGATCCCCGACAACATAGCCTTCTTCAGGCGAAACAGCGCAGACCCCTACCAAAAGATGACTCGGATTCGATTGTGACTCCCACGTCACGCCGCCGTTTCGGGTGTGCAGAATCGTGCCATTTTCACCAACGACCCATCCGAGTTGTTTAGAGATAAAGTCAACACCGAGCAGGACGGCATCTGCACTGTTATGAAAACGTGGGCCGCCGCGTTGATGTTTCCATTTTCCTTTTCCACCGGACGACGTATGGAGAATCACACCCAAATCGCCGACAATCCATCCGTTCTGATCATCCGTGAACTCAACATCGTAGAGCGTAAAGGTATGCAACGGTTCATTGCCGAGATATTCGGGTTGCCCGTAACTGGTTTTATGGCGTTGGTTGCTTCCATCTGTGATGAATTGCCATGTCTTTCCACCATCGGACGTTGTGAAAACACTCCGCCGATCTCCGACGACCCAACCTGTCTGGTGGTCTATGAAATAGATACTAAATAGTGCAACTTCTGTGGCGAACTGCTCACGCCATGTAACACCACCATCCGTTGTCTGATAGATATAGCCCGCATTTTCTTTTCTTGTTGATGTCGGTGTATTATAGGTGACGATCCATCCGTGGTTTTCATTTACAAAATGTATGCCTTTCAAGGACTTACGACCGAATACACTTCCGTCAATCTCGGTAAATGTTTTTCCGCCATCGGTTGTCTTGAGGAGTGTACCCCAATCTCCGACGATCCAACCTATGTCCTCAAAAATAAAAAGATCGTTTAGGTTATTCTTTGTAGACGTTTCAATCGACTCCCACGTTTTTCCAGCGTCGGAAGTGTGAATGAGTACGCCTTCTTCACCGATAGACCAACCTTCCAATGCTGAGCGGAAATAGACTTTTCGCAAGGGCTTACCGAAAATGCCGCTGTTCTGTCTGTGCCATGTGTTCCCGCTATCCTTTGTGTGGATGATTAGGCTTTCTGCCCCTTCTTCAGCATCTAAACCTGGAATTACGTCTACAGCGTTACCGACTGCCCAACCCAGATTTTCATTTACAAAATGCACATCGTATAGGTGCGAGCTCCAATCCCCCTCCATGACGGTCTTCCACCTGTATCGGATTTGCTTATTAGACGTTGTATCTTCACATCCGATTATAAATAATGCCATGATGAGGGCAACACATACGGCGGGAATACACGAATAGCGTTGCGGCATCCACTTCGTCGGACATCTAAGGATGAAAAAGGACTTCGCTAACATCGGACAATCCTTTGGGAGCATTGACGACCCATCTCGCTGCGCGAATCGCGCCTTTGGCAAACGCTTCTGGACTGTGGGCGCGGTGGACGACACTTAATTGCTCTCCTTCGGTTGCAAATAGCACGGTATGATCACCGGCAATATCACCGCCTCGCATCGTGTGGATGCCAATCTGTTTCTTCGGTCTTGCCCCGACAATACCCTGTCTGCCGTAAACACCGACTTCATCTAAATCGCGTTCTAATACCGTAGCGACTGTCTCTGCTAACCGCAAGGCGGTCCCGCTCGGTGAATCTACTTTGCGATTGTGATGTGCTTCTATGACTTCAATATTATAGTCATCTCCGAGGGCTTTCGCAATTAATTCGAGAGCTTGAATCGCTACATTAACACCGAGACTCATATTCGGTGCCATCACGCAGCGAATTTGGGATGCAAGTTCCTTGACAGTCGCGAGCTCATCAGAATCGAACCCAGTTGTTCCGATCACTATGGCTTTATCCGTATTGACGACTTGTTGAAGATACCCGACAGCGGCTTCCGGTTTTGAAAACTCAATGACGACATCTGCGTTTTGAAGGACCCCATCAAGTTCATCTGTGATGGTTACACCGATGTTTCCAATTCCTGCGACAACGCCGGCGTCATTTCCAACGTGTGGATGCGATGGATATTGGATAGCACCAACGAGTTCCATATCGGTCTGTTGGGCAATGCCTCGCGTGAGACACCGTCCCATACGACCACAGACACCGGTAATAACAGCACGGACCATCAGAGATTCCTTTGAACCTATAGTTGGCTCCTACTACTTCTGAAAAAGGACTTCGCTAACATCGTGCAACCCTTTGGGGGCATCAATGACCCATCTCGCTGCGCGAATCGCACCTTTGGCAAACGCTTCCGGGCTGTGTGCGCGGTGGACGACACTCAATTGTTCGCCCTCAGTCGCAAACATTACTGTATGATCACCGGCAATATCGCCGCCGCGCACCGCATGGACCCCTATCTGTTTCTTTGGTCTCGCACCGACAATGCCGTGTCTGCCGTAGACCCCGACCTCGTCTAAGTCTCGATCCAGTGCCGCAGCGACCGTCTCTGCTAAACGGAGTGCGGTTCCGCTCGGTGAATCGGCCTTGTGATTGTGATGTGCCTCTATAACCTCAATATCGTAGTCATCCCCGAGTGCCTTGGCAATGAGTTCCAGTGCCTGAATCATCACGTTAACGCCGAGACTCATGTTCGGTGCCATCACACAGCGGATTTGAGAGGCGAGCTCCTTGACAGTCGCGAGTTCATCAGCGTTAAACCCAGTTGTTGCAATTATCATCGCTTTATCTGCATCAACAACCTGCTTGAGATGCTGCACGGTTACTTCGGGTTTTGAAAACTCGATGACGACATCCGCATTTTCAAGTACGTCCTCAAGTGCACCTGTAATAGCGACACTAATATCGCTAATACCTGCGACGACACCGGCATCGCTGCCGATTTGTGGGTGTTCGGGGTATTCAATCGCGCCAACGATTTCCATGTCATCTTGTTGCGTCACACCTTGAATGATGAGCCGTCCCATGCGACCACATGCCCCATTAATAATTACTCGGATCATTAAATTTCCTCGGTAAAGATAGATGTACACCTCACATGAACACCTATGGTAAAGAGATATTTAATTTATTATGAATTCACTATCTAATACCATTGACTTGAAAGACTGCACAGGCTAACAGCCTATGCTACGAAAGCATTTGTTTATTGAAGCATTTTCAATCGGAAATGGTATAAAACAGCAGTTTACCAAAAATTAGGCACTGCTAACTGGATACGTCAAACCTCTAAGTAGTTTACCAAAAATCAGGTTTTATGTAAATACTGAAAATTTTTGGTCAGAAAACGTCTTACTCAGGACTTACACAATTTTGACTGTAGTCGGTTCTGTTAGCCCCCCTGTATCCCCCCGCAAGCGGGGGGTTAGGGGGGTTGGTAAACACAGCGTTCTGATAGCACAAACTAAATGAAGTTTAAGAATTTAATTCGGTAATTTTTAGGGAAGTC
>JAJEEK010000088.1 GCA_022821065.1 Candidatus Poribacteria bacterium
TAAGAATTTAATTCGGTAATTTTTAGGGAAGTCCGGCGCAGTTAGAAACAGAAGAAACACCCCAGCAAAAACCCTACCAGGCCTGGGGAAGATATAGAATTACCGAAATATTTATTTAATCTTCATACAGTTTGTGGTACATAAAGAGTGTCATGCGTAAGTCCTATTACTGAAGGGTGTCCAAATCCTGAAATGGACACTTCTGTTAGCACTGCCTGATTCGCGCTTGCTCGCCTGCGTGGTAAGAACTCCGAACGAGTGGTCCCGATTCTACATGTCGAAACCCCATTTCCAGCCCCGCTTCTTTGAGTTCCTCAAATTCTTCAGGCGTATAGTAGCGTTGGATCGGCAGATGCCGTGAAGAGGGTGAGAGGTATTGCCCTATCGTAAGAATATCGCAATCGGTATTGCGAATATCCTGCATCGTCTCCAAGAGTTCTGTCACGGTTTCACCTAAGCCGACCATGAGTCCCGATTTTGTGAGCATCTGTGTATCGAGCTGCTTACCGATTTGCAGGAGTGTTAGTGTCTGCTGGTAATTTGCGTAGGGACGGACACGACGATAGAGGCGTGGTACGGTCTCCGTATTGTGGTTCAGCACCTCTGGTCGGGCTTGCACGATAACAGCGAGTGCATCCCAATTGCCTTCAAGGTCTGGGATAAGTACCTCTACAGTGCATCCCGGACGATGTTTCCGTGCTTCGGCGATACATTCAGCAAAGATGCTTGCACCGCCATCACTCAGATCATCACGGTTGACAGATGTAATAACAATATGCTTCAGTTTCAGGTAACCGACCGCCTCCCCGATCCGTCGCGGTTCATCGGTATCAACGTTTCCATTAGGATTCCCTTTTTTGACAGCACAAAACATGCATCGACGCGTACAGACATCTCCCAGTATCATGAATGTGGCGGTGCGGTTGTTCCAACATTCACCGATATTCGGGCATCGCGCCTCTTCACAGACGGTGTGGAGTTGCAGATCCCGCATGAGTTTTTTAAGTTCGGCGTAGTTACCGCCGCCGGGAATCCGCGCCTTTATCCACGCCGGATGTCGGTTTTGCGCTGCTTTTGTGTTAACCATGGGAGTGTCAACTATAGGGAGCGTTTTCAGCATTTTTTAATTTCGCTATTAGTAGTCTTGGGATTGGTTAAATTTAGTATAACCTAAGAAATCTTAAAATCTTCACGTATTTCATTAATCTTATCAAGAATCCGATTGAAATAATGGTTGTTTCACTAAAACCTTTATAGTTCCTTCGTACTAAAGACTTTATCATAAACTCTATAAGTTTCCTTTTTATACTTTCGGACTCGTTTTTTATTTCTGGTTGAGTCGTGAGATTAGATATTCTTGCCCGCGTTCACCTTTAATTCTGTTACAATGACTACAAAGCAGTTGAAGGTTCTCAATATGGTCAGTCCCCCCAACATTTTCTGCGATAATATGATCAACTTCAAGGTGTTGCTTTTGAAAGTGTGTGCCACACCCGTTACAATCGCCACCTTGCTCTCCGTATAATAGTGTTTTGTTTTCAGGTGCGTTGTATCGGGGAATATCGCCCAAATCCGTGCGTTTAGGAATATCTGTGCGTGCAATAATATCTTGGAACAGTCCTTGATCGTCTTTGATACGGTCAATAACTAATTCAGCTGCCTTTTCTGATATATCAATGCCAATCCATTTACGTGAAAGTCTGTCAGCTGCGACAAGTGTTGTCGCACACCCGCAGAACGGGTCAAATATCACGTCTTTTTCATTAGACGACGCTTTGATAATTCGTTCAAGAAGTGCTAACGGCTTTTGGGTTGGATAGCCAGTTCTTTCATTTTCACTGCGATTTAATTGTTGAATATCAACCCAATAATCGGGGCAAAGAGTTCCAATATCGGTTGGGTAACGATATACTTTTCCTGATTTAGTGTCTTTTTTAATTTGCCATGTGCGACCTTCTGAATCGGTTTCAACTTTCATATTTGTTTTTTTGCGTTTTAATCTGACAGCATTAAAATCAAAAAGATAGTTTTTCGTCTTTGAATAAAAAAGAATCGCGTCATGTTTGTTGCTAAATTGTTTTTTGGTTCGTGAACCTCTTTGGTAGCACCATACAATTTCATTCCGAAAGTTATTTTTATCGAAAATGCTATCCATGACAAGTTTCAGATAGTGGCTCATTGTCGGATCACAATGAAGATAGATAGACCCTGTGTCTTTTAGAATACGCTTCATTTCCAGTAACCGAACCGCCATGTAAATGAGGTAAGATTTATCGGAGTCCGTCATTGCCGCGTGGATAACTCGGTTGAGTGCGGGGTGTTTTGCCTCAATTAAATCAAGCCAAGCATTATCAACATCATCAAGCGTCCATGTATCTTTGAATTCAGCACCAGCAGCTTTTGAACCTATAGGTGCTGCGTAGTTGGCATTGCTATTAAAGGGCGGGTCTAAATATATGAGATCAATGGACTCACTATTCATCCCACGCATTATAGGTAGGTTATCACCCGTGAATATCGTCTTTGGCTTAATATTTGTTCTCATATAAAAGAATCTCAAAAATGTTATCTTCGGAAATAAAGAGAAACACTTTTACAGAATCCTCATTGTAATTACTATAACCCAACTTGCCCCCTGTTTAACACATAGCACTCCGCTGGAGTGCAAGAGTTGAATACGCCATTTTCTATTCTCACTGCGAAGCAATATCACCCCTCTGGGGTGGGGAAAGTGTCTGAAAAACTGTGTTGAAACGCTCAAAATCTGTTAGTAGCAACTTGGGCAGGACTTACGCAATTTTGGCTGTAGGCGGTTTTGTTAGATGAGATTTCTCGGAAAACATAGCATTCTGGTGGAAAACCCAAACTAACAGTTTGTGGTACAAAAGAGCATCATGCGTAAGTCCTATTGGGTTACTATAGTTTGGACAATTTTAGGTGCAATACACATATTGAAGAAACACCGTTTTTGCTGGGGCGTTTCTTAAGCAAAAACACCCGCTGGGGCTCAGACCTTGAGGGACCTGACGTTTCTATAAACATACCGCCCCTACGGGGCTTGGGTTTTTGCTTGAAAACGCTGCTATAAACATTGCGTCGCTACGCGACTGAAGAGGTTTTTGAAATCTTCAAGGTTTCCGCGTAGCGTCCGGTTCGGTTGGATGAAGTTTAAGAATTTAATTCGGTAATTTTTAGGGAAGTCCGGCGCAGTTAGAAACAGCGCCTACGAGGCCTGGGGAAGATATAGAATTACCGAAATATTTATTTAATCTTCATGAAACCGAACCTACTGGGCCTGGGTCTGAGACGGTTGTTATTGCTAAAATTGACACTTATGGTAATTGCTTTCCGTGGATTTCTCTATGACATTCGGCGTGTAGTAACTTTAGATTGCTATGGTTATCGTTTCTTGCTCAGTTTGTTTAGAAAGGTGGCGGGAGAGGGTGGGAGTCGAACCCACCAATCCACGTGTATGGACTATCCGGTTTTGAAGACCGGTAGGGCCACCGGACCCTATCCTCCCCCATAATTTTTTAAACTATCAAATTCAGGACTTACGCAATTTTGAGTGTAGGCGGTTCTGTGATAAAAAAGTTTTCGGAAAACACAGTGTTTTGGCAGCACAAACTGGAAGTTTGTGGTACAAAAGAGCATCATGCGTAAGTCCTAAAACTATCAGATCATGTTTCCAAATGCCGCGGATGTAACCTTCGGAGATTCCCATCACGAACCGTGAGATTCTGCGTATCGCAGTATTCTAAAAAAGGCACGGCATACTTCCGCGAAGTCTCTGCTGTTTCACGGAATTCAGCAACGGTTATCGTCCCATTTTCACGTAGGTAGGCAATCAACGCGTCGCTGATTTCTTCAAACCTTGTTTTATGAATAAAAAAATTCTCTGCTATCTTAACAAACCGTCCCAAGTTTAAAAGCGCGTAAAAAGTAGATTCAAGGACTTTCGGTGTATATTCTGGCAGCAGTGTGCTGAGTTCATTGAGCGTCGGCGTATTCATACCGGCTTCCAAAAACAGTTGTTCTAATTTCTCTTTCGCAATCTCTTCCTCTTGAGAAAACTGGATTTCGTGAGAGGCTAACCGGAGTAAGTTCCCATCCTTAACGAGTTCGCGCGTCTTAATGAGTTGATTCGTGAGTTTCTCAAAACTCTGTTCATCGAGGCTTAATTTGCGACGAAGTTGCGATGAATTTTGCCCTGCAAGGAGCGGCTGCGCCTCGTGAAACAGTGTAAGAGTGTCCACCATTTTCGCTTTAACTGTTTCCGTGCGTTCTGCGTCGGAGACGAGCGGTTCCCTGCCAGATTCATCCCAACGGACAATTTTCCCTTCTGTCTGGAGCCTGTCTAAAATGGTTCTCACATCCGCTTGCGAGTGCGGCAAATAGTAATAGAGAAACGATTCGGGAACGCAGAGCGTTTCGCTATTCGCTAGTACGATATTGACGATCTGTGCGTCATCGGCTTCTTCCCACTGTGCTAAAATTGCGATGGTCTCTGGCGTGAACCGCTTATGCTTCGGTGCAAACGGATTGATCACCTCACCGCCGCCGACTGTATGTTGCGCCGAAAAATCGCGTATGATAATCCTGTCCCCTCTAAATGTCAAAATCGGTTGTTCTAAGCGGAGTTGTACCTGCACTTTGTCGCCGGGTAGGATTGCTTCGTCAACCAGCAGAATCAACCGACAAAATATCTCACGGGTGCCGAGATACGCGCGGAAACGGCTCCAATGCTCAATGATTCTCGGAAACGAAGATAATACCTGTAAAGACACGTCTATGTTGTCCGTCACTTGTGAATAATCGATAGGACAGAGGACATCGCCGCGTTGGATGTCCTGAGCAGACGTACCAGAAAGGTTTAAGGCTGTTCTTTGACCGGCGTAAGCAACCGAGGCGGGTTCATTGTGTACCTGTATCCCGCGTACGCGCACAACATCGCCTTGCGGCAGCAGCACCATCCGCTGCTCTCGATTAATGGAACCTCCGATGAGCGTTCCCGTTACAACAACCCCGAAGCCTTGCACAGTAAAGACCCGATCAACATACAGCCTCGGAATACCGTCGTTTTCTTCCGATTTTGTTGCAAGTGTTACCTGTTCAACAATGGTCTGTTTTAAGGTTTCAATGCCAGCACCGGTTATTGCGGAAACGCTGACCGTCGGTATGCCTTCGAGGTTCGTTCCGACGAGCATCTCTTGTGTCATTTCAGCCGCTTCAGAGAGTTCATCGGCGGTTGCCAAGTCAGATTTTGTCATGACGAGGATGCCATTTGAAATTCCGAGCAGGTCCAAAATAGCCAGATGTTCGAGTGTCTGTTCCTGAACGCCTTCCTTCGCATCGACAACGAATAGGACGATATCCATACCGTAGGCACCGGAGAGCATACTGCGGATGAATTTTTCGTGTCCGGGCACATCAACGATCCCGGCACGCGAGTTATCCGGTAAATCGAAATAGGCGAACCCCAATTCAATGGACAAACCTCTCTCACGTTCTTCCTTGAGTCGGTCTGTCTCCATACCGGTGAGCGTGCCGACGAGTGCCGTTTTCCCGTGGTCAACATGTCCTGCGGTTCCGATGATAACGTGTCGTTGATCCTGATGCATGCGTTAATCCAGTTGTAGAATACTTAGATTGCATATTAAGGGTATGCATGAATGAGTTTGCCAATTCGATTAAATCTGACATTTCCTATCAGTTTCCAAACTTCCCATATTTTTGCTGGCTGTACGTCACTCGCTGGTGGCACGGCAAATGACCAATATACCATAAACGCTTGCCCCTTGATGTCATTGACATCTACGGGCCCCCAAGAGCGGCTATCACTACTCTGATCGCGATTGTCCCCCATCGCGAAGACCTTACCTTTCGGTATCGTAAACGGTTTGCCGTCAGGAAACTTGCGCTTAAATTGACTTGAGGTTAAGGTATAATCAAAAAAATCCTCAGTATCCGGCAGGTACTCCGGTTCACGGAACGGTGGAAAATTGCCTCTCCTAAAGTGGCTGAAAGTTACATGTTTTGTATAATGCTTGTCATCAACTGCTTCGCCGTTCACATAGAGTGTATTGCCACGTGTTTCAATCGTGTCTCCCTCAACTGCTACGATGCGTTTGATAAAGTTCCGTTCCCTGTCATGCGGTGGAAGAAAGACGAAAACGTCGCCGCGGGCAGGCTTATGGAAATCAAGGATCTTGATTTCGGTACCAGGAATCTTAATGCCGTAGATAAACTTACAGACCAGAATACGGTCCCCGATAAGGAGCGTGTCTTCCATTGAACCAGAGGGAATCTTGAACGCCTCAACAACGAAAGGACGTATGAATCCGAAAACAAGGATGAGTGCCACAACGAAGACTTGTGTGTATTCCCATACAACGGTCTTCCGAAATTTTTGCCACTTAGATAATTGGGTGTCGTTATCACTCATGATAGTATATTGCCTTTATGAATTGCTCTCCTTTTTTAGACAGGATTTACGCAATTTTGACTATAGTTCGTTCTGTTAGATGAAATTTTCGGAAAACACAATCGTCTGGTTTCACAGGAGACTAACGGTTTCCTATGGTACAAAAGCGCAGCATGCGTAAGCCCTATTAGATTTGGTATTATTCATCGGTTGCGAGCATTGCCGTAAATGCCTCTTGCGGTACGTCAACGCTGCCGATCTGCTTGAGCCGTTTTTTGCCCTCTTTCTGCTTCTCCAACAATTTCCGTTTTCGTGACACGTCTCCGCCGTAGCATTTCGCTGTAACGTTTTTTCGGAGGGCGCGGACAGTTTCGCGTGCGACAATTTTGTTACCGATTGCTGCTTGAACCGGTACCTCAAACATCTGACGCGGTATCAGCTCCTTTAATTTTGTCACCAATGCTTTTCCACGGGTTTCTGCTGTGTCCCGCGGTAGAATCGTCGAAAGTGCGTCCACAGGATTACCGTTAAGAAGCACATCAAGTTTCACTAACTTTTCAGGTTTATAGTCACCGATGTCGTATTCTAATGAACCGTATCCGCGAGTCAGCGATTTAAGTTTCGGATAGAAGTCTGTCAACATTTCACTGAGCGGAAGTTCATAGAGCAATTGCACACGGCTTGCGTCCAATTGGTTCATCCGCTTATATACACCCCGCCGCTTCTGACAAAGTTCCATTGCATTGCCGATATACTCGCGCGGCACGATAATGTCAATATTGACATACGGTTCCTCAATATGTTCAATATTATTCGGTTCGGGGAGGTGTGCCGGGTTATCAACGGATACGTACGCACCGGTTTTTAGGCAGACACGGTACATTACACTCGGTGCTGTCCGGACGAGTTCGAGTCCAAATTCACGTTCAAGACGTTCATGGATGATCTCCATGTGGAGCAATCCGAGAAAACCGCACCGAAAGCCGAAGCCGAGTGCGACAGAGGTTTCGGGTTCAAAATTGAAGGAGGAATCGTTGAGACGCAGTTTCTCGAGTGCCTCTCGCAATGCTGGAAACTGGTTCGTATCTGCTGGGTATAGACCGCTGAACACAAGCGGTTTCATTTCACGGTAGCCGGGCAGCGGTTCATCCGTCGGTTTCTTATGGTGCGTGATTGTATCGCCAATTTTCGCGTTGTCAATCTCTCGGATACCTGCGATAAGATACCCAACTGCGCCGGTGTCCAACCCCGTTGTCGGACGCATCTCTGGTGTAAAGATACCGACCTCTTCAACTTCATAAGCGCGTCTCGTCTTCATGAGCTGGATCTTATCACCCGGTTTGACGCTGCCATCGAAAATTCGGGTGTACATGATGACACCACGATAGTTATCGTAAACAGAATCGAGTACAAGTGCCTTCAAGGGTGCCTCTGTTTCACCGGTAGGTGCGGGGATATGATTGACGGCTGCTTCCAATATGGCGGGGATACCGATCCCTATTTTTGCACTCACGAGGAGGGCATCGTCTGCGGGGATACCGATAACTTCTTCTATCTGTCGTCTGGCTTCATCAGGGCGCGCTGTCGGTAAATCTATCTTATTGATGACGGGTATAATTTCGAGGTCGCTGTCGATGGCAAGATAGGCGTTTGCCAATGTTTGTGCTTCAACGCCTTGTGCCGCATCGACGATTAAAATCGCGCCTTCGCACGCCGCAAGGCTACGTGAGACCTCGTAAGTAAAATCGACGTGTCCAGGTGTATCAATCAAGTTAAGTTCGTAACGGTTTCCGTCGGTAGCAGGATAGTGGAGTTTAACGGCGGTGGCTTTAATAGTGATACCGCGTTCACGCTCCAGGTCCATCAGATCAAGCACTTGAGCACGCATCTCGCGCTCAGCGAGCGTGTTCGTATGCTCGATAAGCCGGTCGCTCAGTGTGCTTTTCCCGTGGTCGATGTGCCCCAGAATACAGAAATTCCGTATGTTTTCAAGATTCGTTGACATAGTGTATATAGTATACCACAACGTCTGCTGAATTGTCCATAAATTCTTATGCCAAATCCGGGGGCATTCAATTTTAAGAAATTATTGGGTTTCACTCGGTTTCGATTGGGGCGTTCAGGGCGATGTGTGCTGCGTCCTGAATCGCTTCGTGATGTTTCCGTTCTAATTTCTCGTTGATGATGTGCATTGCGCCTGTCACCCGGACTTGTGCGCTGGCAAGTTTGCATAATTGGGCTGGGTCGTCGCAGTGCTTGAATTGATAGGCGAGTTTTTTCAGCGTCTCGTTCAATAGTTCGAGTTGGTTGTAAGGGTCAGCATACGGGGTGCGTTGGCGGAGGTGGTTATCCACGTGTGCCTTGCGAACGGCATCGGCTATTTCTCGGTATCGCTCTGGAAAATACTGGCTTGTCGGGTTCAGGTGCCATGCGCGTTCAAGGAATGCGTTAAAGACGGTAGCGGTATCTAAGACGTGTGTGAGTGTGCGCCATATTGTCATCACCTGACCGAGTTCTTGGCTATCGGTATCGTAAAGCCCAAAGCAGTGCCGGCATGCGCCTTCTACGGTCTCGGTGCCGGCGACCAACATCACGATATGCATCTTGATGCGTTCGGAAAAGGAGGCATTTAGGAAGTCTTTGATGTCGTGGATCACGTCATGGGGTTGCAGTGTGTCAGGCATGCTTTTGAGTGTGTCTGACACTTGACCGCAGGCTCTAAATATCTCTACGTCTGTGAGCGTATCGTTCCAGTTCGGCGTTGCCCATTCCCATCGCGGATCGGGCTGGGACTCGACCGTGTTGGTATTGTTTGACACGTCTAATCTTAGGGCGTTTTCTTCTCTATCGCTGTTCTCCATGGCATATTTAGAGACATACGCCTGTGTGGTTTTGTCAAACGCTTGTTGTTGACTTTCGTGTTCTGTCATCTGTTCTGTCATAAGGTGTTTCTCCTGTAAAAACTTTTCCTGCTTTGGTGAAGAAGTTTGCTCCGTCGGTGCCGGCGAGTTTGTTCGCCTCGGCGCAGAGACGGGTCACGGCTTGCTCGGTCTGTTGCTTTGCCCGTAATTCGTTGACTTTCTGTGCGTGTGCTTCCTGTTCGGCTTCTGTTTTTTCGAGTTGCGCCAGGATTTTCAGAATCTGTTTGGAAACGTTTGACATGTTTCCGGGCTGGAGTCCTGCTATCAAGACTTGCAGCTGCTGTTCGTAGTGTGCGGCGCGTGTGCGTTTCTTCTCGATAACGGCTTCGGCGCGCGATAGAAAGACGCGTTCGGCTGTTGTGATTTTTGTCATAAAGGCACTTTAATTTTTTTTGTACGCAAAAATCTGTGTTGTGTTTTTATCTTTTTGCTTGATTAATATAATTTTAATTAGTATGTATATGATAACATATATAGCGTAGGGAGGCAAATTTATTTTTTATTTATAGCAAAGTTCACAATTAATTGGACCTCCAAAGACAGGCGGGGTTACAAACCCCGCCTGCATTTGAAAATACCGTGCAAATGTGTTAGACTTAAAATATGCAAATCATCGCCAGAGAGGTCAGAAACTATATTACATCAGCGGGACGTACCCCGCTCCGTCAGTGGTTAACACAACTCCGAGATAAAAAACACGCGCAAATATTCAGAGAGGAATTGCACGTCTACAAGATGGAAACTTCGGTGATTGTAAAAGGTTAGGGAGAGGGACAATGAACAGGGAAACTATACTTGAGCAGACTATCAGTTTCAGGGATGATCTCTTAAAAGACCTCACAGATACAGAATTCGCGATGTATTATATTGAGGCAGCCTTAGCGGACTATAAGAAGGATGGCAACACGGCATCGCTCTGGATGGCACTACGTGATGTGGTAGAGGCACAAGGCGGGAAGGAGGCACACCTATGAGAGAAATGGGAAATTGGCGTGAGTATCAAAAGGAGAGGCTTGCTAATGATCAGGAAGCAGCACTTGACTATCTCCAATTAACATTGGATGAATACCTTGTTGACGGTGATCTACCTTTCTTTCTGAAGGGACTCCGGACCTTTGTAGAGTCACAGGGTGGCGTTTCTGAACTTTCCAAACACACTAACATTGA
This sequence comes from Candidatus Poribacteria bacterium, assembly GCA_022821065.1. Classification (GTDB taxonomy): domain Bacteria; phylum Poribacteria; class WGA-4E; order WGA-4E; family WGA-3G; genus WGA-3G. The sequence continues at coordinate 10,513 of JAJEEK010000088.1, forward strand.
ACCTGAAATTCTCTCGGATGCTCTCTCTAACGAGGATGCTCCGCTGTTAGACATACTCAACACTATACTAAATGCCTTTGAGTGTCAGTTGCCGGCTCAACATAAGGCAGATGTAAACGTTAGCATCAAAACCGCACTTTTCAGTGCTAATCCTCTTAAACACACAGCAAGTCTGGAAGGCAAGCCGAAAGATGAGTGATGTCCGTTTGTGTCATCAATTTCCTTTCTTTTCGTTGCGTCCAATTGCAGAACCTCGGAACCACGCATGGACGCAATAGTTATGGACATTTCTATAGCGGTTTGACTTTAATGTTCTTGCACCAGATCTTCCCGCCGTGGTCTTGGATGCCGATGTGGCCGCCTCGTGGAAAATCCTTGAGTGCGATACCGAACTTGTTCCTGCTGCCATCCGGGTTTTTGTGCGGTGTATCCCATTCATCGAGATCGGCGCGGACGATTTCTTCGTCATTGAGCGTCACGGCAACGATGCTACCGTCGCATGTGATGACCATCGTATTCCATTCACCTGCTGGTTTACACGTATTCCGGGTCGGTCCCAGAGCATCGTAAAGTGCCCCGCAGTCGTGGTTCGTCGTCGGTGCTTTGCCGTGTGTGTCTAAGATCTGGATTTCAAGACCGCTCTGAACAGGGTTATCCAGATCTGCCCATCGGATGAAAATCCCGCTGTTGACTTTCGGTTCGGACTTGTAATCGAGTGATAGGACAAAGTTATCGTACTGATCTTCAGTATAGAGATACTTGCCACCTTGAACGGTGCAGAGGATACTGCCATCGTCAATGACCCATCCCTCATCTTTTCCGGTGGATCCCCAACCGTTGAGGGTCTCACCATCAAACAGGGATATCCATCCTTCATTTTTCTCTTTTTCTGTTAACATAGTTTCTCCTTTTATGTAAACGTGAGTTCTGTATTTGTAGCGCAACCTATTGGTTTGCGCTTTGTCAGACACAATGTGTTTTCTACAACTTATTTATGGAACAGGATTTACGCAATTTTGACTACAATCGGTTCTATTCGCTGAGATTTTTCGGAAAACACAGCGTTTTTGTACCACAGGCTAACGGTCTCCTATGGTACAGAAGAGCAGCATGCGTAAGTCCTATTTATCAGACTTACGTTAATGCAACTAATTTGTAGCTTAGATCGACTAATTGCTTTGCAGTGTCCATACTTTTGGCATTTGGATTTGGAGGTGATGAATCCCGCGACTTAACGTAAACTCTCCAAAAATAGTCTTCCAACATCAACGTTATATTCATAATCTGCTGCTTCCCAAGGGCTGTTATAGCCAATGATTGGCACGTAACTTTCGTGCCGCGAGCCGTGTGAACGCACATTTGTCGTTTCCACTGCGGTTTCCAGTTCTCCGAAGACAGTCGTTTCATCTGCTAATACGAAAATATCTCCGATCCGTTCAGGGTGGAGTCGAAAGGTCCGTGCTGCATCTTCTGCAGCGTATACCTCTTCAATGCCGGATGTGTTTAGCAGCAGCTGAATTGCTTCCGATATATCCGCTCCGTTCTTGAGGAACACATAAGCAGCACCGCCTAAGTTGCCGTGGTGAGCGACGTACCGATCCTTGATAATCGGGATCGAACTGGCGGGGATACCACATTCTGTCAGTACACGTCCCGGATCAATTGCGGTGGTCTTCGCTAACATCCCGTGGTCTGCCGTGATATAGATTTCGCGTTCCGGATCCTCATCAACGATGTCCCCGATGATTGCATCAAGTGTGGCGAGATGCTGTTGGGAGTGTTCGGCATCCGGTGCGTACTTGTGCTGAACCCAATCTGTTGTGGAACAGTAGACGAGTTCGGGGTCATCCCGACGCAACGTCTCTCGGACCGCTCGGAGCAACCACCAATTAATCTCCGCTGAATAAATCGGTTCAACCGGTCCCACCATCTGAATATATTCATCGGGTGGATCCTCAGCTGCGACCGCGATGTCGGTGCCTGCTGCTAACATCCGTAACAACTTTTTCTTTGTCACGAATAGTGCGGTTTTGTCTGCGAATTTAGATGTTTTTGCTGTTTCAAAAAGCGTCGGTGCGAGAAGGAAACGGTCGTCCTCAATAAATTCCCCTTTACCCGTCGTTCTGTCTACATGGTAATTCGTCGTGATGCCGTGCGTTTCAGGAAATGTTCCGGTGGCGATGCTCAGATTATTGACATTTGTAACGGACGGGATAACGGCGTTGGCATGCCGATAAAATCCCGCTTCTGCCAAATTTTGAAGGTTTGGGAGGTCGCTGGCTGCGAGGTAGTCGTGGCTACCCGCATCGATACAGAGGATGAGAATTTTTCGTTTTTTCACGCTTTATGTAATGCCCCACTGTCTGATACTTTAAACTCGAAATACGACTGACCTACTCAGAAAATTGTAGCAGCTATCTATGTAAATTGCAAACTTTTTACTGGATATCAATGTTTTAGATTGTTATTGTGGTAGAAACCTGCTATAATTACTGTAAGTAATAGGAATCAGCCAAATAGCGAGGTCCGATTATGTATAGGCGAAATGGAGCTGCCGAATTAGCGAAACTGATGTTCAAGAATTCGGGAGACGATGAAAAATTGAAGCAGCTTTTGATGGATAACTACTCAGAAGACAGTTTGGAAACCTATCTTCATAGCAAAGACCCGTTACTCGGACGCGCCGCGGGCTTTGCCCTTCGGCTCATCGGCACGTCAAAAGTGATTCCTGCGTTGGTGGAGGCACTGAAAAACAAAGATCGCGGTATACGCTACAATGCTGAGTACGCGCTGTGGTCAATCTGGTCGCACTCCGGGGACAATTCTGTTGACGCAATGCTTGAAAATGGGAAGAATTTACTCAAGAACGAGGCATACCAAGAAGCCGTCGAACAATTCGCGGCGGTCATTGCAGCGGCTCCGAACTTCGCTGAAGGCTATAACCAACGCGCGATCGCATACTTTATGCTCGAGGAATGGAGTAAAGTAGTTCGTGATTGTAAGCAGACGATCTCGCTGAATCCGGATCACTTCGGGGCATTCGCGGGAATGGGACATGCCTATGTCAGACTCGGTAAAATCGACGATGCAATTGAGGCGTACAAGCAGGCGTTGACTATTAACCCAAGCCTTATCGCTATCGCTGAAGCGATTTTGCGGCTGCGCGACCGAATGGAAGAGGAATAAAGCAGTCTCTTATAGGACTTACGCAATTTTGACTGTAGACTGTTCTGTTAGAAGAAAGTTTTCTGGAAATACAGCGTTTTTGCGTCACAAACTAACAGTTTGTGGTACAAAAGAGCATCATGCGTAAGTCCTATCTTAATAGAATTATGCGTAACCGAAACCATATCCTAAAAATGTTTTTGACTTGCGTGATTGCGAGTTTTCTGTTGCGGATAGCCTATCGGTTATTGCGGCATTTGGGACTCGGTTCACCGGCGGAATGTTATTTTATGGCGCAAGTTTGTGTTGTACTTCTGACAGCGACGTATCTTGCCGCCTATACTGTTCATACTGGTTTTTTTCGTGTGCGTTTTAACGCGTCAACCGCGACTTCCACTGCACACTTGCTTGCACTCAGCCCCATCTCTACCGGAGGCTGGTTATTACGGCAGCTTGCGTTGGGTCAAATCCCTATGCTGTGTTGGGTGTTTTTATCAACTGGGGGTGCGCTGTTTATTACCGATCTCCAATTCACAGCAGCGTTAGAGATACTCGCTATCTTAGGGATTTACAGTCTGGCAGCGGGAGCCGTTGGCATGTTGTGCGCACAAGTTTTCCGGGATACCCTCTTCGGGACAGAATGTGCGACGCTCTTATGGTGTATTTTGATGGGTGGTGCGCTTCTACTCAACTCATTACAACGCTATGTAGACGATCCGCAGCCCTTCATTCCGCTGGTCTTGCACCTCAACCCGTTAATTGCTGTGCAAGGTATCTTTGAAGGATTGGACATTTTTAGAAACCCTGTGCTTTATGAACTCACTCCGGTTACCTCGTATGATTATAGGTATCCAAACCCGTGGTACCTTATCGGGGTATGGCAGTTAGTGATCGGTGGATGCTGTTTTTTAGGGACTTGGTGGATGTGTAGGCCTCGTAGTTACGACCAATAAAGACATACAGAGAGGACTTCCGCAATTTTGAGTGTAGGCGGTTCTGTCATAAGAAAGTTTTCGGAAAACACAGTGTTTTGGCAGCACAAACTAAATGAAGTTTAAGAATTTAATTCAGTAATTTTTAGGGAAGTCCGGCGCAGTTAGAAACAGAAGAAACACCCCAGTAAAAACCCTACCAGGCCTGGGGAAGATATAGAATTACCGAAATATTTATTTAATCTTCATACAGTTTGTGGTACAAAAGCGCATCATACGTAAGTCCTAACAGAGAGGATTAAGATGAAAGTTTTCGGAAAACACAGTGTTTTGGCAGCACAAACTAACAGTTTGTGGTACAAAAGAGCGGCATACGTAAATCCTATAGGGACATACAGAGAGGATTAAATGGGCAAACCGGAAAAACCGATTATCAGTGTTTCAGGCGTTCGTGGCGAGATTGGCATTTCGCTTGATGTTAGAGTCATCACACAATTCGCGATGGCATTCGGGACCTTTGTAGGGGGTAGAACAGTCGTCATCGGTATGGATTCTCGCACCTCAAGCTCAACGGTTCGACATGCGGTACTCGCAGGTCTTTTCGCGACGGGTTGTCACGTCATCGATGTCGGTCTCTGTCCGACACCGACGATTTTGTTAACGGCAAAGTCGCTCCACGCACACGGAAGCATTACGATCACAGCCAGCCATAACCCTGTCGAATGGAACGGGATCGAATTTGCCGCCGCATCCGGGAATCTCTTGACACAAGCAGAACGTGATGAATTGATGCGAATCTACGAAACCGAGGCTTTCGCCCTCGCGCCGTGGAACGAACAAGGGAAGCTTGAAATCTACGAAGATGCAGCGACACATCACCTTGATCAAATTCTAAGTTCCTCGTGGTTTGAACCTGACACGGTTCGAGAAGCGAATCTGAAAATCGTTATTGATGCCGGTAACGGTGCCGGAAGCGTTATAAGCCCATCTCTTTTACGGGAACTCGGATGCCGAGTTGTTGAACTCAATTGCGTTGCAGATGGACACTTCCGCCGTGCTGCTGAACCGACCCCTGAGGCATTAGGTGAACTTTGTGAGACTGTACGGGCATCTGGAGCAGATATCGGTTTTGCGCACGATGGCGACGCGGATCGGCTTGTGGTCGTCACAGAACAGGGTATCCCGTTAAGTGGTGAATGGACGCTTGCCTTTGTTGTCGATTTTATGCTCAGTAAAACGAAAGGCGACATCGTCGCAACGGTATCAACCAGTAGAATGTTAGACGATATTGCTGCGAATCACGGTGTTAGGCTCCATCGCACAAAAGTAGGTGTTGGTTGGGTGGTTGAGAAGATGCGGGAAGCGGGTGCTATCATTGGCGGTGAAGGGACTGGCGGCGTTATCTACCCGAATGTGCACTACACGACAGACGGTATCGCCTCTCTCGCAGCGATTACACAATACTTGGCTGAATCCGGTGGCACTGTAACGCAGCTTGTGGAAAACATGCCGCACTATGAGATGTGTCGGAAGAAGCTGGAAATCCCGTCCCAAGAGGTTGCGACGCGGCTTGTCAAGCTGGCTTTAAATCTTTATAAAGAGATGTCTGGTGCTGAATCGGAGCCATCGCTTGAACTAACGGATGGGATTAAACGCGTCTGGCGCGATCGGTGGGTGAACATCCGAAAATCCGGGACAGAGCCTGTGATTCGCGTCTTTAGCGAGGCACCGACTGCCGAAGCGGCGGCGCAATTGTGTGAGGAAACACTTGAAACTTTGACAGACTTAATGAAACAGATTCAGTATTAATTGCGTTATCTACTATGTTGCGTTGTCCAGCCTTTTTTCTTTTAACTTTGGGCACCGTTTCTTTTTCTGAGACTTCGGTTTTAGTTGATTTCCGTTGCCGTTAGTGTTGTTTCACGTCAAAAATGGCAGGTTATATTGACTGAAGATGTTGGGTTTCACTGCGTTCAACCCAACCTACAATCCGTTAAAAGAAGCATGACGGAACAGTAGTGTATCACCTGAAATTAGCCAGAAACCATCGTGAAACGAAGTGGAACGATGAGCAGAGTCAGTAGTTTAAAAAATTTGGAGAAATTATGGCTTTAAAACTTGCCTGCATTGGAGGCGGAAGTGGTTTATCTGCCTTGCTCAGTGGAATGAAGCGTTACGCTGATTTGGAAATAGGCAAAGACAATATCATTGATTTGGATAGCTTGGCAGCGATCGTTACCGTTTCGGATGATGGCGGGAGTTCAGGGCGACTCGTCGAAGAATTCGATATGCTACCGCCTGGCGACATCCGTAGGCTTCTGTTCACCCTCTCGGATGCAGATGAACTTGCCGGTCTTTTTGAATACCGTTTTTCAAGCAACGGCGAACTCGGGGGACATACCGTCGGGAACATCTTGTTAACAGCGTTGACAGAGCTGAAGGGTAACTTCCCGAAAGCGATTCAAGCCGCTTCCAGGCTTCTCGCGGTCCGAGGGAGCATCATACCTGTTACCTTAGATTACACGATATTGTGTGCGGAACTCGCTGATGGCGAAATTGTTCGGGGTGAATCAACGATCCCGTTAAGAGAAAACCGTGAACCCATTAAGCGCGTCTTTTTTGAACCACGCGAGAACGGAAAAACACATCATCATCCTACCGACGGATCTTATGAATGTCAAGCACATAAAGGGGCGACAGACGCACTCCTTAACGCCGATGTTATTATCATCGGACCCGGCAGCCTCTATACCAGTATCATGCCGAATCTTGTTATTAAAGGGGTTGTAGAAGCAATACAACAGTCCACTGCCATGAAAATCTACATCTGCAACGTGATGACGCAACCCGGCGAAACCGATGGCTATGCTGTGAGCGATCACGTCAAAGCGGTCCTCGACCACGCCAAAATCTCACTCGATTATGTGCTGGTGAATAACCAACCTGCCCCGACAGAGATTATCCAAGAATACGTGCGCCAAGAATTGGTCGCACAGTTAACCCGAATCCGATCCCTCTCGGAAGAAGCACTTTCAATGTTGCACGGGAGTACGGCACATCCGATGGATGTCCTCAATCTTGCGAAACATATTTCACTATTGTCGGCAGAAACGATGCAGGTTGCGGATGAGGCAAAAGTCCAAGTATCCTATAATCGTGAACGGGAATCACTTGAAGAGGAGGGTATGGACGTGGTCGAAGCGGACCTCATCTGCGGAATGGTGGTAACCGAAGGCGGTGTAGAAATGAATGTTATCCGCCACGATCCCGAAAAATTAGCCCGCTCCCTTGTTAAAATTTTAAAAAATCACCCAAAACTCCAAGAATCAATCTAATCGCAGGTAGAAACTAATTCTGACGTCTCCGCTTAGACGGGGTTGTGTCATCAGAAGCAATTTGGTGGGCAAACGTATCACAAATCTGGGACAAATTGTCAATAAAACGTTCCCAGCGGAATTCGTCTTGACGTGCCTTTGCAATCGCAAGACACAAGGCAGTTTCATATAAGCATGGCCGGTTCTTGCGTAATTCCTTGATTTTCATGGTTCCACCCCTTTATGAAAAAAACAGATAATAAAAAATGAATATATTTATCAACACAACGTAATAAACGATTTTTTGTGAAAAAGGTTACACTTTCATTCGCGATTTCTTTTCCGTTGCCAATCCGCAGAAATTGTCCGGTATTTACAATAATTGTGCCACATTTTCAGGCATCTCAATAATCACAGGACTTACGCAATTTTGACTGCAGTGTGTTCTGTTCGATGAGATTTCTCGGAAAACATAGCGGTTTGGTGGCACAAATTGGAAGTTTATGCTACAAAAGCACAGCATGCGTAAGTCCTAAATCAGATGAAATCTTTGACTTTAGCGTATTTTGCAGGTATAATATACACAATTGTAATTTCCTACCTCAACAGACCTACCGATCTTCGCGAACGGTGGTATCCGTTATATACCCAAAATAGGACACGGTTTAAAATATGAAACATTCAGATCCCAATTCAAAAGAAAACGTTAGCACTGCCTCTGATACAAACTTTATCCGTCAAGAGGTTGAAAAGGACCTCGAGTCGAACCGATATGACGGTAGGGTCCACACCCGATTTCCACCAGAACCGAGTGGCTACCTTCATATCGGACACGCCAAGGCGATCTGCATCAGTTTCGGCATCGCTGAAGATTATGAGGGTCTCTACAATTTACGATTTGATGATAGCAACCCGCTTACAGAGGAGAGTGAGTACGTAGAAGCGATCAAACGGGATGTCCGCTGGCTCGGCTTCGATTGGCAAGATCGTGAGTACCACGCCTCCGACTATTTCGAGACGCTTTATGGATATGCAATCAAACTCATAGAAAAAGGGAGGGCGTACGTCTGTGACCTGACATCAGACGAAATGCGCGCGTATCGTGGTACCTTGGTTGAACCCGGAAAAAATAGCCCTTATCGGGACCGGTCGGTTGAGGAAAATCTAACACTGTTCCAAAGCATGCGCAACGGCGAGTTCCCGGACGGTTCACGCACACTTCGCGCAAAAATTGATATGTCAAGTCCGAACTTGAATATGCGGGATCCCGTGATGTATCGTATCTTGCGGGCGCACCACTACCGACACGGTGACGCATGGTGCATCTACCCGACCTACGACTTTACACACGGGCAATCCGATTCGATCGAAGGTATAACACATTCATTGTGTGATGTCCAATTTGAGGATCATCGTCCACTCTACGACTGGTTTTTGGAAGCGTTGGAAATCTATCAACCTCGGCAAATTGAATTCGCACGTCTGAACCTTACTTATACCGTGCTGGGTAAACGGAAACTTCGACTGTTGGTCCAAGGCGGACACGTCAACGGTTGGGACGATCCGAGGATGCCGACACTCGCGGGGCTGCGTCGGCGCGGTTATACGCCTGAATCTATCCGAGATTTCTGTAACCGTATCGGGGTCTCAAAGGCTGATAACCTTATTGAGATAGGACAACTTGAGTATTCCATTCGGGATGACTTGAATCGTCGTGCACCGCGCGTTATGGCGGTCCTCAATCCTGTGAAGGTTGTTATCGACAACTATCCAGAAGATCAAGTTGAGATGTTAGACGCTGAAAATAATCCGGAAGACGAGAATGCTGGCACCCGACAGATTCCGTTTTCTCGTGAAATTTATATTGAGCGTGAAGATTTCATGGAGGACCCGCCTCGGAAGTTCTATAGGTTAGCACCCGGACAAGAGGTACGGCTTAAACATGCTTACTATATCCAGTGTGAATCGGTTGTTAAAGACGAAGACACCGGCGAAATCGTTGAGATACACTGCAGCTACGACCCAGAAACACGCGGTGGCTGGTCCGACGACGGACGCAGAGTGAGAGGCACATTACATTGGGTCTCGGCTGAACACGCCGTTGATGCTGAGGTACGTCTCTACGATTCCCTCTTTACAGAACGTGAACCGGAGAGTGCAGCAGATGGCGAAGACTGGATGCAATTCCTCAATCCGGATTCTTTAGAGGTGCTAAATAATTGCAAAGTTGAACCAGGTCTCGTTGACACACCCCCAGAAAGCCGGTATCAGTTCCTACGGATGGGTTATTTTTGCGTTGATCCGGATACAACACCAGAGAAATTAGTTTTCAATCGCACGGTACCCTTAAGAGATTCTTGGGCAAAGATCCAGAGAGGTCAAAAATGAACGAAACACCAGACGGTTTAAATGTCGCTGAAACAGATGAAGTACGGGTTCGGATGGCACCTTCGCCAACTGGCTTCCTACATATCGGTGGCGCACGTACGGCTCTATTTAATTGGCTGTTCGCCAAACATTATAACGGCAAGTTCCTCCTCCGAATTGATGATACAGATACAGCGCGTTCCACAGATGAATCCATGCACGAAATCTACACCGCGCTGGAATGGTTAGGACTTGATTGGGATGAGGGTGGCAATATAGGCGGCCCCTATGCGCCATACCTGCAGTCGGAACGTAAATCTATATACGACGCGCATGTTACACAGTTGCTTGAGAGTGGCAACGCATACCATTGCTACTGCACACCTGAAGAGCTTGAGGAGATTCGCGCGCAGGCGCGTGCAGACAAACTGCCCCGCTCTTATGATGGGCGGTGCCGACACTTGTCATCAGATGCCGTGGACAGCTTTGTTGCGGAAGGTAGGAAACCGACCGTCCGGATAAAAATGCCGGATACGCCGATTCGTGTTGACGATCTCATTCTCGGTTCGCGAAATATTGATCCCGCGACGCTGGAAGATGAGGTAATTGTCCGTTCTAACGGGATGCCGAACTATAACCTGACCTCAATTATCGACGATGCGGAGATGCGTATAACACACGTGATTCGAGGGACAGAACATCTCAACAACACGCCGAAACAGATCGCAATCGCAAACGCCCTCGGATTAGAGATTCCGAAATTTGCACATATTCCTCTGGTATTGGATAGTAGCGGTAGAAAGTTGAGTAAACGGCACCACGGTGATCTCGTAGCGGTTAACCGATACCGTGAACAGGGGTATCTCCGCGAAGCGATGCTGAACTTCGTTGCAAGACTCGGTTGGTCTTACGACGACAAACAGGAAATATTTTCTGTGAGTGAACTCATAGAGAAGTTCGATCTCGCGCGCGTCGGCAAAAGCGGAAGTGTCTTTGATATTAAGAAATTGGAATGGCTCAATTCGCACTACATAAACCAACTCGATGTCTCGGAACGGACGGATGCGGTGATCCCATTCTGGGAAGAAGCGGGTTTATTGGATTCAACGGAGGATCGCGACAGGCTGATACGCATCGTTGAAGCCGTAGGTGAACGCCTCACAACACTTCAGGACATCGTTCCACAAACACGTTATTTCTTTACAGATGAATTTGAATATGAAACGAAAGCGGTCAAGAAGTGGTGGGGTGGCTCAGAAGAAAAGCGCGATAAAACTTCTGAGATTCTGACGAACCTATTACAGATTTTGGAAGCAGTACCTTCGTTTGACGTAGAAACCGTAGAAACCGCAATTTGGAAATATACGGATGAGAATGATATCAAACGCGTCGCGGCGATGCAAGCGTTACGGATCGCGCTAACAGGAACATCATTCGGACCGAGTCTCTTTGATATTGTTACGCTGCTCGGTAGAGACGAGGTTTTAAAGCGGATCCCCAGAGCACTCACAGAACTGCAACGTGGTTAATCCTCTACAAGGAGCAGTTCCTTATGGCAGCAAAACTCGCTATATCTGGTGGTAAAAAAACCGTTCCTGATGGTTTAATTCAACCCTGGCCACAAGTCACCGAATCCGATAAGGACGCAATTGCCGAGGTCATCGCCTCCGAAAGGATTACTGAACAACAACGGATTCAGTCTGAAGGTTTGGCGAAGGAATGGGCTGAATACATGGGGGTTCGGTATTGTATCCCTGTTAACAGTGGCACCGCTGCGCTGCACCTCTGCGTCGCGGGTGTCGGTATTGAACCGGGCGATGAGGTTATCATCCCGGCCTTCACCTTCTGGGCAACCGCGGCAGCCGTCCTCCACCACAACGCTATCCCCGTTTTCGTTGATATTGATCCGGTGACGTATTGTATTGATCCGAACGCAATTGCGGCAAAGATCACCGAACGGACACGTGCGATTATGCCGGTACATATTCACGGCATGCCTGCCGATATGGACGCAATCCTCACAATCGCGAAGCAACACGGTTTGAAAGTCATTGAGGATGTCGCACAAGCGCACGGCGCACGCTATAAAGGCAGCCTCTGTGGTTCGTTTGGCGATGCGGCAGGCTATAGCACGCAGGCATCAAAGACGTTGAGCAGTGGTTGCCAAGGGGGTCTGTTCACAACGGATGACGAAGAAATCCACAAACGCGCGGCGTTGTTGCAATATTTTGGCGAAATCGTTGTACCCGGACGTGAGCGTGAGGAGCAAGAATATAACGCCTATGGACTCGGATGGATGTATCGCGGCGACATGTTTAGTCAGGCATTTATCCGTAGCCAACTCAGACGGCTTGACGCGAACAACGCGCTTCGTATCGAAAATTGTAACTATCTCACGACGCATCTCAGCCAGATCGACGGCATCGAAACGCCTTTCACACCGGAAAACTGTGAACCGGTATATTACAACTACGTCGTCGGTTTTAACCCAGAGGCGTTGGGGTTAGACATCTCAGCCCGCACCTTACGTGAGAAAGTCCAGGCAGCACTCCGCGCAGAGGGTGTCCCAACGGGACAGTGGCAACGGTTACCCGTGCCGTCACAGGAGATATTTCAGAACCGGATCGGTTACGGTACAGGTTGTCCGTGGCGATGCAATAATTCGACAGTCGAATATAATACAGAGGACTACCCGAAAGCTGTTGAGTTTATTGACTCACACTGTTATGTCTTCGATGTCAATCCGCCCAACGATTTGGAGTTGATGTCCTATTATGTTGAGGCCTTTGACAAGGTAATGGGGCAGCTGGATGCCGTGCTTGATGCGCCAGAGACGACTTAAATTGCCCCAATTATTCCTTGAAATCGACACCATTTCATGATACATTATGGAGAAATAATTTCATAGTTTTCATAGTAAATCGAAAAATGATGAATTCCGAAATATAGCGTAAACCTATACCGTCACTGGGTTTAGGTAGAATTTTCGATGCACATTTTTTCATAGTACTATGAAATTTTCATATCAGTGCTATGCAAAATTGCGTTGAGTGGAACAGGAAATCTGTAGAGGTATTTATGGTAAACTTGATGAAAGAAAAAGATTTTGAAAACTATACAGATCCTATCCTTGAAGAATGCTATCGAATGAAAGAGGAGTTCAACGCCCAATTCAACTCTGTTGAAGAACTCTCCGCGCATGCGAAAGGTTCAAGAAGAATACCGACGAAAAGGCATGAAAGTTGTTTCGTATTATGTGCCGCCTGAGAAGCGTAAACAGACAGAAACACCTGGCGATGTGGAAAATTAAGGGAACACTGGTATAAAAGGGTTCGGATGTAGAGGCAGAATCCTAATATCATCTAACGTAGTTGATCAGGTTTACTTCAGGAGGAAGATGATATGCGCGAAGAGAATTTAGAAATCGCGCCAATTGTTAGCGAGCCAACTCGAACACAGAGCGAAAGTGTTGAGACGATTGTTAACAATTTTAATAGAGGCAGTATTATCATCCCGGATTACCAGCGGGATGCTGAGCAGTGGGATGATCGCAAAGAATCACTTTTCATTGAATCGTTGTTGAACAACCTAACAACACCTGCTCTCTTTTTTTTAGACGATCCAGATACGAACACTTCTGAAGTGATTGATGGCCAACAGCGTTTGAATACAATCCTGAAATATGCAAAAGATCAATTTAGTTTAAGCGCGGACGATGATATTAACTATCTTTCGCCACAGAGCGTCCACTACAGTGGAAAAAAGTTTTCGGAGATTCCCCAAAGATACCAAAATATCTTTTGGCGGTATCCACTTACGATTATTTATCTTCCGCCGCGACTGGATATCGGCACGAAGCTTGAGATATTTCGGCGCATCAATGAAGGTGGAACCCCTTTAACTGCCCAAGATATTCGCCTCTCATATTATAGCGGATCCAAGCGTGTTTATTTTGTGCGTGTTGCTGGCGTTTATGCGGAGACACCTTCGGCAGTGCGAATGATAACAGCCGCACGCAAAAAAGGCGTAGACAATCCGTGGGAACAATATCCTGAAACGTGGCAACTTTGGAAAGACTGGTGGGAAGGCAAAGATCGCGCGAAGGGGCAGACCCCATCAGCAATGGTCCTTTGGTACCTTGTGTTTATGTATAGATCGGAATTAGATAGCCTCCTTGCGTCTCCGAATGCGATGAAGCATCTGCCCCTTGTATTTCACGGATCCACAGAAGAAGCACTTGACATTTTTTGTGCACAATTGCAATTCACGGATACACAAGGTGGAACTCCGGTCTTTCCAGCCTACGGAAATGGGCTTGAAGCAGAATTCCAAAATTTTGTTAGTTGGATAGATACAATCCTCCGACGCGGGCTTTCTGGCGTTAGTGTTGATAAATACAAGCAAATGGCATTGTTGATTGGGGCTGCAGTTGAATTGCAGATTGATCCAGATAAACTGAGTTTTGATGCATGGGACGCGATTGCGGGGTTTATACAAGCACCACGTAAAGCGGGTGAAAAATGGCTTAAGGAAGAAGGTGGATATCCAGAATCAAGAGGACGTTGGAAAGGTGAACGGGGTCAGAAAGCACAATGTGATATGGCAAAACGCCTTTTAGAAAAAATTGTGGACAAATACCCTTGACTTCACTCCCCCCTAATCTCCCGCAATGTGATCCACGCGACCGATTTTTTCCAACTTCGTGGAAACAGTCGTATTTCCTTCGGAACTATGATCCAGACCCTGGTGGCTATGTTTGTCCCGACTGCAAAAAGGTTTTCTGTGGGCCCGCAGGCTTTCATCAGCTTGAGGCAGATCATATAATCCCATACGCACAGGGTGGTTTGACTGTATGGGGAAACCTGACCCTGCGCTGCAAGCCCTGTAACCTAAAGAAACGAGATAACTTTAGCGAAGATCAACTCTCAACGTGGAAGCACTAACTCGTTTTGTCATGACGTAATCCAAAAAGGAACCTTGGAGATAGAGCATACATGCCAACACTAAACTGGATCGGAAAAGAAGCCGTCATCAACCACCATGATGAGGTACCGATACACACGCTCACGCATGACCCAAATCGCTCCTTTGGGACTGAAAATGAACCGCTCGGTACTGGTAATCTGCTCATCGAAGGCGATAATCTCCTTGCACTCAAGGCACTCCTACCCTACTACGCTGGCAAAGTCAAATGTATTTACATTGATCCGCCTTATAATACAGGCAACGAAAATTGGATTTACAACGATAATGTCAACAACCCAACCATCCGGAAATGGATCGGAAAAACTGTTGGCAAACTCTCTGAAGATCTCTCTCGACATGATAAATGGCTCTGTATGATGTACCCCCGCCTCTGCCTCCTTCATCAACTCCTTCGAGATGACGGTGTGATTTTTATCTCAATTGATGATAATGAAGTGCATCATTTACGAATGCTAATGGATGAGATTTTCGGAGAAAATAACTTTTTTGCAATTCTCACAAGAAGAGCAATGCACACCGTGCGTAACTCCAGTAAAGATTTTAATCACAATGCTGACTACACCTTGGTTTATGCCAAAGAGAAATCTTGGTTTGGTGAAGACAAAAGTCGGTATATTCGTTACATTACTGATAAATCAACGAAATATCCTCATGACGACAATGATGGTAGAGGTAAGTATAAACTTGATCCACTCAGTGCGCGAAACTACTACGAGCCGTACACATTTACTTTTGAAAATGGAGTTGTATGGTCTCCCCCTTCGGGACGTTATCCAAGTTATTCGCAAGATACATTACGTAGCATGGAAAGCGAAGGTCGCATTGATTTTTCTGGGAACGAACCGCGGGCAAAACGCTATCTCTCTGAGGTACAAGAAGGACAACCACCAGATGTATTCCTCTCACCAGAAATCGTAGGGTTCAATAAAGACGGAACAAGTGAACTGCGTGATATATTTGGTGAAGGCGGTGTTTTTCCCCAACCTAAGCCCATAAAATTTATTAAGTTTTTACTGGAATTGCTACGCAGTAAAGATGCCATTATCCTTGACTCTTTCGCTGGCAGTGGTACAACGGCACACGCGGTTATGGAACGAAACCGTGAGGATGGCGGTAGTCGGCGTTTCATTTTGGTTGAGGTAGAGCCGAAAATAGCCCGTGAAATTACGGCTGTCCGTCTTGAACGTGTCAGTGAAGGCTACACCTATGAACAGAAGGGTAGACTACAGCATGAATTTGGTACTGGTGGTACCTTCTCGTATTACCACGTTGGCGAAACCTTCTCAGAAAAACAGGAAATTCCGTTTAGTGAGATGGCACAGTTACTTTTTTTCAAGGAAACAGGAACACCAATGTCAGTAGATATCGCCTTATCTATTGTAGGAGGAGATCGACCCTCGTATGGTTCTTGCACGACTGATGAAAAACGCCAACGCGCCTTTTTAGGCAGCGCGGACGGTGTCGGTGTTTACTTGCTCAACAGTGACGATATTCTCACTGAGGAACTCATAAACCGTTTACCGCGGCATGATGGGATGAAGATTATCCATTGTGGTGGCACGCGGCTCACCGAAGGTACTTTAAAGCAGCTGGGTATCACCTTCCGTCAAATGCCTTATAATCTCGTGTAAAAGTGTACAGCAGGACTTACGCAATTTTGGCAGTAGTCAGTTCTATTAGATGAGATTTTCCTGTAAACACAGCGTTCTGATAACACAAACTGGGAAGTTTGTGGTACAAAAGAGCATCATGCGTAAGTCCTATACAGTAATAGGAGCACCTCACCGCGTGCTTTCACGTCTACAGGCATGAGATTCCTTTTGACAAATTCCCTTAGACCTCGTATACTATCCTATAATCTGTTCCTCCGATTACGGCGGCAGTTTCCTCGTAGCATAACTTTTAGTTTGTGCATCTACACAAAGGTTTCCGGTTAGGAGAAATCTTATGCTTCACGCATTAGAATTAGAAAATTTCAAAGCGTTCGGAAAGCGTGCACGCATCCCGTTTGCACCGATAACACTAATCTTTGGCGAAAACAGTGCCGGTAAAAGTACAATTCTGCAGGCACTCTATCTACTCAAACAGACAGGAGAAAGTCGAGAAGCGGGGGCTTTGCTACTTCCTCGATCTGAGAATGGCATCGTTGATCTTGGCAGTTTTCAGGAAATGCTTTTTGATCATGATATGAATCGGAAACTTTCAATACGTGTTGAAACTAAGGTGGATCGCCAATTAGCTATTGAATTTACCTGCAAAAGACCTTCTTTTGAAGAAGAGGTTCTTTTGCATCAAATTGCACTTTACTATGGAGAGCCTTCTAAATGTATCGCCAAATTCCAGCCATTGGGGACAACCTTAGACCGCCGGGACCTTTGGATGTCGGATTCTTTCCATAATCTGAGCGGAATTTCACCTGAAAAATTGGCTGCGGTAAAATGTGTTTGGTTAACTAAAAACCCAGAGTATTGGAAACGGGAACTTGAGTGGTTTAAAGAAAATAAGGAAGATGTACTTGAGAGATTTGCACAAAGTAAATGGTATTTAGAAGAATATCTCAACCCAGAAACAGATGAAGAAGATGTCATGGAAGAAGAAAACAGCAATGAACGAAAACTTTCTGATGAGGAAATTCAGGCAAATTATGAAATAGGGCTTAAAAACCTTAATTTCGTAAATGATAATATCGAATTTTTCTCATCAGATTTTGATTTGGATGCCTACATTTCCAAGATGTATGATCAAGAGATGATGACGGTTCTAGGGTTGAAAGGTTTTTTCCCAGTTGGGGTCGTGTCTGAAGAAATGAACGGAATAATGAATCAGTGGGTACAGGAACCTCGCTCATTATTACCACAAGGATATGGTGACATGACATTTGGTATTGGTCACCTCGCTACAAAAGTAGTTTACGTGTTGGGACAAGTTTTGAAGAATTTATATCCTATAAAACCTGATCGGAGACCACCAGAGAGATGGTATATCTTTTCAGGTCCTAGCCCTCAAAGTGTGGGACACCGAGGGGACTCGCTTGCTTATTTGCTCTTCTGTCGACCTAAGCTGGTTAAAGAAGCAAACGAATGGCTAAAACGCCTTGGCATCGGTTATGAACTTGAGGTAAAAGCGATAGGTAGCAATTCAGGCGATCTTTTTGAGGTGAGGCTCATAGACACCCGTCGAAATGACCGCGTGAGTGTAGCACTATCAGATGTCGGTTTCGGCGTTAGTCAACTCCTTCCTTTCATTGTGCAGAGTTTGGTTGCAGAGGGACAAATTATTTCCATTGAACAACCAGAAGTTCACGTCCATCCGAAATTGCAAGCGGATCTCGGGGACCTTTTAGCGGAAGCTATTAAAGAACCACGTCAAAATCGATTTATTATCGAAACCCATAGTGAGCATCTGATCTTACGCCTGCAGCGTTTAGTCCGTAACAAGCTCCTTGAGCCAGAGGATGTCTCGGTTATCTATGTTAGTCGTAGACCTGAAGGAGCAAAAGCAGAACGTTTACACCTTGACGAAGATGGCGATTTTATTGATGACTGGCCCAACGGGTTTTTCTTGGAACGCCTTCGGGAATTGTGATAACAGAAGGAGTTAAGTTAATGCTAATGAGCGCAGTACTTGATCCTTCTGCGTTTGATGTAGAGGATTTTGATGAACTTTATACGATTCAGGTAGAGGATTTTTTGCGGGGGATTTGGAGGAGTGGGGTACTGATTGTCGATTCGGAAAGAAAATTGCTAAAGGAACTCTTTGAAAAAGCTGAATCTCTTCCGGGAACAGGTAAATGGCAACGCTTGCGAATTTTACTGACCGATCTCCTAAAAGAGAAATCAAAACGAGTTGTTGTGCGTCTTGTTTCACTAAGCAATGCACCATCAGTGGATATTTTAGATTTAGCGCGTCATCTAAAAGTACACACTGAAGCTGATATCCTGGTTGTTGGAGACAAAGACTTTGAAGAACTAAAGTTTACTCCAGAATACAATAGTCACATTTTCCCTCTATCCAAATACCGAGACAGCGATTTTGAAAAAGAGCGTCAGAGGTATTATGATGGATTGGAACCAATAGATACACTCTTAGAATCAGATGTGAAGGATGTCATCAGCCGTTCAGCTCGTTTCACCAAGTGGTTGCGATTTTATGACGCGTATATTGGGTCAGGAGACAATACCAGCCATTTCCGGAAAGGCATTAAATATATTTTGGATATCTGGCGTGAACAGGGTTTCTTTGCAACCGAACCAGACATTGGAAGTGTGGAAATATTTACCTGTAGTGCTGAGCAGATTCGGGACGATGAGACAGATTCTGCGAAAGAAAGTAAATTGGAGCGGAATCAGGAAAAACACCAAAAAGTTGTCCGAGAACTCGTAGAGCCATTAAGTGAAGACTTTCCTTGGCCAATAAAGTTGTCTGTGAAAGACGATCCCGATGGCATCTTTCATGCAAGGTATTTGGAAACGCAGCACGCTATTATCCGAATTGATCGAGGTTTCGATCTCTTCAAGCAAAACGGTGAGTTTCGGCGGAACTTCTTTACCTTAAATATGGCGGAAAGTTCTCACTTAAAAGAATGTCGTGATTTGCCGGATGCTGACCTTGATGGCACATCCTAACGATATGTACGACGGTTCCTAAAAAAAACGCGGTCACTTTCGGGGCACAGACTAACAGTCTATGCTACAAAAGAGCAGCGTGCGTAAGCCCAATTGTTGAAGGTGAGGCAATGACGCTTAATATTAAAGATATGACCTCCGAACAAATCAGCGACTGGCTCACGCTTATTGTCAATGGTGGTATATTTACATCGCGTGAAAAACTTGTCGAGCTGCTTACAGAGGGTGCTCCTCACGAGGCACTTGAAAATGAATTCCGAGAGTTCTTTAACGGCTATTACATGCTTGCCTTGGATATGGAAGAGTACGAGGAATCCATCCTTGGAATTATAAAGGAAAACGAAGCATTTGCACACCTGAAGCACCGTGTCTTAGCAGTTGAGGCACAACGGAAGAGTTCACCTCTCGGACGTGAGGCGCGGCGGATGGGGTTATTGATACATGGTGATCCTGTGCCGGAGATAAAGGTGGCGGAGTTGTCACCTAATGAATTCCAGTCCCTGATGCACACATTGGGAAATTGGCGACTTTTTGTAGCACGGAATCGTCTCGTTAAGTTGATGGAAACGGAAGCATCTATTGAAATAGCGGATCGTCTGCGTGCTGAGTTCTACGAATTTTTCGTCTGCTATTTGGAAATGGAATTGTTTCTTGAAAATTACGATTACGATCCTGACGATGGATTGGAATTGCGTCCAGAGTTCATTGAAGCGTTAGAACGTGAAGAGGAATACATCCGATCTGGTGGTAAAATGTATACACTCGAGAAGGTTGCCGCAGGGTTGGGAATCTCACTGAACCGTTCGTCTGCCTATGAAGAAGTCTAATATTGCTCTAACGGTTCACAAGAGGGAACAAGCTAGCAGCCTATTCTACGTAAGAGGGAACAGGCTAACAGCCTATTCTACATAAGAGGGAACAGGCTAACAGCCTATTCTACAAAAATTGTCCAAACTTTAGTCATAGTGAAAATAAAAGATGCACCTACCCCTCAAAGAATACCAAGAACGTACTCTTGAAACGTTGACAGAATACTATCAAAACTGCTTGCGTCTGCAGAACGTTAATACTGCGTTCTATGATCTCACCCAACGACCTTATGCAGCCTTGGACGGTTTACACGGCATGCCCTATGTCTGCCTACGACTTCCCACAGGGGGTGGCAAAACCTTTGTTGCGTGCCATGCAGTCAGTATTACGGCTTCTGAACTCTTAAAGACAGAGAGTCCAATTGTGCTTTGGCTTGTCCCTTCAAATGCCATACGGGACCAAACACTCAAAGCCCTTAAAGAACCCGATCATCCCTACAGAGATGCTTTTAGATCCGCTGGACACAAGGTGGAGATCCGTACTATTGGCGACGCACTTCATCTGCAACCGCATATTCTGAATACAAAAACTACGATTATTGTTTCCACCATGCAAGCGTTCCGCGTTGAGGATACCGATGGACGCAAGGTTTATGAAGATTCAGGCGCGCTGATGGGACATTTCACACACCTTTCAGACGATGTCCTCTCAGAGATTGAGCACGATAACGGTAAACCTATCTATTCACTTGCAAATCTCTTATGTGTTAAACGTCCGCTTGTTATTGTTGACGAAGCGCATAACGCCCGGACCGAGCTCTCTTTTGAAACACTTGCCCGTTTCAATCCATCCGCAATCATTGAATTCACCGCAACACCTGCTATGGAGGAAAACCGTTCCAATGTCCTTTACACAGTCTCCGCCGCTGAACTTCAAGCAGAAGATATGATTAAAATGCCGATTCAGTTGGAAACTGATCCGGACTGGAACCAGCTACTCACTGCTGCCATTGCGCAACGAGACGAGCTTGAGGTAGATGCGGAGAAGGAACGCGAAGAAACAGGCGAATATATCCGTCCCGTTATGCTGATTCAGGCGCAGCCGAGACGTAAAGACCAAGAGACTTTGACTGTTGAGATTGTTGAGAGATGTCTAATTGAAGAACACAGAATTCCTGAAGACCAGATCGCGCGAGCCACAGGTGAGGACAGAGGTCTTGACGATGTTGACATCAACGACCCGGAATGTCCGATTCGGTATGTGATCACTGTGCAGGCGTTACGGGAGGGATGGGATTGTCCGTTTGCCTACGTCCTCTGTTCAGTTGCCGAAATGAAATCTTCCACTGCTGTTGAACAGATATTGGGGAGGGTCATGCGTCTCCCAAAAGCAAAACGCAAGAAACAGGAATCGTTGAATAGTGCTTATGCCTTTGTCGCTTCTCATAACTTCTATAAAACTGCATCCGCTTTAGCGGATGGGCTCGTTCAAAACGGTTTTGATAAGCAAGCCGCTGCAGATCTCATTTGTCCACCTGATGAGCAACAAACCGAATTACCAGTCTTTGGAGGCGGCGCGCAACCTAATTCTGAGTCTGCACCTGCTGCGCGCGGTGAAGTTTTTAAAGTTCCAAAGTTGATGGTCAAACGGAACCAAAATTACCTCGACTTTGAAGCATCACGTTTTTTAGAAACCGTTTGGCAGCTATCCGAATGTGATGCTGAACTCTCTGAGGAGGAATTTCCATCCGAATTTAGTACAGGGGAACGCGGCGAGATTGGACTGTCTCAAGAGGGTAGAGTAGAAATGCGTTTCTTGGGGCAGCTCCATCAACAAATGACGCTTCTTGCCCCGGATAAAGGGTGGGATGCTACACGACTTGCCGACTGGCTTGATAGAACCATCAAACATCTTGATATTTTACAGCGCGAGTCCCTGCCTTTTCTGCAGCGGTTAGTCAACTATCTTATTGAGGCGCGTAATATACCTATAGAGGTTCTCATCCGCAATAAATATGCGTTGAAAGATGCTGCTGCAGCGAAGATTGATAGCCACCGTCAAAACGTGCATCAAGCTGCATATCAAAATTATCTTCTGCCTGAATTTGCGACTCCCGTTGTTGTTTCACCGGATCATTGCTTCTCCTTTGACCCGCACGGTTACCCCTATAACACCCGTTATGAAGGGGCATACCGATTTCAAAAACATTACTACCGAGATGTTAGCGATTTGAAATCCGATGGTGAGGAATTTGAATGTGCGCAGTTCATAGACACGTTGCCTCAAGTGAATTTTTGGGTGCGGAATCTTGAGCGCAAACCCCTACACTCTTTCTGGCTACAGACTTCAACCGACAAATTTTATCCTGATTTTGTATGCCTTTTAACCGATGGACGTTACCTTATTGTTGAGTCCAAAGGCATACATCTCTGGTCCGCTGACGATGCGAAAGAGAAACGCGAAATCGGCGAACTATGGGAGGCACGTAGCGGAGGGAGTTGCTTGTTCGTTATGCCCAAAGGACCTGATTTTGATGCCATCCGAGCGAAACTTTCTTAAAGTCTTAGGTGATAGGACTTATCTGTTAGATGAAAGTTTTGGGAAAACACAGCGTTCTGGTGTCACAATCTATAGTAAAACCTATAATTAATTGGGCACTCTCAAACAGTCTGAATGCCCATTTAGAGCATTCAAACTGGAAACCCAAACTGGAAGTTTATGCTACGAATATGTCCACTTATTTTTGAGTTTCACTATAATCTTCATACAGTTTGTGGTACAAAAGAGCAGCATGCGTAAGTCCTAATTTGATTGATTCATAAAAGGCGGAACACATTAGTGTCCCGCCTTTTTGTTATTTTCACCCAAGTTGCCACCTATTTATAGACATAGCACTCCTACGGAGTGCGTTCGCTTCAATACGCCGTTTCTATAGACATACCACCCCTACGGGGTGAGGAAAGTGTTTGAAAAATCTCCTTGAACTTTCAAAACTTGTGAGTAGCAACTCGCGTTAGTAACAACTTAGGTTATTTTATTCTTCATCCTCTGGATAGTCAATTGACCATTTACCTTTTCCGTCACCAGAAGGTTCTTCTTTCCAGAGATTGAGGAAATTCTCAGGTGCGTTATGCTCCGTGAGATGCGACATAAATAGTTCGTGCAGCTCCTTGACGAGTTCCATGTTGTCGGCAGCGATGTCGTTCTCTGCTATCGGGTCCGTGGGTAGGTCGAAGAGTTCCGGTCTACCGTATTCCCCGACAGGTGCGTATCCCCAACGTTCAGTGACAAGGAACGGCGTTGTCGCTCGGCGTGGGACACTGTCCCCTTGTGCCCGGATGTGACAACCGGTTACGGCGTATTTTCTGTGTTGTGCATCGCCGTTAAGGAGCGACTGCGCGAAGGAGCGTCCTTCAAACGGTTTTGGTGGCTCCAAAGTAACACCTGCCAATTCGCAGAGCGTCGGCATAATATCCATTGGCTGTGCGATGAGATCAAGACGTTGTCCTTGCGGAACATCTCCACCAGCAACTAAGAACATCTCGTGGTTGATTTCCGGGTATGTGGGCCAATAGCGTTCATCTTTCGGGTCAATATTGGATTTACCTGTCCGACTGTGTTCGCCAATAGACATCCCGTGGTCGGATAGCACGACGACGAGCGTATCGTCCCATAGCTCTAAGTCTTCTACCTTCTGCAGAATCCTGCCGATATGTCGATCAACGAGTTCAGCCTCACCGGCGTAGTGTGCCCAGAGATTGTGCAGCTCCGCATCCGTAAAGAGAGTGGATAGACCGTAGTTCGGATGGAGCATCGGGGGACCGGTGTAATCCGGATCGTAGCGTTTGACGAGATATTCGGGTGGGTCCCACGGTTCGTGCGGATCGAAGAAATCGACCCAGAGAAAGAAGGGGCCCGATCTGTGGTTCTCTTCCAGCCATCGGATTGTGGTCTCTGAGGTCCTACCGGAGAACGTCTCCGACTCATACTGGTAGTAGCGGTTCGTCCAGCGGTGCGTATTCGGCAACGTATGCCCACGAAATGAGGGATGCGGTCGCGTCTTCTCATTCGGCATAACGACTTTTATCTCGTCATTGAGGTGTAGAAGCGGTTTGTCGCCCTCCTGTCCACGATGCTGGAACGCGGCATCGAAACAGTGTTGGAAACGGACGTTGAACAGGTGCGGCGTATCACATATCAGCTGCGTTGCGTATCCTTGATCGCTCAGGAGTCTTGAGATGATGCTTCGTCCGCTTAGATCAATGGGCTGCCAGGGGTAGTGGGGCCATCCGACTGTTGCAGTCAAAATATCCGTACGGTGCGGGACGGTGGGAAAGCTGCTCATATAAAATTTGTCGATAGCAGTCGCACGCTCTGCCTCAAATTTATCGAGCATCGGCGTGCGAATCGGTCGCCTCGCGCGTTCGCCTAAATTGTCATACCGAAAAGTATCGGTAATAAGCAAAACAATGTTTTTCATATTTTTAACTATTAACCTCGCTATGATCGCCCCGATGGGGCGATCATCGGTTCCTAATGACATCATTACTTCTGAAGGTAATGATGTCTTAATTTTTCTGCCTTGAAAATTATTAATTCCCTGTCATTAGGGCTACTATAGTTTGGACAATTTTTTATACTTCACCTATAAAAGTAGATGTAGGTTGGGTTGAGTGGAAAGATTCAAATGCCTCTCGTCTCTATGAACAACGCTCTTCGAGAATATCGTGTTCTGATAACTCACCCTAACGAAACCCAACAAACACCTCTGAAAAACCAAAAAACGTTGGGTTTCACTCAGGTTTGAGGAAACTCAAGGTATGCGATGCGCCGTGAAGTCGATTGTCTATCTGAGACCTTTTTAGTGTTCGCCGTTCAACCCAACCTACGCGCTGTCTTACATAAAATTAGACTTATACCTCTTGGCGTGTCCTACTTAACAGAAATAGTGTTACCAACAGCAACGGCACAATGACAGCCGCAGAGACCGCGATAGATATTTGCGCACCGACGAGACACGGAAAAAAGAAAATTGAACCGATCATTGAGCCTTTCAGCGCAAAATATCCGTTCTTTTCGTTCGGTTGCAGATACAGCGAGATACGCGTCCCGACAGTGGCAACGATGCCTAAGATGACCCAAACAACATAAGTCCTCTGAAGTTCAGGTTCCAACCAGTAAGGCAAGAAAGCGACAACGAAAGCAGCGACCGTTGCCATCGCCGAGAGCAGCAGTGCCGGACCGACACCGATCTGAAGGGGTGTCGTTAGGATGCCGAGTTGTCTGTCGCGCGGTAGATCTTTGAAGGTTGTCGTGATATGTGTGCCTAAATCATAAAGCGTTATCGCAGCGAAGGCGTACCATGCCAGACGCGGGACGGTGCCACTCACAGCCAGCGCACCGAAGACACTCAGCAACCCGATCCCCAGTGGTAACGTGAGGCTCCCTAAAATCCCTTTCGCCTTAAAAATGGCGTTGTAGAGATGCGAAATTGCCACCAACCCCATGACCAACAAACCGGCTTTAAGATTGAGCAAAAAACCGCCGATGACACATAACCCGTAAATAACACTTGCCGGGACAATCGCCTGCTTCGGTGTCAGTCGTTCGGATGGAAGCGGACGTTCGGGGTTCGTCTGCTTGTCTGTTTCGTGGTGGAAGTAGTCATTTTTTATCATGCCAGCGAAGTAGCCGAACAGCGCAATAACGAGTGCCGCCGCAACGCGCCCTGTAAACTGTCCCTGACTCGCAATGAGCGCGCCCGGGAGTGTTGCGACGATCGGAATCGCAAAGAGCGGGTAACGGATTAGGTCAAGATAGGCTCTGAAGCGGTTCATATCTCGATTTCCTCAGGACTTACGCAATTTTGACTACAGCTGGTTTTATTCACTGAGATTTTTCGGAAAACACAATGTTTTTGTGGCACAGGCTAACAGCCTATGGTACAAAAGAGCCGCATGCGTAAGTCCTATTCCTGTTAGAAGTTTTCGCGTGGCACGCCTGCTTCCGCTACCGGAGAATTCCTGGGTTCAAACGCTTCCTCTACACCGTAAAACTGCTCGCTTTGTGTCCCAACACCGAGTTCTGTTATATTGCCTCCGACCTGTTTATTCCCTTGAATAAAATTATCTCGGAGCCGACCTCCATCGTAGACTGCCCAGCCGACGTTATTTGTGATATTATTAGAGACAATTTCCGGGGAAGCGGTGGAATAACAGACAATCGCGTTTTCGTAATTCGCACGGAGTATATTATACTGGATACGCGGCCGCGAGTCATCTTCGCATATAATCCCGTATTGGTTCGCTGTAAACTCGCTGTATTCTACACCTGGCGCCGCGCTGCCTTGAAACTTTGAACCTACGCCATTCCTATTAAATTCGCTACTGCTAATCGTTGGATTCGTGTTCTCACATATTATCCCTGTTCTATTTTCGCCGAAAAGGCATCTCTCAATTTGGACTGCGTCTGTCCGGATCCTGATGCCGACATTCGCATGCTGGATACGAGCGTATGTGAGACGGCTATTCGGACTTGTGGTTTCTATCTGAATGCCCCCCCAATCTCCCGCCTTCGGTGGCTCCGCTTTTATCGTATTCGCAGCCGTCGCCCTGCTGCCCCCTTGTTGCTTGTTTAGAGACGCGTCAGTGCCAAATGCAGAGGAAGCCGTCTCCACTGCTGGTTCTTGTGCCTGTGTCTGTTGCTTTCCTAAAGAACCGAAGACGATCATCCGATCTGGTGATCCTTCGGCGTACAGTTCACCCTTTACGACAAGCAGGCTCGGTGTATCCATCGGTTCAAAACCGACGATAGTTCCGGCACGTATCGTCAATGTGATACCCTCTGGTACAGTGACAGTATCCGTCATATAGACCCGTCCGTCCCAGATTTCATTTTCCGTCAGTTCACCGGATTTCTCCACGATTTCAAAACTGGCACCCTCTACCTTCAAGTTAAAAGTTTCGCCTTGGCATCCGCAGTAGAAACCTGTTAGCACACTGATGAGGCAGATGAGCGCAGTATAAGATGTGAATTTCTGATGTTGTTGCGTACGTTTTGTTTTCATTCCTATATTTTTATCATAGATACTTATCTGTGTCAAGCGGGAAAAAGTATGGTTCAGAACCATTGAATTGCGTCCTCCATTATTCGTAATTAGAACCAATAATCGAAAGGTTTTGACAGAAAACCGTCCTGAAAGCTGAAAACCAACCCTCTGATAACTAACGACTTTTCCAAAAAAAGTTTGACATCGGTCGTAAAATTTGCTATAATTGTATAATTAGGGATTAGTGTATCTCTGAGCAATTTCGTTTGTTATGATAGCGTCCATATTTTTCGCGCTAAGTGTGGATCGCGATGCAGTTCGCGCCCACTCAAAAGGATACAGAGACCATGTTTGAAAGTTTAAGCGATAGGTTACAAAGCACTTTCAAGAAATTGAAAGGGCAAGGAAAGCTCACAGAAAATAACATCTCTGATACCTTACGCGAGGTTCGGCGCGCTTTCCTTGAAGCGGACGTTAACTATAAAGTCACACGTGAATTTACAGATCGGATCAAGGCGCGTGCTCTCGGTCAAGAGGTTCTTGGAAGCCTTACACCTGAACTACAGATTGCCCGAATCATTGGCGAAGAACTCACACAATTGATGGGCAACGAGGCAGAGAAAATTCGTATTGCACCGAGCGGTCCGACGATCGTAATGCTTGTCGGTTTACAAGGTGCCGGTAAGACAACTGTAGCGGCAAAATTGGCGCTTAGATTCCGTAAAGACGGACGGAAACCGCTCCTCGTTGCCGCTGATGTCTATCGACCGGCTGCTATTAAGCAGTTACAAATCCTCGGTGAGCAGACGGAAACGCCGGTCTTCTCAATGGGGACAGACGTTTCACCCGTCAAGATCGCAGAGGCTTCTGTCAAAGAGGCTTTGGCACACGGACATAACTGCGTTATCATTGATACGGCAGGACGTTTGCACGTTAACGATGAATTAATGGGTGAACTTCGGCAGATCCGAGCAGGCGTTGACCTCACTGAAATCCTGCTCATCGTTGATGCGATGACTGGACAAGACGCTGTAAACGTCGCTGAAAATTTCAACAACGACTTGGACATTGACGGTGTTATCCTCACGAAGATGGATGGCGACGCGCGCGGGGGTGCGGCACTCTCGATTCGTCATATCACACAGAAACCGATCAAATTCATCGGTGTCGGTGAAAAGATTGAGGCAGCGTCGCTTGAAGAGTTCCATCCAGAACGCATGTCTTCGCGTATCCTTGGACAAGGCGATGTGCAAACGCTCATTGAGAAAGCGGAAGAGGTCTTCAGCGAGGATCAGGCAAAGGACCTTGAACGTAAACTCATAGAGAACAAAGGTCTTGATTTCGACGATTTTTTGACGCAGTTAGAGCAGCTTAAAAATATGGGTCCGTTAGATCAATTGATGGATCTCATGCCGTTTAAGAACCAGTTGCCGATTAAAGACCTTACACCCGATGAGAGCCATTTGCGTAGTGCCAAGGCGATCATCGAATCCATGACGCTTGAGGAACGCAAGAACCCTCGATTGTTAGATAGAAGTCGGAAACTCCGTATTTCCCAAGGCAGTGGTACGACAGTCAATCAGATCAACATGCTGGTTTCGCAGCTTCAGATGATGAATCGGATGTTAAACCAGCAAGCGGCGATGGCAATGCCGGGGATCGGCGGATCTTTCAACAAGAAAATGGGGCAGAAAATGGGGGCGATGCCTCGTCCAAAACGGAAGGCGCGAAAGCCTCGAAAGCGAAAACGCCGCAGATAGTACTTCGGTGAACCCGACGGCGGGATCACCTTTAAAATTTAGATGAAGTGGCACAGATGCCACTGGGAGGTATTTTTTGGCAGTTAGAATTAGATTACAACGACACGGTCGTAAAAAACGTCCGTTCTATCGACTCGTCGCGGCTGATGCTCGTGCACAGAGAGACGGTGCCTTTTTAGAACGCCTCGGTCATTACAATCCGCTAACGGATCCGGCAGACGTGGTCATTGATGAAGAGAAAGCCTTAAAATGGTTACGACGCGGCGCGCAGCCCTCGGATACAGCAAAGCGTTTACTCTCACAAAGCGGGATCCTGATGAAATTTGAATACGAAAGATTGGGGAGACCGATGCCAGAAGAAGAAACCACTGAAACAGTCGAGGAGACGGAGGATACCGAACAGACAGACGTACAAGAAACAGAATCCGAAACTGGGGCATTGCTGACTGAAGCAACACCAGACGAATCCGCTGAGGAAGAAGAATCTGCTGAGGAAGAAGAATAATACCGACGAAAACGCAGGTGGCGGACGCATCTACTGAAAGCCAAAAGTGAACCATGTTCAAAGATTTGATTGAATACATCGTAAAATCTCTCGTTGATTATCCCGATGAGGTAGTGGTTCGAGAAGTAACTGGCGAAACAGTCGTTATTATTGAATTGACTGTCACAGAAGAGGATTTGGGAAAAATCATCGGTAGATACGGACGGACGCTGAAAGCAATCAGAAGTGTCCTCTATACCGCTGGCTTGTGCGCGAATAAAAAGGTAATTCTTGAGTTAATTGACGAACCGAGGCAGGATGTATAGCAAGAATCCTATTGACTGTTAGCGGCAGGCGCAGTGGTAAAATCAGAAATGAAAATTGATGTTATTGCCCTGTTTCCAGAGATAATTGCACCAGCGTTAAAGACAGGGATACTCAAACGCGCTCACGACGCTAATATACTCGCTGTTAATCTTTATAACCTGCGAGATTGGACGACCGATAAACACAAGTCGGTTGACGATTATCCGTATGGCGGCGGTGCTGGGATGATCCTTAAACCCGAACCTATTTTCGCAGCCATCAAAGCGTTGAACCCCGAGGAAACCGCAAACGTCGTTTATCTGACCCCTCAAGGGACACCTCTGACCCAAGGATTCGCGGAATCACTTTCATTGGAGTCGCATCTTATACTTTTGTGCGGACGTTACAAAGGCGTGGATGAACGCGTGCGGGAAAAAATAATAACAACCGAGGTATCCATCGGTGATTACGTCTTGAGTGGTGGTGAAATTGCAGCCCTCGTTTTAATTGATGCTATCGGGCGCGTGCTTCCGGGTGCTCTCGGCGACTACGAATCCGCGCATATCGATTCGTTTAGTCAAGAATTGCTTGATCATCCGCACTATACACGTCCTGCGAAGTTTGCCGAAATGCCTGTCCCTGAAGTCCTCTTGAGTGGACACCATGAAAATATCGAAAAGTGGCGATATGCTGAGGCACTCAAACGCACGGCAAAACATCGTCCTGATCTGCTCCAAAAATTGGAACTCAGCCAAGAGGATATCGCAATCCTCAAAGGCGCAGGATTAACGGAGTAACCGAAAAAAGTTTTTAGCTCATAAGGAATCTTAACATCGTATAGCGAACCAAGCATTACGCGAGGGAAGGAGAAAAACATGAATTTAATTGAATCCGTCGAAAGCCAATATATGAAGAGCGATATCCCAGATTTCGGTCCGGGGGATGTTGTCAAAGTGAATACACGCATTCGTGAAGGACAAAAGGAACGTATCCAAGCCTATGAAGGCACTGTTATTCGTCGCGCACACGGCGGACTGCGTTCGACCTTTACGGTTCGACGTGTCGCCTTCGGTGCCGGAAGTGAGCGGACGTTCCCGCTGCATTCACCGAACATTGAAAGTATTCAGGTCGTCCGTTACGGTGCTGTCCGGCGTGCGAAATTGTATTATTTGCGCGAGCGTACGGGCAGAGCCGCACGCGTCAAAGAACGCAGAAACTAACCGAATATCGATGGACGATCTTGAACTTGCTTGCCAACAAAGCGGCTACAAACAGATTGCAGGCATTGACGAGGCAGGTCGAGGCGCATTGGCTGGTCCCGTCATTGCCGCTGCAGTCATCTTACCCCTCACTTGCAGCATTGACGGTTTGAGAGATTCAAAGCAATTAACACCGAAACAACGCGCCCGATTGGCTGACGAAATCCGTCGTGCTGCTATATCCATAGGTATCGGTGCCGCGGATAACCGAGTCGTTGACCGTTTGAATATTCTTGAAGCAACTTTATTGGCAATGCAAAATGCGATTGAAAAACTCGCGCCACAGCCAGATTACCTCCTCGTTGACGGCATAAATCTCCCTACAACAGCCATCTCAGGCGAAGCAATCCCGAAAGGCGACAGCCGAAGTTACTCCATCGCGGCTGCTTCTATCATCGCCAAAACCACCCGTGATCGGATCATGATGGAACTGGATCACACCTACCCACACTACGGATTCCAAAAACACAAAGGATACCCGACAGCACAACATCGACAAGCGATTGCTCAGTTTGGGGCATCGGATATTCATCGTCAGACTTTTAAATTACTTTCCGATGATTGAAATAGAGTGACGAAGTGCTTGAAGAGACAGGGCTTGGCAGAATAGGAAACACGGATGGATCATTCACGTCTGAGCATCGCCAAAGCGGGTGAGTCGTTTGCAGCTACGCATCTTAAAGCGCGCGGGTATCAAATCCTTTCCCGGAACTACCGATCCGGACGCGGTGAAATCGATCTCGTTGCACAAGATGGCGACTGTATCGTCTTTGTGGAAGTTAAAACGCGACGCAGCCTCAAATTCGGGCCTCCACAAGCAGCTGTAACGACACAGAAACAGCAACAGATTTCCAAAATCGCCTTGAGATATCTACAAGCCCATAACCGATTCGACGCGCCTTGCCGTTTTGATGTCATCGCAATCCATTTGTCCCCGCAGCTTGAGTTGCTAAAACTTGAACAGATTGAGAGTGCGTTTGAATTTCAAGCCAGAAGCCGATTCTGATTTTTATCTCCTTAATTTATCGTTTTCGGATTGATTTCACCGGCGATCCATGGTATAATCTTAAGTATCAGTTTAGGTGGTGCTATCTGTCCAACGCTGAAAAAATCTGGCTTACTGGATTTCAAGGGAGAAAACTATGAAAAAAATAAAGAAGGTCGAAATTCAAGACAAAATCTTTGAAGAGACCTATACCGCTCACATCCAAAGCAACGGAACCAACTGGCTCGGATGGATTCCAGAGGTTCCAAAAGTCAAATGTGAGGCACCGACAGAAGTCGTCTTACTGAAAACCCTCGAAAAGAGACTTCATGAAGCACTCGTCGCCGAAGAAGAAGCATGGGAAAAGCAGTTCGAGGCAGACGTGAAAGCTGGGAAGCTTGATAAATTTCGCAAAGAAGCACTCGAAGATGTCCGGGCAGGGAGAGTCAAGTATCTATAGATCAAACAGATCAAGGCACATCCACAAGACAACCCGTTGTCAAAGATCTGGAAATCTTAAAATCCGTTTCGCATTCCCGCCCATAATACCTGCCAACTCTGCTTCGGATAGATTTGGTATTAATTCCTCTATAACTGTGGTAAGTTTACCATACCCCGGTTCTTCCAATATCCACGGGAAATCGGTTGCCCACATCAATCGTTTCGCGCCAAATCCCCCCAAAAGCCCCCGGTGCCATCCTGCCAAATCTTTATACGGGAATTCTTCTCTGCTAAAGGCATACTGACCAGAGAGATGGACATTAACATTTTCAAAGCGTGCGAGCCGATAGGTGGTGTGCATAAAAAGGTTGTAGCCTGTCACCTGTATCTGAGGTCTGCCGAATTCGTCCCAGCTAAATTTCCCTTTTCCTGGGCACGCGGCGAGATGATTTAGCACGACCCGAACTTGTGGGAATTCTTGAATCAGGTATGGCAGGAGGTGTGCGTTGATAGCGTTCGGATAGAGCCACAAGACATAATCACGCTCGGCAGCACATTTCCAAATCGGATACGCAGCAAACTTGCGGACATCCATCTTCGCAAAAATATCACGCGGTCCCCCAAATGTAGAAAATCGGAACCCGATAATTCCGGTGTTGTCAGTCAACTCTGCCATGTGTTCTGCGGGGTTCGGATGTCCTTCTGGGACTAATCCAATCCCCAAAAATCGGTTTGGATATTCTTTGAGGCATTGCAGTAGGTAACGATGGTTTTCGATGCTCGCGCCCCCCATCTGGACGAGAACCGCCTGATCAATTTGATGTTCCGCCATCACATCTAACAATTTTTCAGCAGACTCTTCACGTTCCGCGGGGCAAACGGGAGTCGTCTCGCGTGGGTATTCCGGTGTCGCCTTCGTAAATACGTGCAGATGCGAATCAATTCGTGGCATTATGAGGGTCCTCCATTCATTAACTATCTAAGCTAAACAGTGCGCGACGTTCTGGTGTCTGGCAATATTCTGAGATAGCAGCGAACTGTTCGGGTCCGATACGTCCGGGTGTCCGCTTCTCGTAAATCAGGATAATCGACTTACGCGGCGTATCGGAATGATTGTCCATTGAAACGTGCCATCCGCAAGAGTTGAACATAATCGCTGTCCCGGCTTTACCTGGGAACGTCTTATGTCCGGTCATACTTTCCTGTCGCATCGGGCGCGCATAGGGACCTGAGTCAGGTTTATGACTGCCCGGTACAAAACCGAATTCTCCGCCTCCAGGCTCGACATCGTTGACGTAGATTTGCACCTTAATATGGAGTGGATTGTCATATCCGACATCGGGGTGCCATCCTGTGTAACTCACGGGCCACGGTGCCACAGTCCGAACCTGTGGTCCCAATAGAATGAGTTCGTGATCGGTGAATTCCATTAATGCGCCGTAGTAGCTCGGATAGTCGATAATATCAATAAAGATCGGATCCTTCTCAAGCGGATTCGGGATGTCATAGAAGGTTGCGGCGGCATCACCTGCCTCGACTCTATCCAGCCATTCGGCTTTGCAAGCGTCTGCCCAATAGTCGAAAGCATTTTGAAGCCGCTTAAGATCCTCGCCTTGAATCGCGTTTTCAAAAACGAGATAGCCTTCTTTTTCCCATTGTGCTTTTTGTTCGGGTGTCGGTAGAATCACGGTTTTCCTCCTTGAGACATGAAAATAACAGGACTCACGCAATTTTGACGATACGATGCTCTGTTAGCGGGTAAACTCTGAAAACAGAGGCATTCTTAGTGCACAGGCTAACAGCCTATGCTACAAAAGAGCATCATGCGTAAGTTCTAAATAATATGAACAGGCAATAAGGGAATCCTATGGATTTTAAAATACTTTCCCTCTACCCGCGATTTTCCAAGTTACCTCAACTTTATCGCCGCGAACGCCTACAAGTGTATCGTGAAGATTACTCGTCATCCCTTGGTGTAGCGGGATCACCGAGAGCTGCTCACCGACCTTAAACTGGTGTGAGCATTCACTGACATTGACGTGTCCGTGTTCGACTGACATGCCGTAAATCTTCGCATCGGGGTGTTCAACGATATGTCCATACGGGGTTGGTGGGTAACTGGTAAACGTCTTTTGACCACCATCAATGATAATCCGATCAGGCGTTGGCGTGCTAACAACGGTTACAATAACGCGTAAGACACACCGTTCAGGCGTTAGCATCTCAGAATTGCCGATGCGGGTTATACCTTCATAGACGTAAGAGCCGCTGCGGGTCTCTGTACAGCCGATATCCTTTGATGCTGCTTCCGAACCTGTACCACCGCCACTGATGATGTTCACCGGTATCCCGTCGCTTGAGAGCAGATCAAGCGTTTCTTGAATAAATGGCTTCGCGCGCCGGTTGCTCGGATACGTCATGATACCTTGGAAATCGATGCCCTGCGTTTTCATAATCTGTTGTGCAAGGTGTTGCGCTGCTTGCGGTGATTGCACGCCACAGCGTCCACTTCCGGTATCGAGTTCCACGATAACAGGCACAACACAGCCATCAGCAATTGCTTGTTGAGAGATTCCAGTTGCGGTTTCTTCTGAATCGAGGGCGACGGTAATTCGGGCGCGTTGGACAAGCGCAGTCAACCGTTTCAGTTTCGGTTTCCCGACGATATTATACGGGATCAGGATGTCATCAATCCCTGCATCTACCATCACCTCTGCTTCGCCTAACTTCTGGCAGGTGATACCTTGTGAACCGGCGGCGATTTGCAGTTTAGCGATTTCTGGTACTTTATGCGTCTTTGTATGGACGCGCAGGGGGATACCGAGTTGATGGCAGTGCGTCGCCATGCCGTTGATGTTTCGTTCAAGTACGTCCAGATCCGCAGCGAGTGTTGGTGTGTCTAAGGCATCTATGTTCATAGTTTCCTCACAATATGCGTCTATGAGCAACACGCGACATCAAATAGATTTGCGTTTAATTTACCCGTTGCGCACTTTTCTGTCAAGAGGGTGTCAAGTTTTCCTTGCAATTTTCGCAGAACTGGCTATAATAGAACTGGTTTGCGGGAACATTTACTTGTTGAGCAGTTACGTGTGACTCACGCGAAGGAGTATATAGTCATTGAAACGATTAATTGTAGGCATAACAGGCGCGAGTGCGGGGGTCTATGCGGTTCGCCTGCTTGAGGTTCTTACGGAACATGAGGCTATAGAGGTCCATTTAACAATTTCGGCATCGGGTGCGCGCGCCCTGTCTGAAGAGCTGCAGATTGAAGTTGACCTTAACAATTTCGAGTTGGAGTCGCTTATTGGCGTTTCTTCACCGCGGGTTATTTATCATCACGAATCGGACATTGCTGCACCGATTGCCAGCGGCTCTTTCCGTACAGAGGGGATGATTGTGGTGCCGTGTAGTATGGGGAGCATCGCTTCTATCGCAGGTGGTATTTCACGTAACCTTATCCAACGCGCCGCGGATGTGTGTATTAAGGAGCGACGTAAACTTGTTCTTGTGCCGCGCGAGACACCGCTGAGTTCTATCCATCTGGAAAATATGCTCAAGTTATCACACATCGGGGTGTGCGTATTA
>JAJEEK010000013.1 GCA_022821065.1 Candidatus Poribacteria bacterium
GAAATCTTTGTACGTTTGTAGCCATAATAATTACCATCCTAATCAAAATTTTAAAAATTGTTAGGACTTACGCAAAATGGGTTCATTCCATCTATTACGCCATCAGAGATTGTGGATATCCGTGGTATCTATCAACTCTTCGGATCGCACAAACTAACAGTTTTGCGGCGTACCTGCCCCGGTTCATGTCCTAAGACATTCATACCGTTGATTCATGCGAAGTGCATCATGCTACAATGCGTAAGTCCTAATTGTGAGCGTTCCGTCTAAAATCAAAGTGTAGGTGCCAGACACCAAACCTTTGTAACAACGGACCATTGTTACAAGTTAAAAAAGGATAACACTTTTTGAAAAGACAGTCAAGCAAACTCTTAATTTATCTGGTTGTTTAGTTTCCTTCTATATCTCTTGACAAATCATCGTGTATTGGCTAAACTGAAGAACATGTTTCAGAATGCACCCGAAATTTTTACTTTAATCGCTTCCGCTGCCGTACAGTGGCTCTTTTATCGGACACCCTTGCCAAAGGATTTCAGACCGAAACGGATTCTCGTTGTTAAACTCGATCATCTCGGTGATGTCCTGTTAGCAACGCCGGTATTTTCAAATTTACGTCAAGCGTATCCGAACGCCGAACTGCACGCATTGACCGGTGCATGGAGCCGCGTCGTTTTAGAGAGACACCCTGATGTTAATAAGGTCTTAGAATACAATTCACCTGCTTTCTCCCGCGCAGCGGAACCGGCTTCACTAAAGCAAACGTTCCGACTTTATCAGGCACTACGGCATCAAAAGTACGATCTGATAGTAGAACTCCGAAACGATTGGCGAACTGTCTGTTTCGCGCTTCTGCGGGTTACACCGCAACGCCTTGACCGAGCAGCACTGCAAGTCGCCAACAAATTAGGGGCACCCCAATTTACCGGAACACACGAAACGACGCGGAACCTTGATGTTTTACACAGAGTAGGCATCCCGACACCGATACAGACGACTACGTTCGCGGTAACACCAGAAGATGAAAAATGGGCAGCTGATTTCGCGGAAGCACTTTATATCGACAGAGAGCGTCCTCTGATTGCTATCCATCCCGGTTCCCCGATTCCCACAAAAAGATGGAAGCCTGAGCGGTACGCCGAACTCGCAGATTGGCTGATTGCACGAAAGCGTGCACAAATCCTATTTGTCGGTGTGAAAGACGAAATCCCGATAATCACCGAAATTCAAGGACTGATGCGGGCGGAGACAAACAATATCGCCGCTAAAACAAGTCTCACGCAATTGGCATCAATCTTGCAGATATGTGATGTGTTTATCGGTAACGATAGCGGGCCGATGCATCTCGCTGCAGCGGTAGGCACTCGAACGATAGGACTCTACGGACCTGGAGACCCGACCCGTTTTGGCCCTGTGGGTGCAATGTGCCAGACAATTCGGCGCAAAACGAATTGTCCGCCATGCCCAGAAACAAACTGCCGATTCGGAGAAGACGGGTGCATGTCCAAAATCCAAGCTGCTGACGTAATTCAAATCCTTGAAGATGCCGAGTATTTGCCATCAGAAAACAGCAATATCTGATGGCAGATAAAATATTTTGCAATATGGATAAATTAACTTGACACATTTAAAAAAAAAAGTTATAATGTTATCAAGCAGTATCCATAGTGAATATGTTTTTAGCAACACGGTAATTAGTTTCGCCCTATACACATAATCAAAAGCATTACAACGAAGTTTGGAAGGTAATGTGTGATTTTTTGGACGCTACAAGCTTGCAACATCGGTTTGCAGGCTATACGATGAACCTAAAGGAGGAATGAAAAAAAATGCAATCGAGATTAATGTGGCTTGTGCTTGTCTTCTTCGCAGTCGGCATCATGAGCATCGGCATTGTAGGGTGCGGTACTGACGAAGAAGAAGCACCCGAAACGCCGACTGAAAGTACCACCTCAACGACGAGTACGGGTGAAGAACCCGCCGTTGTCTCCAGACCCCCGATCGACTATGCGGCAGAGAAGAAGGCGATTCAAGAGGCTTATAATGCTTTCTATACAGCCTTTAACGACTTCGATATCGGTGCCGTCCAGGAAACATTTGATACCGGTAACGTTCAATTTGGAACGATCTTTGCCGGAAACGAACCCGTACCCGTAGCCACAGGTTGGCACAATATCAAAACCAATATCTTGGGCTTGTGGGAAGGTATCGGCACAAAAGGTAACAAATGGGGGCAGAACTCCAACCTATCGAAAGTTTGGATCCGCTACAAAGGCAGCTCACTCGAAGCCTGTGCACTTGGGTACAACTGCTATAAAGGCACTTACCCGGGTGAAACGCATATTTATTTGGTGAAAAAGAAAGACGAATGGCTGATTAATCAGCTTGACAGCGTTACACAGCAAAATATTGCGATCTTCGGCTTAGATAACGCGGCGGATCCACGCATTGAGAAGTTCTTTGCGAGAGGGTCTGATGATGAGGAAGATTTGGCGGAGTAAACTGAGCGTTATCAGTTCGCGAACGCCGCCGAAGATTGCCCGTTTTTGTGCAACTTAAAACGTCGGCTGCCCGTTTTTGTGCAGCTTAACCCTTTTGATGCAGAGATTACCCGCAAATTCAGCGTTTTTGTATTGGCATGGAAATTGCACATATCTCTGCATCAACAATCTTTACTTTTCGCAGGATACGCAAACCTATTTCCCTTGGAGGTAATAACGAATGAGCGCAAAAAAAACCTCTGGTGCCTTCTTAACTTCATTGGTCATCCACGGGATCATCATTTTTGTTGCTGGACTCGTTTTGGTCACACAGACTGAACAGTTCAAAGATCTCGTTGGTGCTGAAGTGCTCGAAGCCAAAGAGCCGCCGAAGCCGAAGGTCCGGAAACCCGTCGTCAAGCCGGTTATCAAGCCGACTGTCCCGACACAGAACACCGTCGTTGTCGAACAGGTTCAAGTACAACCCCGTGTAACGACAGCGTTCGTCGCGAAGTCAAGTTTCCAACCGCAGACGGTACTCGAATTCTCGAATCAAACAGTTAAAGTTGACGCACCGATCAACCCGAACGTACCGAAAGTCGTTACACCGAACGCACCCGTACCGACAGTTGTAACCCATACAGACCTTCCAGTATCAGATGCGCCTGGTGCCTTAGCGTTCTCCGCGCCTGTCGCAAACGCGCCTTCCGCCGGACCGGCTAATATCGGTCGGGGTGTCGCAGGGACCGCAGTACAGGTGAAGGTCGCTTTTGAACGTCCACCCGGACTTGCAATGGTCGAAAACGTCGGTGCCGCACGTGACGCACTCAGCGATGTCGTTGAGAACATCACACTCGGTAACGTTGAAGTGCCACCCCTGCCGAGAGGCGAACCCGGTGGACGTGTTATCGGTAAAGGTAAAGACATCCGCGGCGTATTCCGTTTCACACGGATTCGTCATAGTCTCTCCGACTGGTGGGCAGATGCCTCTTCTCTCAACGCATTGACGAAATGGCTCAATGAACGTACGAAAATCAAAACCGACATGAACGTTGAAGGTGGCGCATTGAAACTTACCGATGCTAACCTCTTCAAAACACCGTTCGTTTTCATGACAGGACACGATCCATCACTCGTCCGTTCCCGTAACTTGCTCGGACGGCAGTACGGTGGTGGTAAGATGGATAGCCGTCTCACTGAGACTGAAGCTGCCGGTATGCGTCGCTACCTCGTCGAAAAAGGCGGATTCCTCGTCTTTGACGACTGCGGTGTGAACGCTCCCGCACAGGCAATGATTCGTCTCTTCCTCGCACAGATGCGCTACGTCATGCCTGAGTATCAGATTGAACGGATTGCCAACGATCACGAAGTCTATGACAACTTCTATGAAATGGGCGGACCCCCAGTCGGATTCGACATCTTCTGGTGGGGTACACGTCCCCCGAAACGGAACTACCTCGAAGGTATCTCCGTCGGCGACAAGTTGTCGGTCATCGTTGTCCGTCGCGACTATATGTGCGCAATGGAGTCTGTCAGTCTCCCGACACGTAGTGTCCACTATTCACCCGGTGTCTATCGTTTCATGACGAACGTCGTGGTGTATGCGTTGACGCACGGTCAGATTTCTGACTATTCCGGTTACGTGCCTGAAGACACGTTAGCGAAGAAAGAACTCCCGACCCGTGCACCTGAAGCCGCGAAAGTCAGCGGTTTTGAATAGAGATTCTCGTCTCTAACCGTATATCTTATCTAAGGCTGTTGCGTTATCCACTTCGGACAACTCGACAGCCTTAGTCTCTTTAAATCAACCAACCCTCTTCCAAGCAATCCAAACACAATTTCCAACCCTTCCTTAACAACTTTTTCTTAGCAAGTCTTTTAAACCTTTTTTTCTAAAATTTCTCTCTTTTAATAGTAAAACCCGAAAATAAAGGGCACTTTGGAAAACACAAAACACCTTTTTTCACTTTTTTTCAAATTATGCAATTTTTCCTGCCTAAAATCGCGTCTTTAAAACAGTAGCGGTATGAACCGTATTGTATTGCTCAATTTTATAAAGACTCAGCATTTGGTAATCCTTTTGGTGAATGCGAACACACCCAATCTGTTTGTTAGGAGAGAACCTCGTGGAAAAGGAAAACGATGTTCAGTTAATTCAAAGAATTTTGTCAGGCGACGATGAGGCGTTTAACGCTTTAGTCCAAAAGTATCAAAAAAGTGTTCATGCCCTTGTGTGGCGGAAGATCGGTGACTTTCACTACGCTGAAGAGATTACGCAAGACACTTTCCTCCAAGCTTATGAAAAACTTTCGACGCTCAAGGACCTCAGTCAATTTGCTGGGTGGCTCTATGTTATTGCGAATCGGCTTTGCATTGCTTGGATGCGAAAGCAGAAACCTATGATGCAACCGCTGGATGTCCCGTCTATAAAAGCAATAGATAACTTAACGTATGAGCGTTATGTATCGGAGCAGCGCGAGACAGAAGCAATCGAGCGTCGTTATGAAATCGCTGAAGAACTTCTGTCAAAACTACCAGAGAGTGAACGCGAGGTCATGACACTCTACTATCTGGGTGAAATGCCAACAAAGGAAATAGGTGAACTTTTGAATGTACCGGTGAACACGATTGTGAGTCGGCTCCACCGGGCACGAAAACGTTTACAAGTAGATCAGGAGCTTTTGACCATGGACTTAGAAATTTACCTTTCTCAATGGAAACTGATAGCCGAGACGCTCCCAGAAGAAGAGGCGAGAAAAAGGATCTACCCTGAAATCGAAACGCTGCTGAGGACACACCCAGAAAATCTGGAAGTGTTAGAAACTGCCTATTGGGGATATAGGTGTCTTCCAGGTCTCGCAAAGAATGTTCCACTGCGTTTGTTTGATAAGATATTGCAATATCCCAATACCGAAATTTATCAAGCTGCACTGTTCGGGTTAGCTGAACAGAGCGAAGAGGCATCTCAAAAGTGGCACTATTACCAGTGCGTCATTGATGCGTTTACCGTCTCAGATGCCCCGGAATTATCTTGGTATATGTTAGCTTATGAAAAAATGTTGAGGTTAGCCGAGGCGGACCGTTCTCTGGCAAGCGATGACTACCTTGATGAACTTACTGATGGACTCTTGAAGGCACATCTTGCTTACTGTGAAGATACACAGCAGTATTTCGGCTGGGCTTATACAGCAACCGTTGAATGGCGGCTGAAGTTTAATAACCGATTGGACAAAGCTTATGAAATTTTAGAACGTGCTGAAATCAGATTGGGTGAGGCAGAGGAACAGAAGTGGCTCGTAGAAAACAACAAAGGATCCGTAGAAAAAGAGCACAAGAGGATATCGCATTTACGCGCTGAAATCTACCTCCAGCAGGAACGGTGGGAAGAAGCGTATGACGCGCTTAGCACAAATGCACCGGATTATCTGGGATCCCTCTGGACAAGGTTCAACGAGCGTACCCTCAATTACTTCTATATACTGGGACGGGCGGCGGAGGGAATGGGAGCATGGGAAGAAGCCAGACGCTACTATGCCAACGCACACTTCGCGCCTCCTCTTCAGTCGGAAAAGGTCAGACGTTCCCATGTCGATGCACACGCTGTACCTATCCATCAAGTGAAAGGTCGCGCTGGATTAGAACGCGTCCATCATCAAATCGCACGACGGAAAACCACCGATGCATTTGATGCATTCCTCAAAGATACCGAAGCCGAATACCGGATCCGAGAAGCTGCTGACCTCGAAAAAATCCGCCAGCAACTTGTCACGAACAGGCTCAATGA
The DNA here is from genome assembly GCA_022821065.1 of Candidatus Poribacteria bacterium. Lineage (GTDB taxonomy): Bacteria > Poribacteria > WGA-4E > WGA-4E > WGA-3G > WGA-3G. The sequence goes on from JAJEEK010000013.1 coordinate 6,262, forward strand.
GAAAGCGACGGATTTTCGGTTAGAGACTTTGGAAGGAGAGACCTACACCCTATCGGCGATGTCTGGAAAGGTTGTTTTGCTTACCGTTGGGGTTTCACAACCCATGATGGCGACTCCAGAAGTCAAACTCGCCTATGAACGATTCAGTAAAGTCAATGATGTCGTCGTCTGGGGAATCAATGACGGTGAAGCCCCTCACAAAGTGCGGGAGTTTTTAGATGAATATCAGCTACCGTGGCCCGTTCTGCTTGACCCGCATCGGGAGGTGGGCAGAGCTTATCAGATTGAATCAAGCCCCTCTTTCATCTTGATTGATAAAGTGGGAAATTGGCAATACAGTTTTGAAGGTCCGCATCTGGTAAACGGCCAGCCCTTAATTTGGATGGTTGAAGCTCTTCTCTCAGATTAGGTGATAATGCAATGTTCCTGACACTCATTCGGCGAGAATTGCTCGCCAACCTCATGACATTTCGGTTTCTCGTTGCAATGATTGTCACGCTGTCGCTGGTCGTTGCGAATACCGTCGTGCTGATTGCTGATTATGAACGTCGTCTGACAAGCTACGATACCGCAGTGAAGCAACATCATCAGAAGTTTTTAGAAAGAGCAAGCACCTATTCAGAGATGGAAGGAGAAATCCTTGTAGATCGACCACCCAACCCACTGAGTATTTTCAATGCAGGTCTGGATCGACGGCTCGGCAACTCCATCACTGCCAGTCATACCTTTGTGCCAACCCTTTGGGACACCAGATCCCACAGTGCAGATAATCCTTTCCTCAACCTATTTTCCAGTGTCGATCTCGTTTTGATCTTTCAGGTAATTCTCAGTCTACTGGCACTACTTTTCGCCCACGATGCAATCGCCGGAGAACGGGAAGCAGGCACGCTCCGCTTGACAATGGCAAACCCCGTCAGTCGTCCTATTATTCTGTTGGCAAAGTACATCAGTGCGATGGCTTGTCTGATTCTTCCGGTAGTCATGAGTTTGTTACTTGCCCTGATCCTATTTTCTGTGTCGCGGTCAATTTCGCTGAGTGCGGATGATTGGCTCCGGATTGGCGGTATTTTGTTCACCTCAATCATCTATCTCTCCGTTTTCTATCTGATAGGATTGTTAATCTCCGTGGTCACTCGCCGGACTGCAACCGCCTTGATGCTTTCAATGGTGATATGGAGCACCCTTGTCCTGATCTATCCAAGTTTGAGTGTATTTACGGTCAATCAACTTTGGCAGACACCTTCTCAATTGGAAGCCGCCTATCGTGAAATTGAGCAGATATGGGAAGCGTTTGAAAGAGAGCAGACAGATTTCTTAAGGAACGATAGCGTTGACGGGGAAGATCCGAATTTCAATGTACCGCCTTCAGGAAGTTACGGTGCTTATCATACCTCCGACCCAATGACCCTCAAGTATTTTAAGGTAGAAACCCGTCTTTGGACGCGTATCGATCCAGATTCAGAACCACAGATTCCTCATGTCAAAGCTTACTTTCAATTCTCAGAACCGCGACGCATCCGTGCAGCGGAGAAAACATGGCAGGTTCGACAAAAAGTCTTAGATCACGTCTACGTTCACAAAGCAAACATGGCGAAAAATCTGATGCGACTTTCACCAGCGGCGATGTATGACTTCGCAACCGAAGCATGGGCAGGAACAGATTTTTATGGCATTGAGGATTTTATCACAACAGTCCAACAATACCGGCAAACGATTATCGATTATCTCTATGATAAGGAAGCCTTTTCTTCCCGGAAATGGTTCTCCATTGACCAAGGAAAGGTTGATTGGAGCGATTTACCTCAATTTTCTTATCATCCTGCAGACGTTTCAACCAACGTAAAGCATGCCGGTGGTGATATTGCCTGCCTGTTTCTCATTAACGTTGTGCTGTTTATGACGACGTTTTTAATCTTCGTACGGCAGGAAGTATAGAATAGTTTTCAGCAATCAGTTATCGACTTGTCTCGCAGTGAGAGTTAAGAGATGTTTTGGTAAGTCAAAACCCTCCTATAGCAGATAAACAATGACTGACAGCTGAAAATTATCCACTGATAGCTGAAATCTAAGCGACAGCCTCTTAACTGAAAACTGACAACTGATAACCGAGAACTCAAAATGATTTGGCATATCACAAAACGCGAACTCTACGACCATCTGAACAGCCTGCGGTTCGCCTTCACAACGGTATTGCTTGTCGGACTGATGATCGTCAACGCAATCGGCTATCTTGGCGAACACACAGCACAATCAACGGCATATCAAAAAAAGGTCTCAGCATCTTTAGATAAAATGAGATCCAATGCAGACAGTCTGTATAAGCTGCTCACAGAAGGCCCCGGTCCTCTCTACAAAAAACCTTGTCCACTCTCCTTTTGTGCGAACGGCGGTGAAACTTTCATACCCGAATCCGCTGACGGCGTTGGCGAAGGTCTGTTCATGACATCAAGTCGTTTTTCAATCAGCACGACATGGCGAATGAAATACCCACAATCCAACCCAAGTCTATGGGACCTTATGCCGGATTACACGAATGTTGATTGGGGAGATATAATCTCCATAGCGTTGAGTTTAGTTGCGATCCTGTTCACTTTCGATGCAATCTCCTCAGAGCAAGAACGCGGCACTTTACGACTGACGCTATCCAACAGCGTTTCACGTGGCACTGTACTGGTAAGCAAATTGCTTGCAGCATTGATAACTATCAGTATCCCTTTTTTAATTGCCGCATTAATTAACCTTTTTCTCCTTTACACTTCAGGAAGTGTTCCATTGGCAGCGAGCGAGTGGGGACGATTGGGAGTCATTGTCTTCATTGCTTTTGTTTAGGTGTCAATCTTTCTCGGGTTGGGGCTGCTCATATCCTCTCGTGTGAGCAGTTCGTCAACGAGTCTCACGATTCTCCTACTGATTTGGGTTGTTTGGGTCGTCCTGCTACCCTCCACAATCGGCGCGCTTACCAGTGGTTTACAGCCGACAATGACTCATAACGAACTTACCGCCCGTCAACAATCTCTCGCCTCTCGTTTTTTTGAGCAGTACGACGAACTTTGGCGTAAAACACCCTCGCGAGAGATTCCAGCAACAGAGGAAACATTATTGTGGTCGAAATACCTCACCGAAGATGCAAGAGATAACGAGAAATTGAATGAAGAACACTTAAATGCTCAGATTGCTCAGGTTCAATTTTCGAGATCCATAACCCGTATATCGCCTGCATCAAGCGTCCGCTATGCCATTGAATCCCTTGCTGGCACCGGTTTCACACGGCACGTCCAATTTTTAGCGCACGTGCGTCAGTATGCTGATGAATTCAGGGCGTTTCTCATCGAAGCCGATCGTGCCGATCCAGAGAGTCCGCATGCACTCGGTCCCAAAGAAGGTACCTCGCAAAAGCCAGTACGCTTTGAATCAATCCCAAAGTTTGAGGATCGTATCAGTTTCAGTGGTGCCTATAACGCTGCATCTATGGACATTATGCTATTATCCGTGTTTTTTCTAATATTATTCCCAGGGGCGTTTCTTTCATTCCTTCGTGTTGATGTTTAGACATTTCTCTAAACTTACCCGTATTTTATATTTCTGTACAGATGTGCTTCACTAAAGATTGAGGAAGTATTGATGCTAACAACATTTATCCAGTATTAGCGTAAATTTGTCGTAGACATGAGGTTACTTTATAAACCCGAATCTGCACAATAACGGCTAAAAAACCCGATATTTTTTTTCTTTTCTGCAAATTATGTAAGATTTCTGTACATAAATTCGTCTTTAATATACAGACAGATAAACCGTACCGCGATGGTTAGCTTATAAGGCACCGCATTTGATGCAGCTATTTGATAGATATAACACAACCAAACTTATTCATTGGGGGATCCTCGTGAAAAGAGAAGACGATGTTCAGCTCATTTACAATATTTTATCTGGCGATGACGAGGCATTTAGCGTCTTAGTCCAGAAATACCAACAGAGTGTTCACGCGTTTGTGTGGCGAAAAATCGGCGATTTTCACCACGCCGAAGAGATTACACAGGACACCTTCCTACAGGCACACAAAAAACTTCCGACACTCAAGAATCCCCTTCAATTTGCTGGATGGTTGTACGTTATCGCAAACCGGCTTTGCATCGATTGGATGCGGAAGAAAAAACGGACGGTGCAATCGCTGGAAGACACACCTACGGCAGAAATCGAGAAATCCGCTTACATACGCTACCTATCGGAACAAAGGCAGATAGCGACCTCTGAGCGTCGCCGTGAGACCGTCAAAAAACTTTTGGCAAGACTGCCAGAGAGTGAACGCACCGTCGTGACACTCTACTATCTCGGTGAAATGAAGGTCAAAGAGATTAGTAAGTTTTTAGGCATCTCTGTAAGCACGATTAACACGCGTCTGCATCGGGCGCGAAAGCGTTTACGGGAATCTGAAATGTTTTTGACATCTACTGCAGGAGGGAATTCCGAAATGCACGAGCGGAACATAGAACTTTGCACACAAAATTTGATTGCAATCGGCAAGGCAATTCAGAACTACGAGAAGGAACACGGAGATTTTCCTGAATGGCTCTCAGATCTTCATCCGAAATACTTGCCAGATGCATCGGTCTTCATCTGTCCCGCGGATGCCGAAGATGGGAAAGCAGGTTTTCTTCCGAACATAGATTTGGTTGTAATCAGCAATATAATTGGAAGGATAGGTTTTCTCCAGGACATAGATCCGAGAATGCCGGTGAGTTACGGGTATGCGCTTGCCCCAGAATATCGAGATAAGAAAAATGAACAACGTTTGGTATTCGGTGATGTCGTCCCACTTGTCCGTTGTTGGCACCATGTGAATGAAGATTCTGGTGTTTTGAACTTAAGCTTTGCTTCTCAGATTTATAGGTCTTCCAAGATTTGGGAACACACGCCGGAGGATATGTACGGTAGCCACGCAGCGGCGCTCACTGCTATTGAAGAAATACTCGCGCGCCCCCCTGATGATAAGCGTTACCCTGATGGTCAACGTTTCTTTAATCTCTACCCGCAGCTTGTCAGACTCCACACCCTATTAGGAAACGAACAATCAGCAGCTGCCCTTATTGAACGTCTCAAGTCGGGAATGATACAAGACCTTCAAGGATATCAGACGCTGTTTGACATACTCAAGATGGTGGAGCGATACGAGGATCTGCTTGTGTTTTTTCAGGTAGCTGAGCAGCAGTATCCAGACAATAAATTCATCTTCTATAAGCTTGCCGACATTCATAGGAAGCTAGGCAATACTGAACTCGCTGAAGCGTATGAGCGTAAGTCTAATCCGAGATACGAATTGGTTGGAAAACCTGTCCCTGACTTTTCCGTAGTCGCCCTTGATGGGAATCCGATTTCGCTTCGGGATTATTATGGAAAAGTCGTTTTGCTTCACTTTTGGATGGTCTGGAGGGATTTTGGCACCGCGGAAACGTCAGATATCAAGAAAGTTTACGATACTTATAAAGATGCGGGATTCGATATTATTGGGGTCTGCCTTGATAGTGAAGAAGCGATAATGCGTAGTTTGGGTAACTACATCAAAGTAAATGACCTTCAGTGGCGACAAATTTTCGACGTGGCAGCGGAGTCACTTTTACAACAATATGATATCGCTGGTACTCCTGAACTGTGGCTTATTGATAGGAACGGCAAGTTAATTACACATGAAGCGAGAACGGAAAATTTGGAGATGCTCGTCGCTGAAGCAGTAAAGGTGCAATCGCAAGACTAAACCGCTTACTTTTCCCTTCACCAACTGGAGACTTTTAGATGTCCCCTATCTGGACAATCGCCAGAAGAGAGTTCACAGAGAACATCCTCTCCGTCCGTCTACTCATCGGGTTAGTCGTCTGCCTCGCGCTTTTCGTCGCCAGCACTTATGTATTGATGGAGGACTACGAGAAGCGACTCAGCGTCCACAATGCTGCAGAAATCGGACACCGGAACGCTCTTGAGGCGGTGAAGGTGTATTCATACCTGCGGGTGGACGTAACAAAACCACCTGAACCCTTAAGCGTTATTTGCTTAGGGATGGAAAGGCAGCTCGGAAGCACGGTAAAGGTTTCCTACGAAGATGTCCCCACGGAAGCGAAAATACTCGGCGGCGGCAACCCACTTCTGAACGTTTTTGCTGCTGTTGATGGGGTACTCATGGTGCAGATTGCGTTCAGCCTGTTTGTGATTTCCATCGCTTACGATGTCATCTGCGGTGAGCGTGAAAGGGGAACGCTCGGACTTGTCGCCTCAAACCCAGTCTCAAAATACCATATCCTGATTGGGAAATACCTCGGCGGGATGGCAAGTCTCCTCGTGCCACTCGCGATCGGTTGGATAGCCGCGGCACTATTGATAAACCTAAACCCGATGATAGAACTCCACACTGCTGAATGGAGCCGGTTTGCTCTACTGTTCGCGGCTTTGGCGTTATATCTCTCCGTCTTTTTCCTGCTTTCAATGCTGGTTTCGGCAATCACCGGTCGCTCGGCGAGGGCACTCGTCTGGTTGCTATTCCTATGGATTGTGATTGTGTTCATCATCCCAAACGGTGCCGTGTATATCACAAAGCAGGTGCGACCGATACCTTCCAAATCAGTGGTCAACATAGAAAGCGCGGCGATCGAGACAGTATTTCGGGAGAAAATCAGAGATTATGGGGCAAAGCATCGAAGTGGATCCTACTTTACATCGGAACGCAGTGTGATCAGCGGCAATCTACCATTTGCATTCCACGTGCTAACAGGATCCAGAGAGGCGATGCGCTGGTATCTTGACGGTGCCAAATTTTACATTCCACACCGCATTGAATACGCAGAGCAGATAGGAAACCTCCATCAGGAATACTACCACTCGTTGAAAAGACAGACCGTCTTAGCTGAAAATCTTTCCAGACTTTCTCCAGCATGGGTTTACTACAATATCTCTGCGGGTCTGTCAGGCACGGATTTGCGGCGACATGAGCGATTCATCCAGCAAGCACAGGATTACCGGAAGACCCTAATGACATACATGCAGGAACAGGGTGCTTTCTCAACTATCAACTGGTTCACGTCCGTCAATCTCAACGATATGCCCTCACAAGCGGGTCTCGCAGCATCGGACGAAGAAACGTTTTTTGAAAACGTCACACCGAAGAGTTGGGATGATGTGGAACGGCTTGACTTAAGTGGCATGCCTGTCTTTAGCAGTGGACCGGCGTGGGGAAACGTCGCCCTCGGCGGTGTTCTCCCGGATTTGGTTTACCTGATGATCCTAAACATTCTGCTATTTCTGATCACCGGCGCGATGTTCCTGAAAAGCGAGGTAAGGTGAAAAATGCTACGTGAAATTATCTGGCGAGAACTTTTAGACCACCTACAGAGTCTCCGTTTCGCCCTGACGTTGCTTCTCGTAATCGTTTTAATGTTGACCGGAAGCGTGCTATATATCCACGACTACCGCCAACAAGTCGCGGATTACAGTGAAAATGTCAGCGAAAACTTGCGACTTCTGGAAGATAAAGCGAAGAGAGGTTTACACAGTGTGGTCAGTCGCTATTTGCTGATATATCGTGCGCCGAGTCCATTGGGATTCATCGCTGAAGGGCACGAAAAAGACCTGCCGAACGCCTTTTCAGTGGATGCGTTTGAACTTGTCGGCCCCCAAACGATCCTGCGCAGGAACTACACACTCCAAAAATTTGACGCATTGGATTGGGTGTTTACCGTCGGTGTTATCCTGAGTTTTGCAGCGTTCGCGATGACTTATGACAGTATCTCAGGCGAAGCGGAAACAGGCACGCTGCGCCTCTGTCTCTCGAATTCGCTCCCGCGCGCAACGCTGCTTTTCGGGAAATACATCGGCACAATCATCAGCCTCTCGATTCCGTTGATCATGGGTATTTGCATGAACGTGCTCATCATCTCCCTTTTTGGGGTTCTGCCTTTTGAACCGACTTACTGGCTACAGATTGGCGGGGTCGTTCTGTTTTCTGTCCTTTATATCTCTGTGTTCGCCACACTCGGATTGTTCATCTCCTGCCTCACGAGAAGTTCATCCGTCAGTCTCGTCCTACTCCTTCTGGTGTGGGTGTGTTTTGCGGTGTTTATCCCGCGGACAGGCGGATTGCTTGCAAGTCGATTGGCGGAACTTCCCGATGAGAAAACGGTCACCAGACAGGCAAGCGATGCGACGCACGAGATCCTTAATCGATACGGCAGAGATAGATTTAGCGCACACTGGTCGCCGGGCGAACCCCTGACCCGTGCCGCCAGAATCGCCGATGCCCAGCAAGCGATCTACAATGAATACCGCCAACAACAACTCCATCAAGTGAAACTCGCACAGAACATATCCCGTATCTCCCCAACGGCGATCTATCAGATCGGCTGTGAGGCGTTGGTCGGCACCGGTATCAAACACTACGAGCGGTTTTTCAAGAAGGCGATCAAATATCGGCGTAGTCTCCTACAGTTTACCTATGAGGAATACCCGTTCAATCCCAACCTCTTTCTCAAAGATGCGGACAGGCAGCAATTACGGAAGGCTCAGATAAGTTTGGATAAGATTCCAAAATTTGACGACACCCCTTCCGGTTTTTCCACCGCGTTTACCAAAGCCGGTTTGGATATTCTACTGCTGTTTCTGTTCAACCTTGTTTTCTTTATGGGCGCGTTTCTTGCCTTCACGCGCTGTGATGTATGAGTTGCTTAAAGTTCCACCCCCAACAGACGGACACAGGGCATTTCCTAAGCCGTCCTAACAATAGGAGAAAAAACAGTGATAGACCTTCGCAATGTGCTAAGTGGTTCAGAAAATATCCCGGTGCAAGCACATTGGGATCCGATTGAGAACACAGCGAACAACTTGCATTGGGCCGCGGAGGAGAAGTTCAATCGGACCAAGGCACAATGGTCAGAACCGGTGGATATGACATGGGAACAGTGGCTGAAGTTGTTCAACCCCGGACCGGTGGAACCATTGAAACATTACAACGCAGCGGATTTTCAAGTCTTTCTTCCACCGTCAATCGTCGATGTGGGTGATGTCTGGGATTTGGATCTGGATGGAATTCTCCCGTTTCTGCGTCAGTTTCACCCCCGTGCAACAATGAATCTCAGACACGGTCAGAACGGCGCGAAAGCGGGCTTACGGGCAATTTCGCCTGAATATACTGACATCGTTTTCCGAATCCATGCGCGGTTCATACTGGACGACTCCATCGGTGCCTACTTTAGACCGGCACAATTCGCTGGATACCTAACCATTGATCTTAACAGTGGAACGATTTCTCAATTTACACTATCGCTTCCGAGACGCAATAGCAATGTCGATATCGGTGCTTTTAGAACTGCGGATATAGGGTTTGTGCCTCGCATGGAACTCCACAGCTTACCGGAGACGGAACCAAAATTGATCAATTGGGAAACTGCTATCGCTAAGGAAGAAGTTGAGAAAAAGTTTCAGAATGCGTTTTACAAGTTTTTTGAAATCGAGTGGACCCCGATTGAAGATGCGGTTGAACGCGCGAAAGCATTGGATCGTCTGATTCATGCGGTGCTTTTGTTTGGTGTACTTGACGATGAATCGTGCTGAGGGTCGGGCAAAAGTCTGAGAGCGGGTCCGCTCTCCTCGCCGAAAATTATCAAATTACTCAACACGCACTTTGTGAACGTCTGGGTCCTGCTTAGGGATGTGCCTGAGCTGCAAGCAGGTGCCAAAGGTGCAGATGCAGCCGCCTTGGCAACGAAACTTAGACAAAATTACACCGATTCTGTAGACATTCTGACACTTACTCCCGACTTGGAAGTGCTTGGACATTTACACAATATGAGTCTGTTTCATCCGTATTATCTGCCTCGCAATGAGCGGATACCTCGATATTTAGAGATGTTAAAGTCGTCTGCCGGTCTGGAGGTTGCGACACAAAAGCCACGCGAAAATTTCAACGAGGCAACCCTCGAAAAATCTATTGCCGATTTGGAAGCGAAACTTCAGCAATATCCAGATGATGAAAATTTTTTCTATATCTACCGCATCCTTATTCGTCTCTATATTGAAAGTGGACGGGAAAAAGATATAGATCGACTTATTGACCGTTTCAAAATTTTCAACGCTAAAACCCTTCTTGCTGAGATTCATGAAGAATTAGGTAACCCCGAACGCGCAATGGAATATCGCAGAAAGGTTACGCCGCCGCTGGGGTTGCTCGGAAAACCTGTTCCCAATTTTTTCGCGACCGATCTTGATGGAGAACCGATTTCGCTGCAGGGGTATCGCGGGAAAGTCGTGTTGCTCGATTTTTGGGCGGTCTGGAACAGTTTCTGCATCGGAGATATACTGAATCTCAAGAAGATTTACGACACTTATAAAGACGAAGGGTTCGACATCATCGGTGTCAGTCTCGACACTGACGAAGCGAAACTGCGTAACTTTCTGAAAGAAAACAACATCCCTTGGCGGCAGATTTTCAGTGGGCAAGAACGCCAGTGTCCGCTTGTGCAACAGTCCGATGTTCGTTCTATTCCGACGCGGTGGCTTATTGACAGGGATGGCAAATTGATCGCTCATGAAGCCAGGCACAAGTTGATTTCCAGCGAAGGAAGACAGGCAGATTTAGAACGGTTGGTTGCAGCGGCGATAGCCGATAACTGATAACCAATTATGGTAGACCCTGTAATGACTTGGACACTTAACATCGGGTGCGGTTACAAACCGCACCTACCTTGGGAAGCTAAAGGTGTGTATTTATGGAATTTACGATAAAAGAGTGGATTTTGTATGCCGAGTTATGCTATCATAAGCGAAACATATATTCCCTATTGAGGTGATAAATTGAAACTCGGTGTATCTACTTATTCCTATTGGCATTTCAAACCTGAGCGTGTTCCCATCGAACACGTCATCGAAGAAGCCGCACGGCTCGAACTCGACGGCATTGAAATCTTACATCAACAAATGGCATCGGAGGCGAATCCGTATCTCCAAAAACTGAAACGGCTCGCCTTTATCAATGGACTTGATCTCTACGCCCTCTCTATCCATCAAGGTTTCGTCTCACCAGACGAGGCGACGCGACAGAAAAACATCAATCACACGGTTCACTGCATCCGACTGGCACACGAACTCGGTATCCCGTCAATCCGTCTCAACTCAGGACGATGGGGAACTGTACCTTCCTTCAACGAATTGATGAAATCCGAAGGACAAGAGCCGACACTCCCCGGACACACAGAAGATGAAGCGTTTGAATGGGTTATCGCATCCATCGAAAAATGTCTCCCTGATGCCGAAAAATACGGTGTCATCCTCGGACTCGAAAACCACTGGGGACTGACTTGCACACCGGAAGGTGTCAACCGTATCGTCTCCGCTATCGACTCGGAGTGGTTGAAGGTAACAATGGACTGCGGGAATTTCCTCTCGAATCCATATCAAAAACTGGCACAGATCGCCGACGAAGCGGTACTCGTCCACGCTAAAACCTATTACGGTGAAGGTGAATGGTATACGTTGGATCTAGATTACGCGAAAATCGGTGAAATTCTGAAGAATGTCGGATTCCAAGGATACGTATCCATCGAATTTGAAGGGAAGGCGGATGCACACGTCGGTGTCCCACAAAGCGTCGAAATGCTCCGCAATGCCCTGTAGGGGCGAGGTGACCTCGCCCTAAGCATCTTCCCACGGTGCCACATCCTCAACAGGCGGTGGTGCTGGAAAGCGGCTCACAACATCAACGGGTCGCCGTGTGTCCGACGATTCGATGACGCGTTCGCATATCTCTATGACGTGTCGCGCCTGCGCGCCATTACACCTCGGATGCCTGTCAGACCGAATCGCGTCTGCGAAATCTGCGACCCCTTTCCCCCAATCCAACCCGGTAAAGGCTTTCGGTGGCGAGGCTTCATCTTGCCAGCCGCCTTGCGGTGTGAATTTCTTGATACCGCGTCCATCATCGTGTGCCTGAAGCGAGAAGCCGCCTGTTGTGCCATGGATTTCGTAGGGTGGAATCTGGGATGTAACCGTAAAACTGTGATAGATGAACCCGTGGGCTCCGTTCTCAAATTCAAGCACGGCGAATCCGTGATCCTTCTCATTAACTTCAAATTCAGTGCCTTGACGCGGCCCTTGGGTTAGCGTCCGTTTCGGTACAGCGACCCGTGCGAACCCGTGAACCGTCTTGACCGGCGCAATCATGGTTGTCATTGCCGTTAGCGGATAAGGTGCAACATCTCTGAACGGACCGGCATGCATCAGGAACGCGTCCGCACTCGGATGCCAATGCTCTAACGGCCCCCCGAAGTTTCCAACAGCGGAGATGACATCGCCGATTTCACCCTCGCGAATCCTTTGCCAGACGTTCTGCTGAACATAACCGAGGATCGCCGACGGCGCACACGCCAGTTTTAGACCGTTTGTTTCCGCCGTTTCTACGAGTTCGTTCGCCTCGTCGGTCCGGATAGAGATAGGCTTTTCAGAGTAGACGTGTTTCCCTGCCTTCAGTGCTGCCAGCGAAATTGGGTAATGAGAAATATGGAGCGTCAAATTCACAATCGCTTCTACATTTGGATCGTTCAGCACTTCCTCAAGCGATTTGTAAACGCGTCCACCGTTCCGTTCTGCCAACGCCGAGGCGCGCGCTTCGTCTTGGTCGTAGTAGCCGACCAATTCAATCCGATGCGGGTACGCTTGGCAACGCGGCTGGTAGCCACCCGCGGATATCATGCCGCATCCGACAATCACTGTACGAACTGGGGTTGTATTAGGCATTCAATAAGTTCCTTGTTGCGTTTTAAGGTGAATCCAAAAGTTACCGCTGTTATCTTTCACCTGACATATAATCCTGCAGATATTGTCCAATTTCTTCGCCGTTTTTGATTATGTCGGTGAAATATGTATCGCAAACATCAGTGCTTTTAAAATTAACTTTTGGGGGTTTCCACTATGGAGTCTCTGCTCATCCATATAGTATGAAAGGTGCATATAGGTATGTGCCTCATCTGAGAGAACCCACCTACCACCCATCTTTTTCAGGACAATAACCAACTGATCCCCATCGTTGAAATGGAATGGCGTAAAAACGAGAAACCGGTCTTTACCATCTGCTGAAAGCTGTATCTCTGCGGAAACCTTATCAATGAAGTCTTTTTCTATTGTTTTGATTGACATTGTTCTCACCACTTAAAAGAATTCTAATTCCAATTGTGCTGGTAATTTAAAGTATATCACACTATCCTGAAAAATTGGCAAAATTTTATGGCGTTGATAACAAATTTCCAATAAGGGTGTGTAAAGTTTTTGGCAGCATATTGATTTTTTTTAACGGACAGGTTTGTGGACATAGCACTCCGCTGGAGTGCGAGAACGGAGCTCTCCTGTCTATAGACATATTGCTCCGCTGGAGCAAAGAGTCTTTTGGAGAGGTTCGGCTCTTCTCACACCAGAGGCGTGATATGTCTATAGTGGCTCCGCCATGGTAACGCTGTTAGCATATTTACACCCCCATAACAAATCAAAGCGTTGTCTAATTCCTGACTTTCTGCTATAATATATCAGAACTTGCAATACACAGATTATACAGGATCAGGAGAGAAAAAAAATGACAGAAAAAAAAGAAAACACGCATCGCCGTCTGCCGATTTGCACGCTCGGTGCCGATGGACACGGCAAAACGACATTGACGGCAGCAATCGCGAAAGTCGTCGCGAGAATCGGGGCAATCCACACGGATAACGATGGCGACTTTCAAGCACAAACGCCAACGCATCATCCAATCCGAGAAGGCGTTGGCATCACCTACCGCTCAATTGCTTATGAAACCAGCGGCAAATTGTATACACACATCGACTGTGAAACACACTTTGATGTTATCAGAATGCTCATCAGTGGCTCACCCGCAATTCAAGGCGTGATTTGGGTTGTAAACGCTGTTGAAGGCGTTACACCGGATTCCCAGGCGCACCTCCGCCTCACACACCAGATGCACCTCCCGACAGTCCTCCCTTTCCTGAATACAGGTGGCATTTCAAAAGACGATGAACTGTTAGACATCTGCCTACAAGAGATGCGAGAATTACTCAGCGAGTATGGATGGGAAGAAGAGGCGACACCGATAACCGTCGGCGATGCGCTTAAGGCCTTGGAATACAGAGGCAACAGCATTACCTTCGCGCAATGGCAACCCATCGTTGATCTGGTCTTCGCGATGAACCGCACAATGCCGGTCCCTATAGACACCGAAAACTTACCGGTCATTATGCCGATTCATGAAATCGTTGAAGAAGCAAGAGACAGGGTATCTGTCCGTGGTGAAGTCGTCCAAGGTCATCTCGCTGTTGGTCAAGCGATAGATATCGTCGGTAAAGGCGACAGGATCAAGACCCGCGTTCTCGGCATAAAAGGTGATGAAGTGTCTGTTGAGGCTGAACCGGATTGGTTGTCTGTTGGGCAGGTGCTTTGCCCGCCGAAAACAATCAAAGCGCACGCCAAATTTACCGCACTTGTCTATCTACTGACACAAGAAGAGAGCGGCACACATATCCCACTGATTGAGAACGATAGACCCGACATCCGTCTCTGGAGTGTTGATATACCAGCGCACCTAAAACTCCCGGAAGCGCTTTCGCTGATTACACCGGGCGGCTACGCGCACGTTACCCTTACACTCGACCTACCGTTAGCGATGGAGGCAGGCACCCGATTTGAAGTGAAGAAGATGGGATCACGAATCGGGTTCGGTGTCGTGACCGGCGTGGAATAATCGGTTTAGGCAATTCCTTTTTGCTAAGGACCGTAGGTTGGGTTGAACGGATACGACTAAAACCTCGAAAAGCCATAGAAAAATGAAACCTATCGGTACACGCTACATCAAGCAGAAACCGAGTGAAACCCAACACCTTTTCGGCTTCCGAGACGCTGGTAGTATGAAGTTGGGTTTCACTATGTTCTTAAGTGTATCTGATGCCCTGTTGAATTTAAGGGTATTTGGAATGCTCACGTCAACCTTTTCGGTTCCGTTCAACCCAACCTACAGAAACTCCATTGTCTTAAATTGACCATCTTTCATCCTGCAGCAATCGCCTCTTGTAGGGTGAGATCGCCGGTATACAGAGCGCGTCCTATAATCGCACCACTGGCACCGATCTGTTTCAGATTGGCTACGTCAGAAAGCGATGTCACGCCACCTGAAGCGATCACGTCCGCAGAGACTGCATCAATAATCGCGGCCGTTGCGTCAACGTTTGGTCCTTTGAGCATCCCGTCGCTCTTGATGTCGGTATAGATGAACGTCTGCACGTCTGTCAACTCTTGTGCGAATTCGACAGCGGATTTCTGAGACACTTCCAACCAACCATCCGTCGCGACCCGTCCGTCTCTTGCGTCGATGCCGACAGCGATGCGCTCGCCATATTTGGCACACGCCTGCTTCACGAAGTCCGGATGTTTGAGTGCAACCGTCCCCAAAATAGCGCGGTCCACACCTAACGCTAAAACCGATTCCAGCCGTTCCATGCTTCGGATACCGCCGCCCAGTTGAACGGGTATATCAAGTGCTGCGACAATCTCACCGACGATATGGAGGTTCGCTGATTCACCTTGAAACGCACCATCTAAGTCCACGAGGTGTAAGTATTCCGCTCCATCGGCTTCCCACCGACGCGCCATCTCTACAGGTGCATCCGAGAAAACTGTCTCCTGTGTCGCGATGCCCTGCACTAAATTCACACATTTTCCGTCACGAAGATCAATTGCCGGTAATATCTGCATTTTTAACTTTCCCTGCGGTTCGTTGAGATGGGTTGGGAATTGAAAGTTCCTTTCCGTAGACCCGCGCTCCATATTTTTAATTTTCCTTGCGGTTCGTTGAGGTCGTTTGGGGCTGAAAGTTCCTCTCCATAGACCCGCGCTCCATTTCATTACGCGCTACGCGCCTTAGTTTATTTTTAACCGAGAGCTCCGTAAAAACAAAATTCGGGATCCTCGTAGGGGCGAGGTCCCCTCGTCCGTACGGATTAGGTAACCTAACCCCTACGAGAATGTCCATTTATGTCTATACTTTGCTGGATATCAAACTCACATTTTTCTACTATTCATCTCGGAAGATGCCGAGTAATTTCAATTGTATAATTGAGACAACAGCAATGATGAAAAATAGAACCCAACCGATTGTCGCCGCGTAACCGAGGCGCATGAACTGGAAACCGTTTTTATAGAGATACATCACGATCGTCGAACCCGCGTCCGCGGGTTCACCACCATTCGTTAAAATAAAAGGCAGATCAAAGAGTTGGAGTGAACCGATCATTGACACAACGACAACGAAGGCGATCACCGGACGCAGCGATGGGAGCGTTACATGGATGAACGCCTGCCACCAGTTTGCACCGTCAACCGCTGCTGCCTCATATAACTCTTGTCGGATGCCTTGTAGGCCCGCCAAAAAATAGATCATATTGAACCCCGCCCACTGCCAAACACCTGTCAAAATAACCGCTGGCATCACATACTTTTCCTCGTTGAGCCAACCGATCTCTTTGCCAAAGAGAACAAATTCTTGGTTGACCAAGCCGGCACGCTGGTCATAGACGAGATTGAAGATGATCGCAACGAAGACACCGGCAACGAGCACAGGTGCAAAAAAGGCGAGTCGCAAGAAATTTTTACCTTTGACAAATTTGGAGTTAAGCAGAATCGCTAATAGTAAGGCGATCGGTAACTGGAGTGTGAGCGTACCGATGGCGAAATACGCCGTATTCCGAAGCGATTTCCAGAAGATCGGATCGCGGAATAGGTCTGTGAAGTTACCGAGACCGACGAATATCCGACTTTGGAACCCGCGCATCTCATACAGGCTCATCACAAGAGACGAGATGAGTGGATACCCCATAAAAACGACGAAAAGCAGGTAAAACGGCGCAATAAAAAGATAAGGCGCGATTTTCTGTTGTCGATTCCAATTTTTAATTATTCCTTGCGGTTCGTTCTGGTGCGTTGGTTTTTTCACGTTTTCAATTATTCCTTGTGCGAAAACTACAAGTCTCCCCATCTATCCATATCTTTCGCAATAAGCGTGCGGACCTTCTCAGCGAGCTCTGTCAACGCCTCTCTGGGAGTCTGTTTTTCTGTCACTGCAGCGAAGATCGCATCGTTAAGCAAGTCCGCTGCCTCTGACCAATACGGGTTCTGATACCGCGCCGGTAGATCAGGCGCAAGCTCTATAAACAACTCGCCAAGCGGTTGACCCCCTAAATAGACATCCGGTTCCGTAAAAATAGGAGCGTCCCAAGCGGCTTTAAGCGGTGGAATTATCCGCGTCGTCTCATACCTGTTGACCAAACCTTGTCTATCGAAATAGGTAAACTTGAGGAGTTCCCATGCGCGGTCGGGGGTCTCGCACTGCTTCGTAATCCCGATCATTGTGCCGCCGCGCGTTGTTGTTCGCCTACCACCGGGTTGCCACGCTGGCATGCTGATCGCTTTCCATTTTCCTGACATCTGCGGTACCTGACTTTTCAAGATACCGACATACCAATCTGGCGCGAGGATAGAGAGGATCTTGCCGTCCTGCATCGCTGCGAAATTGCTCGGATCGCCGTGCCATGTGCCGTACACCGGCGTCGCGATTTCATGTTTGTTAAACAACGCCGTGAAAAATTCCAACGTCTCAATGGCGAGTTCGCTATCAATAATAACATTGCCGTCTTCGTCAAAAAAACCACCACCTTGCTGGAGGAGCAGGCTAAAATAGTCGCTCTCTGTGCGCCGATCTAACACAATCGCGTACTGGTCTATTTTACCGTCGCCATCAAGATCGCGCGTCGCCTTTTTCCCAGCAGCGATGAAATCGTCCCACGTTTCGACCACAGTCATCTCAACACCCGCCGCTTTAAAGATATCGTCCCGATAAAGCAGAACAACGGGGTGCAAGTCGTGCGGGATACCGTAAATCCGTCCTCGATACGACCACGGTGTGAATCGACTGACAACTAATTTATCCATCCAACCTTCACGTTCTAAACGTGGACGCAGATCGACAAACCCGATCTCGTCAATCGCGCCTTTGAGGAATCGACCGATAGATGTAATCTCCACTTCAACGAGATCTGGCGCGCCAAAGTTGGACAACATCGCAGCGAGGAGTTTGTCGTGCATTGTGCCACCGAAATTGATGAGTCGGACATTGACCCCGGGGTTCTCTGCCTCAAAAATCGGGACACGCGCTTGGTACTCCTCGTAATGCGTATTCGCGAAAATCCAAAATTCCAGGTCCTCACCCACTTCCTCAGAACGACCAAAGATGAAAAGGGTGGAGATCAGGAAGAGTACCAGCATGACCATCGGTCCCTTGCCGAGTGGAAAACTATCAGCATCAATCAGGAGGCGCAACATAAAAAACTCCAGATACAAAAATTGACTTGACATTTACAGACATAGCAGTTACAATTTATCAGAATGTACCGTTTTTATCAATCAACTTTTGAGGAGGAGAACGCAATATGCCCACTTATGACTATAAGTGTCTCGCGTGTGACACCCAATTTGAAAAGTTTCAAGGCATCACAGCACCGCCGATTGAGGAATGTCCGGAGTGCGGTGGCAAAGTGAAACGACTCATCGGTGCAGGTGCAGGACTGATTTTCAAAGGCTCCGGATTCTATATTACTGACTACCGAAGCGAAGGCTACAAAGAATCGGCGAAAAAAGACAAAGACAAAAGCGATTCATCGGATAAAAGCAAGTCATCAGATAAGCGTAAGAAAAAAGAGAAGAAAACCGAAACAAGTAGCGAATCAAAGAGCACGTCTACCGCCTCAGCCTAAACCGACCGTGTATAGAATCCTGTCCACTTCTATCTAAACGGAGACGTTTTGCACAACCACAGCCACGACCACCCTCACCATCATCACGGCGAAGCACACACGCATAGCCATCAGACGCATCTGCAGAAGAAATTCAAGTTCGCTGTGCTCATCACATTCTGCGTCTTCGTTGGTGAACTGATCGGTGGCATCTGGTCGGGTAGCCTTGCATTGCTCAGCGATGCAGCGCACGTTATGTCTGATGTCGCCTCGCTCCTCATCAGTTGGTTGGCAATCTATCTCTCGACCCGTCCGGCGACCTCTTCCCGTACCTACGGCTATCATCGCGCCGAGGTCTTCGCCGCTTTTGTGAACGGCGTATCCCTCATCGCAATCTCCGGTTGGATATTCTACAAAGCCTATCACCGTTACATGTCACCAACGGAGATAAAAGTGACAGGGATGCTTATCGTGGCGTGTCTCGGTTTTGTGGGGAACCTGCTCATTTTATGGAAACTGCACGGCGAGAGCCACGGGAACCTCAACGTCCGAAGCGCGATGCTCCATGTAATTGGCGATACGCTCTCCTCCGTCGCTGTCGTTGCTGGTGGTGTCATCATCTTTTGGACAAGCTGGTACCCGATTGATGCGATCTTGAGTTTCCTTATCGGTGGGATTATTCTTTTTGGTGCCGTGAACGTAACTAGAGAGGCGGTGCATATCTTACTCGAAAACTCGCCGAAAAACGCAGACGCACACACCGTCGCCGAACACCTCTGCAACTTAGAACCCGTCAAAGATGTCCACGACCTACACATCTGGTCGCTGTGTTCCAACTATTCTGCATTGAGTGCACATGTCGTCGTTGACGAAAACACTACCTTAGAACCCGATCGGATTCTTAAGCAGATCAACGGTGAATTACATGAACATTTCGGCATCAGCCATACCACCGTGCAATTAGAACAGGTCGCCTGTGAACAGGCAGGCAATCTCTTTTGCAATGCCCAACATTCGTAGTGTGTCTCTCCAATTAGGTGTGTTCTGCTTTTAAACGGTGTGCTTTGCGAATTAGATCAGCGTCCTTCGCAAACTTCTGTGTCGCCTGAACCAACCCATCCACGTGCGATACCATATCTTTTTCCACCTGCACAATCCGGTCCATTAGATACGGCTGATTTCCCTTCTCAATCGCTTTTCGCATGATAGAGAGTAGATGCATATAGATCGTATCGGCTTCGCTATCTTCAATCGCAATCGCGATTTCAAAAGCCTCATCGAGTGAAATGTTCTTGCTATCGATCTTTTGTTCGTGTGTCTCCAATGCGTCCATAATTTGCTGAACCGGAATATCCGACAATTCCGGCACAGGTGAATTGATGCCGAAGGTATCAACGCACAAAGAACGACCAAAATCTACAAGGATATAGTGCTGCCACTCTTCCTTGCTCATCTGCTCCCAAAACCGGGCAATCCGTTCGTCAACGTTCCCCAACTGCAACGAAAGGGACGCGTAAAGTTTAGCTTGCCGCAATTCAATGTCTTGACAGAGGTTAAAAAGTTCTCCTAACGTCAATTTTTTTCCTTTCAAGGTAGCAGGCACGCGCCGCTGGGTTCTCCGTAACTAAAGCGGCAGGGTCATCGCCTTTCCTGATTGCATACTCCGTGTGACCGCCTCTGTAAACTCCATGTATTTCACACCTGTGTCAAAATCGGTATGCGTAATGACTTCGTTGCCACGGATAGCGTTCACGAATTCTTCCTCCACGCGCCATCCGCCTGCCTCTGCATCCGGTATATCAATCTCGCTCAATTCTGTGTCCGCTTTCTGTCCACCGTAGAGTTTATTTCCGGAAAAACGTAAAGTTCCATTGCTCCCGAAGAGATAGACCTCCGGCGCGCCTGCCAATCCGGCAACACTGGAGACCTGTATATGCAGCTGCGCGCCACATGCGAGGTCGCCAACGACATCAATATGCTCAGGAATCCGGACGGAACGCATCACACCGTCGGCATCCGCACGCATTTTGACAAACGTTTTGCCCATCGCCATAATCCGTGTCGCCTCTCCGACCCAACGCATCAACGCCTCGTACCAGATCCCCATGCTCATGATATTGAGTCCGCTGAGATCGAAATCTTGCCGCCACTGGAGCGGTGATTCGTTGTCGAGAAACGCGCCGCCTGCGCGTGCTTCTATCGCAAGTACATCACCGAGATAGTCTTCAGCGATGAGCCGTTTTATGGTGTTATCGACCCGAAGTGTCATCGGCGAGGGAACAATCTGTGCGATGAGATGTGTTTTCTGACGCGATACCATACGCATGATATGTGCTTCTTTGGCGTTCATCGCCATCCGCGCCTCGCACATCACGTGTTTGTCCGCCCGCAGTGCTGCCACCGTCGCTCGGCAGTGCATATAGGGCCATGTCCCGATGACGATTGCATTGGTATCGGGATCCGCGATTGCCTCTTGCCAATCGCCGTAGGTTTTCGGGATACCGAACTCGTCAGCCACCCGTTGTGAGGATTCTTGACTCCGATTACAGACCCCGACAATCTCAACGCCGTCAATCGCTTGTAGTCCCGGAATATGTTTCGATCTCGTATTCCCACCCGCACCGATAATACCGACTTTAACTGTTTCTTGTGCCACTGAATTTGCTCCTTCCGTTGTTATATTGCACCATCATCATAGCAGAAATTCGGGAAAAATGTCAAGAAATTTTCAGCCTTACTTTTTACTTTTGCCAGCCTTAGTTGGTGGTGACTCCGAGCCCGGATTTCACGGACGCTTGCGGTGTGAGTGGATAATCCTCATTCTTAATGTTATGCGTTGGATTTGCATCCTCCCGCGGTTTAATCGACAGCCTCCCTCCAAGTGCCTTAACAATAGTGTTGAACGTATCAATGCGCGGTGCTGCCTTGTTAGATAGTAACTCAAACAAAATCTCCTGCTCAAGCCCGATTCGCTCAGCAAAAGTAGAAACCCCACCTTGTGCCTCCACAACGTTCTGGAGTCCCATAAGAAAGAAGTCCGTGTCACCATCCATCTGGTATTCTTCTAATGATACGTCAAGATAATTGATTGCGTTCTCTGGGTCAGCAAGTTGTTCCATTAAGTACTTGCGCCAGTCTCCCATTTCTCTCATTGATTTATCTCCTTGTATTCTCGCCAGTAGTATACCATACAAAATCCAGTACGTCAAACCAAATATAGAGCTAATAACCCCTTCACTCTTCGTTTGACATTCATAGAGAAGTATAGTATAATAGAAACATCTATTGATGCGGTAAAAGCAGAACAGCGGAAGGCGGGAAATATTATGCAAGCTCATATCCCTCGGACATTAGCAGAACGAATCGTCTGTGACGAGGATATTCTCACAGGAAAACCTGTAATTAAAGGCACACGATTGGCCGTTGAATTCATCGTTGGCTTATTAGGACACGGTTGGACTGAGGCAGAGATTCTTGAGAATTATCCTCACATTGTGCAAGAAGATATTCGCGCCTGTCTTGCGTACGCGAGCGCGGTGTTACGGACGCAAAAAGACTATCAACATCCGATGAAATTGGCTGATGCGCCTATTAGCAGATGAAAATATCCCTCGTTTCGTTGTGGAATTTATTTCTTCTCGTGGATACGACGTGATCTGGGTGGGAGAAGTGGCACCCGGTATCAAAGACCAAGAGGTCCTTTCTCTTGCTACAACCCAGAAGCGGACCCTCATCACATTTGATACTGATTTTGGGGAATTAGTTTTTCGGTTAGGACTTGGTGCTCCTTTTGGGATAATTCTATTTCGCCTTCCGCCGGATTCACCATCAGGCATTGCGCAAAGCATAGTCCGGGCTCTGGAAAGTCAAAAGGATTGGGTGAACCGTTTTTCCGTTGTTGATGAAAACCGCATCCGCACGAGGTTTCTACCCCCAGAACCTGAGATGACATAAAAGCGTTGGGTTTCACTCGACTTGTGTTTGATACCCTCTATAGAGGACTCTCATTTTTTTTCTTTTCAGAGTCTTGGTGGGATCCGTTCAACCCAACCTACGATGCTTCGTTCAACGAAAATATATATCACTATCGTCCTTTAAATGTATCTGGTGTGGAATATATTCATCACGTATAGCCTTATACGGATTTTTGTTTATATCCAACTGATCATAATTAATGAGCCAAACCAGTACACGAATCCGCCTTACCATGGCCGCTTCGTGTGTTTCATCAACACTTTCGAGAAAACTATTCGCAATCTTTTGTCGCTTTTGAGCCTTACTTATCTCATTTCCATCAAGAAGTTGCATCCAAACTGTCTTGATTTCCTCTTGTTTTTTTTCTATCTTGCGCTGGTAATCCATCATTTTAGAACAAGCTTCTCGCATTCTCTCAGCATGAGATTTCTCTCGTTTGGCAAATTTCTTCTGTTGCCACGTCAGAAAAAGATATTTATTCATTTTTCTGAAACGGTAACCCCATGTAATGCTCAAAACGAGAAGCAAAATAAACACACCGATAATGATAAAAAAAAACAACTTATTACCACGATTCATCCATGCCAAAAACATTAAGATTGGGGAAAGAATAGTGGCAGTGGGTGCTACAGCTGTAGCAAAAGACTGATATTTTTTCCACCAAGATTTAAGCGACATTCATTCTCCTTTTTTTAAATAACGAAAATACGTTATATTCATACTCTATTTTTACCATGCAGTACAAAATATATAAAGAACAAAAATCAAACCCTCTTTACGCGTGGCATCAACTTTTCGTTCCTACAAGACTAAGAAGCCTCCAGCTTAACCTTCGACTTCTTCCCACCATGAATACTTGGCTCTTGGCACAGCATCTTCCGAAGCAGGGCAAGTCCTTCATGTACATCGGGACGCTCCGATTCCGTAATACCGAGTACCTCTGATAACAACAACCGATCCAATTCATGACGCACCGGGTCCTCATCCATCTGGTTGAACGGCAACATCTTTTGATCCTTCAGCTCTTTAAAAACACGTTCGGCAGTGGTGAGTACTTTATCGGAGAGTTGACGAACATCCAGCGTGGCTATTGATTCCAAGGCAGCTTTTGAACTTCTACCTCGACCTGCTTGTTGCTTCCCGCAAATTAACCAATAGCATAATAGACCTAATGTAGAATTGCCCCATAAGGCCCAAACGTAATCATAAATCCGTTTTTCTTTAAAAACGATGTTTGGCATTGAATCAACACCGATAGTCTCCTGTTCTGTAAAAGCCACTAACAAGGAATGCGAATTGAATCGCAAGTCTATATTGAAATGCGCTCTACTATTACGTTTGAGGATATCCCGTGCCTTCACTTCCGCATATGGACGAATGAACGCGTGGGCATCGGGCAATACAACCATTGACCGCTGCACATTGCTATTGAGATGCCACAAGCACGGATATTCGGCAGTATCAGGACATCCGTCCTCAATGTCAAACGCGCCGCGTTTTCCTGGGTCATGGATATCGCGATGATCCGCTCCAAATTGAGCAATATCTGAGAGAAGACAGATTGGTAAGTCGATAACGGCTTGCTGCCGAGGCAGTTGCAACCGTCCATTGGTGAGTTGGTATGCCGATTGAATCGTCGTTATGTTTCTAATGCGGGATATAGGCCATCCTACTGCCCCGGAGGTCAAGGGTGCAGAAATGACAAACCCGATAACATCATCGCCAACATGAATAGGATTGCCTCTGTTAATGCCATCCTCAAGTTGGCAAACATCGTTGGCCGAAAAAATAGCCTTTGCGATTTCTTGAGCTTCCAGTTCACCATTAGGACAGCGTTCAAGGCATACAAAAGTCGCACGTCCAGTATTCTTTGATTTTCCCTTTGTTGCGATAACGAGACACTCTGCCATGTTGGTATCTGCTGAGAATGCACAATTCTGAGTGAGCGCATCAGCAATCGTAATGACAAGAATATCATGATATTCTTCTGCCCACAACTTTCGTACCTTTTGCCAACTACTACCTGTAATCGCTGTGACAGGTAGCACGAATGCCATTGTCCCATTGCGTTTCAGCATTCTATCGGCGAGATCGACAAAGTCAACACCCTCTCCAGGATTGTTGCCAGAAAGCCGACGGCCCTGTGCCTTACGCGACGCTCGCATCGCCGCTGCTTCCTTTTTGTCGGCGAAAATGCTCTTAGGTAAGTTAGAGTTGCTATCAGCACCACTTCGCGTATAGGGTGGATTCTGAATAACAATGTCAAATTCTCTATGCCGGAACGCGTCTCTAAAGTCGGTAGTTTCAGGTCCTTGTCCGGTAGCAGTTTCTGTTGTATCTAATGTTAAGGGGAGCGTCCCTGATGGGTCGCTAAGCAGGTTGAGGGCACCGATGGCATAAAGACCATCCGCACGCTGTGTACCATAAGGCATTGTGTGGATGCGTGTGCCACCTATACGAACATCGGGATAGGTACTCGCAATGATAGAGGCTGTCAAGTGTGCTGCGTTGGGGAGAATATCACACCCGACGAGATTATGCTCCATCATGCCCTGATGGATGGCTTCACCTTTACCACCTGTCTGCTCATAGAGCATCAGCAGACGTTGATAAACACCGTTGAGAAGTGAACCTGTCCCGCAGGCGAAATCTGCGATCTTCAGCTTTTTTGGATCGCCTTTGAGTTCCGGTAATGCAAGGGCACAAAGTAGTGCTGAGGATTCAGGACGGGTATAGTTCGCCTTGAGAATTTTTCGATTGTCAATAAGCTTCTGGAACACAATACCAGCGAGTTCATGTTCTTGTGCAAGTCCCATCTTCTCCAACTCGCGTGCAGTATCGCGTAGTACGCTCAAAATCTCACCGACCAACTTATCATCGGCAGCAAGCGTTTCGACGAGGTTATAGGCAACGTTGAAAATCGGAGCGTAGTTAATCTTTTGGATTTCCCGCCATGCACGGAGGATTTCGTCTGAATCAAGCTGCCCGTAATCAGCAGTGAGTTCACTAAGCGATGGGACAGTTTCCAAATCTGGCTTGCGTGCAAGGGAACTCTGAAATACGAGCGCATTGCTAATGATCAGCATTGCCATCTGTGTTGTCTGCTCACCGGGCTCCTGGACGAGGAGTTCACCTATCCGTTTACCGATATAGGGTCGGTCTTGAATCGCAGTATTGACGATAGTGGCAGCATCAGAGATGCCACCTTCAAGCACCTCAGCAGCCCTCTCAATCGTGGTAATGGGTGTTGCGCCGATACGGATAGCAGTCGCAATGTCGGCGATGCTACCATAAAGCCAACCTTTTTTCGGAAATCTTTGAGGTTCGTCAACGCTGAGCAGCGCGTAAGCAAAATCGTTTGATGCTTCTAAATTCCCTCGGATTTCTTCACGTGGTATTGTGCGAAACCTGTACGGAAGGCGGATCGCTATTGCATTGGCGATTGTTTCGCCTGTTGTACGGAGGGTTTTGCCCAAGTAACGTTCGCGTGCTTGATTTTCGCCGGTTTCATTAGGACCGCGCTTGTAGTCAATCTTTACTTCAACCGCTATCGGGTATCGTTCAACTGTGCGAATGATGACATCGGGTCTTCTTTGATTTTCGACAAGCGGCCTTGTTGTCTGCTCGTGAATGCGCCATGTAGCACTCATCGGCATCAGAATTTCAACGAATAGGGTGGTGATGGTATCTTCGCTGTTAGTCGGTTGTCGGTTCATGCAGTTTCCTTTTAGCAATGTGGGTGGTTTACTATTCGGATAGGGACTGTTAAACCGGTGGTGGATGTTCTCCGGCAATCCGTAATATCTTTCTGCGGTTAACATGCTCTGGACGGTTCATATTTAACGCCTCAACCGTTGCCCTACCTGTTTGCGTGCGTCCGACAATAAAAAGAAGATCGTCACTCCATACGAAATGCTGTTGCCATTTTTGGCGGCGCGGGTTAAAAAGTGGAGCTTGCTGACCTGTCTGTGGATCCTGTGCATGCGTTTTAGTGTGTTTATGCGTGTTGCACCACGGGCATGCCCATGCCAAATTGGAAAAATCGGTTTTACCCTCCGCCTTTCGAGGGAGGACGTGATCACAGTGAAAAGCGGCAGTGCTAAGGTGGATAGGAGCTTTACAGTATTCACAAAGCCCATTGGCACGTTCACGCACACGGTGGCGCAAAGCTGCGGAGATACGCTCAGAAGCCACCGTTTTCCCTTTTCAATCCGAGTTCCGCCATAATCTGCTTCAAGGTTTTTCCACGCATCTCTCCCAATGTGATAAGAGCCTCAATGCGTTTAACGTTCCGCGCTTCCAATTTGCTCAGCAACCGATGATATTCGGCGAGTTCTGCCTCGCTTAGGGTTTCGTCCTCACACTTGCGCCACAACTCCTGATACCTCTGCTGCTCCTTTTCCGGTAAGCGCGAATTTTCTCGGATAGATGCTAACAACGGCGCTTCCTCTGGAACTTCTCTTTGTTGCTGCCATTCGGCAAGCCTTTCGGTGAACTCCCATAATTCGGCGGGCGACAACTGCTGGACACTATTAAGCAAATGGTCTACTGTTAATTGTTCGGCTGCTTCGCGAATTGACATAACTTTCCTCCTGATTGATGTTTAACATTAACACATATTATACCAATCAGCCTTCCTTTTTTCAAATTTTTCATCTTTTCTCTCCGCGCTGCTAATGTGCTCAGATGTTATTATATCACGACTACCGAAAATCATCCATAATTACCACATCACTGTTCCACCCGTATTGATATCCTGACCTGTCATGTTCGCAGACTCGTCTGATGCGAGAAAAACCGCCAACGCAGCGGCATCTTCAGACCCCGACCCCTTATCGCTATAGCCTTCGTCTGCACACCATCTGCCAGCGATGACGCGCTTTGGGTCCTCCTGTTCGTAGCGTTCACGTAATGCTGCTGCGTCAAACGGTTTGTTCATGTATTCTGCCCGACCGCGTGCGAGTTCGAGGCTTCGCTCTGTATGCCAACCCGGACAGATAGCGTTGACGTTGATATTGTACCGTCCGACATCCGCAGCGAGGGTGCGTGTGAAACCGATGACCCCCATCTTAGAAGTCGCATACGGTGCTCTGTGTGAAAGCGGCTGTTTGCCTGTCCCAGAACTGAAGTTTATAATTTTCCCGTATTTCTTGCGGATCATCTCTGGTAGGACGGCTTTAGCACAGATGAAAAGCGAATCGAGATTGACCTCCAATGTGCGCCGCCATTCCTCTAAACGCATATCCCAGACATCTTTCGTTGGTCCAGCGATCCCGACAACGTTAGCGAGAATATCAATCGTGCCGAATTTTTCGATGGTGGCAGCGACCATCTCATTGACCGGTGCTTCTTGCGAAACATCGGTCTCAAAGCAAATCACATCGCCACCGGCGGCTCTAATCTCTGAACCGACTTTCGTTTCTAATTCTTGCACAGGAATAACATCACAGATAGAAACCGCTGCGCCTTCTTTAGCAAATCTTCGAGCAACGGCTTCGGCATGTCCTCTACCTGCCCCTGTTACGATCGCGACTTTACCCTCTAATCTTCCCATGAAAAACCTTCCTTTTGTGAATAAAATAGATGGCATAGATTAACAGCATAACGGAAAATGTTGTCGCTGTCAATCAAAAGCTCGGAATAGTCATCAGTTGTCAGTTATCAGTTTCAGTTGTCAGTTATCAGTTAAAGAAGTTCATAAAGTCCGTAGAGTGTTTCTAAAGTGTTTTGCTTGGGTGTTCCCCTAATAAAGTTATCAACTTCGCAATTTTAGCACACTTTCTAACATTGATAACTGGTAACTATTTTCTCTGATAACCGATAACTGACTGCTAATGGCAAATTGCCATTCTTGACAAATTTCACTGCATCGTATACACTCAACGCATGGAAACAGCAACACCACACCGCGCACGCGGTACTATCGTCGGGATTACAGGCGGGATCGCCTGCGGAAAGACGACTGTCTCAGAACTGCTTACAGAAAAAGGAGCGATTCCGATTAATGCTGATGAAATCGGACACCAACTCCTTAAAGCTGACAGTCCCGTTATAGATGAACTGATCGAGGCATTCGGGCAGGATATCCTTGAAGCCTCTGGGGATGTAAGTCGGAAGAAACTGGGGGCAATCGTTTTTAAGGATAAAGCCGCACGCGAACGCCTGAACAGTATCCTGCATCCACTGATTATCCAACGCTCACGCGCACAGGCACGTCAACTCGTTAGCGAAGACCCGACGTGCGTCGTGCTACTTGATGCGCCGCTCCTCATCGAAGCCGGTGCCTATGAGACGGTTGATCTGATTGTCGTTGTGACGGCATCACCAGAGACGCAGCTGCGACGGACATTGGAACGCAGCATCGCGCAAGGGAGACCGCTCACTGAAGCCGAAGTCCAAGCGCGGATTGATTCGCAGATGCCGGTCTCGGAGAAAGTCAAGTATGCGGATGTTGTGATAGAGAATGAGGGGACGCTCGAAGATCTGCACAGACAGGTAGACGCACTTTGGGAGCAACTGCAAAAACGTGGAAAGTAAGGGGTCGTGAGCACTGCTCACTCCTACAAGAGACAGGATAAAGCATCGCGATCGACAAGAAATACGCAGAACCCCCAGCAAAAACACGCGCGCTTATAGAAGCATTAAGCCCGCAGAGGATTGATGGCATTCGCCTTGATAACACAGTAAACGGCTGATCCCTCTTGCAATTGCAGCTGCTGACGCGCCTCGTGTGTGATTTTTACCGAAAGCAGATGTCCTTCAACGAGAATAGATAATACTGTTCGTTCGCCGACAACATCTAACACCTGAATTGTGCCGTGTAACATGTTCCGCGCGCTAATTGGCAAATCTGGTGCGAGTGAGATGATAATGTCTTCCGCACGGATGGCGACTGGTAGTAGTCCGCCAATTTCGGCATCGGTATAAGGAATAACGAGTTGTTGACTGCCAATCTCCAATGATGTCACCCCACGCGCCTTATCGGAAAGCGTAACCGGAAGCGATAGAATATTTTCGACCCCGGTCAGTTGTGCGATAGGCATTACGGAGGGGGCAGTTAGCAATTGATGCGGTTCACCGTTGGCAATTATCTTTCCATCAGAAAGGAGGAATGCTTCGTCGGCGAGCGCTAATATTTCAGAGAAGGCGTGGGTAACATAGAGAATAGGTATATCAAAAGCATCTTTAACGTGGTGTAGATAGGGTATAATCCGCGCTTTCAGGCTGCTATCAAGCGAGGCGAGCGGTTCGTCCATGAGCAGCATGCGTGGCTCCATAGCGAGTGCCCTTGCAATCGCAACCCGTTGACGTTGACCGCCAGAAAGCTGCTTCGGGTACCGCTGGAGGAGCCCTGAAATCTCAAGAATATCAACGACAATTGAAGCCTTTCTCGAACGCTGTTGCCCGTAGCGGATGTTCTGTGCAACGGTCAGATGTGGAAACAGGTACCCCTCCTGAAAAACATAGCCGAACCGTCGCTTTTCAGGAGGTAGATTAATTTTAGAGGCAGACGCGAAAAGTATCTCGTCTCCGAAAGCGATCTCACCTTCGTCAGGCGTTAGCGTGCCGCTGACGCAATTGAGAAGTGTGCTTTTCCCGCTTCCAGATACACCTAAAAACGCCGACACTTTCGTTTCCAGTCTGCAATTGATGTCTAATATGAAATTCCCGAGACTTTTCCGAAAGTCGAGTTTAATTTTTGGACTATCCGCCATAACGAACCCTATTACTCAAATCCGCCACCATCAAATCCACCACCGTCAAATCCACCACCATCAAATCCACCGCTGTCGAATCCGCCGCTATCATCCACGCTATCAAATCTGTCAGAACCCGCATCGTCCGGTGGCTTGTCATCATCGTATATCTCGTTGAGCATCAAGCCTGTCAAGAGCAGATCCTCGTAACCGTCATCGGCGGGATCAACAGTATCCATGTCGTCAGTTTGATCTTTTCTGTTTTTATCTTCGTCCTTTTGGGAACGTCGGTATAGATACCAGACGAGTGCCCCGCCCGCGATTAATCCTAAAAATATCCACATCTCTAAACCCATAATTTTTCTCCTTATTTATGTTGGTCAACGGAGGGTGAACCGTTCCGTTAACCAGAGTGCGACAAACGCAACAACCGTTGAAATGAACACGAGTCGATAAACAGACACATCTTCTCCGAGGTGAACAGCACTGAAAATTGCCAACGCCATCGTTTGCGTCTTGCCCGGGATGTTGCCTGCGACCATGATTGTGGCACCAAATTCACCAAGACTTTTGGAAAAACCGAGGATCGTTCCGCCAATAATACCGCGGTACGCCATCGGAACGGTTATCGTCCAAAACACCTTCATTGGCGAGGCACCAAGGGTCCGTGCCGCATTTTCAAGCTCAACGGGTACAGACTCCATGCCTGTCATGATACCACGTACCAACAGCGGAAATGAGATGATAGAGACTGCGATAACAACAGCCACCTCGGAAAAAACGATTTCTATACCGAAAACTTGATAGATAAACCCACCAATGATTCCTTGTCTGCCCAATAGAATAAGGAGTAAATATCCGCTTACAATAGGGGGCAGCACCAACGGACACATGACGAGTGTATTCAGAAGCACCTTGCCCGGAAATGTGCGTTTCGCGAGAAGCCAACCCACTAATAACCCAAGTGGAAACGTAATAACAAGACTGAGCAACGCAACTTTTATGGACAAGGAGAGCGCAGCGACTTCGGCGGGGGTTATCCTCATTTTAATTTCAAAACGGTGAATCCGTGCTTTTCAAAAATTTTACCGCTCCCCCTAGACTGTAGATAGGCGATAAATCTATGTGCCAATTGCTTTTGTGAACTGTCTTTCATAACGACAGCCGGATAGATGATCGGTGTATAGGCTTCAGGTGGTAACTGATGAAGAACGTTTATGTTATTGGTTAGTGTTGTATCCGTTTTATATACAATAGCCATATCCACATTTCCGGCGGTGACGTAAGCAAGCGTGGCACGGACATCTGTGCCGAAAATTAACTTCGGATGCAGGGTCTCCCACAATCCAAAGTGGGTCAAGGCTTCTTTGGCATAAGTCCCGGCAGGCACTATCTCTGGATGTCCAATAGCGATTCTTGAAATCCCGGGTGCATTGAGGTTCGTAAGTGTTTCCACTGCGATTTCCGCTGTTTTATCAGAGACAAGCACTAACCTATTTGTCAACAAATCTTGGCGACTTTCGGTTTCAAGCAGCCCATTTGCTTCCAGAGCATCGACTTGGCGCGGACTCGCCGAGACGAAGACATCCCCTGATGCGCCTTTTTCGAGTTGGCGTTGTAACGTCGTAGACGCGGCAAAGTTATAATAAACTTTAACCTGATTTTCGGTTGCAAACGCTTCCCCGATTTCAGTGAGCGCATCCGTCAAACTGATTGCAGCGAAGACACTTAATTCGTTCTGCTGCCTCTCCGTACATCCGGATATCAGTGTGGAAAAAAATAATAAACACAAGACAGTAAGAGATTTAAATATTCGGCACATTATTTTGCTCTTAGCATTTCTATTGCTACTAGGACTTACGCATGATGCTCTTTTGTACCATAAACTGTTAGTTTGTGCTGCCAGAACGTTGTGTTTTCCGAAAACTTTCATCTAACACAACCGCCTACAGTCAAAATTGCGTAAGTCCTGGCTACTACAAAAATACTTGACAAGTGTAGCATATCTGTTAAACTATGTCAAAGGTTTTACATCTTCGCCGTTGCTGAGCAACTTTTCTTGCAATCCGTTTGAACCTGTGGTATCCTATTTATACATATAATAGACAGTAGAGGAAAAAACTATGAAATTAGGTCTCTGCACCATTGCTTTTCAGGAAAAACCGCTGGAAGAGGTTATTGACATCGCCGCGGACTGCGGATTTGACGGCATTGAACTCTGGGGGAAACCGCCGCATCTACCAGAGGAATACAACGAAAACTACATCAGAAATATTAGAGAAATGGCACAGCGGAAAGGATTAGAAATCTCAGCGTTCGGATCCTATGTCCATCCGTTGATGCATCTGCACCAGAAATACTTTGAAGAAGCTTTTAAAATCGCACGCGATTTAGGAACGGATCTTGTCCGCATCTGGTCCGGTGGGGGCCCCTCAAAATCAATCGCACCTGCCGATAGACGTTTGATCTTCTTCCGGCTTGTCAGCGTTACGCAGTGGGCAAATTTTCGTAATCTCCGTATCGGATTGGAAATGCACAACAACCAATATACCGATAGCGTCGCAACCATTTTAGAAACAATTGAAGAGGTTAAACTCCCCGCGTTGAAGACCTATTATCAACCCCTTGCACGCTCAGATGCCGATGACCCGCACGATGCCGCTGAAAAATTGGCATCACACATCGTCAACGTCCATGCACAAAATTTTGATGAAAGCGGAAAGGCGTGTCCTATTGCTGATGGTGTAGTGGATTACGCACGGATCGTTGGAATCCTCAGAAATGCCGGTTATGACGGTTACTTGGAAATTGAATTCGTCCACGGCGACAACAAATTGGAGGCACTCCAACGCGATCGCGATTATCTCGCAAGTTTAATCCATACAACAGACGGCAACGCACTGAAAAGTACGGACATCCCTGCCGTCTAAAACGGAACGGAATGCCAGCAAATATATGTCTTTGACAGACGCAACAGAAAACGTCGAAGGTGTTTCATGCGGTTGGAGGTAGGCATCATTGCATTGGTAGAGGCGGTCTTCGGTGTAGAAGCAGACCGTCGCGCCCAATTTCAGTGGCTCCGTAACAAACCGAGCCCTGAAAACTTCGCGAAACACTACGATGAAGCGATGGCACTCTACACGGAACTTGATGGCGACTGGGAAGGCACAAAAGCAAAAGCAGATGGCTACCTAATTCCGGATGCCTATTTTCCTGAGCCGTATCATTTTATTTTTGAGTTTGACGAATTGCAACATTTCACGGAATATCGGGAACGAACCTTTCGGTTCTATCCGGAGGATGTCCGGCTCGCGTTTGCACCGCAGAAATACGAACAGTTCTGTCAACAACACCATATCGCGGCACTGGCAAAAGGACCGGCGCGCTTCCGACGACCGACTGCTGATTTCCCGTACACTAATGGGCGTGCCGCGCAACGGGCCTTCTTCGATACGTTCCGCGATTGGCTACCGCCACTACACGGACTCAACCCGACCGTCCGGTTAGCTGAATTTGAAGTCGCGCCGATCCTCAATGGAGAATTAACCGACGGTCAAGCAAAGGCTTACATGGAAAACTTACTTCGCGAACGGCTAAAAAATTATCGATCGTTATGAAACAATACAAAGGTAGGAAAAAAAACGCTACATGAGCATGCGAAAGCCTGAAAAGGTGAACATTTCTGAACATCCCCTGCTCCAAATAATAGGGCAGACACCGCTCGCGAAGATAGACATCTTCGCAGACGAGTTGCCTAACGTTGACATCTACGCGAAAGTAGAAACCTATAACCCCGGCGGCTCCATTAAAGACCGACCGGTCTTAAGAATGCTCACAGCGGCAATCGCCTCCGGAGAACTCACACGCGAAAAGGTTATCCTTGATTCCAGTTCTGGCAACGCAGCGATCGCCTATGCTATGATAGGCGCGACCCTCGGCTACAAAGTTGAACTTGTAATTCCAGACAATGCCAGCGAAGAACGGATCAAACGTATCCAGTCACACGGGGCGGACATCATCCATACCGACGCTATCCTCGGATACGATGAGGCACTCCGGGAAGTTGATCGGCGCTATGAAGCACAACCTGATCGGTATTTTTTCAACTCGCAATACGACAATGAAAACAATTGGTTGGCGCACTATGAAACCACCGGTGTCGAAATTTGGAACCAAACGGGTGGAGCGGTTACACACTTTGTTGCTGGCGTAGGCACTGGTGGTACGATTACCGGTGTCGGCAGACGACTTAAAAACTACAATCCAGACATCCAAGTCTGCTCTATTTCACCGGAGGTATTTCCCGGTATTGAAGGGCTCAAACCGCTCGGGGACCCAGAGAATATTGTGCCAGCAATTCTGGATGAATCGGTGATTGATTGCCGCATCCCCACAACTATTGAAAACGCTTACGAAATGTGCAGTCGTCTCGCGCGACGCGGCTGGTTCGTCGGGCAATCTTCCGGCGGCTACCTTTATGGCACCTATAAAGTCGCACAACAAATTCAGGAAGGCGTTATCGTCACCGTCTTTAATGACCTCGGCGAACGCTACTTCAGCACAAGATTATGGGATTAACTAACTTAGGACTTACGCATGCGGCTCTTTATGTACCATGATGCACTTCGCATCTGGGCGAGTACGCCGCAAAACTGTTAGTTTGTGGTACAAGAATGCTGTGTTTTCAGAAACATTTCATCTAACAGAACGGGTTACATCCAAAACTGCGTAAGTCCTATAACTTAAGGAGTTCTAACGATCACACTTGGGCAGCGTTTCTGTCGTCAACACTGATCTAAAATTGTTAAGAAACTTACTTCAGATTATGAATAGTTGCTTAATAATTGGAACACTGCAAGGACAACGGACGCAGCAGCTCAGAAACAATAGTTTAAAAATATGGAAACGACAGTTATTCCGTTTCGTGGTTTACGCTATAACGCAACCAAAGTTGAAGGGCTTACGAACGTTATAGCACCGCCGTACGATGTTATCAAACCCGAAGAACAGACCGCTTTAGAGCAGCGTCACCCTGCTAACATCATCCGATTAATCCTAAGCCAACCGCACGATGATGACACCGATGATGAAAACCGATACACACGCGCTGCGACATTGATGAACCAGTGGCTATCGGATGGCACTCTCCAACGCGACGCGTCACCGCGCTATTACATATACGACCAGTCCTTCAACGCACCGGACGGTAAAGATTATACACGCCGCGCCCTGATTGGACTTGTGAAACTGCAACCCTTTGAGAATCGGGTCGTCTTACCACACGAAAAGACGCACGCCGGACCGAAAATTGACCGGCTCAACCTCATGCGTCAGTGCCATGCGAACCTCAGTCCTATCTTCCTCCTCTACGCAGATGCTGATGGTGACATCGAACAGATCATGCAAAGTTTCACCGATAAGCACGCACCCGAAGTCGATTGTGAAGAACGGTTCGGCAGCACACACCGATTGTGGTGTTTAGAAGATGCCGAACGGAACACCGAAATCCAGACCCTCTTTTCCGAAAGACCACTCCTCATCGCCGATGGACATCACCGTTACGAAACCGCACTCGCTTTCCAAGAAGAGATGGCGCACACCGGATTGCAAGGATACGGTTATATGATGGTGAACCTCGTCCGGATGGAATCCCCCGGACTGGCGGTTTTGGCGATCCATCGGCTGCTGGATAATTTGAGCCTTGATAGTATTACCCACGCCATTACTGAACTGCCGAAAGTGTTTGATGTTCATGAACTTGACACACAAGCCACACTTATGGCACAATTAGAGGCACAACGCGGAAAATCGCCAGCGATCGGCTTATATACCGCAGATGATAAATACCGTTTATTGGTCCCGCGTTCAACGACGCCGGGGCAATTAGACGTGACGCTTGTGCAAGAAACCCTTATCAAGGAGATGTTCCAAGTTGAGACGTTAGCGGAGCATATCAGCTACACCGCTTACGCGGACGATGCTGTTGCACACGTCAAAAGTGGAACAGGGCGCGTCGCCCTCCTTATGAAT
This sequence comes from Candidatus Poribacteria bacterium, assembly GCA_022821065.1. Classification (GTDB taxonomy): domain Bacteria; phylum Poribacteria; class WGA-4E; order WGA-4E; family WGA-3G; genus WGA-3G. The sequence goes on from JAJEEK010000013.1 coordinate 42,758, forward strand.
CCGACACCTGTTGAGCAGGTCTTGGAAGTCGCTATGGCAGGTTCTATAATGCCACAGAAATCCACCTATTTCTATCCGAAGATGGCGACCGGTCTCGTTTTGAATCTGTTGAACCGGTAACGCCCCGAACCGGAAAACTTTTGAAGGCAAACCGATGCATCACGAACACGAAAGAGATACCTTAGCATTTACGCACCAGATGTACGCTGAGATACCGCGTCAATTAGCGTTTCAGGCGACCACTGCTGCTGAAGCGGTAGCGTGGCAAACCGAATTACGGTCGAAACTGACCGAATTGGTCGGCGGTTTCCCCCAGGAACTGTGCGATTTAGAACCCGAAGTTTTAGAGACGCACGAGTTCGCTACCTATATCCGTGAGAGCGTGCAGTTCACGAGCCGTCCACATTCAACTGTTTTCGGTTACTTGCTCTCTCCGAAGGGTCTTAATGGCGCGACACCGAACGCAACAATCCTCTGTTTAGCCGGACACGGGCGTGGCGTGGATGACATCGTCGGAATCGAGGAAGACGGCAGCATGCGTTCCGAATATGGGGGCTATCAGAACGATTTCGCACTCCAATGCGTCGCACACGGTTACACCGTGCTTGCCATTGAGCAGTTCGGGTTCGGACATCGACGCGATCCTGCTGCCCGAGAGAAAGGCGGCGGCGCGTCTTCGTGCCAACCGAGTGCCGGTGCCGCACTCCTGTTAGGACAAACGATGGTAGGTTGGCGGGTCTATGACGCAATGCGCGCGTTTGACTATCTATCAAACCGTCCCGAGGTGGATATGAACCGGATCGGTATAATGGGCATCTCTGGCGGTGGTACAACGACCTTCTTCACCGCAGCGATTGATACACGCGTCAAGGCTGCTGTCGTCAGCGGTTACTTCAACACGTTCCGCGATAGTATCCTCAGCTTGAGCCATTGTATAGACAACTACATACCGAATGTGCTACAATATGCGGAGATGTATGACATCGCTGGTTTAATCGCGCCCCGCGCACTGTTTGTTGAATCCGGGACCGAGGATTCCATCTTCCCAATTGATGCCACCCGATTTGCTGTCAACGAAGCAAAAGCGATTTTCAACCGCTTTGACGCTGATGACAAATTGGGGTTTGAAGCGTTTGAAGCAGGACACAGTTTCTACGGTGTCGGCGCATTTGAGTTTCTTAAGCAGATTTTGTAAAAGGAGGCGCGTGTGGCAATTGAACTTTTCTCGATCGGTACGGAATTAGTGCTTGGGCAGATTCAGGATACGAATGCCCACTGGATCGCACAGCAGATTCTTCAGATCGGTGGCGAATTACGGCGTGTAACGATGCTACGCGACAACGCTGAGGAGATGTACGAGGCATTGGAGTCCGCTATCAAACGAGAAACATTACTGATCCTCACAACAGGTGGACTGGGACCGACACCCGACGATATGACCGTCGAAGTCATTGCATCTCTCATCGGTACAAAACCTGTCGTGAGCGAGGAGACCGTCGCAGACTTTCGGAGACGCCGCGAGATGTCAGAGAACGATCCGATCAGTGAAGCACTCATGAAAATGGCGATGGTGCCTGAAACCGCTATCGTCTTGCAGAATCCAGCAGGTTGGGCACCGTGTATCAGCGTTGAACATCAAAATACGACGCTTATGATGATGCCGGGACCCCCGCGCGAGATGAAAGCGATTTTTGAAACCTATATCCAACCGTTGATTGCTGAACGCTACCGCTCAGAGATTACCACCGCGCGGGTCTACGTCAGCATGTTTGAAGCCGAAGTTTCACCACTCATGCAAAAGGTGATGGAACGCTACCCTGATGTCTATCTAAAGGCGTATGTTTCACTCCGTAACTCGGATACAAATATGATGCCGGTAGACTTCGTCTCGACGAGTGCGGATAAAGCGAATGCCGAAACGCAACTGCAATTCGCTACCGACTATTTCCGCGAGCTTGTCGTTGAAACTGGAAAACATTTTAGTCTTGAAGATGAATAAAATAAGCACGTTCTAAGCGTGTCAATGTGTGCGTGTTTCACTGTCTAACTGTGCCGAGTGTCATTAGAAACCTGAACGCTTCACGCACCTACAAAAAAGGAGATTTATACTGTGAATCGCAGACCTTCTGGAAATAGACGCAAATCGCGGGCGCGAAACGCGAAGTCGTCACGCAAAAATCAGAAGTCCCAACCTAAGCAGCGCACGGATGCTGATAGCAATCTTGATGTTAAGTCTGAAACCGGAAAAGAGGAGTCAACAAGCACGAAAAGTGATAAAATAGAGGTTGAAGGGACCGTTGTGGAACCTTTACCCAATGCGATGTTTCGAGTGGAACTTGATAATAAGCATCAGATCCTTGCGCATATCTCCGGCAGAATGCGGAAGTTTTTTATCAAAATTTCGCCGGGTGATAAGGTGACTGTTGAACTATCGCCTTACGATCTCACGAGAGGGCGTATTACCTATCGGAAACGGTAGTTTCTTGGGTAGGTGTATCGGTCGGGTTGACACCACTTACTTTCCGAGCGTGTCTACGTGTACCGTGCCGACCACTTCCGCAATACCGTTGGGGAACTTCCTATGAAGCCTGCTGCCTTAGTTCATATTAATAACGCCGATGAAAAGGAGACCTCTCGGCTACTCGATGCTATCACAGCAAAACGGGAGCAGGTGGAGGAACTCACGGTAACAATCGAAGAACTCAAGTCGGAAGTTGATGTCTTTCAACGTCGCTATAATGCGCATATCAGCCACTATTACCTCGAACTGGATAAGGTTGAACTTGAAACGCAGGAATATCGGCTCCGACTGCGGCTGCGGCGGGAAAATGTGAACGAGGAAGAGATAGAGGCACGCGTGGAATCCTGCTTCAGAACAAGCCGCGCACGTGTTGACGCATACCAGGAAGTGGATGAATCGCAGTCAACACCCGAAGTGACGCAACTCCCAGCTTCTAAAGCGAAGCACTTGCAAAACCTCTATCGCAAACTCGCGAAAAGGTACCACCCAGATAAAACCGTTGATACGCAAGAACAGCAGAGACGAGAGCAGATGATGCCGCTTATCAATCGGGCATATCACGAGCAGGATATTCAGACCCTTGAGCGGTTAAGTCTCGGTGAAACAGAGCCACATATCGCCGAGAAGACATCTGCTGAAAAACGGGCAGCCTTACAGGCGGAACTCCGAAGTCTTAACCGTGCAGCAAGTGATTTGCGTTTAGAGATAAACCGAATCAAGACCGGACGCTCCTATCAATTGAAGCAACAGGTAGAAAACGCTAAGAAAGCCGGGACAGACCTACTCTCTGGACTCGCAAAGGATTTGGAGCGAAAAGTCAAAGCGAGCCGTACGCATCTGACACGCCTGATGAATATGTGGCAGCGCACACAGTGATTTTACAACGCTAAAAGGAACCGAGTATGCAACTCAAAGACAAAGTCGCTATCATCACCGGTAGCGGACGCGGTATCGGCAGATCCATCGCCATCGCTTATGCAGCCGAAGGCGCGCGCGTCGTCATCGCTGCCCGTAACACCAAGCAACTTGATGAAGTCGTCGCAGAAATTAAGGCGAACGATGGTGAAGTCCTTGCTGTGCCGACCGATGTGCGCGTCCGTTCGGAAGTGGAAAACCTCGTCCAGAAAACCGTTGACCATTTCGGACGGATAGATATCCTCGTCAATAACGCAGGTGTCAATCCGAGGGGTCCGTTCTTAGATGCTACAGATGAAGAATGGGAGCTCGGATGGCAGATTAATGTGATGGGGGTTGTGTACTGTTGTCGTGCTGCCTTGTCGGTTATGAAACAGCAGGGGAGCGGCAATATCATCAACGTCGGTTCCGGTATGGGGCAAGTCGGACGCTCGAACCTGAGTGTCTACTGTGCCTCGAAAGCCGCGCTGCACGGATTAACGCAGTCAATCGCCGAAGAGGTATGGGAAGACGGTATCATCGCGAACGTGCTGATCCCCGGTCCTGTGAAAACGGAACTTTCAAAACCCGCTTGGGAGAGCTCAGGAACTTTCAGGGGCGAAAGCGATCCGTGGAAGCAACCGGAGCAGGTTGTTGCATCGGCACTTTTCCTCGCGACGCAACCCCCCGCGACCGGCATGACGGGTCAAATTCTCAGCATCATGCGCCGAAATAGCCCATGAGGAATACCATATTTTTACAGTGGGAACGTAACGCGTCGTCCCTCTTGTGCGGAACGATACGCACCCAACACCATCTCCACCGATACCCGTCCATCTTCCACCGTAACATCGGGTTCCGTGTCGTTCTTGAGGCAATCAATAAACGGACGCGGCACCTCTGCGAGCCGTTCGCCGTGGCCAGCCGGAATCGGGATCCCCAAGTCCTTCCATGACGGTTCATCGCGTGTATACAACTTAACCGCAACAGCATCTGCTGGACGCGGAATATTACACGACGGCGCGTCGCCGTAATTCTGTATGACCACGCCTTGATCACCATAGATTTCGGTCGTGTTTTCACCCGCAAGCGTCACAGAAGTATTCAGCAAAATCGCCATCTCACCACCGGCGAACCTATAGACAGCCAACCCTGTGTCGTCGGGTGAAACATCCGTCAAAATGTTATCAATTTCGGCGATAACACTCGTCGGTTTGCCGAGCATCCAATGGATAAAATCGGTTGCATGAGAGGCATCATCCATGAACATCCCCATATTCTTCTCGGGGTCGATATGCCATCGGCTGGGACCTGTCACAAATGCCTCGTTGAACAACACATTGATACAGTGTCGTCGGCGCAGTACACCGATTTTACCGAGCACGCCGCTATCAATAAGTTCTTTCATTGCGATGTTCGCCGGATCGCGCCGCATCTGGTACCCCATCATAAACTTAACGCCGGTCTTCTGGACGACCGCCGCAATCCGATCGCAATCTGCCAACGTCAGTGCCATCGGTTTCTGACAGAGGATATGTTTCCCTTCCGATGCTGCCGCCGCTACCATCTCGGCGTGCCCACTTGTTTCGTTGGTCACGATCACAGCGTCAATCTCAGGATGGGTGACAACGTCTTCGAGATGCGGTGAATAATCCATGCCGTATTGTGTTGCTGCAGCTTCGCCGCGTTCAACGTTATCGTCCCAACAAGCGACGAGTTGGACATCCTCAAACGTCTGCATCCGATTGCAGTAGGCGTTAGCATGTCCGTGTGCAAAACTTATGATACCGATACCAATCTTTGTTTTCATGTATTAAGTTATCCAATCTGTAAGTATCTGTTGTGAATCGAGTTCGGGGTTAAAGACCTGTAATCCTTCCGCCTGAGCCGCTCGAAGAAGGCGTTGGTCTGAAGCGACGAGTACCAACCTATCGTCTGTACTGCGAAGTGCTGTCGCTGTGTCTAACGCGGAACGTAAAACCATTGCATCCACACTATTGAGTGAATGCGTTTCAATCAAACGGATTGAATCCCAGACAAGCGGATCTGGAACCGAGATTTTCCTGAAGTTTGATTGATTATTAATGATTTCATGATCTAAGTGTCCAGTA
>JAJEEK010000008.1 GCA_022821065.1 Candidatus Poribacteria bacterium
TTGAGCGATTTTCAACCGGTGTTTAATCCGATCAATTTCTTTTTTGGGTGTTTCTATGCCTCTTTTGGATTTCTTTTGAAAAGCATGCAGTACGTAAATTGTATCGCCGATTTTAGTGGTGTACATAGCTCGGTAAGTATCGGTCGCATAGTCGCTTCGGATTTCCATAATCTCCGGTAACCCTTTTAAAGGTCTGGCTTTTGGATGTTTATCTCCGATCTGTGCGATGTAAAGCGCATAACCTATCTCATCTTGCACGTCTGCCGGAAATTTCTTCAAGTCCTTATGTGATGAACTAACCCAAATTATAGGTTTTATTTCATGCTCCTCCTTGTTTTCTCTCATGCCTAATCCTTTAGAATAGGTCGTTACTGTTTATTGGACATCCCTGAAGTAGTATTATTTTAACAAAACTTGGCAATTAGTGCAAGGGATAACGCATGGCAAAAATTGCGGTTGACGCAGTAATGGATGTCTGCTAACATGCTGAAACTCAGTTTTTACAACACGCACTTAAATCTGACAGAATATCTGAGGTATCACGTATGGAACAGTATCTACAGATTCAGAAACCGGAACTTGGCTATACTTACGAGTTTGAGGTGGATCAACTTTCTGAGATGTCCGAATGCTTGGAGGCACACGGCTTCGCAATTGTCAAAGATGTCCTGCCACCGGAGTTGGTTGACAGTTTGAAGCAGGCGGTCTTTGATGGCACGGATCCGAACAGAGAATTAGCACACGGGCAGAGCCGAACCCGACACGCTTGGGTGGAGTCGGGACCGGGGGCTTGGCAGCTGCTCGGATATGAACCCTTTATGAAAATCCATCGCCACCTGATCGGCACGGACGAGATGACTGTCCACCGTTCTGCTGCTATCATTCGGATGCCGGGATCTCAACCCGTAGCGTGGCATACCGACTGGTGCGGATTCTCAACGGACGCACCGAAGAATTCGGGGGACGTGTTGAACCGTGGATTGTGGCCCTCAGGCAAATGGTTTTACTTGACGGGTTCTCGTCCGGAACACGGTGGATTGTGCGTAATTGAGGATTCGCATGTGGAAGGTTGGGAAGGGCCTGAGGGGTTCAACCTGACAGCGGACAAGCGTTCTTTCTATAAAGAGGGTGGAGAAGAAAAAGCGTACGTCGGTTTCGATATTCCGGGGTTAGTGCCGCTTTTCACGAATCCGGGGGATATGATTGTGTTTGCGCATCGGACGTATCACGGTGCGTTCCCGAACCAAATTGACGAGGTCCGGTTGTCGTGTGCGATCGGTTTTCGGCGGCGAGACCATCACATTGATATTCCGTGGGAGATCCCGGACGATGGCAGGCAGTTCTTAGCGGATTTACCATCACGTTTCGAGCGGTACACACACGGGTATACGAGCATTGATACCGCTTGGCGCGGATGATTGTCCGACACGCCAGATTAAACCTCACCGTCCCAGTAGCTCAGACTCTTATCTCTACGATAAATCTTTCCGACGGCGTAAGGTAGCACCTTGTTGGAATCTGGGTATTCACTAACATCGTGAGGTGTAGTCGTCCCAAGGATGAATAGCACCACTGGCGCATCGGTTTCGTTCACGAATTTATGTGCCCCGATGGTGCCCGGAGGAAACGCGATGAAATCGCCTTCGGTAACTTCTACATCGCCGCGCGGCGTTTTAAGTGTGCAGGCACCCTTCATGACGTAGCACATCTCCTCGCCGAAGTTGTGAAAATGCATCGGGAAACTCATTTTACCGGGTTGGAGGCGGATCACGCGGTATCCCAAATTCTTGCCGCCGATGAGCGGGTCAATGTCTTTGTCTTCAAAATCGTAAGGGTGTGGCGCGTTTTTATAGTGCCACGCGATTTCATCAATATGGATGCGGTTGATATAAACATCACGACGCGCTTGCAGGCAGTCAATCAAATGTTGGCGTGCATCTTTAAAAATAGAGTGTCCGTCACCGACGAGGATCGTGTTGAAACGGAGCGCTAAAATTTTGCGGAGTTCAAGTACCGCTTTAGGCGGGTCGCTGAGTTTGGCATCAGCGAGTAGACTTAATGCCCCCATCGGTTCACCAACGACAAGGTCACCGAACAGGACTGCTTGTTTCTCTGGAAAATAGAGTGCGATTTCACCCGGACTCTTTCCGTGTTCGAGATGGACAGCGTGTAAGCCGGGCACAATCGCTTCCCGATCCGTAACCGTCCGCGCAGGTGTGATGCTCAGCGCGTCCGTATCGGCTTCATGCACAATCACATCGGCACCGGTCAACTCTTGAAAGGCAGCGGCTTCACGTTCATGATCGGCATTGGTCAGAACGATCAGCGCCGCACTACCGAGTGCCATCAGTTGCTCTTTATCAGCATCAGACATTGGGACGGGATCTATAATAATATTTCCATCAGGACGTACCCACAAATGCCCATTAAAATCGATTTGGCGTTCCTGACTAAAGACTCCCCAACTGTACATATCTTGAAAAATTAAGCGTTTCATTTTTTATTTTTCCTTGCGGTTGAGGTACAATGCCTTGGAATGTAACAATTTTTTGTTAAATCCGCTTTCCATTTCGTTTCAAGCTATGTAATTTGACTCGTTTTAATTATTGATTACTGTTTTCCTTTGAGACAAATCCATAGACTTCAAGTTCATGTATAAAGGCTCTACCTAATTTTATTTGCGGCACAACTTGGCCACGCCTCGGATCATATCGACTGGCTTTCTTTTCATCATCGGTGGTGCCGCTGATGTAGATGCGAATAGCATCCGTCACAATACCATTGACGCGTCTTTCAATAACCGGACTCTCATTGTTCTGGATCTGTTGAATCGCCTGCCAACGTCCTTCGCCATCTAACTTCTGATAGACCATTGCGTTTATAATATTAGTTCCGCGGATAGCAATTCGATGAATCGCTTTTCGGCTTGGTAACGTCAGGTGGATCCAGCGTCCTTGCGCGTAGCCTCTCGTATTCAGATCGCCATCTATCATCTCTGGTGACGTACAGGTGACCCCTTCTGTAACGGCGTAGTTATAATATTCCTGTGGCTCAATTAACATCTGTAGTACCTGGGATTGGCATCCGAAAAGGAGTCCGGTTGTACAGAGTACTGAGAAAATAAAAAGGTAGCACCGCATTTTTTTTCCTCTCTGTTTAGTATTTGTTAGATATTATACCGCATTTTCGTTTTTGTTTAAACCAGAATTTCGCGAAAAGCGTTGTTTTAAAACCACGGGTAAGATATAATACCGTGTGAGAATAGTCTTTTAAGTTACATGTTCGATGGCGCGGTTTTCACTGCGTTTATTGAATTAGATGAATTGGATTTTACATGGGAGGCAAGTATGTACAAAAGTGCGATTTTGGGATGTCGCGGACGTGCCCGCGGGCACGCTCGCGCATATCAACACGTCAAAAAAGGTAAACTCGCCGCTATCTGCGATATGAAGGAAGACCTGCTCAACGATTTCGGTGATGAATTCGGGGTTGATGCCCGTTATACCGATCTCGACGAAATGCTCTCAAAAGAAAAACCGGATCTGCTGCATATCGTTACCGCACCGGTGTTACGCGGTAGCAACGAACGCATCCGCTACCCACTGATGAATCAAGCATCCGAACACGGTGTACCTGCAGCAATCGTTGAAAAACCGATTGCTGTTGAAAGCGAAGATTGGCGGCAAATCTCTGAACTCGCCGAACGCACCCAAACGAAGTTCGTCGTTAACACACAACTCAATTTCCATCCCCAAAACCTCGCACTTAAGCAGGATGTCGCGGAAGGCAAAATCGGTGCGATCAAATTTATTGAGGCAAGCGCGCGAAACCCACCCGTTGATCAGGCACCACACGTCCTACAACTCGTATCTTCTTACATCGATAACTCGCGTCCAGCGAAGGTGCAAGGACAAATATCAGGGGCAGGACAACTTGACTCCGCGCAACCTTCGCCTGCAAACGCCACAGCACTCGTGACCTACGCAAACGGTGTACAAGCCTCCGTCGCATTCGGACCGGAGATGGCACCCCGCGTGCTACCCGATACCGGAAACAACCGACACAAGCGGGTCTGTGTCTTTGGTGAAACAGGTTTTGTCCATTGGCGGTTTGAAAGTTGGGAACGGAACCTGCCCGGTAGTGGCTATGAAGGTGGCGACCTAAACTACGGCGACCAAGATGTCCTCGCGCAAGGTGGACTCACCGAGGCGGTGTTCGAGTGGCTTGACGACGAGAACAACGTCCATCCGACGCATCTCAAGCAATCCCTCGCCGAATTTAACTTGTTGCTCGGTATCTATTACAGCGGGCTGACGAACACTGTCATCGAATTGCCGTTCGACCCACCAGACGGCATGATGGATATGTTCCGCGAACGACTTTAATTCGGATGTTCCCAGCAGGCGAGGTGCTCAGCTTCGCCTGTTTTTACGAAACCTCGCGACCTATTTGGGTATTACCCAGAAGGAACACCCTGTGTCTGACATCATCTACATGGACAACCATGCCACAACGCCAATCGCACCTGAAGTGCTTGAGGTGATGATGCCTTACCTGACGACGCATTTCGGGAACGCCTCGAGTACACACCCTTTTGGTGTTAAGGCAGCGGATGCAGTGGAAAAGGCGCGCCATCAGGTCGCCGAATTGCTCGGTTGTTCTGAAGCGGAAATCGTCTTCACCAGTGGTGCAACCGAATCGGACAATCTCGCTATCAGAGGGATCGCCTACGCCTGTCGAGAGAAGGGTAACCATATCATCACAAGCACCGCCGAACATCACGCAATCCTTGATACGTGCCACGCTTTGGCGGCAGACGGATTTGAAACGACATATCTGCCGGTAGATAAATATGGAATGGTGAGTCCTGATGATGTGGAAGCCGCGATAACACCAAAGACTATCTTGATGAGTTTTATGTATGCGAACAACGAAGTCGGCACGATAAATCCGATCGTTGATATTGCTGCTGTCGCTGCCAAACACGGCGTGCTTTTCCATTCGGATGCGGTGCAGGGGATCGGGCAGCTGGCATCAGATATGGAGACACTCGGCTTAGATCTCGCGTCTCTGACGGCACATAAGATTTATGGACCTAAGGGAATCGGCGCGCTTTACATCCGTCGAAACTGTTCACAACCCCATTCGCTTTTCTACGGGGGTGGACAAGAGGCAGGCATTCGACCCGGAACACTAAATGTCGCGGGGATCGTCGGTTTAGGTGCGGCGTGCGAACTTTCTAAAAAGTACATGGAGATAGGGAAAAATAGTGTCACAACTTTACGCGACACACTCCATCAGAAGTTAATGGCGAGTCTCAACGATATTCACCTCAACGGACACCCTGAACAACGGCTGCCTGGCAATCTGAATCTCTGTTTTGCGGGAGTGCAAAGCCACGCGCATTTAGCAGGACTTAAACGCGTCGCTGTATCAACCGGGTCGGCATGCGATTCGGAGTCGGTGAAGGCATCACACGTCTTGGTTGCAATGGGGGTACCGAATGAACTGGCGTTGACTGCCGTGCGTTTCGGTTTGGGACGCTACAATACCGCCGAAGAAGTCGATATTGTCGCCGATGAAGTCATAAAAGTCGTCAATCGGTTGCGTGCATTGGCACCGGAATGGTAATATCCTAAGTCCCTTGCGCCGTAGCAGCAATTTCCGCGATACTATGTTATAATTTCATCGTGAAGTTTAAACACGTAGTGAGGAAATACACATGTCATCTATTGCAGCCCGAACCTATCTAACCCCTGAAGAATACATCGCTGCCGAACGCAAGGCAACGCTCAAAAGCGAATACCTGAGCGGCGAGATCGTCGCCATGTCGGGGGCAAGTGATACACATAACCTTATCACGATGAATACGTCAACGGCACTTTACAATCAACTATCAGACCGAGGATGCAGAATCTACGCCAGCGATATGCGCGTCGGAATTAGCGCAGGCGTTTCCTACTTCTACCCGGATATTGCCGTTACCTGTGATACACCCCGCTTCGAGGATGACGTTTTCGATACACTCATCAATCCACAGGTTATTATTGAAGTGCTTTCTGATTCAACCGCAAACTATGACCGAGGTGAGAAGTTTATACGCTATCGGCAATTAGAATCGCTGCAAGAATACATCCTTATTTCACAAGATCGGGTTCAAGTTGATCACTACCTTCGTCAAGGCAAACAATGGGTACTCAGTGAATTCAGTACACTTGAGGATATACTGCCGCTCGCTTCAATTGAAGCTGAACTCCCCTTACGCCAGATTTACAGATTCGTTGAATTTGAAACCGATACCTCTGTTGAAACCGCTGTAGGGGCTGGGTGACCCAGCCCCTACGGGGGACCTAAAAGAACGCCCAAGCAAAACACCCTAGGAAGAGGAAACCTGTCTCATGCTGACCGTTGAACAGATTATCGCTTGTGGATTGGACAAGGCGGAAGCATCAAAGATCTCGGAAACTCTTAATCGGATATCGCCAACACAGTCCGCGACAGCCTGTTGGTCCGAAATTTCGCGCGACATTCTCACACCACAACACCCGTTTGTGCTCCATCAATTGCTTTATGAGACGGTATACGCAGACTTTGATCGTCCGACACACGGACCCCCACCTGCATGGTTTCCTACAGATGAAGACATCACCGAAGCAAATATCACCCGTATGATGGCAGAATTGCACATCAAGACTTATCCTGAGTTTCATGCTTGGTCGGTCGCCAATCGAGACACGTTTTGGCAGATGATGATAGACAGGTTGAACATCAAAGCGATAGCGACAACCCCCGAACCTCAAAAAGGCGCAACAGGCATTTCCACAAAACTTGCTAAACTGAACATCGTCGAAAGCTGCTTTGATGTGCCTGATGATACCGTCGCGCTTGTTGCACAACGCGAAAACGACACACATCTGAAAACGCTGACCTATCGCGAATTGGAATGCCTCACGAATCGGGTTGCGAACGGACTTGCGGACATCGGTATGAAGCAGGGAGATGCAATAGCAATTGACATGCCGATGAACGCCGAGTCTGTTGCCATCTATCTCGGAATCGTCAAAGCGGGGTGTGTTGTCGTAGGGATTGCCGATAGTTTCGCGCCAGACGAGATCGCCACACGCTTGCGCATCGGTAAAGCAAAAGCTGTCTTCACACAGGATTATATTAACAGAGCAGGTAAACGTCTGCCGTTGTACGAGAAAGTAATTGCCGCAAACGCGCCAAAGGCGATTGTATTTAGCGCAGCTTGCAAGCCAAATCTTGCTATAGAAAAGCCGTCTGAAGGAAGTGAAAGCCTTGCACGGACCCGACGCGAAGGCGATATGACGTGGAACGATTTTCTGAGTGACACAGAAACCTTTAACGCTATCCCGTGCCATCCTGACGCGTCTACCAACATCCTTTTCTCCTCCGGTACCACCGGCGAACCGAAAGCGATTCCGTGGACCCACACCACACCGATCAAGTCCGCTGCAGATGCCTATCTACACCACGACATCCACTCCGGCGATGTGCTGGCGTGGTATACAAATCTCGGTTGGATGATGGGACCGTGGCTTATTTATGCAAGCCTCATCAACGGAGCCACGATCGCCTTGTATGATGGCGTGCCGACAGGGCGCGACTTCGGAGTTTTTGTGCAGAACGCGAAAGTGAGCATGCTCGGTGTCGTACCGACCCTCGTCCGCGCGTGGAAAAATACAGAATGTATGCGCGGACTCGACTGGCACGCGATCCGTGCGTTCAGTTCAACCGGTGAATGCTCGAACCCAGAGGAGATGCTTTACCTCATGTCACTCGCTGGCTATAAGCCTGTGATTGAGTACTGCGGTGGCACTGAGATTGGAGGCGGTTATATCACGGGTACACGCGTCCAACCCGCCGCGCCTTCAACGTTCACAACCCCTGCGCTCGGTGTAGATTTTCGACTCTTTGACGAAGACAGAGAACCGACCGAGAATGGCGAAGTTTTCATCGTTCCACCTTCTCTCGGTCTCTCGACGAGTCTGCTGAACGCTGATCACAACGAAGTCTACTTTGCAGGCACACCCCAACCGAATCTACGCCGTCACGGTGATGCGATTGAACGGCTACCAAACAACTATTACCGTATCCATGGTCGCGTTGACGATACGATGAATCTGAGCGGTATCAAAGTCAGTTCTGCGGAGATTGAGGAGGTACTCAACAATGTCACCGGAATTCAAGAAACAGCAGCAGTCGCGCGCTTTCCAAAAGATGGCGGTCCTAGTCAACTCGTTATCTATGTTGTATTGATACAATCAGAATCTATTCCCATAAAACAGAGACTTCACGCGGCGTTACAAACAGAGATTTCCGAACACCTCAATCCACTGTTTCGCATTCACGATGTCGCTATCGTAGATGCACTGCCGCGAACCGCCTCGAATAAAATCACGCGTAGACTTCTACGCGCCCCGTTGTAGCGAGATGCTGTATTTCATACGCGTTCAACTCAACGATGACCGAATTCTAAGTCTTTACCATTCTTGACAATTTTATCGTAACATGCTACTATTTTGGAAATTTACTTCTATCAATGGAGCGAAAAATGGAAAAACAGTTCAAAGTTAGAGCAGCGCATTGCGACTATCGCGCAACCGAAGAAGAGATTTATCAGACCCTTCGCCGTATTACCGATCCGTTGACCCGTGCTTGGAAACCGATTGAGAACGCCAAGAAGGTGGTCATGAAGTTCAATATGATGAAAATGCATGAGCGGATCATCTACTTTGAAGGTCGCCGCCGCGAATTGGTGGACGATGCCACCTGTCGTGCGGTGCTGCGGTTAATCAAGGAGCACACCACAGCGCAGCTTATCGCGACTGACACGAATCCGTATAACCACGGACACCGGATGCCGCCCGATTTCAATTACTTGCACCATTTGAAAGAATTCGACGTAAAATTCGTCGATTCCAACCTACCGCCATTCAAGGATTACGATGTTCCGGGGGGCGGTTCGATGTTTGATCGCTATACACTGAGTGCCTGTTTCGACGATGCCGATGCTGTTGTTTCTGTGGCGAAGATGAAAAACCACGCCTTCATGGGGATCACCCTCTGTACCAAGAACCTGTTCGGACTGCCACCGATGATCCTCCCGGAAGGTAGAACACGAAGTTATTACCACCATCTCATCCGGCTCTCTTATGTGCTTCCTGATCTCGCACTCATCACGAAGCCGTGCCTCAATATCATTGATGCGTTGACAGGACAGTGGGGACGCGAATGGGGTGGCGAAGGCAGAATCTGTAACGCGCTCATCGCAGGCGATCACCCGATCTCCACGGATACCGTCGGGATGCATCTGATGGGACACGACCCGAAATCCGACTGGCCCACACCACCATTTAAACGCGACCGGAACCACATCCTCATCGCCGCACAGCGTGGATATGGGACTGTTGACCTTGATGAGATTGATTGGGAGAGTGAAGTTACGGCACCGCTGGCGGAATTTGATTCTGTCGAAACGGACACAGCGGAGACGGTTGCTAACTGGCGACGGACAACGTGCGAGCAGGGATTAGTCTATCAGGAAAACCAGAAATCACTCATTGACCGGTATCGTGATAACTTCATCTATCTGCAAGATGGTGAGGTGGTCTGGAGCGGACCGGATCCGTCGAATCTCGGTAGTCGTCGGCAGCTGAGCGGAAAAAGAAAGGACAGCGCACTCTGGCTCAAACTCGTCGATGCCGAAGAACACGAAGGCGAACGGTTTGATGTCTATGACGAGTGTTTGAAAGACTTTGCTGCGTAGTTTTCATGGGGTTTTGTAGCGTCCACTGTTCGTTTGCGCCATTCACAGGAAACTCAATTTAACAGATAGCGAAACCCAACAAAATCGTTGTGTTAGGCGTAAAAGCGTTGGGTTTCACTCATTTTTTGTACCTTCAGGTTTTTTAGTGAACTTGATATGTTTCTTTTTTATCAACGTTCTACTTGATTCCCGTTCAACCCAACCTACAAGATTCAAGCTTTTTATTGAACTCACGTTATTGTAAGGAGGATCGGAGATGGGTATCACCGACGCACAGAAGAATCAATTAGACGAGCAGGGATGCATCGTCATCCCAGACGTGCTTTCCGACGAAGAGATTGAGACCTACAGAGCCGATATACTCCGGTTGGCGGAAGAGGAGAAGCAGAACGGGTTAGCCCGCCAACACAGCAACGGGTACGGACAGCATGTCCGTTGGCTGGTGAACAAGGGACAGATGTACGAACAACTCGTTGCCCGCCCGAAGGTGATGCCCTTCTTTGAACACCTGCTTGGTCCCGATTATACGCTTAGCACACTTACCTCCAACATCATTGATCCCGGCGCACCGGATGGTGGCTACCATGTTGATAGCGTCTTAGGGTCTATGCCGGAACCGCTACCCAGTTTCCCACTGGTCGCCAACAGCCTTTGGTTGCTTGACGATTTTACACCTGAGAACGGCGGCACGCGCCATGTACCCGGTATCCATCTCCAACGCATCAAACCGCCTCCCGGCACCACGCATCATCCGGATGAGGTCCGACTCTCTGCCCCGAAAGGTTCCGTGTTTTTGTTCAACGGTGCAATCTGGCACTCCGCGGGTGCCAACAAAACCGATCGGCAGCGGATTGCGTTAATCTGTTTCTGCTGTCGCTCTTTCGTCAAACCGATGTTCGACTTCGTGCATCATCTCAAGCCGGAGGTCGTCGAACGCGCAACCCCAACCATGCGCCGCATCTACGGCTTCGATTCCCAACCCCAACCGCCGGATCAGTCTAAGCAGTAACAAGAAATATTATGCCCAACCGCCGCGAAACAACAATTACAAACGAATTGGTGAACATCCTGCGAAACATGCGCCACGGATGGGAACTCGAAACAGAGGTCAACGCTTTCATCCGAGGCAACAGCGAACTCGATGCCATTGTGATTGAACGCGGCAGAGAACCTGTCGGCATTGAAGCCAAATTCGCTACGACGACTAACGCCAAAAATCTTATAACACAAGCGGAGACGAGACTCGTGCTTGAACTCGAAACGGAATACCACGTCGTCGGGAAAACCCTCAACAACGTCATGGCAATCCTGTACCCTGACCGTTTTAAGACAATACCCGGAAAGGATATCAATCTACGCCTACGCACCGCTGACGATCTACAATACAAACTTGTCAATACCGTCGGTGATGCCGTTGCACACTTCCCAGAAAATGGATGGGCAAAAGGCACGGTAGGCGACATCGCAAACGCGCTCCACATCGGTGCAATGCCAAACTCTCATCTTGAAGCGGCAGCGGAAGAGATGG
Organism: Candidatus Poribacteria bacterium; assembly: GCA_022821065.1. Lineage (GTDB taxonomy): Bacteria > Poribacteria > WGA-4E > WGA-4E > WGA-3G > WGA-3G. The sequence goes on from JAJEEK010000008.1 coordinate 11,319, forward strand.
AGAAAAGTATCAACAAGGCAGCTTATCTACTTGAAGATGCTATCATTGATCATCCTGCCATCGCGAAAAAAATTGAGACAATTCTGCACCAAGAGGTTTCCTCTAAAACGAAAGATAACTCACAAGAAAAACCGAACGTCCAGACCCTCCGCATGGCAGCCTTGATTATCACCGATGCGTTTGTCTTCCAAAGTTCCCTCGCCGGTAAAGCGGAGATGGAATCTGTCCGCTCACTCCGACAACTCCTACCGATAATTGATTATGCCGATGTTATTGAAGATTGGAACACGATTCTCAAGGTTAACTACCGTCCAATCTTTGAGGATGCACGTAACCTCGTTGAAGCACTCGCGACGGACGACAGACTTGTCAAACATATCTTAAAACTGCTATGCGAAGCTGCCAAAGACCTTGTTGATACCGGTATCGCGCAGATTCATGAACTTGCTGGTATTGTGTTCCAAAAACTTATCACTGATAGGAAATACGTTAAGGCGAACTATACGCTCCCCGAAAGCGCGGTGCTGCTCTCCACGCTTGTGATGCCTGAACTGCCAAGAGGTAAACTCCCGAAGGTAGCAGACTTCGCTTGTGGAACAGGCGCGCTCCTCAACGGTGTTTATCAACGTATCTTGTCTCTGTATGAGCAATCGCGTGGAAATGGCAGAAACATTCACCAAAAGATGCTTAAGGAAAATATTGGCGGTGCAGATATTATGCCGAATGCCACACACTTGACAGCTGCTGCTCTTGCCAGCACGTATACAGATATCAAACTCGCGGATACCCGCATCCTGACCGCACCCTACGGGCTTATGGAGGACGGTAGTTATGCGATAGGTTCACTGGAATTGCTTGATGACATGAAACTATTTGATATGGATGCTAAACAGATTGGAGGCAAAGAGAACACAGTAGTTAAATTCCAACAAGCTTTCCAACACTTTGAATTTGATATTGTTATACAGAATCCTCCGTTTACTAGAGGGGGATCAGATAGCAACACTGATGTCCCGAAATCCACATTCCAAGGAAGTGACCGCCCTGAGGAAGAACAGAAAATGATGCAAGCAGCACTGAAGCTTAAAGACAGAAGAGTATCCGATGGAATTGCTGATTTTGCTCCCAATTTTGTTGACCTTGCGGACAAGAAACTTAAGCGTGGCGGGACGATGGGATTCATTCTACTATTGACAGTATTAAGATCACCTATTACACAAAAAATTAGAGATATGTGGGCAACCGAATATCACAATGTTGTCGTAATAACTATGGCGCAAGCAGGGGCTGCAGATTGTGCATTCTCTGCAGACACGAAAAAGGCGGAATGCATCGTCGTTGCGACAAAGGGTGTAAGAGAAAACACTGGACGCGGTAAATTCGTCTGTTTGAATCACAGACCTCAAAGTCCACTTGAAGCTATGGAAATCGCAAATCAGATATCCAAGAGCAGTGGCACGCGGAAACTTGAAGATGCCCCGAGTGGTGGAGATATCGTCAGCGTCGGTAACGTGAAGAGTGGCCAAATGTTAGACTGCCCCATCAAAGCTGGTGTTGCCTGGGTTGCAACACGGGCGCGCTCGATGGCATTGCTACAGAGTGCACATAAACTCAAGGCCGGATCCCTGCATCTTCCTATGGAAAGAGAACCTATCCCTGTTGATATTTGTCAAGTGCAACATATAGCACAAGTTGGCTCAGCAGATTTGTACAGAAAAAAGAACGGCCCATTTATCATGTTAGACGGATATGAACCGAACAGTGATGGTTACCCTGCGCTATGGAAAGTTAAAGCTCCTTCGCAGCGGTCAATAATGGCTGAACCAAATGCGACCGCGATTCCTCGTTCAGATGAGAACGCGACCGTTAAGCGGGCTTTAGATTGCAACAGTAAGACCCACTACCACATCAATATGAGATTCACCTCAAACTCTATGCTTTCTTCTTTCACTGAGGAACCATCCATTGGAATACGTTCAATGATAAATGTTTTGCTCAATGATCGGCGACATGAAATTGCGTGGACGCTTTGGTGCAACTCAACGCTAGGGTTTTTCTGCCACTGGTTGCACAGCAGCAAACAAGATATGGGACGTGGCACACTACGTCAGCAGACGTTAAAGACGCTACCGACGCTGGATGTTCGTAAACTCTCTGACAAACAATTAACGAATGCTAATGCACTCTTTGAACGTCTTAAATATAAACGAATGTTGCCAGTCAATGAGTGTGCTTATGACCTCATGCGCGAGGAATTAGATTGTTTACTGCTAACTGAAGTGTTAGGAATTACGAGCGACAACGTGCTTAAATCTATGCGGACGCTGCGCGAGATGCTCTGCGCCGAACCGAGCATCCACGGAGGGAAACAGGATAAATGTGACCTTGATGCAGAGTTGGCGAAGCTTAAGCAGAAGGGTATCCGTTTTCCGAAGTGGTATGTTGATTAAATCAAACTGTCTGCAAGACATCCGGAGATATAAATTATGCCAAACAAACGCTATCAAGAAATGCTGTTATCATCTCAGGAAAAACTAGACATATCTGCTGAGCAAATCAGAAATTTAATTCCTACTTCAGGTGAAGTAGGGACACTAATTGAAGAAATGTTTAGATCTTATCTAGCAGAAATATTACCCGAAAAAATAGGTGTATCACATGGATTTGTAATGGACTCAGATGGTGGTGAGTCACAGCAAATGGATATTATTTTGTACGATAAAATGAGTACACCTCGTATTTTTACAAGTACCGCTGCTAATGTATTTCCAGTTGAAGCTACATACGCTTGTGGTGAAATTAAAACGCGCTTTAACACAAAAGAATTAGAAGATAGTTTAAAGAAATGTTTAAGCTACAAGAATCTACACCGAAAAGCCTATTTCTCTGGTCGTAAAATCATCGTGAACACCCATAAATTATTCGGAGAAGAAAAAGAACATTGGGAATCAATATTCTTTTCTATCTCTGTTGAAAGTATGGCTGGCGATCAAGTGTTAGTGGAATACCAACGGATCGTGGAAGCAAATAACTTGCCTGTTCATAAGAGAATAGACACGATGTTTTCATTAGATCGTACTAATGGTAAAAATATTATAGCAAACTATAATGGAGGGTATGATTTTCTTCCTAGCGAGAATAGTAAATTACACGCTATATTTGTGGAAAAATCTTGGGCGTTATTTGTCAATCTATTGCTGAGATACATGGTTCACGCACAAACAGAACCAATCAATATGTTAGCTTATAGCGGAAAGTCTCTTTGCGATTACGGAAACTATAAAACCCCCTCCTAAAGTATATCGCCCCTCTGAAACTCAAGAGTGGAAACCCAAATTTCCTTGGACAAGTGAAATACCAGCTTGACCTTCCTAGATCATGTATGTTATAATTCTGAAACAATCACCGACTTAGTTCAGACCACAAGACCACCTAAAGTGAATTCCACTCAGACTTTATTCCGAGCGAGGATACAGCACATGCACATCGAAACTTATTTTGATTTCTTGGCAGAAAATGATATTCGTATTAAGGGAACACGTATAGGTATTGAAACTGTCCTGGACGAGTATATTCACGAGGGCAAAACAGCAGAGGCAATCGCTGATCGTTACCATACGGTTACACTGGAACAGGTTTACGCTACAATCCTATATTATCTGCAAAACCGAGAAAAAGTGGGTGCATATTTGGAAGGTTATCTGGAATACTGCCGGAAGGCACGAGAAGAATACGAGAAAAATCCGCCCCCTGGTGTTATTCGCCTGCGTAAGATTTTAGCGGAAAGACGGAAAACTTCTGATAGTTCACGCCCGGACATCCCGAAAAGCAGTTCCGAAAGCATAACACCATCTCCACCCAAATATGAACCGGAATAAAGATACTAAGGCAAATTCTTAGGCGAGGTTACAAACCTCGCCTGCAGAAATGAGAAAAAGGATGGGACTTTCCAAAATTAGTTCCGTTCAGACACTGACCGCTTGAGTGCTCCCCACGTTACCGCCAGTTTTCCAACGGGTTCAACCGCCAACGCCAGTGTATGCAACCGCCTCACTTCTTCATCACTTAGTGCCCCTTCAAAAATGGCGACCTCATCAATAGCACCGGCGTACCAGATACCGCCTAAGTGCTGTGTGTAGGCGATTGTCGGCTTTTGCCCCGCACCGTAAGCGATACTGATGGGATCGGGTGCTGGAGTCGTCTTTTTGAGTTCACCATCCAAGTAGATTCGGACGGACTTTTCGCTCTCAACAACACCGACGACATGATGCCACTCGCCATCAGTCGGAAACGGGACATAAGCGGAGGGCCAATGCTTCGCCGCGTTTGCCGTGTCCGCTCGGATCCAGATGCCGACATTGTTGTTATCAAGCAGCTGGATACCGTAGTTGTATTTGTCATAGATCGGATTTCGTGTGCCAAGGGTCGGCTTAATAATCGCTTCCATCGTTACGGAAGGGAAGAAGATGTCCTCAGTCATACGTATCAAATCAACGGCACCATCAAAATCGAGTGCCTCACTGCGAAATCCGTCGATTTGTTTGGGTTTACCGGTAATAGTGCCGGTGTTTTTTCCGAAAACATCTTCAACGTCATTTCCTTGCACGGTGTTTTTGTCAAGCGTCCAAAGTGCCGCAAGCCCCATTTTCTTTCTTGGATCCTCGGCTGCTGTGGACTGGATCATTGTGATCGTAACTACGAAACCGACGAAAAGCAGAACGGAGAGAGACAATTTCGTTTTCATGAATCGTTCCTCCTGAGATGTTGTCGTAAATCGTATAAACTGTTACAATAGTTAGGTCCATGGGGTTCTCCTTTTCAAAAATACTATACAGGAAATCCAATGGTTTAGCAAGTGGAAACTTGCGTTATTAATGCTATGTGAATTATACACTGCACGCTGAATCCAACAGACATGACAATCGGTTATTCCTTTGGAAGTTTGTGTTTTTCTCTCCACCGTGGGTAGTCATCTGCGAGGATCTTGGCGGGCCATCCCCCGTAGTAAGCGTATCCGGTGCGGCGTTCCTGAGTAATCTCGGAAAACGCGTAGCGGACCACTGAATCGTGGTCGAGAAAAATTGGACGGTTGCTGCCGAGTTCGTAGAAACGCGCCCAGAGCGGTCCTGTGTCGGCATCCGCTACGACCCGCCTATCGTTCTGCCCCTCTGCGTTGGTGAACTTCTCAAGTCGTATGCTGTGGATAATAACGCTCCCGAACCACTCGACGGCTCCTTCGACAGCGGCGATAATCTCTGGCGTAGGTTCTTCTATTGACATCAGGAATCGTACGATGCCGACACTTTCGGCACCTGAGAGCGACGGCGGTTCATAGGCACGTGCCCACGCAGGTGCAAGCGTTTTCTCGTCATGCTGCGCACACCAGACTGTGAGGTTGCCATTCTGCTTGATTTGCGTCTGCAGGATGCAGTCGATGCCCTTGGTTACAGCAGCTTCAGCCTTAGTGCGGTCCTCCGTTTTCATGAACCGATAGTCGGAAGATTCAGCAACATCTCGGAGAAGTTCGAGAATGCGGACCATAGCATTGTCATTGAACGTGATATGACGATTGTAATTTTTACTTAGCGGATAATACTGTGGCCACCCGCCATTCGGATATTGCGCTTCAAGGATATGCGAAAGACCTTTGAGAAATGCTTGTTCGTAGCGTGGCTCGTTTGTCGCACGGAACGCACGGGCAAGAAACCGTAGTTCGCCAGTCGTCGCACTGTTGTCGAATGTTCCGCGCAGATCCTCATTTTTACCATCAAACGGCTCAGAGGCCGTGTCCCTATTCTTGGGCCAATCGCCGTGCGGTGTCTGCCAGGTGAGGACGTTGTCGGCAATACGGCGACCTTCCTCGCTCTGGAACCATTCATCGGATTGCTTCGCGTATTCGGACGGAACGGTTGCCTCGGAAGCTGATAGAAACAAAAGAAGCAAGATATAGAGAGTCGTAAATCGTAGGGTCATGATAGTACCTTCTCGTTAGTAGGATGAACACGCTTTTTTCAACCGTTAGTTCCGTTTGTTTATTGACTGCTTTAGTGTACTCCACGTTACGGCGAGTTTACCCGATGCCTCGACTGCCAATGCGTCTCTCATATTCATGGTGATGTCTCGGATCTCATCAGTAGTCAATGCCTGACTGAAGATCGCGACTTCATCAATGATGCCCGCCATGAAATCGCCTCTGACGGCACCCCAGCGTCCGATTCTTATCGGTTCTGTATTATGATCGGGTGGAATATCGGTCGCGGTTTCGCCTTCCATCTCACCGTCCATATAAGCGCGGAGCATCTTGCCATCATAAGTTGCGGCGACGTGATGCCATTTACCGTCGGCAGCGACTGTTGTGCTAAAGGCTGTTTTCCAGTTAGCACCTGTCGTGTAGTTCACGCCCAGCAATTTCGTATCACCAGCAATAAAGACCCCGTAATTCCTCGGTCTCCCAGCGATAGGTTCTTTCCCCACTACAGTTTGCCACTTACCATTCGGGTTCGTTTTGATCCACGCCGATATCGTGTAAGCGGTGAGATTGAAGACCTCCTCGTGTCGGATTTCCACGATATTACCGTTTCCGTCGAAATCGAGCGCTCTGCCTATCTTGCCCGGCACCCGTTTCGCGCCCATAATATCGCCGTCATGCCCGTTACCGGATGCGTCCTCTGCGGTATCGCCTCCGTTCTCATCAAAAAGCCATGCGGCAATGAGTGCATCCTCCAACACATCCGCCGTGGATGTAGTGATGCTGATACATAACAGACCGATTAGCACAATCAAACCTATTGTTGTTATTCTCCAAAAAGTCGTTATCATTTTTTCTTCCTTTCGTAGCATTGTCAGTCGGATTCAGGAACGGGTAGAATTTCACGCTCGACCTCATGAACCTTGTCTGGGAAAGTCTCACCGCGAATCCATACGACAGGTTGTCCTCTTCTGCCGTTCATTGCAGCAGGATGTGCCCATTCCGCTTTCGCACTCAGGTAATGAGAAACATAACAACGTCGAAACCGCAAGCTATGATTATCCGTACTTTTATGCAGGAGATGACTATGGAACCAGATGACTGCACCGGGAGGTACCTCTACTGCGAAACCGTCTTCGTCGCGGACACCGCGTGCGAGTTTGAATTCCTGTTGCTGTGAACCTTCGAGGTCGTCGTGCTGCAGAATATCCCATTTATGACTGCCGGGGATAACGTAGAGACAGCCGTTTCCTCTATCTGCAGGATCGATAGCCGTCCATGTTCCGACAGTTGTTTCGGTATTAAACCGATTGCGGAAGTAGAACTTGTCCTGATGCCACGGGAAACCGAGACCGATCTTCGGTGCCTTCCAGATGAACAGGTTATTGATACCGAGGATGTCGGGACCGAGAATGTCAACGAGTGGGTCAGTGAGACGCGGATCGCGCACACGGGAGAGGAATTCTGGACAGTAACAACTCGGATGATGGATTTTGTGCATCGCGTGGATGCCTTGTTCTTCTATGTTACCGTCTCTGACGAGTGCGTTTTGATTGACGTTGGTAGACGGATACGGACGTTTTCCATCGACAACATCTTCGGCGACTTGACGAAGTACGTCATTCTCTTCAGCCGAGAATACATTCAAACGGACGAGGTAACCGTTTTCGTTCCAATGTGCTAACTCGGCAGCCCTCAAGCCAAAACGCCGTTCTTGTTGAACTGATTCTGTACGCATTGCTCTCTCCTACTGCGAAAATGTGAGAAAATTTCGGAAATTTCGGGTTATTATAATATCAATCGGATTCCGGGGTCGAAATGACATCGCGTTCAACCTCATGAACCTTGTCGGGAAAAGTCTCACCACGAACCCACATGACGGGTTGTCCTCTTCTGCCGTTTGCCCACTCTGCTTGTGCGCTGAGGTAATGTGAGACAAAACTCCGACGGAACCGTAGACTGTGATTGTCTGTACTTTTATGCAGGAGGTGACTGTGGAACCAGATGACCGCACCGGGAGGCACCTCTATCGCGACACCGTCTTCATCACGGACACCGCGTGCGAGTTTGAATTCCTGTTGTTGTGAGCCTTCGAGGTCGTCGTGCTCCAAAATATTCCATTTGTGGCTACCCGGGATAACGTAGAGGCAACCGTTCTCGCGATCCGCAGGATCAATCGCCGTCCACGTGCCGACAGTCGTCTCTGTCCTAAACCGACTGCGGAAGTAGAACTTGTCCTGATGCCACGGGAAACCGAGACCAATTTTGGGTGCTTTCCAGATAAACAGTGTATTGATACCGAGAATGTCTGGACCGAGGATGTCAACGATTGGATCGGTTAGACGCGGGTCGCGCACACGAGCGAGGAATTCTGGATCGTAACAACTCGGAAAATGGATTTTGTGCATCGCGTAGATGCCTTGCTGCTCCGTTTTTCCGTCTTTGACGAGCGCGTTTTGATCGATATGCACAGCCGGGAATGGACGTTTGCCATCAACAATATCCTCGGCGACTTGACGGAGTGCGTCGTTCTCTTCAGCCGAGAATACGTCTAAACGGACGAGATAACCGTTTTCGTTCCAGCGCGAAAGTTCATCCGAAGACAAACAAAAACGCTGATCGTGTGGTTTCGATTCTGTATTCATTATGCTCTCCTGGTGTTTTTACGGGGTAACTTATGATTTCGTTTTCTATACGTTATATTTTACCATAGTTTACGAAGGGTGGAAAAATTTCCGAATTGTTGTAAACATGATAGCATGTTTGGCGAAAAAGTCAAGGAGAATTAGGTGGCACCCTAATTGTTTTAATTTTTGCGTTGCTGACAGGTCGTTATTGTGGTGGAAATTTTAGTTCTTTCAATACCGGTGCCTCATACTGCTAACGCTGCGTGAGAGATCGCCCAGCATAAGTAGAAAGAAATCGACAAAAAATGAAAAACTTGACCTCAATCCTTTATGGATTAATCCTTTGCGGATTGCTCATTTTTGTTATAAAACTTAGCATGCCTGACACCCCTGAAGGTATGGTATTGATTTCAGCTGGCGATGGTGTTGGCGCGTTCTACATGGACGTGTACGAAGTCACCAACGCAGAATATAAGAGGTTTATAGATGAAAACCCGCAGTGGCGAAAAAGCAGTGCTTTAACCCCAATCGTAGACGACAATTACTTATCAGGTTGGAACGGAAGTATATATCCGAACGGGAAAGCAGATCATCCGGTAGTGAACGTCAGCTGGTTCGCCGCCAAAGCCTACGCCGAATGGATCGGTAAAGAACTGCCAACAGAGGCACAGTGGGAAAGAGCGGCGCGCGGCGCATTGGCGTGCAAAGAATACCCATGGGGGGATGCGGATCCCCACAATAAAGCCAACTATGATCGTTACACGTCGGAAACCAATTTCAAAGACCCACCTACAAAAAAGGTAGGTAGTTATGCACCGAATGCATACGGTTTATACGACATGGCGGGTAATGTTGAAGAGTGGTGCTTGGAAAGATTAGACGTTGATGACATCCACGGTAGATACCATAGAATGCGCGGCGGTTCATGGTTTAGCAGTGCCAAGGAGATCCAGATCGCATCAAGAAGTCAACACCCGGTTGGTGAAGGGATGGGGACGCTCGGTTTCCGTTGCGTCTTGCCACAAACAGAGACGGAGACGACAAAGGTCGCAACCGATGTGGCTGCTTGGCTCTATGAAAATATGCGAAGTCAATTTGATGGTGCAATCTTCAGCGTAGCAGAGGGTTTTACGCCGCGCGCCAGTCTCAACGCTAAATTTGCTAAGATCGTAATGTATAATACCGGATATCCGCGGACATTTGAGAAAGAGCTTATTCGTGTGCTAAGCGAGGTGTTCCCTGAGCGAATTGCGGATATTCAGGATGAAGGATCCGATATCTATCGAGACGTAGTTCTTCGGTTATGGAGACACTATCTTGAGGTACACTTCCAGCATAGCAGTGAAAGTGAATTTGGGAAATTGCGTATCTTCAAGGAATGTCTGAAAAAGAACATAGATAACATTTTCATGTGAAACAGGTGTTGCATGTACAACATTTGAAGGCGGAGTGATAAAAAGTCACTCCGCTCACCTATTCTAAGTGCCTCCCTCTCTCCGGTCATTGATTCTGTTTTTATTTTATGAAAAAATGGCGATTTTTCGCTTGACAGATGCTGCTGGATCGTTTATCTTCATAGGATAGTGATCAGGAGTTCCCTAAAGATTGTCTGTTTTTTGATTTCTTTACCGTATGAGTTGGAAAATCTCAACTACAGCGGCATGCTGCGAGCGAAGTTCGCTTTTTTGGAGAACTAACCGAGGCTAAATGCTACCGACGCAATTTTGAGAAATATGTGGAGGGTGTTAGAATAGCGTACTTGTTCGACGTAACCGCCTAACACGGAGGAACAATTATGAGCACGAATGAACCACAAGTGAAGGAAACTTACCGCGCGACTGCATTCGCAGATTTCAAACCTGAACTTTCGGCTCCGGGTGCCACACCTGAAAGATTGGAATATCTCAAGGAACACGGTTTCGTTATTATCAACGACTTTGTTAATAACCCTTGGATACCTATTCTTCGAGAAGCCGGACGGCGGGTCACCGAGGCGTGTGCACCGGAAAACGTCTACGGCGTAATTGATTGCTCGAAAGGCTACGTTCATCGCGCTGCGCACGATGAACCGTGGGCAATCCGAGGACTCATCCATCCCGCGTTCGATGAACCGAGTTTTGCCGAATTCCACGGTTCTTCGGATTTCCTTGATTTCGTTGCTTCTTGGTGTCATGGCCTCCAACCTGAGGACTTGACGTTCAGTGGTATGCTGTTATGGGCAAACCCACGGAAACAGGAGAACGGACCCAGTTGGCACAGAGATGTGACGTGGTGGGGAGACGGAGCAGGATACTTCTCACAGCGGGAAATTCGCGGAAACACCCCTGAAGATTATTCCGAAGAGGTCGAACGCATCCGTTGGAAAGAGATTCAAGAGAGCAACGAGAAGCGAGTTACACAGCGGAACGGCGTGAGCATGTTTTTGGCACTTACAGATGACGAATGCCATGAACTCATTCCGGGCAGCCATCACCGATGGCGTACCCCTTTTGAGCATGACGTCCTACTTCCACAGGCAATGAAGGATCAAGGCGTACCGCATACGCCGAGTTGGAACAAGAAGGACCCGTTACCCGATCAGGTTGCTATCCGACTCAAGCCGGGAGAGGCACTCATCCGCAATGGTAACAACATTCACACAGGGCACACTGTCCCTGAACGCGAACGCAACACTTTGTCGATCGGTTGGTCGAAATGGTCTGGCGAATTCACTGGGGACCCCTCGGTCTCGGACGCACGAAGCGCGTGGCAACTTGATCCTGCTGTCCGAGACGCTCTACCCCACGCGTTTATGCAAACGGCATGGGACCGATGGGCAGAAAGACAAAAACTCGGAGACACGCTTGAAGACCGATACGCCGGCTTTGATATCAGGCAGATCAAATCTGGAAAAGTCGTCGGGTGGCGCACTGAGTTGGAACATCAAGCAGCAGCAGCAGGCGATGCTTGGGAAGCCTACCAAACCGTTGGCTAACATCACAACTCGGTAGATACTTTGTTCGGCAAGCAATAGAATCTGTGCTGTGGATGGTATCCGACGATGTAGCCTATAGGAATCAGTTTCAGAATAGGCGTGAAGCGCAATAGTTCTCCACGCCTATTCTGAAACCGATCCTCAAGACAGAAGCTGTGGAATTTCCTCAATTTTTCGCTTGACTTTGCATGTCGAGTATGGCATCATTAATTTAGGTATTGCACTACACTTTGTATAGACTTGTGCGATTCCGGTAACCTTACTTTTTAGTGCTTTTTGATCCTAATTCAGGCATCCGCGTAACACTACGGAGGCGCATTACAATGACAGGATTTGAGGAATACAGCACTGACGGATTTTATGACGAGATGTTTGCACCAGACGGGAGTCCGCGGCCCGCTGCTCAAATGTTAGTGGAGCGGATCGGAAGTTTCCCTGAGGGTGAACTGACACGTCGCCAAATTGCCGCCGAATACGCATTGCTCCGAATGGGCATCACGTTCAACGTCTACGCCGACGAGCAGGGAGTCGAGAAGATTTTTCCTTTCGATCTCATCCCACGAATTATTGATGATAGTGAATGGGAATGGATAGAACGTGGACTCAAACAGCGCATCCACGCACTAAACCTATTCATTGACGACGTTTACCACGACCAAAAAATTCTCAAAGACGGTATCATCCCAGCAGATGTCGTGCTTTCATCAGAAAGATACCTACACCCCTGTATCGGTTTAGATCCCCCGCGCGGGGTCTGGTGCCATATCACCGGCACAGACTTAGTTCGCGATAGCGATGGACAAGTTTATGTGTTAGAAGATAATCTCGGTTGTCCATCTGGGGTCTCTTATGTCGTGGAAAATCGGCAGTTAATGAAACGGACCTTTCCGCAAATCTTTGGGAGGTCGCAGATTCAACCGGTCGAAGATTATCCGAGCCAATTGCTAAATATGCTCCGGTACCTTGTAACCGACAAAATCTTGTCTCCAGAAGTTGCGGTACTAACACCTGGCGTTTATAACTCTGCATACTTTGAGCACTCCTTTCTTGCACAACAGATGGGCATTGAATTGGTTGAAGGACGCGATCTCGTCGTAATGGACGGGTTTGTGCATGCACGAACAACGAAAGGCTTTGAGCGTGTTGATGTCATCTACCGCCGCATTAACGACGATTTTCTTGATCCGACAGTGTTTAAATCTGAATCGATGCTCGGCGTTCCGGGATTAATGGAGGTCTACAAAGCCGGACGTGTCGCTTTGGTTAATGCCCCTGGCACCTGTGTTGCCGATGACAAAGTCGTCTGTGCTTTCGTCCCCGAGATCATCAAGTATTATCTCGACGAAGACATTATCGTCCCAAATGTTCCGACCTATTTATGTTGGAAAGATAGCGATCAGAAATATGTGCTGGAACATCTCGACGAACTCGTTGTGAAAGAAGCCAACCAGTCTGGCGGCTATGGCATGCTGATCGGTCCCCACGCAACCAAAGCAGAACACGAGGAGTTTGCCCGCCGAATCAAAGACAATCCGCGCAATTATATTGCACAACCGACACTCTCGCTTTCACGGGTGCCTGTGCTTATTGACGATCATTTTGAGGGACGGCACGTTGATTTGCGTCCGTTTATCCTTTATGGCGAAGATATTTACGTCCTTCCAGGCGGATTGACACGGGTCGCACTGAAAAAAGGGTCACTTGTCGTCAACTCCTCACAAGGTGGCGGTAGCAAGGATACCTGGGTCTTATCGGGTTCAGTAGCCAGTGGCCAGTAAGAATGGCTATCAGCAAAGAGGGGCGTTCGCTGCGCTCACTGTCAGCCGTCGGAGGAAATAGCCATCGGCAAAGAGGCAGTCAGCGAAGAAGCCATCGGCAGTCGGAAACCAAGAGGCAGTCGGAGGAAATAGCCATCGGCGGCAAAGAAGCCATCGGCGGCAAAGAAGCCATCGGAAACCAAGAGGTTTCCGAAAGCCGAAAGCCGATAGCCGATAGCCATTCTTCGCGCTCACTGTCAGCCGTCGGTAAAGAGGTTTCCGAAAGCCGACAGCCGATAGCCGATAGCCATTCTTCCGAAAGCCGAAAGCCATTTAAAGGAAAATTAAAAATATGTTGAGTCGTGTTGCTGAATCAATTTATTGGATGAGTCGCTACATTGAACGCGCCGAGAATGTCGCCCGTTTCGTTGATGTCAATCTACGTTTAATTCTTGACGCACCCGTCGGTATGCAGGCACAGTGGGAGCCTCTCGTTGCGACGACAGGCGATGATGAAGTGTTTGCTGAGCGTTATGGCGAGGCATCGCGTGAAGCCGTCATCCGATTTTTGGCGTTTGACACTGAAAACCCAAATTCAATTGTCTCCTGCTTGCGAGCTGGTCGAGAAAACGCACGCTCCATACGCGAAAATATCTCCTCAGAGATGTGGGAGCAGCTCAACGATGCCTACTTACTCGTCGCAAACACTTCCGAAAAGTGGGCGATGGCAGAACCGCATGAATTCTTTACAGAGATCAAACTCGCATCACACCTCTTCATGGGACTTACAGATAATATCATGTCACATAGCGAAGGGTGGCACTTCTGTCAATTAGGACGCTTGATTGAACGCGCGGACAAAACCTCGAGAATCGTTGATGTTAAATACTTTATTCTTCTGCCTTCCATCTGGGATGTGGATACCCCATTTGACGACATTCAGTGGGGGGCACTGCTACATTCTGCCAGTGGTTTCGAGATGTACCGCCGCACTTATGGACTCATCGCCCCAGACGATGTTGTCGCTTTTTTACTGTTAGACCGTGAATTTCCACGCTCCGTTCTTTACTGTCTCTCCAAGGCGGAGGAGTCACTGCACGCAATATCCGGCACCCCCTTGGAAACCTTCTCCAATCCAGCAGAGCAGCGTTTAGGGCAGCTTCGTTCCGAATTCGCGTACGCTCAAGTCAAACAGGTACTCGCGTCGGGTTTGCACGAGTTCCTTGATGCGTTCCAAACCAAACTCAATCTTGTCGGCGACGATATTCATAAGACGTTTTTCGCATTGCGACCCGTCAATGGAGAACCCGTTGAGGAACAGGAACAGACACAGTCGCAGGTGTAACTCGAACCTACACCTCTCTAAATGGAGGGCGACAGATATGGCAATTCGTGTAGCTATCAATCACAAATCCCTTTACCAATACGACCGGCTTGTCAACTTGTCGCCGCACGTTTTTCGATTGAGACCCGCTGTTCACTGCCGAACACCTGTCCAGGCGTATTCACTTAAAATTGAACCTGAAAACCACTTCATTAATTGGCAGCAGGACCCATTCGGCAATTATCAAGCGCGCGTTGTTTTTCAAGAACCTACACGCGCCTTATCGATTGAAGTTGACCTTGTCGCGGACATGACCGTGATCAATCCGTTTGATTTCTTCCTCGAAACAGGTGCCGAACACTTTCCATTTGTCTATGAAACGCAGCTGAGAAAAGAATTAACCCCATTCCTTGAAGTGAAAGAGAATGGTCCACTGCTGACAGCGTGGTTAGCAGATATCCCGCGTACGAAGAAGAAAATGATTGATTTTCTCGTTGACATCAATCGGTCGCTGTCGGAAAATGTGAAGTACACGATTCGGATGGAACCCGGGGTACAATCCTGTGAGGAAACATTAGAAAAGCAGATTGGCTCATGCCGAGATACAGGTTGGTTACTCGTCCAGACCCTACGCCATCTCGGTTTAGCCGCCCGATTCGTCTCCGGATACCTCGTGCAACTTGTCGCTGATCAGGAACCCGTAGAGGGACCCGTCGGCCCGCTCCAAGATTTCACTGATTTGCACGCGTGGTGTGAGGTTTATGCACCCGGAGCAGGATGGATAGGTCTCGACCCGACATCTGGGTTATTCGCCGGTGAGGGACATATCCCATTGGCGTGTGTGGCAGATCCAGTAAGTGCAGCACCCGTCACCGGTTATACCGACCCGTGTGAAACAGAATTCACCTATAGCAACACCGTTCAGCGTATCCACGAAGACCCGCGTGTCACGAAGCCCTACACGGAGATACAATGGACAGCGATTAATACCCTCGGGCACCAAGTGGACGAAGAGATAATCCGAAACGACATTCGATTGACAATGGGCGGCGAACCCACTTTTGTATCGATTGACGATACAGACAGTCCAGAATGGGACACGGAAGCCGACAGCCCAAGGAAAAGAGAATTAGGTGCTGCACTCTTGCGGCGTTTGCGGGATAGTTTCGCACCCGGTGGCGTACTTTATTATGGACAGGGAAAATGGTACCCGGGTGAACCGTTACCACGTTGGAAGTTCGGATGTTTTTGGCGCAAAGATGGGGTGCCTGTTTGGCAGAATGATAAATATCTCGCCGACCCTCACAAAGACTATGGCTTCGGTATCGCAGACGCTGAACGATTCGTCCGTCACCTCACGGAACTATTGCGAATCACACCAGATTCGATACTACCGGCGTACGAAGACACGCTCTATTTCCTCTGGACGGAGGATAGACTCCCTGTTAATATTAATCCGCTTGATTTTGACTTCAAAGAAGCATCCGAGCGGCATCGGCTCGCCGAGTTACTGCAGACAGAGACCCTTGATGAACCGATCGGCTACGTTCTACCGTTACGCTGGGATCTCGTGGACGATGCTTGGGAGAGTTGTGTCTGGCGTTTTAAGGGTGAACGTATGTTCCTGATCCCCGGTGATTCGCCGATGGGACTTCGTCTGCCGTTGGAATCTATACAGTGGGTGCCGCCTGAAGCGCGGGATCCGGCTTACGAACGCGATCCGCTTGAACCGCGCGAAGAAGCCATCGGCAGTCGGCAAAGAGGCAGTCAGCAAAGAAACCGAAAGCCGAAAGCCGAAAGCCATTCTTTTTTTCAGACCGCCCTCTGCGTTGAGCCGCGGGAAGGTCGGCTGCACATCTTTATACCCCCATTGACGCATTTAGAACACTATCTTTCTCTCCTTGAAGCGATTGAAGCGACAACTAAAACCTTAGACATACCTGTGGTCCTTGAAGGATATGAGGTGCCTCACGATTCGCGGATTCAATCCTTGAGCGTAACACCTGACCCGGGTGTGATTGAGGTGAATATCCATCCTGCGGAAAATTGGGATCAACTCGTCCATAATACCACAACGCTTTACGAACAAGCACGGTTAGCCAAATTGAGTGCCGAAAAATTTATGTTAGACGGTCGGCATACTGGAACAGGCGGCGGCAACCACATCATCATCGGCGGCCGTACCCCAGCCGAGAGCCCTCTTTTACGGCAACCTGACCTATTGCGCAGCTTTATAACATATTGGCAACACCATCCAGGTTTGTCGTACCTTTTTTCAGGGACCTTCATCGGCCCGACGAGCCAAGCACCGCGTATAGATGAAGGACGCGGCGAACAACTCTATGAACTTGAGGTCGCTTTTGCTCAGATTCCTGAACGGGCGACACAAGAAAATGTACCGCCTTGGTTGATTGATCGGCTCCTACGGCACCTGTTGGTAGACCTTACAGGCAACACGCATCGTGCGGAATTCTGTATTGATAAACTCTATTCTCCGGATTCGGCGAGTGGACGGCTTGGACTTTTGGAGATGCGCGCTTTCGAGATGCCACCACATTCACAGATGAGCATTGTGCAGATGCTGCTCATTCGTGCCTTAGTTGCCAAATTCTGGGATACACCTTACAAAGGCAAATTGGTACGCTGGGGGACGGAACTACACGACAGATTTATGCTGCACCACTACGTCCGCGCTGACATACAAGAGGTCGTTACAGAACTTCAAGAAGCAGGCTATCCGTTTGAGATGGCATGGTTAGACCCGTTCTTTGAATTCCGGTTCCCGAAATTAGGGACTGTCAACATAAAAGATATTGAACTCGAATTGCGGATGGCGATTGAACCGTGGCATGTATTAGGTGAGGAGGTAACACGTGCGGGGACCTCGCGTTTCGTCGATTCTTCTGTCGAACGGATGCAGGTACGAGTGAGTCG
Organism: Candidatus Poribacteria bacterium; assembly: GCA_022821065.1. Taxonomy (GTDB): domain Bacteria; phylum Poribacteria; class WGA-4E; order WGA-4E; family WGA-3G; genus WGA-3G. The sequence continues at coordinate 28,903 of JAJEEK010000008.1, forward strand.
ATTGACGGATTCCCGATACATCGTTACATGCAACGGACGGCAATTAATCTTGCACAATACAGGCACACACGGAGAATATGTCGGTGGGGTGCGCTACCGCGCGTGGCAACCGCCATCAGCCTTACATCCGACGATCGGGGTACATTCGCCACTTGTGTTTGACGTTATTGACACGTGGAACGGACGCTCTGTCGGTGGCTGTACCTATCATGTTTCCCATCCCGGCGGGAGACATTACGACACCTTTCCTGTCAACGCTTACGAGGCAGAGGCGCGCCGCACAAGTCGGTTCGGGACAGATGGACATACGCCAAGCACAATCCAAACGCAACCGACGGGGCCAGCAGTTGGAAGTTTTGTTGCTGAAGGCACATTACCGGGACCCGTAAATATTCCACCAGAAGAGGCAAATGCCGAGTATCCGTACACATTAGACCTCCGCCGAACTTTTTAAGCTTACCTTGCGGTTTATCAAGTCGGTTTGATGGCACAATGTACTCCTTATTATGTCCGCCCCGCACGTTGTTTGGGCTACGTTTCCCTGGTCATAAGCGGATAACCTGTGAAAAAACAGAGACGTTCTCAGTGTACAGGAAACCAACGGTTTCATATCCTACAAAGAGGCAACTTGGGTTAGGTATAGACGATGCAACAATCAGATACAAGAGATTGGAAGGTGATAGGCGACAGTTATTACGCCGCTATTTCAGCAAATTCGCCTCACGGTGAACAAACTGATGAAATGCTGGGGCGAGATCAGCGGATCAATCCGCATTGGTTGAGTTTCATGCAGGCACTCAACACCCTCGGACTGGCAGAGATGGAATCGCGGCATCAGGAAGTGCAACGCCTGCTCCGTGAGAATGGGGTCACCTACGTTGTACACGGCGAACAGCACGGGCATCGTCCATGGGAATTGGATCCTATCCCTCTGATTATTTCAAGTACGGATTGGGAAGCTATCTCTGCCGGTCTCACGCAGCGTGCTGAGCTGCTCAATCTGATTCTGATAGACCTTTATGGGGAGCGGCGTTTAATCAAAGATGGATTGATACCCCCAGAGGTAGTTTATACACACGCTGGATTTTTACGCCCCTGTTCTGGGCTTATCCCGTCCGGGTTCCCGTTTCTCTTGAGTTACGCCGCCGATTTGGCGCGCGGACCGGACGGTAGGATGTGGGTACTTAGCGACAGGACACAGGCACCAGCGGGTGCCAGTTATGCCCTTGAAAATCGAACGGCTCTTGCTCGGGCACTGCCCAACCTTTTTGGCGAGGTCGGTGTTCATCGACTCGCTTCCTTTTTCCGTTCACTACAGAACAGTCTATTCGAGTTACCTTATCAATTCGGGCGATCCGAAAGTGCCACCGGAATCGCACAACGCCAAACGCATAATCCGCATATCGTCGTGCTAACGCCTGGTCCGTTGAACGAGACTTACTTTGAACACGCTTATATCGCAAACTATCTCGGTTATACACTCGTGCAAGGCAATGACTTGACAGTATGGGATGGACGGGTCTGGTTGAAATCTATTGATGGCTTACGACCCGTTGATGTTATTCTCCGACGGGTGGACGACATCTTTTGTGATCCGTTGGAACTCCGACAAGACTCTCGTCTCGGTGTCGCTGGGTTGTTAGAAGCGATTCGACAGGGAAACGTGATTGTCGTCAATCCGCCCGGCAGTGGTGCTTTGGAAAACCCAAGCTTGATGCCGTTCCTACCGAAGATCGCAAGGCAGCTAATGGGTGAAGACTTACGTCTCCCATCCGTCGCTACTTGGTGGTGCGGGGAACCGAAGCAGCGAGATTATGTACTGGCAAACCTTAAGACACTGGTCATCAAACCCATTTATCGTCAACCCGGTAGCCGTTCACTGTTTGGGGCTGAACTGAGCGATGCCGAACTCGAAACGCTCCGGGCGAAGATCATCGCAGAACCGCACCGCTATGTCGGGCAGGAATATATTCGCTTCTCGACGACACCTTCGCTGATTGAAGGTAAACTTGAACCGCGCCGCGCGGTTCTCCGAGCTTTTTTGTTCGCAGAAAAAGATGGATATACTGTGATGCCGGGTGGACTGACGCGCTGTGAGAGCGAGACAGAAGCATTGACAGTCTCAATCCAAAACGGGGGCGTTAGTAAAGATACATGGATTCTCACCCCTGAGTCTGAACCGCATATCAGTTTATGGCAACAACGGACGGGACGGCGGCAAACCGCAGAGGCATCTGGCGTACTATCAAGTCGGGCAGCTGAAAATCTATTTTGGGTGGGACGTTATGCAGAACGCGCCGAAGGACACGCGCGTCTGCTCCGAATTATGCTTGATAAAGTCAAGATGGACAAGATGGGGTTAGAGGCATCACGTTTAGGGCAGGTAGCACCCGCTACACCCACCCCGGAGACCCTCGGCAAAGAAGCCGAAAGCCGAAAGCCGAAAGCCGAAAGCCATTCTTCCGAACTCATCTATCTCCGCAGTATGCTCCGTTCTCTGACGGGCCTAACGTCTTCACACCCGGGTTTTGCTGACAAAGGTGAACAATCTTTAGAAAGTGAACTCCTCTCAATCATGCTCGATACAGCAAATAGTGGGAGTTTGGTGTCAACGCTTCAGGCACTCCTCAGTGCCGCTTATGCAGTCCGGGACCGTTGGTCTACCGATACATGGCGTGTGATGAATCGTATTGAAGATCTCTGCACGGACCTTGAAAAAAGTGCCCCTAAAGATGGAAATCTGGATGTAAGGGCTGGGTTACCCAGCCCTTACACTGATCTCGTGCTACAAGAGGCGGAATTGGCATCACTTGATCAACTCATGATTTTTCTTTCCGCATTGAGTGGACTTAATGCCGAAAACATGACGCAAACGGTCGGTTGGATTAGTTTGGATATGGGGCGGCGCATTGAACGTTCGCTCCTTCTCATTGTGCTGTGTCGTTCAAGCCTCGTTGCTGTTCAAGACGAGTGGATCGAAGATCTTCTCCTTGAGTCTGTCCTCGCTGCCGCTGAAAGTCTAATTACCTATCGCCGACGTTATCGTTCAGAACTCCACTTTCCCACGGCACTGGAATTACTGCTGCTTGATGAAAATAACCCGCGCTCGCTCCTCTATCAGTTGAAACGACTTGAAGCACATATTCGTGTACTACCCAGAGAAAAACTCCGCTATCGGTTGAGCGAAGAGGAACAACTGATCTTAGAGGCACTAACGCAGCTGCAGCTTTCTAATACAATCGAATTGGCAGCGCATTCAGACCGAACAACACAGCGGACAGGATTAGAAAAACTCCTGGTCCGTCTCGCGCAAATACTGATTGATATTTCCGATGTCCTAACACAGACCTATTTCAGTCATGTCCAGAGACCGCAACAACTAACAACAACCGATAGCTTCTAACACAGACACAGCGTGTCTAACATAATGCGCTATTATAAAATTATCCATAAAACCGAATACAGCTACAAGCAGCCGGTGAACCTCTGCTATAACGAAGCACGTTTGACCCCGCGCACCTCTGCATACCAACGTTGCAACGACAGCGAATTCGTTGTTGAACCTGAACCGCGGGAGTGTCGGGAACGCGAGGACTTTTTCGGAAACACCGTCTACTACTTCACAATCCAGCAGCCACACAATCAACTCACCGTTACGGTCACGAGTCGCGTAGAGGTTAAAGAGAAAGAAAAACATCCAAATTTCTCTTGTAGGGGGCTGGGTAACCCAGCTCCTACTGCTTGGGAGACCGTGCGTCAGCAGCTACACGCAGGTTCGGACGCAGAAACTTTAGAGGTCCGGCAGTACGTTCTCAATTCGCCCATGATTCCGACGATTCCCGAACTCCACACTTATGCCAAGAAATCCTTTAGCGCGGGACGACCGTTACTGGAAGCCGTCGAGGATTTAAGCACCCGTCTTTACAGCGATTTCACCTACGATCCAGGTTTTACTACGATAGCAACACCCCTTACAGATGTACTAAAACATCGTCGCGGTGTCTGCCAAGATTTTGCGCACCTCGGTATCGGATGCCTACGTACGTTAGGACTCCCCGCACGCTACGTTAGCGGTTATATTGAAACAGACCCACCACCGGATCAAGCACCGTTAGTGGGTGCTGACGCATCGCATGCTTGGTTCTCTGTCTATCTCCCGCAACTCGGATGGGTAGATTTCGACCCGACAAATAACCAGATGCCTGCCGATCAGCACATCACCGTCGCATGGGGTAGAGACTATGCGGATGTAACACCCTTAAAAGGGGTCGTTTTCGGGAGCGGCACCCATCAATTATCTGTTTCTGTGGATTGCAAACGGGAGAGGAAAGAATAGTTGTCAGTTCACTGTAGGGGTTGGGTTACCCAGCCCCTACAGTTGGTAAGAATGGCTATCAGTACCGCAAGGAAAATTAAAATATGACGATTGAGGCGTTTCAGAAGCAGATAGAAGCGATTTATTATGAGCGTGATGCAGAACGAGGCGTACCGCTGACCTTCACGTGGTTTGTTGAGGAGGTCGGCGAATTGGCGAAAGAGATCCGCAAGCAACCCCAGGATATGGAACGACTTCGTGAGGAATTCGCCGATGTATTTGCATGGCTCGCCACATTAGCGAGTTTGCTCGGTATTTCCTTAGAAGATGCCGCACAAATCTATGCACAAGGGTGTCCTAAATGTGAAGCAGCCCCTTGCAGCTGTTAATTCGCGCGGTGGGCTTAGTTTCCACTCAGGAACTGATCAAAGTTGCCGCCGAATAGGTTGTTGACATCCCGTTCGATTTCTGACGCGGTAATCGTCCACCCGACATCAAGAAGCGTTTGGTATTTTTCCACCAGAACGTCGGCGATAATCCGACGCGAGTGTTTCCACTTGTAGAGGAGTTGATCCAAAATACGGGCATCGGAATGCTGTGGAATGATGCTCAGACCGAGCAACTCAATCCGTTCACGTGTAATCTCCTCAATAATGCTTGGATTGTTCATAAACCACCAGCATCCGAAGATCATCAGATTCTTGAATTTGCGCCCGATGACACACAACTCGTGCTGGTTTTCACGCGACAGCAGGGTTACGAGGAACTTATTGTCTGGATTTTCACGGAGTAGCGTCTCCAGACTCGTCAGGTCTGCTTTTCCGGTTCCGTCACCTGCCATCTGAAGCTGCGGGTTAACAGCGCGTTTCACACCGATCATCAGCGCAAACGGGACGTTGAATTCACGAGAGATCGGTAAAATACAGTTGTCAAAGAGCCGTCCAAGGATACCATCGTCAGGATATTGGAAATCTGGTGGGAGTGAAACTGCCATGTATTTCGGGTTCATCCGTTGAATCCATGTCTCTAAAAACCTGCGAATCTCTTTGTAAGTTTTTTCTGTCGATAGGTTCGGATCAACATCGTAGCCGAGACCGCGGAGGTGTTCATACCCGGCTTCTTGGTATGTGTTGATGAGGACATCCATCCGAAGTGCCGCTTCAAAGCGAGCATCCCCAGTATCTCCCGATTCCCAAACCGGTGCTTCTGCGGGATCAAACGGGTCGTTCGTCATCACCACCTTAGAGACTTTCGCCTGTTCAAAGACTGTATCAATAAAGGTTTCAACAGTTGTATCCGCAAAGTATTGGCGATAGTCTTGTAGGTTACGCGAACCGACATCCAAACCTAATATATCTAACGTCGTCACGACCCCGCGGCACGCCTCACTCACCGGTGAGTTCTCGATGAAAAGCGTCTGCCAGATAAGGTCTGCCTGCTCTGTCTTCGTCATCGCCCAAAATTCGTTGTACGAAACGTCCGATTTGCGGAAGACTTCAGCGATGAGATAGTGATACGTTAGCAACTCGTCGATACCCCATAGCAACAAGGCACCGAAGGGTGGACTAAAGAGGTGCGTGTGAATATCTGTAACGATTTGGTTCTCTACCGTATCCAAAACGGCAGCTTTCAACTGTTCTGTGGTCGCAATTGTCTGTGTATGATTTTCGCGCATCTAATCCTCCAGATCAGAAAATTTCAGTAATTTTTAATAAACAACTCGTTCCCTTTCGCGGCACTCGTTTTCCGATAATTGTTCATCCCGTATTGCAATGTCCATTCCTGAATTTCGGCGAAATCGAAAAGTTCTCGAATAACGGGTGAGTCGTCGTAAGTAATCAACCATTTGTGTTTGCACTTCCGCATGTTTTCGGCGAATTGCACGTGATCAAATGCCGTGTGCAGGGTACCTCTCACACCGTACAACTTCGACTCCGTTGCTTTCCAATAGGGTGGGTCAAGAAAGATGAACACATCTTCGCCATTTTGAAAAAGTGCCTCCGTATAATCTCCGTTGGTGATTTTGGTGCCAGAAAGATAAGGCGATATGTTTTCGACGCGTTCAATAGACGAATCTGTGAAACGTTTCTCGTAAGCAGATTGTGAATAGCCACCGGAATCCACGGTACCAGAAAAGGTAATTCGGTTGAGAATAAAAAAGCGTACTGCCCGCTGAAATTCAGGGAGTGCGTTTCGGTTCTGGTTCAGGTAATCTTTCGCCTGTGTCAACTTCTTGAATAGCGCGCGTCCATCGGTGGTAGTTGTGTGTGTTTCTCTGAGTGTAGCAACCAGATCTGGTGCGTTGTCTCGGACCTCTTTCCAGAAGCAGTACAGATCATAGTTGAGATCGTTAATCCAATAGGATTTGATACGGTCTTGAAAGAGGCATCGGACCGCAAAGAAGACAGAACCTCCTCCGACGAAAGGCTCACGAAACTCTGCTATATGCAGTGGAACATGCGGTAAAATTTGTTTCAGTGCCCTTGATTTACCGCCTGGGTATCTCAATGGACTTTTTGCTAATTTAGCATTTTTCAAATTTTAGTCTTTGATTTTGTTGATAATAAAATTAACGATTTCTTCAGGGGAGTGTTTGCCGAATCGAACGTAAACACCGCGGAAGTTTTCGAGGCGTGTCGGATGGGCGAATGGACTGAGAAGGACACCGTTCGCGTCAACGTAAAAACTGCGAAACGTTTCCCAAGGACGTTCCATTTTGTAGCAGCAACTCGTGATAACGAGTCTGTCCGCTTCAAACTGATGGTGAAACGGTAGGAAATATTTATAGAGCGACCCAATGAGAAAAATAGCGGACAGCCCGGCAACGTAAATCGACTGAAATCCTACATAGATGCCGACTAAAAGGAGTGCCAGAAAAAGCCCTAATAGCACAGATTTGCGCCGGTTTTCAACAAGTGGGTGTACGCTCCATGAAAGCGTTGATTGCATCCTTTTTAATGTCCCCGGTTGGCTTGGGGAGGTTTACTACACAGAGGCACGCCAATGCACCAACGGACGTTCCTTAACCGCAAGGAACATTAAAATTATTCCGTGCTATCCGTTGTGCCGCCATCAATTTCTGTCTTTGATGCGTCTTGCGGATCACTTTCACTGCCGGTATCTGTTGATGGTTCAACAGTCGATTCGTCTGTCGTGTCGGTCGGTTCTTGTGTGCTCTCTTGTGTTACCTCTTGTTCAATCGGTGTGAGTGCACCGCCGCCGTCACCTTCACCGTAGAACCGCATCAGGAAAAGCGAGATGACCATAAAACCGATGGCAAGCCACGTTGTCAGTTTACTCAGGAAGGTCGCAGCACCGCGTCCTCCGAGAACAGACTGCATCTCCGCACCCCCAAATGCACTGGATGAAAGGCCTTCCCCTTTACTGTCCTGTAACAAAATAATCAGCGTCAGAACGACGCAGACAGGTACGAAAAGGAATAATACAAATCCTATGATAATTTCCATTTAAATAGTCCCTCCTAATTGCGGATCGAAAATATCGACGATAATGTTATTTGACAAAGGCACGATATTTTCGGTCTGAAATTTCGGCACCGCTTGCAAATCGTAACTTGCTATCCGAACTTCACGATTTGTGCGAACGATTCCGCTTCAAGGCTTGCCCCTCCAACGAGTGCACCGTCTACATCCGGCTGCGACATCAGTTCGGAAGCGTTCTCCGGTTTAACACTCCCGCCGTATTGAATGCACAACTGCGAAGCAACGTCCGCCGAATAAGTTTTTGTTAGCAATTCACGAATGAAACTATGAACCTCTTGCGCTTGTGCGGGTGTAGCGGTTTTCCCAGTCCCGATTGCCCAGACCGGTTCATAGGCGATGACGCAAGACAACAACTCGGCAGCGGATAAACCGGCAATACCGCCGGTGACATGATCTTCAATGATCACTTCCGTCTGTCCAGTTTCTCGTTCTTCAAGCTGCTCACCGACACAGATAATCGGCTTTAAGTCGTGCGCTAACGCTGCCTTTACCTTTTGGTTGACACTCTCATTCGTTTCACCGAAGTATTGCCGCCGTTCCGAATGCCCGATGATAACATATTCGCATCCGACATCTTTGAGCATCGGTGCGGAGACTTCACCGGTAAACGCACCACTGTCCTCCGAATAGACATCCTGTGCAGAGAGTCGGATATTGCTATCTGCTATTACCTCATTTACCGCAGCGAGTGCGGTGAACGGTGGCGCAACGATAATCTCAACATCGCTAACATTGGCGACCGACGCTTTTAACGCCGTTGTGAGTGCCGCCGCTTCCGAAATCGTTTTGTTCAGTTTCCAATTGCCTGCAATGATTGGTGTTCGCATTTTTTTCTTGATGTGGTATCTCCTCCGATAATTATAGAACCTGTGCGGCGAGCTCAACGAGACGGTTCGAGTAACCCCATTCGTTGTCATACCACGAGAGGACTTTAATCAATCCACCTTCAATGACTTTGGTAAAAGGCGCGTCAAGAACGGAGGAGAGTTTGTTCCCGTTGAAATCTACCGAGACGAGATCGAGTTCCGAGTAACCGAGAATCCCGTTCAAACTGTTCTCTGCCGCTGCTTTCAGTGCAGCGTTGACTGCCTCGGCATCCGGTCTATCCTTGAGATCAACCGTAAGGTCAACGACGGAGACGTTTGGTGTTGGCACACGGATTGCGAACCCATCAAGTTTACCGTTCAGTTCTGGTAGCACTTTTCCGACTGCGACAGCGGCACCGGTTGTCGTCGGAATCATGGAGAGTGTCGCTGCACGGGCGCGGCGCATATCGGAATGCGGGAAATCGTGAACCCTTTGGTCGCCAGTATAGGCGTGAATGGTGGTCATTAATCCGCTCTCAATCCCGAATGTGTCGTTTAAGACCTTCGCAACCGGGGCAAGACAGTTCGTCGTACATGAAGCGTTAGAGATGACGTGGTGTTGCGACTTGTCGTATTGATCGTCATTTACACCGAGGACGATTGTGATATCCTCATCTTTTCCCGGAGCGGAGATAATAACCTTTTTCGCACCGCCGGATGTGAGATGCTTCTCGGCATCTTCGCGCGCTGTAAAGAAACCGGTGGATTCAATAACAACATCCGCACCCAGTTCGCCCCACGGCAGGTTACCCGGATCGCGTTCGGCGAGAACTTTTATCCAATTACCGTTGACTACCAAGCCGTTGTCTGTCGCAGCGATGTCATCCGATAAAATACCGTGAACAGAGTCGTACTGTAAAAGATGTGCCAGTGTCTCAGGATTCGTCAAATCGTTGATTGCAACGAACTCTATATCTAACTCAGGATTCTGCAACGCCGCACGAAAGGCGTTCCGACCAATCCGACCAAAACCGTTTATACCTACTTTAGTTGACATAAGATAGATAGATCCCTCTATTATAAATATTTACCCCAACAAGATGTTCTTTCAATAATAAGTTTTATAAACCTGCAAGCCTAAAACACTCAGAACTCAGAGAAACAAACATACGGGCTTTTCGCAAATATCGGCTTGCAAGCGATACCCCTTGATATGCTATTATCCAAGTTTCACGATTTAAAATCTCTTTAATTATACCCTAAAATCAAGTAAATTGCAAGTGCCGTTTAACTCTTGTTATTCCAAACCGATTTGAAATTCGGAGATATTGAATAACTCTGAGCTCCTATTTTATTTTTGTTGACAATTTGAAACATTTCAGGTACGCTATTGATATGTCAACAAACACCCCGAAAAAATCGATTCAACCGACCGAAAGTTTTCGTGCGATCCCTGTTGCAGTGCCGGAGAATCTCGCTAACATCCGTGTTATCCTCTTTGAACCGCGTGAACCGGGAAACATCGGCTCTGTCGCCAGAGTTGTGAAAGGGATGGGACTGTCGCAACTCTATTTGGTAAACCCCGTTCCGTTCCAAGAGGTCGATGCAGCGTGGTATATGGCGCACGGTGCAAAAGATATCCTTGAAAATTGCCACGTTGTACCCGAACTCAAAGATGCCCTCGACGGCATCCAATACCTGGTAGGGACGACGCATCGTCGCCGCGATATCCGGCTGCCACAACCCGTGCCTGCGAAAGAAGCGGCGCAAACCATCGCCACCATTTCACAAGACAAACAGGTGGCGCTGCTCTTTGGACGTGAAGATTTCGGTTTATCTACCGATCAACTCAGTCTGTGTCAGTTAGCAGCGAGTGTACCGATGGCGACCAAAAACCCGTCCCTGAATCTTGCACAAGCCGTCCAAATCTTTGCTTATGAGGTTTTCGTTGCGAGTCTGGATGAGTATCCGCCCTCCGAGCTTGACTACGCCGAAGTGAACGCCTTGGAGGAGTTCTATGGTCGTGTGACGCGTCTGTTGGATAAAGTCGGCATGTCGCCCTATAACCGTGAGTGGGAGACGTATCTGAAATCGTTGCGACGTGTCTTCTCCCGTGCTCCGTTAGAGTCACGAGACATCGCTACACTGGATATGATCTTTTCTACGACGTTTCGATACATTGAGCGTCTTGAGAAGAAATTGGACGAGGACAAATAGTTTTCGTGGCATCAGCTGTTGAAATAGACACATCCAAAATCTTACGGTAAAGAATTATGAAAACATTCAGCACATACGGACCTGTGAATCCCAAAGAGCATTATGTCGTCTCACGCGCTGAGGAACTCGCGGATTTCATCAAGCGCGTCAAACTCGGACGATATATCGTTATCTTCGCGCCTCGGCAGACCGGCAAAACCACATTCTTCCAATGGGCACTTGAAGCACTCGCCGCCGAGACCTCAGAAACCTACTTCCCAATTGAACTCAATTTTGAGGTATATGAAGGCTATAGCGCGTCCGATTTTTACGCCTCACTTTATCAAAGCGTTTATCAGGAGATTAAATATGTCTTTGAAAAACGCGGACACGCGCCCTCTGAAACGCTAAGCCGATTCTTGGAGAACACGAAGTTAACCGATCACGTTGTAATGCTTAGATTCTTTCAAGAGTTCGCAAATTTTCTCGAAGATGAAAAACTTGTCCTTATTATTGACGAATTTGATGGTATCCCGCGCGATGCTCTGAGAGGTTTCCTCCATTCACTCCGTGCTATCTATGTGCATCGTTCCATGCGTCAATGCCCTTACAGTGTCGGCATTGTAGGCGTTAAGAACGTTACGCAACTCAATTTAGACCGTTCCATTTCGCCGTTCAATATCCAAGACGAGTTCACTTTGCCCAACTTTACGCTTGAACAGGTCCATGAGCTGCTGGCACAGTATACCGAAGAAGTCGGGCAACACTTCGCGCCTGAAGTCATTGAAGCATTCCATAAGCAAACGGGTGGACAACCCTTCCTCGTTAATCGCTTCGCGCAGATTCTGACAGAGGAGATGGACATCCCGAAAGATGAAACGATCCAGATGGCGCACTTCGCAGAAGCCCATACCCAACTCCTTGAAGAAACAAACGCCAATATCAGCCATCTGCTAACCAATATCCGCAGAAATCCGCGTTTTGAAAGCGTCCTGATGCGAATCGCCTCTTACGAGATCGGCATCCGATTCAATCCACACGATGAAATTATCAGTGAACTCGCCACTTATGGTGTTATCACAAAAGGGAGTGACCGAATGTGTGAGATCCTCAACCCCATATACCAACAGCATATCATGCAGGCGTTCAAACCGCTCGTCAACGGGTTGGAGCAAGAATATTTTTCCGAGGATACCCATCACGGCTTGGCTGATTACCTAACCTCCACAAATCAGATTAAAATGGAATCGCTCCTTGACAACTTCCGAGATTTTATTGCGCGTGCAGGCTTTCGGATTCTATTAGTGCCGGATACGCCAAAGGAGTTTGTCGGTCAACATCTTCTCTATGCGTATCTGGATCAATTCGTCCAATTAATACATGGACATCTCTACCTTGAAGGGCAAACTGGGCGCGGCAAAATCGACCTCGCGATTTTCCACAACGCCAAAAAATACATCGTTGAAACCAAGATATGGGAGGGGCCCCGGTCCTATCAGTCCGGCAAAAAACAACTCGCAGCATATCTCAAACTCGAGGGTGTAAATGAGGGATACTACATCGTCTTCGATCATCGCACCGAACCAGAACCCCGCGTAGAAACTGAAACAATAGACGGTTTAGCAATCCGAAGTTACGTTATCCCTGTCGTCCAAGAAATCCCTTCACAACAAAGATAACGCTGAGGCACAGAATCATGAAAGATAAAACCCTTGAAAAAATAGAAGCCATCGCAAAAGCAGTGGGTGAATGCCCTATTGAGGAAGTGATGCGCCGGGGGATGGAGGCTCTTGAAAAAGAACTTGATCCAATTGAACTCAGTCGTTTTATCGTCGAATTACGACGGATGAAATCAGGTATCCGAGGTCGGTCACCGCTTGATAAATCAATAAAATAAATTCGCAATAATTGAACATAAGGAATTAGAGGATTCTACTGGGTGTGTAAATATGTTGGCAGCGTTCCATAAGAGAGGTCTAAGACATGGCATACCCATGGAGCGCGGTGTATCTCCACAAGGGGTCATCTATTCTCATTGAGAAGCAATACTAACGACCTATGCTAATTGTTTGACAGAGGTGTCATTCACACGGTTTTTTGTAGCGTATGCTGTTAGCTTGCGCTATAACGAGTCCGATCTAACAGATAACACTACAAAATCAACGATATGGCGCACCTACGAGGAGCCAAGCAAAATTAACCGACACAAGTCGTAATATTACGTCCTTGGTGTGAAGAACCCTTTCGCTGTAAAGCGGTCTCTTTGCTCCAGCGGAGCAGTATGTCTATAGAAAAAGACGAAGCCCCTTCTTGCACTCCAGCGGAGTGCTATGTCAGAAGTATTAGAAAACCCCTTGATGTATTTAGTGTCAAAAACTTTACACACCCGATTCTACTTGAAATTTTGGGGCGGGTTAAGGTATCATATAGTTGCTGGTAGGACTGACAAATTCAGCAAAATGTATTATTTATAGTAAAACCCATAACTACTTGGACGCGCGGTTGATCGTAGGGGCTGGGTTACCCAGCCCCTACGATCAGGCAATGTGGCGTGGTGTGTCAATTTATTTTCGTGCTTTACTATAATCGAAGGAGGACGATTTTCTGTATGCAAGAGAGATATAATGATGAAGGGAGAGAAATTAGCAGCGATGCCAAAACAGTTAATGAATTGCTCAGCAAGAAATATACGCTTGACTACTACCAGCGTGAGTACAGATGGCAGACTAATCAGGTGACCGATCTAATTGATGATCTCACCAACAAATTCCACAATAATTATCAGACAGGAGACCAGCGCAATCAGGTAGAAAACTATGATCATTATTTTCTTGGATCTATCATCGTTAGTAGATCAAGTGGCAAATGGTTTATAGTTGATGGTCAGCAAAGACTAACAACATTAACGCTGCTTCTGATCAGAATCCGTCAGCTCCTTGAAGAAGAAAATCTGAGAAATCGAGCCGCAACCCTTATTTTCTCTGAGAGATTCGGGGAGAGATCTTTCAACTTAGATATTGAAGAACGAAAATCTGTCATGGATGCTCTCTACTCAGAAGCCTCCTTGGAATCCTTTGAATCAAGCGATCAACCAGAGTCGATTCGTAATATTGTAGCGCGTTATAACGACATTGAAAATCACTTTGAACTTCAAAACGAGGAACTTCCATATTTTGTAGATTGGTTATTAGAACGAGTTTACTTGGTCCAAATTACCGCCTATGATGAGGGAGATGCTTACACAATATTTGAAACAATGAATGACCGAGGACTGTCGCTTACGCCGGCAGAAATGCTTAGAGGGTACCTCCTTGCAAATATCAGAGATGCTAATCAAAGGAACAATGCAAACAGAGTTTGGCGTGAGCATATCCAACACCTCAAGAACCTAGATAAGGATGAAGATGCTAACGCGATTAAAGCGTGGTTACGTAGCCAGTATGCCGAAAGTATACGTGACCGTACAAGAGGAGCAGAACCTCGTGACTTTGAATTAATAGGTACAGAATTTCACCGTTGGATTAAGAACCATAATGAGCGACTGGGGCTTCATTCAAGTAATGACTTTGTACACTTCATTGAAAACAACTTTAAGTTCTACGCCCGCTATTATCAGAAATTAATAGAAGCAGCTTCAACAATCACAGAAGGCCTTGAGTGTGTATATTACAATGCCCAAAATGGCTTTGCTCTTCAATATCCAGTTTTACTAGCTCCATTATGTATAGAAGATACAGAAGAAGAAAACCTTCAAAAAATACAAGTTGTTTCAAGGTATCTTGACATTTTAATCCATCGGCGAATATGGAATTTTCGCGCCATAACCCATTCAACTATGTTTTATGCTATGTTTTTAATAATACGTGAAATTCGCAGCAAAAGTATTCACAATTTAGTTAATATTTTGCACCGACGACTTACCGAAGACGATGAGACCTTCCTGAACGACAAGTGGTTTCGTTTACATGGCACTAATCGTAAAAAGGTCCACCGAATACTCGCGCGAATAACAAATTACGTGGAAACTCAATCTGACAACGCGCCTCGTTATCTTGAATATTTCCAACAAGGAACATCTCGTTACGAGGTGGAGCATATTTGGGCAGATCATTTTGAGCGGCACACAGACGAATTTTCCAATGAAATTGAGTTTAAAGAGTATCGCGATTATATTGGTGGATTGCTACTTTTACCCAAGAAAGTTAACGGAAGTCTCAATAACATGCCCTACGATGAAAAACGCTCTCACTATCTTAAGGAAAACCTCTTAGCCCAAAGCCTCCACGAAAAAACCTATGAAAACAACCCTGGTTTTAAGCAGTTCATTGAAAGAAGTGGTTTACCGTTCTGTCCACACTTTGAATTCAAAAAATCCGATCTTGATGCACGACAAAAACTCTATCAACTCCTCGCCGAACAAATCTGGAACCCAGACCGCTTGTCTGAGGACGCGTCATAAATCAGAAGTTGGTAGTGACGTTTAAACAAAATGCGATACATCAAACCCATTGTTTGGCTCATCTTTATTTTTTCTGGTGCCAGTGGACTCATCTATCAAGTCATCTGGATGCGGCAACTCACGCTTGTCTTCGGTAGCACCGTCTTTGCAACGAGCACTGTCTTGACAGCGTTCATGGGAGGACTCGCGCTCGGCAGCTACTACTTCGGAAAGAAGATTGACGAAAGCAGAGAATCACCACTACGTATCTACGCACTCCTTGAAGTCGGTATCGGTGGATTCTGCCTTATTTGGCCGCTCATCTTAACCGTCCTGAGTGCTCTCTATGTCCTGATCCATCGCAACGTCACATCGGAGTTCTACACACTGTCGCTCATCCGGTTCGCGCTAACTTTTGGGGTCATTCTCATCCCGTCTACCTTGATGGGTGGCACACTACCGGTATTGACCCGCTTCTTTGTGAAAAGACTGGAGCAGCTCGGCACGAATATCGGAATCCTATACGCTTTGAATACATTCGGGGCAGTCATCGGAACTGTCGCAGCAGGCTTTTTCTTGATTGAAGCGTTGGGGATCCGTTGGACACTCGGCGTCGGTATCGCAATTAATTTCGCTGTCGCCGCGATTGCATTGGTATTGGTACGGAAAGCGTCCGCAACAGAAGATGCCAGCAGTCAGCCAAAAATCGTTGTGGAGGACAAAGCACTCTCGCCTGCCACGCAATCCACTGAAAGCCGAGAGCCGAGAGCCGAAAGCCAGTTGGCATTGTGGGCAATAGGTATCTCAGGCTTCTGCGCGCTGGCGTATGAAGTGTTATGGACCCGTATCATGGTCTTCTTCCTCGGCAGTACGACCTACGCATTCGCAACGATGCTCGCGGCGTTCCTATTCGGCATCGCACTCGGGAGCATAGTATTCGCACGTTGGGTAGACCGGATGAAACAACCGGTTGCGGTTTTCGGTATCGTCCAACTCGGTATCGGACTGTTCGCGCTGATTTTGATGCCCGCGTTTGAGGAGTTGTACGGTATGAGCCGTGCCTTGCAGTCCACTTTCGGCAGTAGTAGGTTCTGGACATTCTTCTCCTGTTTCCTTGTGATGTGCCTACCGACATTCCTGATGGGGGCAAGTTTTCCGATCGTAACGAAAATCTACACCGGCAGCGCACGTCAACTCGGTAAAAGTATTGGAAACGTCTATGCGGTCAATACCGTCGGAAGCATTTTAGGAGCGTTTTGTGCCGGATTTATTCTGATCCCGCTTCTCGGCATCCGACCCAGCATTGTACTAACGGTCGCACTGAACTCAGTTATCGGATGTCTGCTTGTTTGGAGAGGTAGCGGACAGACCGAGACCAGCAAGCAGCTGCTACAAGGGGTGAGCATCGCAATGCCGGTACTCAATGTCGGATTAGCGATCATCCTACTGCTCACGGTGAACCAACCCCTTTTCTTGAAGAGTGCTATTTTCAAGACCCAACGTCCCGGCGATACACTCGTTGATTACAACGAAGAGATAGACGCAACCGTAACAACACTGAAGGACGATGAAGGGGTCTATCGACTCTATGTGGATACGAACCAAGCAGCGGATGCCTCGCGCTGGGATTCGCCGTCGCATCGTGTTATCGCACACCTCCCGCTGTTACTGCATCCGCGTCCAAAGCGCGCACTCGTCGTCGGTTTCGGTATGGGACTCACATCTTATTCTATCACACAACACGGTGTAGCGGTTGACGCAATAGAATTGTCGGGTGGTGTAATCTCCGCAGCACAGAAGCACTTTACCCATATCAACGGCAATGTGTTTGAAAATTCGTTGTTCAACTACAGACTCAACGACGGGCGCAACCATATCCTGATGACAAAAACGAAATACGATATGATCTCAACTGGCATTATCCATCCGCTTGTCAGTGCGGGGAGTTCTAACATCTATACGGCGGACTTTTATCGCTTGTGCCGTCGGATTCTCTCAGAAGATGGGATTATGTGCCAATGGGTCCCCCTACACCGGTTACCAGAGGAACACTATAAAATGATTGTTCGCACTTTCATTGAAGTGTTCCCGGAAACAACGCTTTGGTATAAATACACACCGGACTTTGTGATCCTCATTGGCACACTTGAACCGCTTAGGATTGACTACAGAAACTTCATCGCTCGTTCACAGATCGCGAGTATCCGCGAAGGGCTCGCCGCTGACGATCTCGACGGGATGTCGCTACTCGATTCATTTATGATGGGACCGGAGACAGTACGGAAGTATGTCGGCGTTGGCCCCGTCCACACCGATAACCGTCCCCGATTGGAATTCTTCCGTGGTGCAGACCTTGTGGGTACGACAACACAAAACGTCAGCGGCATGGCAGAGCATCGAGAACGCGTACTCCCCTATCTCACGAACTACGGCACAACGCTTGCAGAAACAAGAGCTGTCCGAGAGCAACTCGACACCTACTTTGGGGCAACGCAAGAATTGATTCGTGGACAGATCGCTTACGCCCGCGGTCAGTATCAGAACGCTGCGAATATCATGAACGAAGCCGTCAGACGTAATCCTAATGACGATACAATTCGCTATAACTTCGGTGTCGTTGCCGGTTTAATTCGGGAAGGCGCGCAGGAAGAACTCCGGCAAATTGAGCAACAGGTACAGCAGACGATGGCACAAAACCCTGAAGATATTCAGGGACACCTCTATTTGGCGACGGTATATGAGCATTCGGCATCGGAATACGAGCGAAAAGGTGAGTTTGAAAAGGCAGCTGAGGAACTCGGAAAAGCGACGAAAGAACTTGAGGCGTTTCTCAGACGTGATCCGAGCCGATCTGATGTCTATTTCATCTTAGGACCGCTTTATGAACGCCAAGGACGCTACAAAGAGGCACTCCGCACATATCAACGGCTTGAACAGCAAGAGGCGACCGAACAGTTACCCGCGCCTCTTTTTGCAGCGATGGCGCAGCTTCATTTCCAATTGGAGGATCTAAAGGAAGCCGAAAAATATGGACAGAAAGCCGTCACGGTAGATCCTAATTCGTGGCGCGCCTACTATATTCTCGCAAGTGTTCATGCCGAAATGGAGCAACCCGAAAAACAGATAGAACACTATGAGAACGCTTTGAAAGCACTCGACGCAACCATCCGAACCGCTTCGGATCCAAGCGATTTACAGAGTGCCAGAGAACAGATTGAAAATGAACTCGAAGAAATAAAAAAATAAGAGGAGAACATAGCATACATCATGTCCCAAGAATCTTCTATAAAACGGACACACTATTGTGGCGACCTACGTTTAACCGACGCGGGAAGCACCGCACAACTCAACGGTTGGGTCAAACGTCGTCGCGACCACGGCGGGGTCATCTTCGCCGATTTACGCGATAGAACCGGTATCACACAGGTCGTTTTTGATCCGCAGATTGACGAAAAGGCGCACGCCCTCGCCGATGCCATCAGAAGCGAATATGTGCTGAACGCCAAAGGCACCGTCCGCGAACGTGAGCCGGGTGAATTGCTCTTCCAAGCAGACGCAACGTATCAGACAGACCTCGCTGATGGCACCTTGTCCGCAGCGTTCCGATCCCTATTCTCGGATGCGGATACCAGATACACGCTCTCCGAAGAAATTGAGGTGGCAACCCGAGTCGCGGATGAACGGTGGCTCGTCACCGATGTTGAGAACAATCGGACGTACCATATTGAAAGGACAGAAGCAGGACTCAGCATCTATCAAGGCACGGTTAATCCAGAACTCGATACAGGCGAGATTGAACTTGCTGTGGATACGCTGCAAATCTTGAATACTGCGCAGACACCGCCGTTCCCGGTTGAAGACGATATCGATGTCGCTGAGGACATCCGAATGCGCTATCGGTTCGTCGATCTCCGCAGGCCGGAGATGCAGAAAACATTGGCGATGCGGCACAAGGCAGCACTCGCAGCACGCAATTATATGAACGAGAACGGGTTCCTCGAAATTGAGACCCCGATCTTGATGAATAGCACACCTGAAGGCGCGCGCGATGTACTGGTTCCGAGTCGCCACTATCCGGGTAGATTCTACGCGCTTCCACAATCGCCGCAGCAGTTCAAGCAGATTCTGATGATGAGCGGCGTTGACCGGTATTTCCAGATTGCGCGATGCTTCCGTGATGAGGATACGCGTGCCGATAGGCAGCTGGAGTTCACACAACTCGACATTGAGATGTCGTTCGCGGGTATGGATGACGTGCTTGAGGTGACCGAAGGATTGATGAAACGGATATTTGAGGAGGCTGGCGATATCCCTGTCCAACTCCCTTTCCAGCGGCTTCCGTATCACGAATCGATAGCACGTTTCGGGAACGATAAACCCGATACGCGGTTCGGTATGGAACTTACGGATCTCTCCGATGTCATGGCAGATTGTGAATTTCAGGTTTTCACACGTACTTTGGAAAGTGGTGGACAGGTCAAGGCGATCGCGGCAACCGGAGGCGAGGCGTTTTCACGAAAAGACATTGATGACCTAACTTCGTTCGTTGCGACTTACCGCGCGAAAGGACTGGCATGGGTTAAAGTCACGGCGGATGGGTTCTCATCCGGTATCGTTAAGTTCTTCACGACAGAACAACTCGAAACGGCGCAAGCGCGAACAGGGGCGAAACCCGGAGACATCATGTTCTTCGTCGCTGACAGATCGAAGGTCGTCGCTGACGCGCTCGGCAACCTCCGCCTTCACCTCGGAAAGAAACTCGACCTTATTGATCATAGCCGGTACAACTTCCTATGGATTGTTGACTATCCGCTGTTTGAGTGGAACGAGGACGAGAATCGGTACGAACCTTACCATCACCTGTTCACAGGCGCGACAGATGAAACATTACCGCTGTTGGACACGGACCCCGGAAAAGTCCAGAGCCAGCACTACGATCTCGTCTGCAACGGTTATGAGATCTGTAGCGGGAGTGTCAGAATTCACAGATCCGATATCCAACAGAAGATTTTCGACATCCTGAACATCACACCGGAAGATGTCAAAAATCGGTTCGGTTATTTCATAGATGCGTTAGCGTACGGCACGCCCCCGCACGCTGGGATCGCACCCGGACTTGACCGGATCGTGATGCTGATGCGGAACGAGGAGAACATCCGTGAGGTCATCGCATTCCCGAAATCGCAACAGGGGCTCTGCCCGCTAACGCACGCGCCCTCCGTTGTAACGGAGGATCAGTTAGAAGAACTCTCCATCCGTGTTGACGCGGACCACTAAGAATGGTTATCGGTTATAAGTTATAAGTCTGGTTTTTGATCGACCAATAGCTTCTTGTCACGTTTGTTACGTAGGACTTACGCCTGCTGCTCTTTTGTACCATAGGCTGTTAGCCTGTGATACCAGACGGTTCTGTTTTCTGAAAATTTCATCTAATAGAACGAACTACAGTCAAAATTGCGTAAGTCCTGAACTTATAACCAACAACTTTGATAAACAACTCGACTCCAATACTTTCACTAAGGCACGAGTTGTTGGTCAAAACCCTTTCAAAGGAGATAGCACGATGGAAGAGAAAATACGCGCTGCCCCGACACTCGTCTATCCCGAATCAGACGGAGAACCGATGGCAGAAACGCCGAAGCACCTACAAGCCATGACAGATTGCATGGATGTCCTACGAAGCTATTTCCGCAGGTTTACAGATGTGTATATCGCTGGAAATATGATGATGTATTACGAGGAGGGGAATCCGCGGAAGAGCATCTCCCCGGACGTATTCGTGGTGCGCGGGGTGTCAAAAAAAGAGATCCGAACCTATAAGACGTGGGAACAACCCCCGACGCTTGATTTTGTGTTAGAGGTTGCGAGTCCGAGCACATATACGCGAGATTTCAACGAGAAGATGGAGATTTACGCCAAGATTCTGCAAGTCAAAGCATATTGCATCTATGACCCGTATCACGAGATTGACCCATATTTCGTTGGGTTCCGACTTGTCGGTGAGACGTATGAGGAGATACCGTTTGTGAACGGACGGATCCCTCTTGAAGTGTTGGGCTTGGAGTTGGGTGAGCATGAGGGTGTGCTGCGTTTATATGATCCTGTTAAGGCTCTGTGGTTATTTACGTCTCAAGAACGCGTAGGCGATGCGGAAGTCCGCGTAGCACAAGAATCCCGTGCACGACAAGAGGCAGAATCTCGTGCGCAACACGCTGAAGCAGAAATCGAAAAACTGCGTGCAGCACTTCAACGTTTAGAGGCAACCGAATAGGAGATTGAGCGTGAAAATCGGCAGATACCTCCCTATAGTCATCTTAATATGCATCGGATTCGGGTTTGCGACAGCAGATGCCGAAGAAAATCTCGCGCAGGAAGCGTACGCTATTTTTCAGCAGAGCTGCCTCATTTGCCACGGACCCCACGGCTCCTTTACCGAGCAACTCGTTATTCAAAGCAGCCAAGCATTGATTGATACAGGAAAAGTTATTCCCGGAGACCCTGACAACTCCATATTCTATCAGCGGTTAATTGAGACGGCTGTAGAAAGACGGATGCCGCTCGGACAACCCGCTTTGGCACCCGCTGCGATTGAGACGATTCGGCAATGGATCCAAGCAGGCGCGCCGGATTGGAACGCTTTTGATAGAACTGACATTAACTTCATCACAACCGAGGAAATGCTGGAAACGATTGAGAACCATATTAACGCACTCTCACCGTTTGATCGTTCCTTTGCACGCTATTTTACATCAACACACCTCTATAACGCAGGTGAAAGTTTAGAGACACTGAATGCTTATCGTCGGGCACTCTCGAAACTCGTGAACAGTCTCTCTTGGGGACGCGAGGTTATCAAGCCACAACCGATTGATCCGCAAGAAACGATCTTCTATATTGATTTGCGAGACTATGAATGGGAAATCGGCACCAACCGATGGACGCTGATTGAAACGGAATATCCGTATAAGGTTGAATTTGACGCACCGGGACAGACACATCTACATGAAAAACTAACGAACCTCCGTGAAGAGATGAGTTGCGACGTGCCGTTTGTTCATGTTGATTGGTTTCTTGCGACTGCGTCTTTACCACCCCTCTACCACGACATCCTTGACCTTCCGTTGACAGACCGCGAGTTGGAAACCCGTCTTGAGGTGAACGTCGTTGAAAATATCCGCAAGGCACCAGGGCGGCGCGTCTGGCGTGCCGGGTTTAACAATTCCGGTGTCTCGAATCACAATCGCGTTGTGGAACGGCATCTCTCTCGATACGGGGCGTACTGGAAAAGTTACGACTTTGCAGGCAGCGTCGGCACACAGAACATCTTTACACATCCGCTCTCGTTTACACACGACGGTGGCGAAATTATCTTCAACCTGCCAAACGGTTTACAGGCATACTATCTCGCTGATGCTGGTGGCAGCCGGCTTGATGAAGCACCGATAAACATCGTCTCCAATCCCGCTGCGAGCGATCCGACTGTTCGTAACGGACTCTCTTGTATCGGGTGTCATACGGAGGGGATGAAGACGTTTGAAGATCAGGTGCGTGGTGTTGTTGAACAGAACGCCAATCCACCCTACGACAAAGCGCAAGCATTACGACTCTATGTCGAAAAATCAGAAATGGATACGCTTGTGGAGGAAGACACGAACCGTTATCGGCAAGCACTTGAGGCAACAGGTGATGTATTCGGCGGTATTGAACCGGTTCAACGATTCCACGAGGCGTTTCAAGCACCCCTTGATGCGTCGCACGCTGCCGCTTCAGTTGGATTAGAAATTGAGATATTTCTTGGAAAAATACGTGGAAGCGCAAGTTTACAAAACTTAGGATTGCAGGTGTTGGAAAATGGTACGATGAAACGCGATGCGTGGACATCTAACTTTGATGCTGTTATTTCTGTGCTGAATACCCCTGATAGCGTGCTGCCACCGGTTGTGGAACGTCCAGAGCGTATTCCTGGTGCTGGTGTATACATTCCTGATGATAACCTCCGCGCTGCGATTGAGGAAACACTTGATAAAGCACCGAACGCTGTGATCACCGCGGAGGATATGGCAACACTGATAGAGCTTAATGCGGCAAACATGGGTATCAGTGATATAACAGGACTTGAGTTTGCAACACACCTGCAAAGGTTAGTCCTTGGGTTTGAATTTGCCACCAACTCAGAAAGGATAGAACTTAAGGGCAACCAGATCTCCGACATATCGCCACTCGCAGGATTAATCAACTTGGAAAGGTTAGAACTTAACGGCAACCAGATCTCCGACATATCGCCACTCACAGGATTAATCAACTTGGAAAGGTTAGAACTTCGCCAAAATCAGATCTCCGACATATCGCCACTCGCAGGATTAATCAACCTTCTTAGCCTAAATATCCGACAGAACCCGCTATCTGATATATCACCATTGGCAAGTGCAATAAAATTGGAGTTTGTAGAGGTAAGTGACACATTGGTATCGGATATATCACCACTGGCAGAATTAAAAAATCTGCATAAATTTAGTTCTTGGAGTAGCCCTATATCCGACATCTCCCCACTCACTCACCTAACAATTATAGATATGTGCGGTGCACCCATATCGGATATCTCGTCACTGGCAGAGGCAAAAAATTTGAGAGAGTTATATCTCTTCAAATGCAATATATCGGACGTATCGCCTCTAACGGAATTGGCAGGGTTAACACGTCTAGACCTTGAACGTAACAACATATCAGATATATCCCCCTTAGGAGGCTTAACCAACCTGAAATGGTTAAAACTTACCAACAATCCAATAATTGATTTTTCTCCTTTAGCGGAACTTTTTGAGAATACAAATATACTTTTTGATGTTACTATTCCCGATGTGAATCTCCGCGCGGTAATTGCAGAGGCACTGAAAAAAGAAGATGCTGATACTATTTCGATTACGCTTGAAGAGATGGCAACATTAACAACCCTAAGAGCAAGTAATAGAGACATTAAGGACTTGACAGGCATTGAATACGCTATAAATTTAGAAGAGATGTGGATTTCAGGGAATCCTATAACGGATTTATCACCGTTTGCCAGATTGACAAATTTTATCGGTTTACATGCTTGGGAAACTTCTGTATCAGATCTTTCGCCTTTGGCAGGTTTAACGAAACTCAGATGGTTAGATTTCGGGCGCACTCCGATATCAGATATCTCTCCTTTAGCAAGCATAGTAAGCTTGAGAAAATTGACATTTTACGCATGCAATATAAAAGACATTTCACCGTTAGCAGGCTTAACAGGGTTGACCCATCTTGAAATCGGTGGCAATAGGGATATATCTGATGCCTCACCTATTTCGAGACTAATAAACTTGGAACATCTGGACTTCCACCACGATTCCATATCTGATCTACAACCGCTGGCAACGCTCATTAACTTGAAAAGCCTGAATCTTTACAACAATAGGTTGATATCCAATTTAACACCGCTATCAGGTTTGACAAGTTTGATAGAACTTGATCTCGGGCAAAATATGGTTTCAGATGTGTCACCACTATCAAGTTTGATAGGTTTGACAAAACTTGATCTTGGCGAAAATATGATAGCAGATGTGTCACCGTTGGCATCACTTTTCAACTTGGAAAAACTAATTTTACACACAAATCTAATTACTAACATTTCTGATTTAGCAGGATTATCTGTATTCCCTCGTCATATAAACTGGGTTAATAATCCAGGTGCCCCTATAGCGGGTCGAAAAATAGTGGGTCCTTGGCTCTGGATGCTAATCCCGGGAAAACGCCTTGACAGTAGCACAGATTTGTTGGCATCAGTGAGTAACGGCTCTGTAACAGAAGATCAGATCGCTATGAACGGTGCGACAGAAGGGGCAGTAGTGGGAAATCATGAGTGGACATCCCACAAAATCTCTACAGAAGGCAAGAACGGGGATATTGCCAGAAACAATATGAAGGAAATGTTACATGCTTTCGGTTTAACCGAAGAGAGTGAAACACAAGATAATGTTGTCTACGGTTCCGTACTTTTATATGCACCACGGGAACAAGAAACAAGAATGCTTGTCGGAAGTGAAGGGCAACGCAAAGTTTGGCTAAATGGAAATCCGATCCACGAGCTTTTAGGTAAAGCTGCATGGGATTATGACAGTAGCTTTGATCAGTTTTTCTCTGTCACCCTCAAAAAAGGTGCTAATGTTCTGTTAGTAGCAGTTGATAGGGGACATTGGATCACGGGACATTTCAGTTTTGAAGAAGGTACAGAGTATAAGTTAATTCCTCCAAGTGTCGGCTTTACATTTTCCGCAACCGAAACAGACCTTCTCGCTGGTGATATGTTCACACTGAATCTCAACACCAAAAACATTACTGATTTAGCAGGATGGCAAGCGGATATTACGTTTGACCCTGATGTACTTGAAGCGACTGAAGTCAGCGAAGGCGATTTCCTGAAGACGGAAGATGGAAGTACCTTCTTCCAAGATGGCACGATTGATAATACAATAGGGAAAATCACCGATCTGTTTTCGGCGCGGATATCTGAAAGCGGTGTTAGCGGGACAGGCACACTGCTGTCGGTGACATTCAAAGCAAAAGCAGGCGGCGAAACACAAGTGACACTGGAAAATTTTGAGTTCAGCTCTATCAGTGGCGAGGTCATTCCTTCTGTTCCACCCAACATTACCATTACTGTCGGAGAATATCCTCCTTGGGATGTGAATCAAGATGGACGTGTAAGTGTTGTGGATCTGGTTCTCGTAGCAAAAGATTTCGGTTCTGACGCTCCCGCCAATTTACGGACTGACGTAAATCGGGATGGAATTATCAACATCCAAGACCTCATCCTTGTCGCACAACATCTCGGAGAATCAACCGACGCTGCAGCACCCCCCGTTATCGCAGCGATAAACAACGGACAACTAACGCCTGCGATAATACAGACTTGGATCGCACAAGCACGAGTTGAAGATGATGGCTCCATTGCCTTCCGACAAGGCATCGCCAACCTTGAACAGCTTCTGACACTGTTCATCCCAGAAGAAACCGCTTTATTCCACAACTATCCGAACCCGTTCAATCCAGAGACGTGGATCCCGTACCAACTCGCTGAACCCGCAGAAGTTACCTTGACGATTCATGCTGTGAATGGGACGCTGGTACGGACGTTGACATTAGGGTATCAACCCGCTGGCATCTACCAAACCCGCACCCGTGCAGCGTATTGGGACGGCAAAAACGATCTCGGTGAAAAAGTGGCGAGTGGCGTGTATTTCTATACGCTCACAGCAGGCGACTTTAACACTACCCGAAAAATGCTGATAAGGAAATAACACGAACCAATTAGTAGCCGGCTGTCAGTTTTCAGTTAAAGAGGTGGACTGTGGCAGTAACAGATACTTTCACTAAGGCACGAGTTGTTGGTCAAAACCCTTTCAAAGGAGATAGAACGATGGAAAAAAGAATAGGCGCTGCCCCGACACTCGTCTATCCCGAATCAGATGGAGAACCGATGGCAGAAACGCCGAAGCACCTACAAGCCATGACAGATTGCATGGATGTCCTCCGAGGCCATTTCCGCGGGATCCCAGATGTGTATATCGCTGGAAATATGATGATGTACTACGAGGAGGGGAATCCGCGGAAGAGCATCTCCCCGGACGTATTCGTGGTGCGCGGGGTGTCAAAAAAAGAGATCCGAACCTATAAGACGTGGGAACAACCCCCGACGCTTGATTTTGTGTTAGAAGTTGCGAGTCCGAGCACGTATACGCGAGACTTCAACGAGAAGATGGAGATTTACGCGAAGATTCTGCGGGTCAAAGCGTATTGCATCTATGACCCGTATCATGAGATTGACCCGTATTTCGTTGGGTTTCGACTTGTCGGTGAGACGTATGAGGAGATACCGTTTGTGAACGGGCGAATCCCTCTTGAAGTGTTAGGCTTGGAGTTGGGTGAGCATGAGGGTATGCTGCGTTTATATGATCCTGTTCAGTCCGCGTGGTTATTTACGTCTCAAGAACGCGTAGGCGATGCGGAAGTCCGCGTAGCACAAGAATCCCGTGCACGACAAGAGGCAGAATCTCATGCAGCAGCGGAATCCCGTGCACGACAAGAGGCAGAATCTCGTGCACAACACGCTGAAGCCGAACTCGAACAACTACGCGCAGCACTTCAACGCCTACAAAGTTCCGAATAACCAATTCCAACAGATGCACTCGCGACTATCACTAAGCGTTATTTATTTTATCAGACGAAAATTTTCCTTCTGAAAACCTTGACCAAAAAACTCGACTCCGATATTTTTGACTAAGGCACGAGTTTTTTGGTCAAAACTACCAACTAAAACAGGAGCCAATCTATGAATGAAAACGAAAACGGAAATAAACCGAAAGTGAGTCTCGGGCTGCTTTACGGAATTATCATTGCGATTGTTGCCGGTGCACTCATCGGTGGTTACGCACCAAACCTCGCAATCCACACAACAATACTCGGTGAGGTCTTCCTAAACCTCCTAAAGATGATAGTTGTACCGCTCGTTGTCCTGTCTATGGTCGTCGGGATAACCAATTTAGGGGATATCCGCAACATCGGTTCCATCGGCGGACGAACCGTCCTGTACTACATGGCAACAACCGCCATCTCCGTTGTTATCGGGATGATTCTCGTGAACATCATCTCGCCGGGGAAAGGATTATCGCAAGGCGAAGAGCGTCCTGATCTGAGTTATACACTCTCCGGTCCTGATATGCTTACTATTGAGTTGAGCGACGAATTTAATCGGACCTATAACAATAAATATGTCATTACGCTCACCGACCAGAATGTGAGCGGTGAAATCAAAACAATTTCTGGGACAACAGCCACGGTAGATGCCTGGCACCCGCTATCCAAAGATGCCCGTTACGTTACAACAGAGAGTGGAGAACGCTTGTTGTTCATCGACGGTCAGCTTGTAGCGATAGAACCCCGAAACACAGGCACTGGTGTTAACATCAACCTGCCCATCGCAGCAAGTGTATCCGGCAAAATGGAAAAGACGATGGGCAGTACCATCAAAGAGGTCTTCCTCGGCAACGAAGAGACCGGTAAAGAGGGGATGATACCCTCAAACGTCTTCAAAGCGATGGTGCACACCGACATTCTGCCTTTAATCTTTTTCTCACTCCTCATCGGTGCAGCGCTGTCCATGCTCGGTGATATTGGCAAACCCGTCATCGCTGTGATTTCCGGGCTTAATGAGGCGGTGATGAAACTCGTCCACTGGATCATGTACGTCGCGCCGCTCGGTATCTTCGGCTTAATCGCAGGCAGGATCGGCGAGGCGAAAGGGTTCGCAGGCTTCTGGCCCGAACTCGTCGCCGTCGGTAAGTATAGCGCGACAGTCATGTTAGGACTCGGCGTACACGCGGTTATCGCTTTGCCGATACTCCTACTGCTCCTCGGACGCAGAAATCCGCTCAGTTACTTCAAAGGCATGGCGACGGCACTACTCAACGCCTTTTCGACAGCCAGTTCCAGTGCAACCTTGCCACTAACGATGGAAGGTGTCGAGAACCAGAACGGTGTCTCCAGTCGTACCTCCAGTTTTGTGCTTCCGTTAGGCGCGACTATTAATATGGACGGCACCGCACTCTATGAAGCAGTCGCTGTTATGTTTATCGCGCAGGTTTATGCGATTAATATGGACCCAGCACAACAAGTCGTCGTCGTACTAACCGCGACATTGGCAGCCATCGGTGCCGCAGGGATCCCAGAAGCAGGTCTCGTCACGATGGTTATCGTACTCAGAGCCGTAGATCTTCCCGTTGAGGGTATAACGCTCATCCTCTCTATTGATTGGCTACTCGACCGGTTCCGTACCACAGTTAACGTCTGGGGTGATAGCATCGGCGCAGGCGTGATTGAGGCGTATGAATCCAGAGACGGAGATGTGACCGAAGCACCAGCGACCTCGTAATTAGAAATGCACACACAAAACGAACCGAACCCTCAAAAATCAGCCCCCAGCGGCGCAACGATCCTCGCAATCATCAGCGTGGTATTTGCTGCTGTATGGATCGCTTTCGCTTACTACAAAGGCAACACTGCTGACAGCAGTCGCGTGATGCTACTCAATCCGATCGTGCCGATCCTGTTGATTGTGCTACTCACACGTGTTTACCGATGGATTGATATAAGGAGCATCGTCATCCTGGAAATAGTGATGATAAGCGTCTGGCTTTTTATGCGTCTGTTGGGGGTACTGATGCCCTTTATCTTAGGGTTCGGTTTCGCTTATTTTTTCAGGTTTATCTGGCACGCGCTCCCGTTCAAGAAACAGTATCAACGCGGCATTGCGACGGTCGCAATTCTTCTCGTCTGTGGTGGCGTGCTTTTCTACACGGGCAGACAGGTCAGCAGACAAGCCCGCCAAATGGGTGTCGGATTACTGAAGTTCTACTATGAAACTTTGCTACCTTATGCCCTCGGAGAAGCCTTTACAGCCGTCACGATCAGCGTGAATCCGTCCGTTGCCGAAAATGAAGTTCCCAATCAGAACACGGAAGAAAATCCATCTACAGAAACGTTTTATCTCGCGACAAACAACAGCGTCTATGAAATGCACCGAGATGCTGAAGGAAAACTATCCCGTCTCAGTATCACGAACGGCGCGATCTTTGGTAAACGGGTACAAGCACTTGCAGCAAATAGAAACGTTATCTACGCTGGCACGCAGAGCGGATTGTATCGTTACTATAAAGTGCCACCTGCTGGCAATGCCGAGACACTCGGACACAGCACGAGACCAACCCAGATATGGCACAAAGTGACAGAGACCCCTTTCGACACACAACGCATCCAAGCCATTAATATCCTTCAGTGGGACGATACGCAGATTTACGTCGGAACGCAAAATGGACTCTATACGAGCAATGATGCTGGTGGAACATGGCAATCTGTTGATCCTACCATTTATAGCGACAGATCCATCGTCGGGATCGTTTCGTTGACCGATCCCCAAGGTGCCCGAGCAATATATGTTGCCAGTACAAGACAACCTGAGACAGAGACCGCTTTAGCACAGGGAGACCTCGCAACCACAGCAGATGAGACAGACACAGATACCGCCTCAACACAGGCGAACGTCTCGCCTGCAACGACAACTATCCATTGGCATCTGGAAGGTGCCACTTTTGGATGGCGAGAACTCTCGTCAACAACGCAGGTGGTTTACGCGCTTACAAGTAACGATGTAGATGGTGCCTCAAAGGCTTCCAATATTGAGTTATACGCCAGTAGGTCCGATGGACTCCATGAATGGAGCCAACTTGATGGCTGGCAAAAAACGCGAGGAACACCAACGAGTGCCGGAATGCCAGCACTTTGGCTCTTAACTTCCGCGCCTTCGGGGTTATATATCGGTAATAACACAACCATCTGGCACCGCGCCACACCCAACGCCAAATGGCAACCGTTCACGACTTATAGAGTAGGTATCGGCGATGCCTACAAGGACCAACCCATCGTCCAAGAGGTGAAATCGTATCTGACTGAAAGGATACCGACGATTGCGCAAGCTGGAGGCGAGGCTGTCAGAGAAGGACTTCAGTTCGCGAGTTCAATCGCTTTTGGATTCGGTGGTTTCATAGCCACTGTAGCCCTCGCATTAATCGTGTTCATTTATGCAAACCAGTCATTTGACAACTATTTCAGGAGTTTTCTGACGCTTGTACCTGACATCCATCGCGACGCTGCTAAGGCTTACATGCGCGAAATTGATAATAATCTGCAGGAATTTTTAAAAGGACTCGTTACAGTCATCGCGATTGTTTCAATAATCTCCGCCATTGCATACAGTATCATAGGTGTTCCGTTCGCTTTGGTTATCGGTTTACTTGCGGGTATCTGTAATGCCATACCGACCTTCGGCCCCTTTATCGGCGGCGGTTTCGCTTATATAGCGATGCTGATGGGACTGGCAGCTGGAGACTTTGGGATATTTGATTTTCTCATTCGATGCGCATTTGTGTTAGGCGCAATCCTCGGCATTCAGGCGATTGATAATTCGTTGATTTCTCCCCAAATTATGAGCGACGCTGTTGACGTAGACCCGCTGTTGATTATGTTTGCTGTGATGGTCGGGGCAGCCGTTCTCGGTTTCTGGGGTGTTTTACTTGCAATTCCTATCATTGTTGTGATAAAATCGGTTATTGCCGTCTCCAATAGCAACACAAAACTTGAAAAAGTCGAAAAATAAAGACGCAAAGTCTCACCATCGGTGAGACTGGATTCTCATATCGGTTATTGTATACAAGCCGCACCTAATAGACCGCAAGGAAAATTAAAAAAATGGAAACCGGACACCCCATTGTTGCAATCGTAGGCAGACCGAATGTCGGGAAATCATCGCTCTTCAATAGGATCGCCGCATCAGCACCCGCGACGCTACCTAACATAAGCGACGATACCGAAACCGAGGCGCGCAATCCTCGGCGGAAACAGCATTCTTCACGTAAACGCGCTGTCGTTCACGATACACCGGGTGTGACCCGCGATAGGAATTACGCAGACGCGGAGTGGGCAGACCGCGCATTTACTATCGTTGATACCGGGGGTTTGGACATTGATCCCGATGATCGTCTCATTGATAACGTACAAGCACAAGTAGATACCGCCTTGGATGAAGCGAGTCTCATCTTGTTCGTCGTCGATGCACGAACCGGTATCATGCCACACGATAGGACCGTCGCAGATAAACTCAGAGCAACGGATAAACCGATCTTCCTCGTTGTCAATAAGGTAGATACGGAGCGGTTTCGCAATGAGGCAGCGGAATTCTATGCACTCGGATTTCCAGAACCGATGTGGACATCGTGTGTGCAAAACGACGGAATTCGGGAACTCCTTGACCAGATCGTGGATAGTTTGCCGGAAGTTGAGGAAATAGCTGACGAGACATCGGGTGCCATAAAAATCGCAATCGTAGGCAGACCGAATGTCGGAAAATCATCGCTTATTAATAACTTATTGGGTGAAGAACGGATGATCGTCGATGACCGACCCGGCACGACACGCGATGCCGTGAATATCCGATTGGCTTACGACAACATCCCCTTTGAAATCGTTGATACTGCCGGGATGCGACGCAAATCGGCGATCAAAGACGAACTCGAATCCGCCACTGTGCAACTCGCTATACATAGCATCCGACAGAGCGATATCGCTGTCCTTGTGTTAGACGTAACCCAAGAGGCAGCACAACAGGATAAAATGATCGCTAATTTCATTGAGCGACAGGGAAAAGCCTCCGTTTTAGTCCTGAATAAATGGGATCTCATTGAGGATAAGGATAACACAACACATCCGGCGTTTATGGAAAAACTTGATATACAACTCCCACAACTCGACTATGTACCACGCGTTTTCACATCAGCTGCTACGGGGCAGCGCGTCACCGAAATTTTAGCAACCGCCTTAGAAGTACACCGGGAGTATTGCACACATATTCCGACACCGGCACTCAACGAATTGCTCATCGAACTACGCAACGTACATCCGCCACCACGGGTCAAAGGCGTGCGTCCCGCGCTGAAATACATCACACAAGTCGAGACAAAACCGCCTACTTTTTTAATTTTTGGACGGAACGTAAATCGTGTTAGCCAATCGTATGAAGCGTACCTTGTCAACAATATTCGGAGCGAATTCGGATTTCACGGGACACCGATACGTATCTTTTATCGTAGATCATAAGCCATAATTGGCTGTCGGAGGAAGGAAATGGCAGTCAGTCTTGAGCAGGCTTCAGTACCCTGCCTCTGGAGAACAACGTTTACCTCGCCTTACGGATAGCCGACTACCGAAAGCCGATAGCCATCTCCAAGGAGGAGCGCATTGTCAAAATTTAAAATCTTTATCACACGTCCTATTCCCGAAGAAATTGTCGAAAAATTAGCGGAAGAATGCGACATTGACATGTGGCATACAAGTGCCATCTTGCCCCCTATTGCTGAAAAGATTTCACCGCTTGACGGGTTAATGACCTACGGACACGAGCCGGTTTCCCCAGAGATGATTGCCACTGCGCCGAACCTCAAAGCAATCTCTGTTGTTGGGGTGGGTTATGATCACGTCCATGTTGAGGCGTGTCGAGAACGCGGCATCGCCGTCGGGCATACACCGGGTGTCTTGAGCGATACCACAGCCGATATGACAATGGCACTCCTGCTCGCCGCTGCACGAAACATTGTTCCTGCCTATAACCACGTCCAAGTGTCGAAGCAGTGGAACTACTATGATCCGAATATCCTCTGGGGTACCGATGTACATCACGCGACATTAGGCATCGTAGGCATGGGCAGAATCGGGTACGCCGTTGCCAAACGCGCTAAAGCGTTTGACATGCGGGTTCTCTATAACAAACGTGAACGTCGTACCGATTGGGAGCAAGAACTCGGTGTAGAATACGCACCCCTTGAGGAGCTCTTGCGTGCCTCCGATTTCGTGTCACTCCATGTTCCGTTGACCGAAGAGACAACACATCTCATCGGAAGATCGGAACTCTCACGCATGAAAAACAGTGCTATCTTAGTCAATGTCGCCAGAGGTCCCGTCGTTGATCACTACGCGCTCTATGATGCGCTCAAAGGTGGGCAGATTGCCGCTGCCGCTGTTGACGTAACCGAACCAGAACCGATTAATACCGATCATCCATTACTCAGTTTAGATAACGTTCTTATTGCGCCACATCTCGGCAGTGCCACCGTCCAAACTCGGATGAAAATGGCAACAATGGCGATGGAGAATTTGCTCGCTGGATTGAACGGGGAGCAGCTCCCTTATGGTGTCCTCCAACCGGACTTGCCATAGTAGGAGCGAGTTTTACTCTTGATTCTTCGGTAGGAGCGAGTTTTACTCGCGATCCCGATATCACTGCATATACGACACTAACTGAAACAAGGAGGAAAAATGTTAGAAAAACTATTTGCGTTGAAAGACCACAACACCTCTGTAAGACGTGAACTGGTCGCCGGTCTCACGAATTTTATGACGATTTCGTATATAATCTTCGTGCAACCCAATTTTCTTTCAGCCGCGGGTATGAATTCTGGAGCTGTCATGGTTGCAACCTGCATATCTAGTGCACTTGCAACATTCCTCATGGCATTTCTAACAAACTACCCGGTTGTTTTAGCACCCGGTATGGGTCTAAATGCCTATTTTGCGTTTGAGATATGCAACCCCAGTTCAGGCTTACCGTGGCAAGAAGGATTAGGCATCGTTTTCATAGCAGGTTTGCTGTTTCTTATACTCTCATTTGTCGGTATACGCGAAGCCATTATGAACGCGCTGCCCACGTCGCTCCAAAACGCCATTGCGATTGGTATCGGGCTGTTCATTGCGTTTATCGGGCTGCAGATGAGTGGTATCATTGCCAAGGATCCGAATACGTTTGTGACACTCGGTGCGCTCGATGACAGAAACGTGCTAATCTCTATCATCTGTATCGCCGTAATGCTCGCACTCCTTGCCCGGAGAGTGAAGGGTGCAATCCTGATCGGTATTCTGGTCGCAGCTGCTGCAAGCCTTATCGTCGGTGTCACCAATTTTAATGGCATCGCTGAGGTGCCCCCATCCATTGAACCGACCCTATTTAAATTACGGTTCCCTAACATCTTCGCCAAACTGGAATTGGTTCCGGTCCTCTTTGTGTTCTTCGCAATTGACATGTTTGATAGTATCGGCACGCTCACTGCCATCGGATATAGAGCGCAACTCATGGAAGCCGGAAAACTTGCCAAAGCGAGGCGCGCACTTATAACCGACGCAGCCGGCACCGTTGGCGGTGCCTGTCTTGGAACATCAACCGTAACATGCTACATCGAAAGTGCCACTGGTATCGCTGAAGGCGGACGCACAGGTCTCACTGCTATCGTCACTGGGATTCTCATGTTGCTCGCGCTCTTCTTTCAACCGCTCGTCCAACTCGTCGGCGGCAGCTACCCGATTAACCCGATTATTGGACCCGCACTCATCGTTGTCGGTGGATTGATGCTCAGAAATATCACCGAGATTGATTGGGAAGACATCACCGAATCGATTCCTGCTTTCCTTACAATACTGATAATGCCGCTCTCTTTCAGCATCACAGACGGCATCGGTTTCGGGGTCATTTCCTTAGCGTTTCTTAAGTTGGTGACCGGACGTAGAGCAGAGATCCATCCGATTATATATTATTTCGCCTTCTTCTTCATCGCTTGCTACATCGGCGGTCTGTAAAAGCGTTCGGAATCACTATTCTCCACAGGCGGGGTCTGAAACCCCGCTTTACATCGCCTTACACGGAGATTTCAGATGAAAAATCCCAAAATTGTCGTCGGACACCTAATGAACGATGAACTGTTCGTCAAGTCCCTTCCTACCTCAAAACACTTGAATTGGATCAAATGGTTGGAAACCGACGAACTTGTTGAATTCTTCGCGGCGTTGTTCAAATTAATAACGCGGATTTCAGAAGGCAAAAAAGACGCTGATACACTCACAAGTTTTCTCTCCGGTTGGCGTGAAACCGCCTTGATTAATTCCGAACCTGATGTCTTAGCGGATATTGCTGAGGCAGAACAGGAATTGGACGCTGGTGGTGGAAAACCGTGGTCACAAATCAAGAAAGAGATTGGGCTGTGAATGCTCAGTCATATACCCTTGAACCCCTGCCAAGGAAAGTCGAAAACTAAATAGTCCTGGCCTGTGCAAGATCTTCAGGGGTGTTGATGTTAAAAAAAGAGATACCATCGGGATCAAAAGCCTGCCAGACTTTAGGCGAAACGCACTTTATAGATGCCCGCTCCTGTAGCGCATGGACGCGCAACTCAGATTCCTGTAGCATCAACTCGATGATAGGTAGACAGCGTTTAGAATAGACTGCGCACAATGTTTGGAGGGTTATCTGATCGCTATTGTTGTGGTCGGCGGGATTTCCTCGGTAGGTATAAGGCATCACAGCATCGTAATCGTCCAAAACGGAGATGAGATAAGTAAGCAGTTTCGGCATTAAAAACGGACTATCGCACGCAACGCAGAGCGCAGCGTCATGCGAAGCGGTCATCAAGCCGGTATAGATACCACCCAACGCGCCAGCGTCTGGAACAATATCACCCTGCATCGGTAGACCGAGATGCGCGTATTCATCCGGTGTATTCGTGATAAGGAGCAGCTCGTCCGTAACAGGACGGATACAGCGGATAACGTGCCCGATGAGTGAATCGGCTCCGAGTTGTATCAACGCCTTATTCTGACCCATCCGCCGACTCGTTCCACCCGCAAGGATTACACCGGTAACTGACATCGGTTGTTTATGCGCGTTTGATGACATCGATAATTAACTCACCTACTTGTTGCAAATTCTCCATATTGAGCAGATCAACCTGATCCCGTTTTGAATGGATTTTTAATGCGACACGACCGACACCTCCAGCCGTCAACGTAACCGTTTCAAATCCACGACTGGCAATCGGAATGCTGTCCAACCCGACCCCGATCGGCAGGTAACGCTCCGAGACCCGCACACCGAGTGAGTCCCCGGATGCTCGAAAAAGGTCTGCTAACGTCCGTGTTGTATGAACAGGTGGAATCCCATAACGTGTGACCATACTAACACCGTTTCCAACGCCGAGACCGTCTAAATTAATAACATAGGTATTCTCACGATCGTATTCATCGGCGTGTGTTTGGATATAGCGCAATGCACCGCACATGCCGTATTCTTCTGCACCAGTGGCGAGGAATGTTATCGGTCTCTTCTCGTCAAGTGCCGTCACTACACGTGCAATTTCAAGCATAACACCGACACCAGACGCATTATCGAACGCGCCGGGAGAACGGTTCTGTGTCGTATTGGCTTGTAAAAGCAACAGACAAAAAATCGTAATTCCGGCAACAGACCAGACGATATAATCGTACGGGCTGGGGGATTTGGTCTGGGAATAGACCAAATCCATTCCTTGTATTACATGGCCAACCCCTATAGTGCCGACCTTAATAACCGCGACAACTGTTAATGCTACGAGACCGATGATCGCTATACCGTAAAACGCTGCGCGCACTGCGATCGGTAATGTCTGGGATTTGGAGTCGTAGTGTGCAATAAAAAGTAAGGTTGGGGTATTGCCGTCTCTTTTCTGACCGTTCGTTGCGATGATGTTCTCTGTGCGGAGTCTTCTACCCACATCATACAAACCTTCAAATCGTCTCTGCCACTGCGTAAAAAACAGTGCTATGAAGAGACTGAACAGGCAGGCAAGACAGACAGGTATCGGGAACCGGTCCCCAATCCACGGCACCGACAAAATGACCGGTATGAAGAGCATAGAAATGATACGAGGCAAAACTTCGGCGGGAAATTTTGTAAATGAGAACGGTTCCCATGAAACATCCAATCCCAGCGCTGTAAATTGCGTAACGATATAGTCTTGCACTTCCGCCTCACCCGAGCTGTCCACTAACCTCGGAATAGCGAGTTGTGTGATGTGATCGTATGCGCGCGCTGCATCGTAGATGTGGCTTGTATGCATAAGGGAACTTCTTCTATTTTTTGGTTACCGCGAAAACTTAACCCGTAATGAAATGGAAAGGTAAATTAAAAAACTAACTCTGACCGGAATCGTCTGCCTAAACGTCCTTTGAGAGTACTGGTAATTTGGCGTTCCGACTGCGCAATATTGTTCAGCTCGTCAGGATCGTTTTCCAAATCGTATAATTCGGTTACGTCGTTGTAGTTTTCGATGAGTTTATGGGTCGCCGTGCGGATACACCGGAAACTTCGGAGGGCACTGACGGTTTCGGAGCGGTGCGTTTCAGTTTCACCACGGAGCAACGGTGCGATAGAGCGCGCATCAATTCGAGGTAACACCGGCACACCAGCAAAATCACAGATCGTCGGGTTCACGTCGATGAGCTCAATCAAACCGTCTGAAACCTGATTTTTTGGAATGCCAGGTCCAGCGACGATAAGTGGCACCCGTAGCGAGGCTTCATAAGCGACGCTCTTGGTGTAAAGTCCGTGATCACCGAGCATTTCGCCGTGGTCGCTCGAATAGATGATATAGGTATTGTCAAGCATTCCGCGCTGTTCGAGTGCACGAAGCATCTCGCCGATCTGGGCATCAATGAGTTCCGTCGCGGCACAGTATTGTTGTCGAGTTACAGCAATCTCTTCGGAACTGATATCCACAACGCGTCGCTTCACCCATTCAGGTTTTCCGTCCATATCGTCAACAATAGGCGGCGGCATCTCCGCATTCCGATATTTGTCGCCGTATTCGGTGGGAGGATCGAAGGGGTCATGGGGGCCGACGAAACTGACGAACATGTGCCACGGGAAGTCATCAGGAATGGTCTCGATAAATTCAGTTGCGCGCCTGCCGATATAGGTATCGGCGAAATCTTCTGTTGAGAGGACAGAATCGTGTGAACCGTTTTTAATCCAGCTGCCGCGACTCCGTTTCCGATAATCTTCGTGAAACGCCTTGAGCATACCTTTTTCTTCCAGATAGTGGGTGTAGGGACCGATAGGTGTCGGCGAACTTCCGGCGTGCATCTTACCTTCACACTCTTCGGGATGCGTGAACCCCCAACTGTACGTGCGAGGTCGGTCGCCGTAGCGTCCGTTATAACCGTCCGGTTTGGCGAGGTCGAGTTTTCCGACGCATCCGACACGATAGCCGTGGTCCCGGAGTTGCTGGTAGTAAGTCGGGACAGTAGCAGGCAAAAAACTGCCGTTATCCACCGCTCCCAATCGAGAGGGTTGCAGACCGGATGCAAGTCCGATCCGTGAGGGGGCACAAACCGGTGCATTGACTGTACAGTTTGGAAAACTCACACCGGCTTCCGCTAACCGCCGGAGGTTAGGCGTATTGAGTGCCGGTGGCGCATTCTCAGCAGTTTCAAGATAGTCGTACCGGTGCTGGTCCGACATGATGAAAAGAACGTTTGGTCTGTCAGTTTTTCGTGTCATCTTAATTATTCCGTAGTTTCTCCATACGTTAACGTGTGGTTGGCATCACAAGTACACGGAGCACATTTAAGCAACTTATAGCGTTGGGATCGCTAACTGTTTACAGATTTCTTTAGCCAATTGATTATCAATTTCAGTATGGCGAGGCACAGGCGTTTTCGTATCCATCACAGAGTTTCCCCATACAGCATGCCTTCTCCCTTCACGAATCAACACAACCGTGTTTCTTGAGATGTTTAATTAACGCTCTTCGCTTCATATTTGGATCGCAACTGCCTGATAGCCATTTTCGACAAGGCTAATGGCTTCCTCGCGGTTGATTTCGAGTATTTCGCCGAGTGTAATTTTCAGTGTATCCAGCAATTCATCGCGCGTTTTTTCTTGGCAATTCACGATCGGAATTTCCTGGATCCGCCCGACCCACCACTCTCCGCGTTGCTGGATGAGCGCAGTATAGGTATGTGCCACGGGGTTCTCCCTCCTTTGTTGTTTAAGGTTTATTATACACACGATTATATCAATTTTCAACGAAAAATAACCACCATTAGAACATTAGAATAACATCCTTGCCAAAACCTAACGGGTATGCTATCATGTTCACATAATTCTTAAAAAGGAGAATGACATGGCAGTTTTTTTACATACACGGGTTCGCGTCAGCGACCTCGACGGTTCTATTGATTGGTATTGCGACCACTTAGGGTTTAAAGTCCTCAGTCGGAGCGATAAATCCCCGGCAGGCAACCAGATCGTACACCTCGAACTACCGGGCAATGCACACACGTTAGAATTAACCTATTCACCGGATTTCGATCTTCAGGTCCAAGAGGATCTAATGCATTTCGCTATCGGGGTCCCGGATATTGTCGAATTTTGCGACGGGTTAGAGAAAGCAGGACTGGAGATTTGGCCCGATGAATGGCGTAAACAGTTCACGTCCGGTGGTATGAAGATGGCGTTCATCACGGATCCCGACGGCTACGAAGTCGAAATCTTAGAACGCAAAGACGCCGCTGGCGATCCGCTTGATGTACTTGACGAATCTTAAATCGTAACCTGTAGGGTGGGTTGAACGAAGAGAAACCCAACAAAATCAGTTAGACGTAAGGCCAAAACTGGTTCCACGCTGTTAACCAATCTTTTGCCCGACTTTCAACGGTGACAGGACCGGTGATCTCGATCCCTGTTCGTCCCTTGAATTCAGCGAGTTTTTCCACGCTTGAAAGTTCAATTTTGATTGTCGTTGGTGTATCCGGGACGTATGGTTTAACGCGTGTGAAATCCGAGAGTGCCGCCTTGGTTGCATCTTCAATCAATTGACGTGCGCGAACGGGTGGCAGTTGTCTTGCGCTAAATCGGCTTAACCCTTTTTTCACAGCGACTGTTGGCAGTTCATCGCCGAGGAGTTCTTTGGCTTCTCGGCAGACTGCCGCATCGCCTGTAACAAGCGCGATCGGCACACCGTAAGCACCGTTGAGCGCAGCGTTCACACCCGTTTCACCCACCAAATCGTCGTTGAACCAGAGATTTCGGTACTGCACACTGGAGATGGTATGGCACAAGACACCATCAGGCGTGCCGTTACGGGCATGCATACCAATCAGTAGGCAGGCATCGCAACCCTCTTCCCACATATCGTCGTAGCGTCCCCAACCGTGATGTGCGACCCATTCGCAATCTGGATGAATCTTATCTGGGATGAGCGAATTAAAAGTCCATCCCTGTCCTGCCCCGTGGCAATCCACAACAACGGCTTCTGTCGCGCCTGCCGCTTTCGCACCGCGCACCGCGGCGTTGATCTCTTCCGTATAGAGGTGTCGTCCCTCTTCAAACATCGCCGCACCGCCGCTGACCTGATCCCACACGACAATACCACTAACACCTTCCATATCCGACATAATCAGTACTCGCACAGGTTTACTCCCTCTTCCTGCTGGATCCCATAGATTTTACTATCGTTTTCGGTTTTTAAGTCCGAACGATATTCAACTTTATTCACTTTTAGAGAGGATACCATTTTTCTTGACAAACTTCAACTCATATCTTCAAAAATACGCTGCCAAAAACTTTACACATCCGACTGAGTACTTCTGATTTGACATACATCTGCTGTTGTGATATAATTTTGCTTGTTGAAAACGTGAACCCTATAAGAAAAATTGACCAATATACACCTTAATTTGTTGATATGGATGCAATAAAAACAGAAATCTATACTATTTTAGAAGATGCGATCCGTGCTGCCGTTGCAGCTGGAGAACTCGCTATATCCGAAGTACCGACTATTCCGTTCTCACCCACTAAAACGCCTGAACACGGCGATTTCGCTACCCCGATTGCATTAGGACTCGCGAAACAGGCGCGGATGGCACCGCGAAACATCGCCGAAATAATTCATAAACACATAGATGCTGATACGCTCGAGCGCATAAAGTCCAATACGCATCCTATCATCCGCGACATTGAGATCGCTGGTGCAGGTTTTATAAATATCCATCTCTCTGATAACTGGCTCTATGACACACTCCAGACGATCGCGGCGATGCAGGCAGCTTACGGCACCAGTGATAACGGGGCTGGAAAGCGGGTGCAGATAGAATTCGTCAGTGCCAATCCGACGGGCCCGCTAAATATTGTCAGTGGACGCGCTGCTGCAGTCGGAGATACACTCGTCAACCTTCTCAATGCTATCGGCTATGAGGCGATCCGTGAGTTTTATGTCAACGATGCCGGTGGACAGGTTGAACGACTCGGTGAATCCATTGATGTCCGCTACCGGCAAGTGCTCGGTGAAGAAGGATTGGAGATCCCTGAGGGCGGCTACCCAGGCGAATATCTCACCGAATTCGCGCAGATGATCGTTGAAACAGATGGTGATAGCCATCTTCAACTTCAGGAGAGCGAACGGGTCGCACTATTCCGTGACAAAGGTATCGCACACATCTTGTCGCAACAGAGAGCGTCCTTAGAACGTTTCAAAGTCAATTTCGATGTCTGGGCAAGTGAGCGAGCGATCCGAGATAGTGGGAAACCGGAGGAAATTATTCAAGCGTTCCGCGAAAAATCGTATCTCTACGAAGCGGAAGGCGCGACCTGGTTCCGAATGTCAGACTTCGGGGACGACAAGGATTGCGTCGTCATAAGGCGGAACGGTGAATATACCTATTTCGTGCCAGATGCCGCTTACCACCGGGACAAGTTTGACCGCGGGTTCAGTACAGTTATTGACCTGTTCGGACCGGATCATCAGGGACATATCAGCAGGCTCAAAAATTTCGTGAAAGCACTCGGTTTACCCGACGATTGGCTTGAAATCTCGATCATTCAACAGGTGAACCTTGTTGATGCAGAAGGCAAAAGGTCAGATATGTCGAAACGTAGTGGACAGTTTCTCACCCTCGATGATCTCATCGACGAACTTGCAGAGGCTGTCGGCGAGCAATTCGCGGTGGATGTTGCCCGATATTTCTTCCTGATGCGTGCCAATAACACGCATCTCGATTTCAATATGGAATTGGCACTCACGCACGCCAGCGAAAATCCGGTCTTCTATATCCAATACGCACACGCGCGGTGCTGCAGCATTTTCGAGCAGGGAAGTGAACACGGAATCGTCGCAAAACCGATCGAAGAAGTATCACTAAAGCAACTGACCGAACCGATAGAGCATGAACTTATCCGTAAGTTAGCCGAATACCCGTCTATCGTGCACCTGAGTGCGGAGACACGTGAAGCACACCGTGTGGCACACTACTTACATGAACTCTCGGGAATTTTTCACCCGTATTATAATCAACATCGAGTCTTGGATTCGGAAGACCTCGAAAAAACGCACGCACGGCTTATCCTTGTGCAGAGCGTGCAAACAGTATTGAAAAATGGATTGACGCTTTTAGGCATTTCTTCCCCTGAATCTATGTAGTTGGCTGTCAGCAGTCAGCAGTCGGCTATCAGCAAAGAGGTGTTTTTGTAACAATTCACCGAAGCTTGGAGTATCAAGTATCGTAGCACTTATAGAACGTCTGGCAGTTACAAACGTTTTTGGCTGCCACAATGATCGTGTAACTTCTGAAGGC
Organism: Candidatus Poribacteria bacterium; assembly: GCA_022821065.1. Classification (GTDB taxonomy): domain Bacteria; phylum Poribacteria; class WGA-4E; order WGA-4E; family WGA-3G; genus WGA-3G. The sequence goes on from JAJEEK010000008.1 coordinate 72,220, forward strand.
TGATGGCTGATAGCTGACAGCCAATGACAATAGGAACAAATATGACAAAAGACTACAGACAAGTCGATAAGGCACACGTGTGGCATCCGTTGTTTCAGCATCAACGTCTTGAGGAGACGACGTTAGCCGTTTATGAATCTGCGCACGGCACAACAGTTGTAGATGCAGAGGGGCGCGAATACTTAGACGCTTATTCCGCGTTATGGAATGTTAACGTCGGCTACGGAAGGCAAGAGATCGCAGACGCTGTCTACGAACAGATACAGAAGTTGCCTTACTATCCACATTCACAGATTAACGTTCCAGCAACCATATTAGCAGAGCAACTCGCCGATTGCCTGCCGGGTGATCTGAACCACGTCTATTTTTGCAACAGCGGTTCGGAAGCCAATGAAACTGCCATCAAAATCGCGAGGCAGTACGGCAGACAAATCTATCCGGGGCAGAATCGCTACAAGATTATCAGCCGTTATCGAGGTTATCACGGATTCACGTACGGCGCGATGTCCGCGACAGGACAGGCACGCAGAAGGAAGGCGTTTGAACCGCTTGTTCCGGGTTTCCCGCATGCACATCCGCCGTATTGTTATCGGTGTCCATTGGGGTTAGAACCTTCCTCGTGTGGTATCGCGTGTGCTGATGAAATCGAACGGATCATTCAAGGCGAGGGACCTGAGACCGTGATCGCTATCATCGCAGAGCCGATCATCGGTGGGGGTGGTGTCATTGACCCGCCCGATGAATACCTCCCGAAACTACGGCAAATCTGTGACGATTACGGCTTGCTCCTCATACTTGACGAGGTCATCACGGGATTCGGACGGACAGGAAAAATGTTCGCGTGTGAGCATTGGGATGTACAACCCGATCTCATCACATTGGCAAAAGGATTGACGAGTGGGTATCTACCCCTCGGTGCCTGTGTCGCTTCAACGGAGGTATTCAATACATTCCTCGGGGAGGCAGATGAGAATAGGGAGTTCGCTCAGGTCTGTACCTATGGTGGACACCCCGTCGCATGTGCCGCTGGAGTCGCAAACCTGAAAATCCTTCAAGAAGAACGCCTCTCGGAGAATGCAGAGAAAGTTGGGACGCATCTGCTCTCGAAGTTAGAGACATTAAACACACTTCCGATCGTTGGAGATGTGCGCGGCAAAGGGTTAATGCTCGCCGTGGAATTCATCGAAGCCGATGGCACACACCTCGCAACATCAAAAACGAACCAGATCGTTGGGCAACTCCGAGAAAACGGAATTATTGTCGGGAAGATCGGACATGCTGTTGAGGAACCGGAGAACATTATCTACATCGCACCGCCGCTAATCTTGACAGAAGCGGAAGCGGATCGGATATTCGAGACGCTACGCCAAGTACTTGTCCAACAGGAATTTTAACTGATGCCGTTTCGCTGTCGGTATCTCGTCCGGATGGGTGGCGATTGCGTGTTGAAGCGCAGTCGCACACGCACACGTCCGTTGACCGTCTGGGATCTTGGCGACGGCAGCTCTGACTGCCTTTTTGGAGGTTTCTACATTCGCGCGGACGTTGTCGAGGATCATCTCGGTTGTCACGTTATCGTGTTCAGGGTGCCAGCAGTCATAGTCGGTGCAACATGCAAGAACGGCGTAACATATCTCGGCCTCGCGAGCGAGTTTGGCTTCCGGCGCAGCAGTCATCCCGATAATATCGAAACCGAAGTGTCGGTAGAGTTCAGACTCCGCCTGTGTTGAAAACGCCGGTCCTTCCATACAGATGTAGGTGCCACCATTATGAACCACTGCACCGACTTCCGTAGCACCGGCAGCCAAGATGGCACCTAATTCCGGGGAGAACGGATGTGCAAGGCTGACATGGGCAGCGATACCGCCACCGAAAAATGTCGATTTTCGGTCTTTCGTGTGGTCGTAGAGCTGATCGGGGATAACAAAGTGGCGAGGTTCAATATCTTGACGTAGGCTGCCGACAGCACTCACGGAAATAAGCCATTCGACACCTAACGATTTCAGCGCGTAAATATTAGCGCGGACATTAATATCAGAGGGAAGCAGCCGGTGACCGATACCGTGTCGCGGTAGGAAAACAACGGGTTTCCCATCAAGGTTTCCGAGAATAAGAGCATCGCTCGGTTTGCCGAACGGGGTTTCGACCTCGGTTTTTTCAATATCTGTCAAACCTTCCATCTGATAAAAACCGCTGCCACCAATAATTCCGATACGCATTTTTTATCCTTTCGTATAACTATTTTCTGAAAACTAATAACTGACGACCGATAACTATCTAATATGGCACTATTGAACTGTGATAATTTAACACTTGATGGAAAATCGAGTTCCGCTGTCGCCACATATATCCGGGTGAAGGAGCTTGATCTGGTTTTCGACTTAGGCAGATGCCCGATGAATTTTATTGGGATCGGAAACGTCTTTATTTCCCATTTTCATTTAGACCACTACTTCGGGCTGCCTATTTATATCAGCCAACGTTGGCTTTCTGGTATACCACCCGGAAATATCTATGTTCCGTGGAGCGGGTCTAAGCAGCTGATGCAGATTCTTGATAGAATTGCAGCATTGGATACCGGTAGAGGTTGGGCATACCAAATCACACCTGTTCGGGTCGGCGAAGCGATCCCGTTTCGGCAGAATTTAATCGCACACATTTTACCCGGCAACCACAGTGTCCCTGCTGTTTCTTATCTGATTTGTGAAGTACGCAAAAAATTGAAACCGGAGTTTCAGCATCTGCCCGGTCCAGACATTGCGGCACTGAAACAGTCCGGCGTTGAAATCACGACAGAGATACAATTGCCGTTAGTCGCTTATCTCGGAGATACACGGAGTATCCCGATTGACGCGCATCCGTTGTTGAAGCAGTGCAAAGTACTGATTTGTGAGTGTACATTTATCCTACCGGAGCATCGGACACGCGCGAAAAAGACGATGCACTTACACCTTGAGATGCTACCTGGGATGTTAGCCGACATTGAGAGCGAACACATTGTGCTGACGCACTTCTCCCGTCGCTACACACCGGAACTCCTCCGGAAAAAGATTTACAACTACTTACCTGCGTCGGAACGTTCCCGCGTTAAATTGTTCATCTGATCTTGATGTGTCAGATTATGTTGAGACCTTTTGTACGTGTCCCTCGACTCGTTCCGTATACAGATGTGTCGTCAGAATTGCCCAAATAGGTGCGAATGCAGCGCATATCAGCGTGTATACACCGTAGGTTACTCCCATTGTCCAAAGCGTAGGCGCATCCTCTAAAGTTATTTTTACAAAGCCAAAGAAAAGGAGGCTGATGACCCTTCCTGGGAGCAATGCTTCACGCATCGGAATTAACTCAGGAACAGCAAAGGAGAGAAGTACCAGCGTTAAACCGAGCAGTAAGGAGGTTAATACCGAGAATGCCAACGTCGGCAGCAAATATATTCCAAAAAGCCTCCACCATGACCCGCGGACCAGTTCACTACTGCGCCGAAGTGCCCCGATAGCGGACAGATTCTCAATCATAATCCCCTGGTTGTAGAGACTCCATTTTACAACGAAATACGAAAAAAGAACGAACCAAACAACAGTAATACACCAAAACACGGAAATTACGGCAGGCGCATTAGACTGAAAGAGTTCTTGAAAAAGTGTTTCAAACGCAAGGAAAACAAAAATTGACGGGACAATTAGGAAAAGGATCCCGATGAGAAAAGTGGCACCTAAAATGGGTACTGTCTTACGGAGCGTCTGTTGCCAAACTGTTTTGAAAGTCGTATCTATGCCGTTACGACGTTGCACGATGGTCAAAATAAGCGGACACATTGCCAACCACAGCAAACTGATATGGGGCGATGACAGGCCGAAATGTGTTCCCCATACGACGCCTGTTGGTTGTTCGGGTTGAGAAAACGATGTGTAAGCAGTAATGCCGCGTTCTGTGCTTATCGTCCATTGTCCTTCAGGAGACATTGATTTGGCAAATAGAAATATCGCCAGATAGAACAGTAGGTTGACGATAATTAGGGGGACCATCACTTGCCAAAATAGACCGAAATTGTTTCGATAATCTCTGAATACCCTTGAAATGAGTCCCGGATGCTGTTGAGAGCTCTCGCCAGCATCCGCCTTGTTTTCCAATACGTTTTGCATGCTTCCACCTCACATTATCGCATCGGTTAACGAGAACGCTTAATTTTTCCCCATGTTGTTGCTAATTTGTTTAACGGCTCAACAGTGAGGCCCTGTGTGGCAAGTTGCAGAATCTCATCCTCAGACAATGCGCGATCGAAGATCATCACCTCATCAATAATTCCCTTGAAATAGCGGTTACCACCACAACAGTCGACCCAACCGATATTTAGCACGCCGATCTCTTGTTCGATATGTGGAATATCGTTGATGCCTTTTTCCAAACCGTCGCCATCACTATAGATATAGAGCGTAGCATGCGCTGGTTCAATCGTCATTGCGGCGAGCGCCCACTCTTCCATTGGAATTTCTGGTCCGCCGTCCCATCGCCATGTCTCAGCGGAATTGTTATTCCAGACGTAATGAAGCAGGTCATTGTCTCCGAAAATGAGTTCTGTCGCTGTTGGTGTTCGAGATCCGACGATGCCACCCCAATCAGAGGCTTTCCATCCGTTGATCCATGCGGCATAAGTCGTCGTTTCGGTGATAAATTTGTAGTCTGGAATGTGGATTTTTTGTGAACCACCATCGAGTTCAACACCTTTTCCGACGCGACCCTGTACCCATCCTGGATTGCCGATGACTTCTCCGTTTTTGTTACCAATGCTGTCGGTTGCATCGCCGTCGAGTGGCCAATAGTTAATCAGTCCATCGCTGAGGTCAGCGGCATAAGAAACGCTAAACAACATAAAGAGGCAAAGCGATAAGGCTATATAGCAAAGCCTCCGGCTAACACCACATTCGGATGGGATGCTGTTTCCAAAGATATCAGTAAACATGGGAACCCCTCACTTATATTCTGCTCTTAAAACAAGTAAAGGGAAACCAAAACGTAGAAAGTTGGTTTCCCTACTTTATTCTATTCAGTTTTGGCTTATAAGCTGCGCTATGCGTCCGATTACTTTCAGATTAGCTGCCCATACCCGGATAGGAACTCGCATCTTGATCGGATGTGCCAGCTTCTTGTTCTTGGTAGAACATATACCCGTCCTGATCTTGGTCAAGTTCATACTGACGCACAATCTGCTCGGCTTCACGAAGGTAGGGTGTATCTCCCTTCGTAATGCTCATATAGGCTTTGAAAGCTTCATAAGCGGCACCGAATTCACGGATAGAACGATAGCAGACCGCCTGTTGGTAAACGGCTTCGTTTCGCCATACAGACTCTGGAGCGTTTTCAAACAGCGCATCATACGCCTCAATCGCCCGTTCGTACTCACCATTCTGCTGATAGAGAGATCCAATTCGGAACATGGCATCAGCAGCGGCGAATTTCTTATGCGATAGGTCTCTCGCCAACGTCTTGTAGGCATTAATGGCGCGCGGGTAGTTACGTAGTTTCTCCCAGTTACTCGCAATCTGTTGGAAGTTCTGAACGACCTGATCGCTATATCCCATCACCCACATATCGGCAGGTGTAATCTTCCGACCAGTCTGCTGGTATTCAACGGCTTTCTTGTTCCGGAACTTATTGAGTTCATCCTTAAGTTGTTTAATTTCTGTCAGGATATCCGCTGTCACCTTTAGGAGCGTTCCGGCTTGCGAGGCTTCGTAGGAATCCGGAAATTTCTCAGAAACAGCCACAAAAGCAGGCCAACCACCGAGATAGTCATAAAGCGTGTAAAAGTAGACATTGCCAATCTGGAATTGTGCTTGTGGTGATTTGGAGTGTTCAGGGAATTCTTCGACCAATCGATCGTAGTTACGGATCGCTTCGGTGTAATTCTCTAAACCTTCATAAGCACGTGCGACTTCATAGAGTGCCTCTGCAGCGATATTAAAGGTCTCGTCTGTCGGTTCGTTATCGTAGATAGCCTTATAGTTTTGGTATTCAGCACGCTTGGCTTTAATAATTTCACGATTTTTACGAATATTCGCCGTACCCGTTTTCGCTTCGTTTGCATAATAACCGGTCGGGTCTAAAGCGACAATCTCTTGGTAGTGCTCAACGGCTTTATCCCAATCGTAGCGTCGCTTATAGATTTTGGCGATCTGGTAATGTGAGCGTTGTGCGTATTTCCCTTGCGTATCGCGTTCAATAATTTCTAAATAGAGAGCCATCGCTTTATCGTAAAGTTCCTGCTGCTTCTGACGGTTCTTCTCCATCTTTTCAGGGTCATCGTCGCGTACCTCGATAGTTTCTGCCTCGTCAAACGCGTTGTCAGCGTTCTGAAGTTTCGCACCGAGCGGGATGATGCTAAACCCGCCGGATCCACATCCGAGAATCGTGGCTATAAAAAAAGCGAGGGCAAGAACGAGAAAAAAGGTTCGATCTATTCGGAGACCGAAGCCGTGTGTGAAACGGTTCATCGTGAGTCCTCCTTAGGAAAATAGAATATGCCGGTGGATTTTCAGCCAGAGGAGCCTAATTAGCCGGCATTCCGTTCATCGTTTCCAACATTATACTAAATTTACAAAAAATGTCAACACTTTATTAATTTTTTTGTAGAAACACTCAGTTTTCAGGTTGTATCATATTAATATCATTGTTATAAATCTTGAATCCTTCAGAAATCGTCCTGGAAAAAGAGACGAAAAACTTGACAAACATCTGCAAATATGTAAAAATTGAAACCTGAAGCGATTAGCCTCATAATTGCAGGATGGCTTATTCAATATAGACTTGCAGTGTGAGAATTGGTATAATAGCAAGGAGGCAGATATGGCACAATCACAAAATAGGGCTGATTACAAAATCGGTGTTGTCGGTGTAGGAAGGATGGGTGCGAATATCGCACGGCATCTCAAGGATGAAGGATTTAACCTAACCGTTGTATACGATGTTGCGAGCGACCGCGCGCAAGAGCTCGCGGCGGAACTCGGTGCAACAGCAACAGAAAAACTAACGCAAGTTACAGCACTCGCTGATTACATCATCACTGTTGTTACGGACGATGCAGCAATGCGCACGATCTTTTCGGAAGACGCAGACGACAGTCTCCTCGAAAACGCGTCTCGGAAAGTCTTTATCAATTGTGCGACGATTAGTCCACAGGTCCACGTGGATATTGAGCAGCTCGCGGCGAAGCACGGTGCAGAGAGCCTCGAAGGCTGCATGGCGAGCAGCATCACACAGGCGCGGGAAGGCACGCTGTACCTGATGTGCGGTGGTAAGAAGGAAACATTTGACAAGGTGCGTCCGATTTTAGATTCAATGAGTGTCTCACTCCGTTACATCGGGGAGGCTGGACAGGCGGCACAGGTCAAGGCACTCGTTAACATGGTGATGAACATCAACACTGCAGGACTTGCAGAAGGTCTCGGATTAGGGGCAGCACTCGGATTGGACCTGACGATGTTGCAAGAGGTGTTCTCGCAAACCGGAGCCAACTCACGTGTTTTGGAAACTGATGGAGAGGACATGGAAATCCGAGATCACGAGTGTTATTTCTCAGCTGCACACGCTTCTAAAGATTCTGGTATTGCCCTTGATTTGGCAGACGAGGCAGGCATCTCTCTACCGCTTGCACAGGCGACAAAAGCACAATATGATCGGATGATTGAACTCGGGCTGGGCGACTTGGATAAGTCCGGCATCGCCGAACTGACCTTCCCCGGACGAGGCGGAAAAAATTAAAAGCGGCACGTTCTGAGTCAGCGTCGCTAATTAACCAGAAATCTGCTCGAAATGGAATGGAGAGCAGAGCGGAGGCCCATAGTTAAAGAGTCATGCTCAAAGGTGTCATCCTTGCGGGAGGATTAGGAACCCGTTTATATCCGCTCACCAAAGTTACGAGTAAGCATCTCCTGCCGGTCGGTAACGAACCAATGATCTATCACAGTATCAAACAGCTCACAACGGCAGGCGTTACCGATATTCTTATTGTAACGAATCCACAATACGTTGGGGATTTCGCCAATACGCTTGGTGGTGGGAAAAACTTCGGGTGCGAATTTACCTATCGAGTTCAAGAGGAGGCGAAAGGTATTGCGCATGCGCTTGCGTTAGCAGAGGGATTCGCCGCAGGCGGTCGAATCGTCGTTGTGTTAGGAGACAACATTTTTGAATCCTCAATCCGACAGTCTGTTAACGATTTTCAAGCACAACAGCGCGGGGCGCGTGTATTGCTCAAACAGGTCTCGGACCCAAAGCGTTACGGTGTAGCGACCTTAAACGGTAACCGTATTGTTGCGATAGAGGAGAAACCGGAGCATCCGAAAAGCGATTACGCCGTGGTAGGTGTCTATTTTTACGATGCCTCAGTGTTTGATGTCATCCGTACAGTTGAACCTTCAGCGCGCGGAGAATATGAAATAACGGCTGTCAACAATGTTTACATTCAGCGGCACGAGCTTAAATACAGTCTCGTTCATGGGAAGTGGGTTGATGCAGGGACTTTCGACTCACTCACTGAAGCGCATCAGATTTTGTTGGATTCCGCAGGGCAGAAGTTATAACGTCCAGTACCCGTATCTTGTGCAACGGTCTCGAAGGGAGTCAGTATATTATAGCAAAGCATAAGGACGAAAAACCGATGCTATCGATTGTCGTCCCAGTTTACAATGAAGAGGACAACGTCCGTCCGTTATTTGAAAAAATTCAAACAGTTTGTGAGACTATTGGTGATGCTTACGAGGTGCTATTCGTCGACGATGGGAGCGAAGACGAAACGTTCAATGTGCTTACAGAACTCTGTAAACAGGAACCCGAATTAGTCGTTATCCGATTTGAGAAAAATGCCGGACAGACGGCAGCGATGGCAGCAGGATTTGAATTTGCGCGCGGTGAACGGATTGTCAGTATGGACGGCGATTTACAGAACGATCCGATTGATATACCGAGACTGCTTGAAAAACTTGATGAAGGGTACGACTTGGTCTGTGGCTGGCGAAAAGAGCGACAGGATAAATTCCTCACACGCCGTGTTCCCTCTATCATAGCCAATTGGATTATCGGTAAAGTGACAGGCGTTCCGATTCACGATAACGGGTGTTCATTGAAAGCGTACCGAGCATCAATCATTAAACAGGTTCCGCTCTATGGAGAGATGCACCGTTTTATTCCAGCGATGTCTACCGTGGTAGGCGCGCGTATCGCCGAGATTGTTGTCTCACATCATCCCAGACGTTTCGGAAAAAGCAAGTATGGACTCGGACGAATATGGCGAGTGATGTTAGATATTATTGCGTTCAAGTTTATAATATCAGTTTTCACAACTTCCCCGAAACCACAAAACGCTAAGAATCTGTGGCATCGGTTGTCAAATACCTTGTTTAACCCGAAGCAGAGAGTATTTCGTGCTGCTGCGGTGCTAAGTCTCCCTTTTTTCATTTTAGGACGTGTCTTATTTGGAACTGCCAACGTCGCAGCACTCAGCTGCATCGGTTTAGCAGTAGCCTTACTTGTCCTTGGTGGATTGACAGAAAACAAAATTCAACAGGCAAAACGGACATCATCTGTGTTCGGAAAACTCGCGCATTTTTTCATCTTCCGATGTAAACGGAGACCTATTCGTTTTTTGGGTCCCATCGGCGTGATGTCCGTGGTATTCGGTGGACTCTTTTTAATTTTGCAGATGAACCCTTTTCTGTTGGAAGTGTTAGAAACTATAGTACCTAATTTAAGCCCTATTCTTATCATTATTGGCATACTGGTATTCTGCTTCGGGTTGTTTGGTGAACTCGTCGCGTTTGCGAATGCGAAACACATAAAAGACTACACGGTTACAACAATCCTGAGTGTTAATAACGAAGGGACATGCAGTGAATAGGCCTTCTAAACATAAAATTTGGCAAAAGTGGCGGCGTGAATTTCCGGTAACCGAAACTTACGTTTACATGAACCATGCCGGTGTTGCCCCGTTGTCGCGACGCGTACGGGATGCGATGGCTGGATTCATTGACGACGCAACGTTTCACGGTGCCGTCCACACGGACGATTGGGCAGAAACAGCGGAGGCGTGTCGTTTAGCGGCGGCACAGTTCACCAACGCCGATGTCACCGAAATCGCCTTTATGAAGAATACGACCCAAGGTATTCTCATCGCAGCGAACGGTATCGACTGGAAAGCAGGAGACAACGTTGTTACAACAGCGGTTGAATTTCCCGCAAACATCTATCCGTGGTGGAGTTTAAAGGAACGCTACGGTGTCGATACGCGCATGGTTCCGGAGCGGGACGGACGTATCTGTATTGAGGATGTTGCGGCTGCGATTGACGAGCGTACACGCGTTTTAACGATTAGTTATGTGGAATTCGCCTCCGGATTCCGAAACGACATTGCAGCACTCGGTCAGCTCTGCCGAGAACGCGATATCTGGTTCGTTGTGGACGCTATTCAAGCGCTCGGTGCGGTTGAAGTGGATGTGAAATCTTGTTACATTGATATTCTCGCCGCTGATGGACACAAGTGGTTATTGGCACCAGAAGGTGCTGCGATCTTCTATTGTGCTGACGAGAAACGTGATCAGTTGATCAATACCAATATCGGTTGGGCAAGTGTCGTCAATCCGCGCGATTTCCTCAATTACGACCTAACACAAAGACCGGATGCGACCCGTTTTGAGGAAGGTTCTTATAATAGTGTCGGTTTATATGGGCTTAAAGCAGCGATTGATTTACTACAGGACATCGGTATCCAATCTATTGAAACACAGGTTTTGGAACTCACGGCGCAATTAATCGTGGGGTTAGAGGCGAAAGGCTATCGTGTTATCACGCCTAAAGAGGACACGGAACGCGCGGGGATTGTTATCTTTGGGAGTGAGCAGCACACGTCTACCGAACTCTATGAGATGCTTTATGCCGAAAACATCATTACTGCAGAACGCGGAAGTGGGGTTAGAGTCTCGCCACATTTCTATAATACGGCATCCGAAATTAATCGTCTGCTTGAAGTGCTGCCCGATCTCTAAGAAACAAGGAAAAACAATTGAAAACTACATATATACAAAATCATACGCAGAGACAGATAGCGCGGGCTGTTTTAACAATCTGTCTATCGTTTATTCTTGGATATCTACTGATGCTGAGTTCGTGTACAATGCCGGGCGGCAATCAGAACATTAGCAAAATCCGTCTCTCCATCCAAAATACGCTACCTATCGCTCGAAAAAATGTGCCGATTGTGCTGACCGGAACCGAACTCCGAAACGTCAACCCTGATTTCTCGTTCAAAGCGTATTCCGTCGTTACAGGAAAAGCACCGCGAGAGGTAATGATACCAGCACAAGCGGACGATTTGGACTATGATGGAGAACTCGATCAACTCTGTTTCCTGCTGAACTTAGGAGAAGGAGAGACAAAAGAGGTCTCCATTCTTTACGATCCGAGTGTGAGGGCAACCTTAACACTCGACATCAACAAGCAGACGCGGGCGGCTATCTTTCCGGAACTGAACGTCGTGGCGGCAATGGAATCCAATCTAATAGCGTATCTACTGAAGCCGAACGGCGCGTTCATGGCGTACGGTAAAAAGCGAATGAAACGTTTCAGCCTAAATACAATGTTCCAAGGCGAATTAGATTACGAAAGTCCGCTCTCACCTGAACTCAGAAGTCATTTTGAGAGTAATGATATAATACTTTCCCAACAGGTTCAAAAAGAGGTGATGAAACCTGAGCAACAGTGGATATTACGTGATCTTGAGAACCAAGAGACCTACTTTGTCCGTAAATCATACAACAGTGGGGGTTCGAGTCTCGGACAGCAGACTGCCACAGAGGGGCAGTTAGATGTTGTCCAGTCAATCGGCTTGTCCCTGAATATGCTTCTCGACCCCGAAACCACGGATATGTTCCCACTGAACTCCGCTGAAGATTTAATAGGCTGCGGCGGGATCGCATTGTGGGATAAGGCGACAGAAGTGATGACACCACTACCATCAGACGGCGGCTACACACGGATCCTCGCAAACGGGGCGATCCGCTCTGTCGTTCAAAGGATTGTACCCGAGTGGAATATCAACGGTGAGACGAGACGGTTAACGTCAACAACCTTCATCTATGCAGAAAATCCGTGGGTTGAGCATCACATCCATATCAACGGAAATCTACCCACGAATTACGCTATTGCCACGGGGATCCCGAATCTGCAGGATACGAATAGCGTGGACAGGGAACAGGGGTGGATATGGAGTTGGGGAACAGACCCAAGGGGAATAGACACACTCGGTATTGCACTCATCATCCCCATCGTACAAGAGGTGGCGTTTATTGACCCTGACACCTCCGAAAAACCGATTTTACCGGTTATTTTAACGCCGGACGCGAACGGTAGACTCAACTACCGTACGTTCGCTATTTGGGGTGGTGGTATTGACGGGTTTGAGACAGAAACGGAATTCACGAATCACATCCAAGTTACGACGACAGCATGGACAACACCACCAGTCGTTAAGTTTTTACCGCCTGAAGAGAAATAGTACAGAGCCAATTTTCGGAGAAAAATCATGCTTATCAAGGAAGAGTGTCTACAACTTATTGCGGATCAGCGTACAGACGAGATCGTTGTTACGACGATGGGGAGCAGCGTGCCGTGGGGCAAAATATCAACACACCCCTTGGACTTCGCATCCGTCGGGAGCGCGATGGGACACGCCGCCGATTTCGCACTCGGTATCGCACTCGCCAAACCCGATAGGAGAGTCGTTGTGATTAATGGTGATGGCAGTATGTTGATGTGTTTAGGCACGTTGGCGACGATTACTGCTCTGAATACACCACCCACGAACTATCTCCTATTCGTTTGTGATAACGGCTCCTATGAGGTCACCGGCAATCAACCCGTACCTGATGGCAACACCCGTTTCAGCTGGACGACAATCGCTAAAGGGGCAGGTTTTGAAAAGGTCTACGAGTTCGATAACTCAGAAAAACTTGCAGCCGAACTTCCGAGCATCTGGCATGAAACGGGTCCGATATTTGTGAGCTTGAAGATTGCACAGGCACACGAACCGCCGCCGGATCGGTGGGGCGGTTTTCAGTATCCGTATCTACAGGAATCGCTTGCGGAATCTACACATAAACTCAGGCAAGAACTGGTAAGGTAACAGGCGCGCCGTCGTGCCGTAATCTATGGGATAAACCATGCACACAAAATTAGAAGTTCGACAGATGGGACGGACAGGGATGCGTCCGAACGCACTTGCGCTCGGTGCAGCGTGGATCTGGCGGAAACCGGACGCTGAAGTCATCGGTGCGATCCGACGCGGTATCGAACTCGGTATTAACTACATTGATACCTATCCCGGACACGCCGAACACCTCTGGGGAGAAGCACTCTCTGACGGATTACGAGAAAAGATTTACCTACAAGCCAAGGTCGGCACACATCCTGAGCGGCGGAAAGATTTCTCAGCTGAAGGTACACGCTGGAGTGTCACGAATAGCCTCAAGGATCTCCGCACGGATTATCTCGATGCTGTACTTATCCACGACCCGATGGATATGGAGAGCGTATTGGCACCCGGATGTGCATTGGATACGTTATTAGAAATGAAAGCGGAGGGCCACATTCGACATATCGGTGCGGGGGTACGTTCTCATGAATTCCACAAAGAACTCATCGAAACTGGACATATCGATATTATCCTGACCTTCTTGGATTATACACTCTTATCCCAATCTGTGGCGGAGACGACGCTGCCGTTGGCACGCGAACACGATGTCGGTATTATCTTGGCAAGTCCTTTAGGGATGGGGAGTTTAACAGGTGCGGAACCGAACGTTGAAGATGAACGCCGACGCAACCCTGACGCTGAACCGAAGGCATACCTGATGTGGAAGTGGTGTCAGGAACGTGGCGTCAATATCCGTCATCTGGCGATGCAGTTTTGTCTCGCTGCACCGATAGATGGCATTGTGATGTTCGGTCCTGCAGACAAAGCACAAGTTGAAGACGGGTACGAAGCCGCGACTGCAGATATTCCAGAGGGTATTTGGCAAGCATTTGAGGCGGAATTCGGTATCAGGCGCGGTATGTAGCGGATTTTATACCTTTTGTGAAACCATACTGGCAAGGATACCGAGAATTTTGTCACATCGCTCAAGCATATAAGTTTCCATGTCAATGTGAAGTTGTTTCCCTTCCAATTTGAGGAAGAGCCAATTCGTCCCTGTTGTTGTGGCACCATAAACACGTGGAATGTCGTTCTCTTTTTCGGCATTAAAGCGTTGTGCAGCGATCATCTCCGCAACGCACTGCCCGAGGCCTGTTATGAGGTCGTCTTTCTTGGCTTCAACAAGGATAATAACAGGGGACTCCAAATAGTACTGGTTTGGAGATAGACTCACCAAAAAATCACACACACCTGTCAAGTCGTTTTCAGTATCAACATTAAAATCAATACCCGAAAAAAGACTAATACGATGATCAAAGTGCTCCCTGAGTTCAACGAGCACATCGGCAACTATCATCTCTGACTTCGCCTTTTCTGTACCTATCGCAACGGCTAACGGGACCTTCTTTGCCAACGCTTTGATGAGTTCCGAACTCGGTTCAACCTGCTCCGTTTCGGAGAAGATACCTGCGGACTGAAACAGTTCGAGTTGAAATGTTTCCGTGACTGTTTCTAAGGTGAAATTGCTATAAGCCATATACTGAATCCTCCGTTGCTCAATTCGATGGATTCGTTACGCCTTTACCCCCGCCGCCAAATCTGAGGCAAATTCCTTCACCGCAGTAAGCAATTTTTCCTCGTCGTTGATATACTTTTCATAAACATCAATAATAGCACTCCCGACAACCACACCATCAGCGATCTGTGCAACTTGTGTTGCCTGCTCAGGCGTTGATACACCAAAACCGACACTAATCGGCTTGTCCGTGTGTTTTCGCAGTTCTGTGATCATCGGCGTGACCTCGTCTGATAACGTCGTCCGCGCCCCTGTTACCCCTGTCACGGAGACGCAATAGATGAATCCTGTGCTGACCGAGGCAATTAGTTGCATCCGTTCCGGTGGGCTTGTCGGGGCAACGAGAAAGATGGTCGCGAGGTTATAGCGCGGGGCAACTTCAAGGAGCGGTTGCGCCTGTTCTGGCGGTAAGTCCGGCACGATAACACCGTCAACCCCCGCGTCTTGTGCTGCTTTGCAAAATGCCTCTTCCCCCATCCGAAAGATCGGGTTATAGTAACCCATCAGGGCAATCGGAATATCTGTCTGTTTACGCAAGGTCGGGACCATTTCCAGAATCTGCTGGAGTGAAATGCGATGTGTGAGGGCACGTTCGCTTGCGCGTTGAACAGTAGGTCCATCTGCAATCGGATCAGAGAAAGGCACACCAAGTTCAATCAGGTCCGCGCCTGCTGCCTCAAGCGTAAGAAGAAGTTTAGAGGTAAGTTCGGGGGTCGGGTCACCAGCACAGACGTACGGCATAAATGCGCTGGCACCTTGCTCTCGGAGTTCTTGAAATTTTTTGTCGATTCGGTTCATGGGTATATGTGGATCTCGGCTTCCTGTTGCGTTTTTTTAATTATACCCTGCACGAATCGGATTGTCAAGGCTCAAGGAATTAAAATGCAATCTGTTCTATGATATGTTATAATTTTAAAAAAGGATTCATCCGATTTATGGAGGCAGCTATGTCATCACTCGCAGCACAGACCATCTACACACCAGAAGAATACCTCGCTTTGGAACGTAAAGCGACGTTGAAAAGCGAATATCTCAACGGAGAAATACTTGCGATGTCCGGCGCAAGTAACGCCCACAATCTCATCACATTGGATATAGGGACTGAACTAAACATCCAATTGCGAGAGCGTGAATGTTTAGTCTACACCAACGATATGCGCGTTCGGACGAGTCCAAGGGGTTCATATTTTTACCCAGATGTGGTTGTCGTTTGCGGAAAACCTCATTTTGAGGACAATGTCTTTGACACACTCCTCAACCCTGTCCTTGTGATGGAAGTGCTTTCACCTTCAACCGAAGTGTATGACAAAGGCGAGAAATTTAGGCACTATCAAGAACTTTCCTCTTTGCGGGAATACATCCTCGTTTCACAAGATAGAGTTCGCGTTGAACAGTATCGCCTTACCCAGACGCAGTGGGTTCAGACCGAGTTTCAAGCACGCGAAGATGTGCTGCCACTCGTTTCCATTGGATGTGAACTCCTCTTGCAAGACATCTACAGACGCGTTCCTGAAGTCATTTGAAAAGAGTAGGCGAGGTTCGGAACCTCGCCTTACAGTCGTTTAATCACGCCTTTGGGAAGACGAATTCTCCCTCTTCAAAATCGACAGCGATTGCGTCACCGTCTTGGAAAGTGCCTTCCAGAATCTGGATCGCTAACGGGTTGAGGATATCGCGTTGGATGGTCCGACGCAGTGGACGCGCGCCGTAGACCGGATCGAAACCACGGTTTACCAGTGCCTCGTTTGCAGATTCAGAAAGCGTTAAGGTCATCTCTTTCTCCGCGAAACGTTGACTCAGCTGCATCAGTTCCAGCGCGACAATCCGTTTCAACTCATCAATGCCGAGGCGATCGAAGATAATCAGGTCGTCGATGCGATTCAGGAACTCCGGTGGGAAATGCGATTGTACGGCTTCCATCACCTTCCGACGGATTTCTTTTTGATCCAAAAGTGCATCGCTAATCCACTGGCTGCCGATATTAGAGGTCATAATAACAACCGCGTTCTTGAAATCGACGGTGCGTCCTTGCCCATCCGTCATTCTACCATCGTCGAGCATCTGGAGTAAAACATTGAACACCTCTGGGTGCGCCTTCTCCACCTCGTCGAGCAGGATGACACAATACGGATGCCGTCGGACTGCCTCCGTCAACTGTCCACCTTCATCGTAGCCGACGTAACCGGGGGGTGCCCCGATTAATCGAGAGACGGTGTGTTTTTCCATGTATTCGCTCATATCAATCCGTGTCATGACGTTCGCGTCATCGAACAGGAATACCGCGAGCGACTTGGCGAGATGCGTTTTACCGACACCCGTGGGTCCCATGAAGAGGAAAGAACCGAGCGGTCGATCCGGATCACCGAGTCCGACGCGAGCGCGACGAATAGCGTTCGAGACTGCACTCACTGCCTCGTCTTGTCCGATCACCTGTTCGCGCAGCCGTTCTTCCATGTTGACGAGTTTCTGAGTCTCGCCTTCCATGAGTCGATAAACGGGGATACCGGTCCATTTCGCCACGATTTCGGCGATGTCTTCCGCACGCACCTGCTCTTTGAGCATCTGTGTGCCTTGCGTATTCTTTTCCATGGTATCCCGAACGGTTTTGAGTTGCGATTCGAGTTCCGGTATCTTGCCATACTCCAGTTCTGAAGCTTTGGCGAGATTGCCGCCGCGTTTGGCTTGTTCGGATTCAATGCGGAGTGCCTCAATCTGTTCCATCAATCCGCTAATCTGCGTCAAATTCGCTTTTTCGTTCTGCCATCTCGCTTTGAGGGAATTTGCTCGTTCTTCAAGTTCCGCAAGTTCAGCGATCAATTTTTCGAGACGTTGTTTTGACGCGCTGTCCTCCTCTTTCTCGAGTGCCTGCTGCTCTATTTGGAGTTGGATAATACGGCGTTCTACCTCGTCGATCTCCTCTGGTACGCTATCAATCTCAATCCGGAGGCGCGATGCAGCCTCGTCTACCAAATCGACGGCTTTATCTGGAAGGAACCGTTCAGAGATATAACGTTTTGAAAGGGTCGCAGCGGCAACGATGGCATTGTCTTGGATTTGTACGCCGTGATGCGTTTCGTAGCGTTCCTTCAAGCCTCGTAGAATAGCGATCGTGTCTTCAACGGACGGTTCCTCGACCTGTACGGGTTGGAATCGGCGTTCTAAAGCAGCATCCTTCTCAATATGTTTGCGATACTCATCGAGCGTTGTCGCACCGATACATCGGAGTTCACCGCGGGCCAGTGCCGGTTTGAGCATGTTAGATGCGTCCACAGCACCCTCCGCTGCACCCGCGCCGACGATGGTATGGAGTTCATCAATAAAGAGGACGACCTGTCCTTCCGCCTGCTCGACATCGGCAAGAACGGCTTTCAGTCGATCCTCAAATTCACCACGGTATTTGCTTCCTGCGATCAACGCACCGAGATCAAGAGCGATGAGTCGTTTATCTCGGAGGCTTTCGGGGACATCGCCATCAGCGATACGTTGTGCTAACCCTTCAACAATTGCTGTTTTTCCGACACCGGGTTCACCGATTAAGACAGGGTTGTTTTTCCGTCTACGAGAAAGCACCTGCATGACGCGTCGGATTTCGTCATCGCGTCCGATAACGGGGTCGAGTTTACCTGAAATCGCCTCTTGAGTGAGATCCCTACCAAAGCGAGTGAGTGCTTGGTACTTATCCTCTGGATTTTGATCTGTTATCCGTTGGTTACCACGGATATCAACGAGTGCCTTAAGGATCTTATCTTTCGTTATACCAGCCTCCTGAAGGATCCTACCGACCTCGGTCTGCTTCGCTTCAGCACATGCTATTAAGAGATGCTCTGTACTAACGTATTCATCTTTGAGTACCGTTGCCTCTTTGAATCCAGCATCTAAAACGGATTGTAGGGCATGGGAGATGCGCATTTGAGAAGCAGCACCTTGCACTTTTGGTGCCTTCTGAACCGCACTTTCCACTGCAGATGTAATTTCAACGGTATCAACACCCAATTTCTGAAAAATCGGTGTAACAATCCCGTCTGTCTGTCGAATGAGTGCCAACATCAAGTGTTCAACGTTAAGTTCCGGGCTTTGGGCATCCGTCGCTAGATTCTGTGCTGTTTCCAATGCTTCTTGTGCTTTAATTGTGAGTCTATCAAATCTCATGGTGTACCTCCACTGTTGTGTCTATTTTACGCAGTAAATTATACGAATGACACTTAAGACAATAAGCAAATTTCATGCCATCTTTGCTTTTGTGGGTACTTTTTGTCTGAGTTTTTTGGGCGTTGCTGAATTTGAGAGGGTTTATGAGCAGTGGAAAAGGTATGGCGGATAATAATGGACACGTAATTTCAATTCGGGGAAAGGTTCTCTACTTGTCAATTGTGGCAGAAACGGATGCCACTTTGGCATCAAATGTGCTGATTTGGCAAAGTTTACGGCGATCCTTCGGTTCGTAGATTGAACCGACAATATCCCCGATAATCGCACCCAACACATTGTCGCTCCTTAAGGCAGTGTAGGGCGGAGGCATAAAAACCTCGCCCTACAACAAAAAAGCATAAATAGAAATATGGTAAAACTGATGGTTAAAAATGCCTTTATTGAAGGCGGGGTTACAAACCCTGCCTTCATGGGATTGTGTAAGTCCTGAATAACTTCTATTCGCGTGTTCTTTGTGCTTTGATGCTTGCCCATGTCGTGGTAAATTTGTCTTGCGGTTCAACGCTTACGACGGGTGTTGCATACGCCGCGAAATCGGCTGCATCAAAAGCCGAATTGTAAACAACGACTTCATCTATGATACCGCCGAAGTAGTGGATGTTAGTGCCTGCACCATCTTCATCGTGGAAAACGGCGTTAGCGTTGACATGTGCGATACCGATATCGTCACCGTGTCCATAAAGTGCGCCACCATCTTCGCTGGCGATGAGTTCGCCGTTAAGCCACATCTCAAATTTACCGGGTTCAACTGCGTTTGTGGCCTCTCGGATAACTAAGCCGACGTGATACCATACACCGGACTCTACTGGCGCAGATGGAAAAGCACCCGGCCACTGATATTCAGCACGGTTCCAACCGGCAACGTAGACCTGTCCATCAAAGACGTTGATAACAAGGCCGCGTGTCCGTCCGCCTTCTTCAAAGATCGTCTGCTTTTGTTCGGTAACATAGACATCAGTGCAGTTAAAGTAGGCAGCGATCGTCCGGTCGGTATAGAAATTGGGTTGTGCGAGCGTATTGATACCTACGGAATCCGGGAGTTTGACACCATCATCGACGCCATCAAAGAGCAGTGCGGAGCCAACAATTCCGTCAACAACTTCTGGATCCCCGACGATGTTTCCGTCTAAGCCTTTTCCAGAGCTGTCTGCGGCATCGCCGTTGTCAAAATTCCATTCCCCTTCAAGCGTCGCTTCGTCTTTTGCAGCATAAGAAATCACGGCTACAAACATGAGTAAGAGACTAAGGATAAAAATAAAACGATATTTCACCATTGTGACATATCTCCTTTATAGGTTGTTATTGTTAAATAACGCAATTCTGATATTGAGGTTACTTTTGTGTCCGTTGGGCTTTTAGTGCTGCCCAAGTCGTTGTAAATTTGCCTTGCGGTTCAACGCTTAAGCCTTGCGCGGCTTTACTAAAATCACCTTGGTCGAAAGCGGAACCGTAAACAACAACTTCGTCAATCAGACCTTCAAACCAATCAATATTAGTTCCACTGCCGCCTTCATCGTGGTAAACAGCGTTCTGGTTGGTGAATCCGATCCCGATGTCGTCGCCGTGGGCGTGGAGTTGTCCGCCCGATTCCTTGCTGACCAGTTTTCCATCGAGCCACATCTCAAATTTGTCTTTCTCCACTTTACCAGACGCGTTGCGAATGACCAAGCCGACGTGATACCAACGCTTGGACTTAACTTCGGCAGAGATCCATTCGCCGTTCCAGTTATATTCGGCACGGTTCCAGCCGCCGACATAAACCTCTCCATCAAATACATAAATCACTAAGCCGCGTGTGCGTCCACCCTCTTCAAAAATTACCTGTTTCCGACTGTCAATCCCCACATCATCACAGTTGAAGTATGCAGCGACTGTCCGGTCGGTGTAGGGACCACCGGAATTAATGTCCGCGGAATCCGGAATCTTTATACCGTCATCTTCACCGTTGAATTCCAAAGCTTTTCCAACGATACCCTCAACAGATTTTGGCTTTCCAGCAAAGTTCCCGTTGAGTCCTTTTTTTGAACTATCTTTGGCAGTGCCATCGTCGAATGTCCAGTTCCCTGCGACTGTTGCTTCATCGCGCTGCGCATCCGCAGGCATAATCGGTAATAGTACGCACAATAATAGCACAATACTTCCTATGCAAATTAATCCTCGAATCATTCAGGACCTCCTTAAACTTTCGTTCCTTCACTCTTAAAGTTCAATTTTCTGATAATTATTGAAAATTAGCGAAATTTTGTCAACTTAAAAATTTCGATTGCGTCCATAGTTCCTTAACGCGAGCTATAGTAACCGAGAAAAGCGATGTCTCGCAACCCTCGGAAGATTTTTCGTCGGATCCCGAAACGGCTATTTGCCCAAGTATCAACATATCTCACCGCATCACGCGGATTGAGTCTCGTAAATTGCCGCGTCTTTCCCATAAAGAGGAGGGGTCCCCACTGGAATAGATGTAAACCGAACCGAAGTTGTGTCTGTAGTGTCTTCGGCAACTGTTTAACAAACGCATCTATCGTGATAATCGGGACATCCAACGTCGCATCGTGTGGGACACCGACCATGTATGCGCTGAGAGATTTCAGGATCTCATGTTCAGGCTGTGAGAAAAAGTAGGTGGTATTTCGGACTTTTTTACGCATCGGGTTGTTCAAGCGATTGTGATAAGGATTCGCACATTTCGCGTGCCTCTATGACAGGTTCCGCCTCACACGGACGTATTTCCATCACCTTTAAAATGTCCGAGGGCAGCTGCTTGAAGATTTCGTCCCACGCAAGGTCTCCGGTGCCAGGTGGATGATATGCCTCAAGGTCTTGAAGGTCGTGTAGATTCACGCCGATAAGATGCTCCGCGTAATCTGTAAGCCATCTATCCGCCCAACAGAGACCGAGTTTTTCCTGCCGTGCTGCGTGTGCGACATCGTGCCAATAACGCATCGGACTCCCATAAAATTCTGAAAAGAACAGGCCGACCTCATCAAAATTTGGGATTTGATAGTAGTGTGGACGATTCTCAATCGCGATACAGAGCTCCATCCGTAGAGCGTGTTCGTTTAGTTCGTCCAGACTCCGTAAGACGGCATCGTGATGTTTCGCCTCTTTATGTTTCCGCCATTCCGTGGCTTCTGTCACTTTTTGACTAAAGGCTTCAAACTCGCGTTCGCCATACGTGTACAGATCGGTCATCAGATACGACCGATCATAAGTATCAACTTCGCCGAGGTGGAGAACGATGATCGGAATTTCCAGATCAAGTGCGAGTTCCATCGTCCTGACGGTGCATCGAATAGCCGCCTTTCGCTCGTCTGTGTTGAGACTTGAAAGGTGGAGTTTGTCCTTTTCTGGGTCTGCTTGCGATGTGCCCGGGAGAATAGGACAAAAGTTATGGATAGAGCATGGTGGATTTTCACGCAGGAACGGCTTAAGCTGCTCAATTTGATCCGCTGTGAGATGCCTGCTGAGTTCGAGTGTCTCAAAACCGAGGTTTTGGAGTTCGTTGAACAGTGCTGCACCGTCCTGCTGTTTCAAAGCGTTCCATAGTGTTGAAATTGCTAACATTTTGGCTATTGGCTTTCGGCTATTGTTTTCAGTAACGCCAGTTTGAGAATATCGGTGTCTCTATTGCTTTACCATTACTTTTCGTCCTTTGACTTTCAGTTTGCCTTCGGCGTACCATTTGATCACCTGTGGGTACAGTTTATGTTCTTCGACCTGAATCCGGTTGTGTAAACTTTCTTCGTCATCGGTATCCAGGACACGGATAACTGACTGCGCGATAATAGGCCCCGTATCTACGCCTTCATCAACGAAGTGAACGGTGACACCTGTGAATTTTACGCCATAATCTAACGTATCCGCGACGGGATGAGCCCCCGGAAATGCTGGCAAAAGTGTCGGATGGACATTGATAATACGGTTTTTGTATTTTCGGACGAAAGGCGGTTGGAACAGTTTCATAAATCCTGCGAGGACGACGAGTTCTGCGGCATAGTGTTCAATGCGCCTCGAAATCTCGGCATCAAAATCGACGCGATTCTCGAAATCTTGAGTTTTAACGACGTGTGTCGGTATGCTGGCGCGTTCGGCGCGTGTGAGGGCATAAGCCTTCTGTCGATCACTAATCACGACTGCGATTTCAATTCCGCTTGTTTTGTCTTGATGTAGTTTTTCGATCAAGGTTTGGAGGTTTGTTCCGCTCCCTGATACGAGGACTGCAATTCTCAATCTTCATCCTTTACCAATATGAATTATTTGTCGTCTGTCCTTCGGGGATAGGCACCCAAACGCCACCGGTTTTTGTTGCCACCTGCTGCTGAAAGTCGTCATAAGTGCCGACGACGTTGACGAGGACATGTTTTTGTTCTAACATTTGTATAATCGCGAGCGGTGAGTATTCACCCTCTGCGGGTTCATCTGTAACCAAAATGAAATAGGGTTGTGCGTTTGGGCGGAGTTTAAGTCGTCGCATGCCCTCTGCTACAGCATCTAATAACGTTTCATCGTCTTGGCACGGTAATTCCACGATCTTCCGAATCTGTTTGAGCGTTTGTGGTGGGTTGTAAACATTTATCATGTTCACCGATGCGCGCGACCGGAAACGGACAACGCCGATCTGATAGTCTATGAAAGCGTTATCCCAATCACGAATCAGGATATCAAGTTGCTGCAAAAAATTCGGGAGTTTATCTTCCATACTCTTGCTGCTGTCAACAAACAAGACAATATCAACCGGAATGCTGCCACCGAATCGCAATGCTGCATCACCGACTTTTGCGACATCTGCCCATTGTGCATTGCGTAGCGACATAGCTTTGTTCCTTGAGTTCAGCGATCTGCTGGAACGTTGTGGGTGTTGTGCCATCTGCGGTTGCAGGTCTTCAGGGATAAGATGCCACTTGCCCCCTGTCTGTGTGGCTAACGACTGGTGCTCATCGAGCGGAAGCCCCAGGACATTCACATAAATGCCGAATTCTCGGCAGTGACCGATAGCTGTTGTGAGTGTGATGCCGTTCTGGCTCGTCAAGGGTTCGTCGGTAACGAGAATAAAATGCCTTTTGGACGTAGGACGAAATCTGAGTTCTCTGACAGTTTGAACGACGGCATCCAAGGCGTTTTCATCTCCACCAACACTGATGTCTTGGAGGGTGCGTCTGTATTCTGTGAAACTCCTTGTCAATTGAACGACTTTAATTTTATTTTCGTTATTGTTTGCCGAGAATTCTGTTACACCGAGCGCGTAATCTATTTTGGAGGCTTTGTAGACATCTACCATCTCCGTGAGATGTTCAGTAACGGCTCTGATATTATCTCCCATACTGCCGCTGGCATCAATCACGAAGACGACATCAATTGGACCGCCTTCACTCGTTTCAACAATTTCCTGTGCGAGTTTTTTCATCAGCATCGGAAACGCTACTTTCGGTAGGACTTTCCGTTTTTCTTCAATCTCTTCTAACACTGCTGGTGATATATCTTCTTCTTCCTCTTCCACAATTTTAAGGGTCGGAATTTTCGGAGCGCGTTGAACTCTCGGTGGCCCGGAACGTTTCGCCCCGAAGGTGGTATCACCTGCAGGACTTGCGGCTTCTGTCTTTGATAGATTCCCTGCTAACTCCCGAAGCGTACGGGTGGCAGTGCTAACATCCGCCGAATTGTTTGTTGAGAGGTCAAGAGACGGTGAAGGTGTGTCTTTTTGAACTTCGTCTTGTAAGCTGCGTCCCAAAGCCGGACGTGGCGTTTCAGAGGGGACAGCGACAGGTGATGCTAAAGATGGCGGAGATTCGCCAGTACTAACATCTGTAAGATCATGCGAAGGCACGCGAGGTCGCGGGGCAAGTTTTTTTCGCAGAGGCTTCGGTCGGGCAGCACGCTCCACTGAAATGAGTTCCGCTGTTAGACTTGACTTATCGGGCATTATCGGTTGGTTCTGCACAATAACATAAAATGTTGTGCTGAGAAAGAATAGATGGAACACTAACGAAATGAATAACGCTTTGCGGGTTGCTGACTTCGTTTTCCAGGTCCTATATAAACGGGTCGCTGATTTCATTTTCTGACTCCCACCATAAGATGTTATGAAGGAACCGAGGCATCCGGACCTCGGCAAACAGATGAGACCATTCCTTGAAGCGGGACTTACTTCCGTTGAAGATATGTTGTCAGCAAGCGTTTGGGTGGCTCCTGCTGAATAACCTCAAAGGAGATTAATTTCTCGCTATCAAGTTCACGTAATTCCTCTCCAAATTTATCGTCAGAAGGCTGATAAAGCGTTACGCCCACCATCGTAAAGACGGCAAAAGTCAGTATGGAGATATAAACTGGACTGCGTGTGCGAATATTGTAACGCAGTTTGCCCGATAACTTTGAGAGTGGTGGCATCCATCCAAGGGAGACTTCAATGACCCGACGAATTCGCGTCCAGAGCGATTCTTGCTGTCGTTGATGCTGTGCGACTTCAGAGACGCGGGTCATGACACTGCCTAAAAAACCGTCAGAGGCATCCACATCTCCGGCGTGTCGAAGAAAATTGTCGGTGTGTTGCAACCGCTGTATATCGTTAGCGCAAACGTTACATCTTTTCAGGTGTCGTCGGATGAGATGACGTTTCCACGCGGGCAGCTCTTTGTCGATATAGGCAGAGAGTTCGTCTCGGCTCGCGATCTCACATTCCGAATTATGTGCATCCGGAAATTTGGTCCGTTTATATTTTTTCATTTTTTAATTACTCCCCTATTCCGGCTTTGATGAGCAGTTTTTTCATTTTTTGTCGAGCGCGATGAATCAGTGCTTTAACGGCACCGACAGAGCATCCAAGGATCTCCGCTACCTCTTCATACCGCAGGTCTTGGTATGTGACAAGCACCAACGCGACGCGTTGATTGTCGGGTAATTGTGCAAGTGCTTTACGAATAATTTGTCGCTGTTCCTTTTTTTCGAGCAGGACATCCGGTAGATAGCGGGTATCTCGCATGATTTCAGTATAGTAAACATCTTCGCCTTCTTCAACGAGTTCCTCAAGGAAGCAGGTGTTCCGACGTGAACGGTTCCGAATCTCGTTTCTGCACAAATTGGTGGCGATTGTATAGAGCCAACTTTTGAAGGATGCTGTCGGTTTATAACGGCTCGCACTCTTGAAGACACGGAGAAACGTCTCTTGGGAGAGGTCTTCGGCGCGGTGATAATCGTCAATAAAGCGGTGAATGTAATTTATGAGTGGGTTCTGATACCGCCGCACCAGCAGTTCAAACGCGCCTATATCGCCTTTACGACATTTCATCATCAAATCTTCGTCTGAAACAAACATAGTTTTCTCCGAGATAATTTTCCGTGAACTTCCTGTTTTGAATCAATGTCACGAAGTATCAGCGGCAAGGGTCAACTTAATCCGCATCGCGTTTTTGTATGCAGCGATCGCCTCACGTCGCTTGCCTTGGAATGTGTAGACTGCCCCGAGTTCAGAATGCAACTCTGGATGATTCGGTATAAAACGGATCGCGCGTGTGTAAACGTCAACCGCCTCGTCGTAACGTTTGAGTAGACGGTAAGTCGCAGCGAGATTCAGGTGCGCAGTCGCTTCACTCGGTTCGCAGGCGACCGCCATTTTGTAAGCATCTATCGCTTTTTCATATTCACCGAGCATAAAATGTGCTAAACCGAGATGAAAGTGCGCTTCCGCCGATTCGCGGTTATGTTGAATAACGAGTTCAAACTCTTCAATCGCTTTTGCGAAATTTCGAGCATTCAAGGCATCGGCACCGTTTTTCAGGTGTTTCGCGGCGGTCTGATGCGTGTGGATATCGACACGTCCACGTTGGATGAGTTCCTTTTGGACATCATTCGAGGAAATTGCAGAATCATCAGGGGCTAAGGCGTTTTCCGCCTCGTTTTTTTTATTTTTCATCCGTTTTCCTTTATGACGTATACACGATACGGAACCCGATCACAAACTCCGCATACTCTTTGGTAAAAAAATCGTAACTGGTGCAAGTGCTATAGTCGTGATTGTAGTACCAAGCCCCGCCGCACGCGACGCGAAAGTTTCCGCCGTCATCGTAAGGTGTATCTGTCCACTCCCAGACATTACCCACCATGTCGTAGCATCCGAAAGGACTGATACCCTCCCTGAAGCTAACAACGGGTGTTGTGGTTCCCGCGCCGAGTTCTGCAGTGTTACACCGCGGTCTGTCGATCTCGTATCCCCACGGAAATAGCCTATCATCAGCACCACGTGCGGCGTATTGCCACTCAGGAAACGTCGGCAATCTGCCCCCGGCGTAGTTGGCGTATGCCTCCGCATCCTCACACGTAACCCAGACAACTGGATGGTCGCCTCTGTTCGCCGGATAGATACCGTCTGTCCAATCTTGAGGCGGTGCGTGTCCAGTCTCTTGAACGAACCGTTGGTACTGCGCGTTGGTCACAGGATAGACACCGATCTGAAACCCGTCTATCTCCAATGGTGCAGATTCTTCACCGATATAGGCTATCCCAGCCGGAATATTGACATTCACATCTAACGCGTGTAACGCTGCATCACGAATTTCTGTAGCTTCGTGTGCAAGTGCGTAGCCGATCGGCGAGATGACTTCACCGACAGGTGGCGTTGTCAGCTGCGGCATCGCCTCCCAACCGAGGTCTGTGCTGAGCAGTAACCGTACAGCATCTAATAACGACTCATCAAAGTGCCATGTCCAATAGTCTTGACACAGTTTTCGGATAGCATCCGAAGTGTTGCTCTCTACCAGCGCAATACGAGACGCGCTCGACTTTTTGATATTTAGCGTGTTTTTTGTTGTAACGCCGTTTGTGCGCTCCATGTTTACTATAGTAGCATAAAGAGATAGTTTTTGGCAAGGTGAATTTTGAGGTAAAATCCGGTTCGGTTCCAAACCGAACCTACCGAGGGATGAAAGTATTTCTGTATTTTTCGGTTTCACTATAATTGTTCATTCCAACTCCAGAATTGTCAGAATTTCGGTTAATGACATAACTTCATAGTCGGGTTGGATGTCCGAGTCGTTTGGGAGACCGTCGCGGTTGAGCCAAACGGTAGGCATGCCGACGTTTTTCGCTCCTGCGACATCGCTTTTAAGAGAGTCGCCGACATGTAACATTTCTGTTAGATCGCAGCCTGCTCTTTCGGCAGTGATCTGAAAAATTTTAGGATCCGGTTTCTCAACTTGTACATCTTGGGAGAAGACAACAAAGGCGAACCGTCCGTCGAGTCCACAACTTTCGGGATAGGTGTTACCGTTTGAAAGCAGTCCCAACTTGAAATGTGGTGCCAATGCGTCAAAAGTCGGGATGACATCAGGATAGAGTTCTATATCGCCGTAGCGATGCTTGCGGTATATCGTATTCAGATGCGCAGCGAGCTCTTTATCAGGGTGTCCGACGTGTTCAAGCGTCCTTTCAAACGCCCGTCGTCTAATTTCCAACAGACTCCAGACTTCACCTTTCACCTCTTCAGCCAATCTGTCGCGAATTGCGATCATTTCATCGACGGTAAGTTTCGAGGCACGTGGCGTTGGAACCTGCTTTTGTAGTTCTGTTAATATCTGTTTGAGCGAATGCCGCATCACTTTCCGAAAGTCCCACAGCGTCATGTCGCCATCAAAAGAGATCGTTGAAATTTGAAATGGTTTCTCCACGTCACCGCGTTGTACGTTCATGATTTCCTCCGCGGATCGAGATCATTGTAAACGTCCATCTCTGGATCATCCCAACCAATGCTGAGTCCCAGCTCAACGAGTAAGGCTGTTCGTTCCTCTTCTGTTATTGGCCCGTCGTCGTAGTATACGCCTTTTCGCATCCGTTCAAACGTTTCGACAGGCACCACAACATATTCCGCGTCTGTTTCTGGATCCACTAACCGTACAGGATCCTCCTGAGCGTCCTTGATCGCTTTCTGAATTTCCTTAGAAAGGGCAATCATAGTTTGTCCTCCACTGTTGATATGCCGATTGAGGCGTGAATCTGTGCAAACCTCCACGACGCGTCGGTCTTTTCCAAGACACCTGTCATCCGCATCACGAATTCCTCAGGCGTGCCTTGCCATTTGAGTTTCCAGGCTTGTCGCGTATAGAACCAAGCCGTGTCCCCGCGTTCCTGCACGTCAAGGTTGATAAACTTAATGCTGAAATCCTCAGTGCTCGCGACGTGGTTTCGGTAATACGCCGCGATTTCTGTGCTGCCTTGAACAACTTCGTCTGCATCGGTCCCGATTTTGACGTAGTGTGCGGCGGGCAGCATCAGCGCAATGAGGGTTTCAGCATCTCTGGCAACGAGTGCGTCGAAATATGATTTTACTGTATCAAGTGCATTCGACATCGTGAATTCCTGTGAGCGCGTCCCACAAGGCAGCACTCATCTGTTCACAGGCTTCCAGAACAACGGCGTGAGATTCCGATGGCAAATCACCGATGCGTTCCAACAATTTCTCGGTTTCATGTGCATTGTCGGAATGCACTTCAAAATAGGGTTCCACCGTCTTCGGGAGCTGATAGAATGCTTGCAGACCTGCAAGTTTCGATTCTGATGTCGCCGGTTGCTGTGCCTCGAAGGCGTAGAGTGCACCGAGGGCGGTTACAGGTTCGGAGAAGAGCGTATCTGCTGTTTGAAGCAGTGCCTTCACCTGCGGGATCTCCGCTTCAGAGACAACGGTATCAAGTCCGTTGGCGAAATCAGCCCACATGTCAATGTGTTCCGTCTCTTCTGCTGCGATTTCCGCATCGTTGATGGTTTCCCATCCCTTTGGTATCGTAGCGATAAAGACACCGTATTCACGGGCATAAGTGCATAGTGCTTCGACTGGCAATTCACCAGCGCTCCACGCTTCGTAGAATGGATGGTCGAGTAGGTTGTAATCTGAAATTTTATTGTCTAACGTCTGTTTGAAATTCATTAAATTGGTTACTCCATTTCTTTAGAGATGAAATAGATTCTGTTGCACAGCACTTTTGTGATAACAAATTTTCGGTTTGCAAACGATCCCGAAAATGCTGTCCGTTGAACTGATTTTTAGTATAGCATTTAGTATCGGTTAGTGTCAAGGAAAGGTTATTATTTTTCGTAGGACTTACGCATGCTGCTCTTTTGTAGCACAAACTTCCGAGTTTGTGCTACCAGAACGGTGTGTTCTCAGACAAATTTCATCTAACAGAACCACTTACAGTCAAAATTGCGTAAGTCCTGTTTTGAAAACCTTCAAGTATCAGTCAGTCAGCGACAGCCGTCAGTGCGTGTCACTTCTACCAGCGAGAAAATCGTTTGAATAAAACAAAAAATCTGCTATAATAGTATAAAATGATCGGATGCATTATTTGTTGGAGGCGTTACTATGACTGAAGAACAAAAATTTATCTTTGATCTCAAGGGATACCTGTTAATTCCTGAGGTATTGACGACTTCGGAAATCTCGGCACTGAAAGCACAGATCGAGACGATTCGCACCGATCCGGAATCTTTACCGCCACACGAACGGCGGTTCCCGGGTGGTCCTGCTTCATTTTTAGTTGACCATCCTGTTGTGCTTGATATTCTTCGCGAGATCCTCGGAGAGATTCGGATGGAGTCGAGTTGGTTCACCTATCGTCAAGCGGGAGACGGTGGTCCACCGCCTCATGGTGGTGTCCGGAATGTGAACCCGAACTTCAGTTATCAATGTCATGGTGGGAAGATATACTCGGCACTGACGCGCGTCGTTTTTGAACTCAACGAAGTCAAGGCAGGTGAAGGCGGGACACTGTTTTTGCCGGGGAGCCATAAAGCGAACTTCAGCATTCCTGAAGCGCATCGCCAAACAGATTCGCCGCTCTTTGAAACATATAGTTGTCCGCCGGGCTCTGTGGTTATCTTCACGGAAAACCTCTGTCACTCCGGAGTCGAGTGGACGAATCCAGACCGTCCTCGGATCGCTGTCTTCAATTGCTACAATTTCGTCGGGTGTCAATTCCATAGACCATCCGTGCCGAGGCACATTATTGAAGGCTTACCTCCAGAAAAACAGGCGTATTTTCGCGATGTTTGGGTTTGGAATCAAGGCGGTCCCGACAACGGCAAAAACCTGCGTTACGAAAGTTAGTGTATCTTGTGTGAAGGAAGCGTTTCGATAATGCAAAGGCACAAGCAGAGGGTGTCTCTGTCAACTACATTTGCATCACGCATGCGTTCTCAATTGAAAGTGCCTTCTGCATCGCTGATCCACGCTGCAAGATTGGACGCGGCGCGAAGCGTCTCAAAATGGCGATGGACACTGCTTGGGGTGATGCTCAGTACCCCACCTGTACTCAATATCATTCTATTTGGTATAAGCGCGGTTGTCCTGAGTGTCTTAACCCCAACAATCGACCTATCTACGTCGGAACGACAAGAACGCTATTTCCGAAACCCTGCGTGCTACACTGCAGAATACCGGCACATTGCAAAACGATTACGGCGCCTGCGAACCTTCTATGGGTGGTTGGCTGGAGTTATTATTTTAAATCTCTTTTAAATGAAAAGGTAAAGAACGAATGCCAGATGAACCGACCCCTTATAAAGATGTGGAAGACCAACTCATCTTACGGGATCACCTCGCTGCAGACCGAACGATCCTTGCCAACGAGCGAACTTTTCTCGCGTATATTCGTACGGCACTAACGCTGTTTGTCGCCGGTTTATCCTTTGTACATTTCAAAGACATCTTTAGCACGCAGGTCGCTATCTTTAGTTCACATGTTGTTGAGGTCATCGGCATCGTCTTTATTCTACTCGGTATTGCTACCTTTTTTGTTGGGCTTGTGAGATACAGGCGTATGCGAACACTCATTTATAAAATCAAACAGGCGGAACTTAAAGAATTAGAGGAAAAAGAAATATCATGAAAATAAGAGAAGTCGTTGTAACCAGTCAGAACCAAGTCGAATTACAGACCAACGACATAGACGCGCCGGTGCTTGCTGCCGATGAGTTATTGATAGACACAGAATATACTTTTATTAGTAGTGGAACAGAACTCGCGAACTATACCGGCAGAGAACCAAAAGTTTTTCAAGAGGGTTCGTGGTGTGCCTATCCATGGCGTTCTGGCTATGCGAATGTCGGAATCGTACGCGAAATCGGTTCCGGCGTTACCCGCGCGGCTGTTGGGGACCGCGTTTTTACTTATGGACGACACGCTTCAACGATCCGCTATTCGCAAGATCGGCTCGTCGCACCTGTTAAAGAAGCGGTAGACCCAGCAGTTATTGCAGCATCACGGATGGCGGGGGTTGCGATGACAGCGATCGTTGTCGGAGAAATCGGGACGAACCCGTGGGTCATCGTTTTCGGATTGGGACTCGTCGGGAATCTGGCATCGCAGATGTTTCAGATTCACGGTTGCCGCGTCATCGGCGTTGATCCGGTAGCAGCGCGGCGTAAACTGGCGCAGTGCTGCGGGATTGAAGCCACCGTCGGTGGAACCGCTGATGAGGCACAAGCACAGATACAGGAAATCACGGGCGGTGAACTCGGCGATATTACTGTTGATGCGGTGGGACATAGTGGGGTCGTTATGCAGGCACTCCGTGCGACTGCTAACTATGGGCAGATCATCATTCTTGGGTCGCCGCGTGTCTCGGTACATGGAGATTTGACTGAACTGCTATCCGACACGCATCTACGCTGGATTACGATCCGCGGCGCATTAGAGTGGTGCGTGCCAATGTATCCAGACATCGGCAACCGAACGTCTCAATGGAGCAAACAACAGACTATTTTTGATTGGATGGCGCGCGGGCAGCTACACGTCGAACCGTTAATCTCGCACCGCCTCAAACCCGAAAATATTAAACAGGCTTACGACGGTCTCCTGAATGAACCCAATGTATATACAGGGGTTGTTTTAGATTGGAAATCCTCGTCTTAGTAGGGACGACTGGAAACCGTAAATGTTTCCAACCCAATGGACTGAATCAGAAACCTGCCCGAAACGAAGTGCAGGGCAGCCCAGGGGACCATAGTTTAAAAAACAGCCCAGGAGCAATAGTTTAAAAAATGGAAAAAACAGACCTGTTTCAAAATTACATCGAATCTGAGTTACCACCCGGACTGAAGGCGCGGCTCGAAAAAAAGCAAGTGACAGACATCGCGTTCTCGCCAGACGGCACACGCATCGCTGCAGGTGGCGATGGACGCATCTGGATATATGATACCGCCAGTGGCTCACAATTTGCCATGCTCTCAGGCTATACGGAACGGATACGCGCGTTGGCGTTTGCACCGGATAACTCGCTGCTTGCGAGTGGGAGTGAAGATAATACACTCCGATTGTGGGATACTGAGACGGCTCGTGAGGTGCTGACACTCGCTGGCAATTCCAATTTGGTGCAAGCGTTAGCGTCTTCATCACCCGACGGTGTGCCGTTGCCGGGGTGGGACCCGCGGACGGAACGGTTGCTTGCGACGCCCGCTGAAGCACCCGGACGCATTCGGAGTTTAGCATTCTCCCCGGATGGTGCAACGCTTGCAAGTGGCAGTGGTGACGGCAAAATTCGGTTGTGGGAAGTCGAAACCGGGCGGCTCCTGTCAACATTCTCAGCACACGATGGACTTGTTTTGGCGTTGGAATTTTCGCCACAAGGGAAGTCGCTGGCAAGTGGTGGTTCGGATACACTCGTTCGATTGTGGGATATGGGCGATAAGCATCTGATTTCGCTCTTAAGAGGACATACCGACTCGGTCAGTGCACTGACATTTTCTGGTGATGGCGAATTGCTTGTGAGTGGTGGAAGAGACCGGCACCTTCAGGTATGGGATGTCGGTACGGATGCCCTAATTTCGTCATTTCCGATAGCGGAAGGTGCCGTCCAAGAATTAGTGTTTTCAGAAGATGATACCAAACTGATATGTATAACACACGGTGGCCCGCTTCTTATACGAGACCGATAAGCCTGTAGCGCGTTCGGGGGCGATGAATATGAGAACGAGGCGACGATTACACGAACATATCAAATGGGGTCCGAAGGGTCGGCTGCCCGGGCAGCGACTGAAAAGGAAAACGTTGCTCCTTGCCTCTATTGTATTGGTAGTAGCATTCGATTGGTTTTTTATCGTCGTCGGAATAGAGGTTATTCTGCCGCATGTTTTAGATATGCAACCACCGTATCTACCAAAGAAATATGCCCAAGCGTACACGCACGTAACAACACTCCGAGATGAATCCGAACCGAACTTACCGGACGAGATTTATACGATCGCGTTTTCACCAGATGCGAAAACATTAGCGACAGGTATCGCTCAAGAGGTGCGTCTATGGCATATAGATACCGGTAGGTTAGTGTCTACCTTTAAAGGACACTCCGATCCAGTCAATGCTGTAGCGTTTTCACCGGATGCGAAAACAGTCGCAAGTGTGAGTAGAGATAGAGAACTGAGTGGCATCCACTCGACAACAGTATGGGATCCGTCGGCGAAAATACAAAAAATAGCACATTATCAGATGGCATCTTATACAATTCGGTTGTGGGATATCAAAACAGCCGCTGCACGATGGACCTTTACAGCGTCGCTTTCGCCGCCGACTGCGTTAGCGTTCTCTCCGGATAGTACGAAACTCCTCATTGCCAGTCAGATGGGTATTATTGATGTGTATGATAGTGCTACCGGTCGCCGCGAGTTGAACGACTTCGGTTTGTTTGTACACGATAGGATTCTTAACAGGATCGGAACAATCGCGTTTGCTGCTTCACCAGGGGACAAAATTATTACGCGTTGGATTTGGAAAACTGACGACTTCATGCCGAGTCGAATTCCAAGGACGGAAGTTCCGCGTCATTTTTCGCTTGTACAGTGGTTCACACATTTCAGGTTTGTAGCCGAACCCGGAATTGGGCTGAATAGGGGCCCCAGCGAAGCACTGTCCTTTCTTATACCGGACACTTATCGGGTTAGTGCGCTGGCGTTTTCACCCGTCAGTAAAATTCTCGCAAGTGGCGGTAGAGGCAGAGAAATCCGGTTATACGATAATAATAATGGGAAAATTCAGTTATGGGATGCCGACACCGGTCACCTACTTCACACCTTCAATAGTCCTGGTGGATGGGTGCATCTATTAACTTTTTCCCCAGACGGTAAAATGCTTGCCAGTACAGGCAAACATTTGCGGCGGAACACGATTTTTATTTGGGATGTGGAAAATCGGCGGCTACTCACTACCATTAACGTAGCCGATGTAGGTCAGAAGGGCGTGCTGACTTTGAAATTTGCCCCTGATAGTATCACACTCGCCAGTGGTCACGCTAACGGAACCGTACAGATTTGGGATATAACGGGAAGGACAAACAGATAAAACGAAGTCTGAGAGGAACTGAACAATGATTGGTATCTCTTATCATGCTGGCGGGATGAAAGACATTCCGCTACAAGAAGTTATCACGATTCTCGCCGATACCGGCTACGATGCGATTGAAATGATGTGCGGTCCTGAGGCGCATATCCCTTCCGGCGAAGTCACAGACAATTTGCTTAAAGATGTCAAAACGATGGTATCTGACAGCGGATTAAAGGTGTCCGTCATCAATCCGTTTACTGGAGGCGGTCTATACCAACTGGCGGTGGCGGATCAGCAAAGCGCAGTCGACCACTACGCGCTTCTTCAAGATGTAGCAGTCGCACTGGGGGCGGGAGGCGTCAATTTCCTCACCGGTTATGGCGGCGACAAAGGCGACGCGTTCGCGTGGCGACTCCTTGTGGATGTGCTGAAACCGATCTGTCGCCGTGCCGAAGAATTTGGTATCACCATGAACATCCACAATCACGAGGCAACGACGATTGATGCGTCCGCAAAAGTTACGCTCTTGATTGAACACGTCGGATCCGATGCCCTGAAGTCGCTCAATGACATCACTAATTTCTATCATCTCGGTGAGGACATCGCTGAGGTTACTGAAAGACTGGGACCGCTGACTGCACATTGCCACGTCAAAGGCGTGACAGGTATGTATCCCTACAGTACGTTTCTCATTCCGGGTGAGGAGGGGGATACGTTGGATTTTCGGACCTTTGCGGCGAGTTTAGGAAAAGTGGGATACGATAAGTATATCTCGGTAGAAACATTTCCGCACATGCGGATGGAGAAGGCACAGATTGCTTACGACATGATGGCGGGTACGTTAAACGAGTTAGGTTTGCGCTAAGCGTGGGAGGCGCGGTTTCTAACCGCGCCTACAAGATCATGAATTAATTCGCCTCTAACGCCTTGATGCCGGGCCAATCTCGCCACATATCATCATTTGGCGGTTCTTCCTGTGTCCGATCCAACTCAGTCTTTCGGAAATCGTATAGGACAGCCTGCCGAATTTGCTGCGAGTAGTTATGTCCAGCGGCATGCCCGATACGATGATGCCAGAAGACGACATCGCCTGCGTTGCCGTAGCATTCAACCCCCGGACCTCTGCTGATGCGCTCGCGATCGACATCATATTGAGGTGTCGGCTCGTTTTTGTATTGGGAATAGTAATCGTAATAGAAGACCTGATGGCTCCCTGGCCAGACGGTAAATCCGCCGCCTTCTGGTGGTACATCGTCGATATAGCCAACTGCACCGAGATGGAACGGATGAGCGTCGACATGGCATCCGATTGACTTCTTTGGAACATCGCCGTAGGGTAGCGTGCAGTAAATACCGCGTACACGTTGCGGTTGCACCAGATTCCCTTCGCCTAACAGCTGCTCCGCCATCCGCCAGACGTTCGGATCCGTCGCCAGAAGTTGAACCATCCAATCTTCTCCACCGGGTTCCCGGAAATTCCAGCGAAAACCGCGCCGATTGTTGCTTTTGTCGATGTTTTCCTCTTCAGGCGTGAAGGGACCTACCCAAGTTTCCGGATCCTCACGTTTGCGTCCTTCCGGGGCACCGTCCCAAAGCCTTGTCCGCGCCCGTTCCATTAATTCCGGGTTAAGGACGTTCCGTTTCACCAAATATCCCTCAGTTTTGAAAAATTCGATGTCTTTCTGTGTAAGTTCAACCATTTTTTCTGATTCCTTGCGGTTAAATGACATGAGTTTGTGCTTTAACGCACTTTACACTATGAAGACGAAGCGTTGGATAACCTTAAATGGACTTCAGATTTCACGTGCCTTTTTCAAATCCGCTATATTGGAAAAGAAACAAGCACATTCTTCCAATTACATTTCAAGAATTTTAAGAGAATTTAACGATTATTTCAAGGAAAAGTGACAAATTTTTGACAGGTAGCACCGTTTTAGGAGCCAAAAACGAGAGAGCAGCCCGTAACAGCGAAGATACAAAAACTAAAAATTGTAAAAAGAGCAGAGGTATGATATAATAAAACTATGAAAGACTTTATATTGTTATTTTTCAACGTTCTACTCACCGTGATTGGACAAATCCTGTTCAAACACGGTATGAATACAGTCGGGCGCGTCAATAGCATTCAAGACGTATTCGGAAAATTAACACAGGCATTCCTAAACCCCTATATTCTTAGTGGGATTGCAATATACGGCTTTACAACGCTCGTTTGGCTGGTCATCCTATCGCGTGTTAAACTGAGTATTGCGTATCCGTTGTTAAGTTCGGGGTATGTGCTGTCTATCCTGTTTTCTTGGCTACTGTTCAAAGAATCGATCCCTAAGATTCGTATCATCGGTGCTATAATCATCTGTATTGGTGTCTATCTCGTCGCACAAGGAGAGTCTTAATCAATGGCAGTGGCAGTAGATACTCACGTTGAACCCAGGAGTTCTCGGAATACCGACGGTGAACCTAAGGCGACTCGCTCTTATGTTGCGATGCTGTTGTCGGTCATACTTCCTGGACTCGGTCAATTATACTTAAGGCATTTCCTGAAGGCATTTCTCATCTTTTTAGGGTTCGCATCGGCACTCGGTATTGTCTATCTCAATTCAATGCCAGTAGAGGATTTGCGTGATTTAACCCGCTTTAAACCGCTAACGAAAACGGAGACGACAGAAGCAGATACAGAAAATACTGAAAAGCCTCCCGGTTACGCAATTCATATCTGGACTTTTGATGATGGCGAGAAGTTAATGTATCGACCTTCTTGGAAACTAAAGATGAGTGGAATGATTCAAGGCGGTTTATGTTGGCTCTATGCAATCGGCGATGGTTGGCGCGGAAGACGTGGAAGACGTAGGCGCTGATCAAAGATATTTTATGGTAGGAGCGAGTGTTTTGCTTAAGAAACGCCCCAGCAAAAACGGTGTTTTTTGTCGCTCGCGATCCCAAACTTTTTTTATGAACATCAAAAGCAATTTTCCCGCAATCATCGTGTGTACACTCATCCTTGTTGTTTTAGCGCTTGGGTGTCAAGATAATAGGGCCGCCCTGAAAGAGATTGAAGAGCAGTTGGCGGGAGGAACGCCGCAAGCGGCAGTTGAAGGCTTAGAAGCGTTTATCGAAACTGCACCTGAGGATCCGAAGGCACGGTTATTGCTCGGAAAAGCCTACAATGCGTTAGGACGTTACAACGATGCAGTCGAGCAGCTCCAAAAGGCATCGCAGCTTTATGCCGCGCAACCCCAGGAACGCACCGCTGCACGCTTTGAATTGGCGCGGACCTACCTGAGATTCGGCGATAGAACTTCCGCCTTTCGGGTGCTTAGGCTTATTCAGCGCAGCACTTCAGATCCAGAAACGCTGCACAAAATCATTGACCTTGTAGGAGATCGCTATCGGACAAAACGGTTGACACACGGCGATTCGGATAACTATTCGCCGACCTTCTCACCGGATGGCACACAGATCGCCTTCGCATCTTTCCGAGCCGACAACGGCGAAATCTATTTGATGGATCTGAATGGACGCATCCGCCAGCGTGTAACTTACACAACGGATTTCAACGACAGTTCGCCAGCGTTCCTCACGACACCCAACTATCTCTTTTATAGCAGTGAACCGAAATCCTCTCGCGATGTCAAAGTCATCATCCAGAGTAGTGGTTCCACACCGATCTACGCTGGATTCAGCCTGACGCATATTCATAGTAAAATCACACGACAGGTTTTACCGGTGACCTTCGGCGCGCGTGCGCCGCGCACCTCACCAGCAGGCAATCAGATTGTCTATGAATCCAATGCAGATGGAAACTTGGAATTATACTTGCTCGATTTGGATGGTGTCGATTTCGCGCAGTTCATGCCAGAGGACATTGAACACAAACGTATTACTTTCAATGAAACCGATGACGGCAGCCCTACATTTTTTCCCGATGGAAAACGGATTATGTTTGTGTCGTCCCGGAATGAGGTGAATCAACTCTACACCGTGGATATTAACGGACAAAACGAGATGCATTTCAATCCGAACCGTTACGATTGCTACAACCCGACTATATCGCCTGATGGTAAGACGATTGCTTATGTTTCCGCGAGGGATGGTGATTGGGAGATTTATCTTATTGATGCTGACGGCAAGAACGAGAGGCGTGTAACGAACGACATCGGCAGATCGATTCAACCCGCCTTTTCACCTGACGGACGGCACCTCGTGTTTGTCTCTGACAGAAGTGATACCTTTCATATCTATATGATGTCCTTTGACGAACCGGTTACGCGTGAAGATTTAGCGAAACGTTTGCAGTAGGGACGGGGTAACCTCGTCCATGTGCTCGGAGGTTAAAGAACATGCTTCAAGTGACCAAGCCAGAAGGTTTCGGCAACATCCAACTCGAAGAAGTACCGATGCCGACGATAAATGCGCGTCAGGTCCGGGTGGCGGCGGACACGACGTTAATCAGTCGCGGTTCTGAACTGTTCCGACGATACATCATGGAGGCGGCGGTTCCACCGTCAATCATGGGGTACTCACTCACAGGCATTGTGGAAGCCGTTGGCGCGGAAGTGAGCGACTATCGCGTTGGAGATCGCGTTATGGTTGTCGCGCCGCACGCCCAATACGTTGTCGCTGAACCTAACGCAACGGACGGACGCATCGTACGGCTTTCTGACGATGTGAGTTTTGAAGCGGGAACTTTCCTACCACTGGCGACGAGTGCTGTCGCTTGGTCAGATTCGTCAGGTGTCAAAGAGGGTGATACTGTTGTTGTGTTGGGCCAAGGTTTGGTAGGAAGCCTGATGATGCAAGTGCTACGCGGTTATAACCCCGAGCGGATTATCACTGTGGACGCGTTACCACTCCGATGCGAATTGTCAACGCAACTCGGTGCCCATGTATCCATCAATGCTGATGAAACGGACCCAGTTGAAGAGGTCCGTCGTCTTACCGAGGGTAAAGGTGCAGACTTGGTCATAGATTGCGTCGGTGGATACGCCGGTGTCAAATCGTTTGAACAGGCGCAAGACATGACTCGCCAGTTTGGAACTATTCAATTGATCGCGCTCTATCAGCAGGCGCCGCTTCCGTTACACTCGTCAAAAATGATGAGCAAACGTCTGGTCGCTGGTATCCTGACGAAGGAACCGCGCGCTCAGATTGCTGCACGCGCTTTGCGAAAGATAGGAAATAGCGAAATCCGCGCATCTGAGATGATGACGCACCGTTTTCACTACACCGAGGCGAAAGATGCGTTTGATCTCCTCTGGAACTCGCCAGGTGAGGCACTCGGAGTCCTGATAAAATGGCAGTAGGTAGTCTTTCACGAGAAGTCGAGTTTCAGACAGAATTGCGCGGTATACCCCTAACTTTTTATACAACGTGGGGACTTTTCTCACCCAAAACGGTTGATGCCGGAACGCACCTATTGATTGAACACCTTGACCTCCAAGACGGTGAGACGTGTCTTGATCTCGGTTGTGGGTACGGTGCTATCGGTATCACGCTTGCGAAGTGCGTTCCAACGGGAACCGTCTATATGGTAGATAAAGATTTTGTGGCTGTTGATTATGCTCGCAAAAACGCGAAACAGAATGGGTTACAGAACTGCCATGTCCTCCTGAGTAACGGGTTTAGCCATCTCCCTGATGTCCAATTCGATCTTATCGCTTCCAATCTACCCGCGAACGTTGGTAGGGAACTTCTAAAAATTTTTCTCGTAGATGCCAAGAAGCACCTTAAACCGAATGGACGGCTCTACGTTGTCACGATTTCGGGGCTCCGGGAGTTTATCAAGCGCAATTTTAAGGCGGTTTTCGGGAATTACCGGAAGGTTAAACAGCGTCAGACGCATACAGTCGCGATGGCGACTCGAGCGTAGCATTTTTCTATTCTCATGTCAGGAAACAACACGCTTAGACGGGGTTTGTTACGACTGTCGGATAGCACCACAAAAGATTTGACAATATGCACAGCCATCAGGTATAATTATAATATTATAGACAAACAATAACCCAAAAACATCTTTCCCAATTCAACAGAATCCCAAAGGAGAACATAAGAGATGGCTCGTTTTAGTTTCGTGTTAGCGTTCATCGCGTGCGTCGGGATGTCCGTTAGTCCCCTCTTCGCGCAAGATGCAGCTATAAATGGTGGAACCGTTCGAGGTCAAA
This sequence comes from Candidatus Poribacteria bacterium, assembly GCA_022821065.1. GTDB lineage: Bacteria > Poribacteria > WGA-4E > WGA-4E > WGA-3G > WGA-3G. The sequence continues at coordinate 113,637 of JAJEEK010000008.1, forward strand.
TTGTTGATACCACCGACAAGCAGAACCCAATAGAAGGCGTTGATGTCAGGATTGTTGGTACAGATGGCACAGAATACAAAGCAATAACAGACGCTAACGGCGATTACGTCCGAGCAGGCATCCCCGCAGGTCGTTACCTCATCAGTATCTTTAAAGACGGATATGGCGATCGCCTCGGAAAACCGGTTACAGTTGTCAATGGTGGTGACCATTATGTTCCTCTTAAGATGACCAAAAAGTCGGGGGTTGCTACTTTCCTCCAAAGGTTCGGCGTCGGACAACAGGAAACCTTTAAGGACATACATAAGGACATCCCTGAGATTATGGCAGAAAATCCGAATGAGCATTGGTACAACCTCACCTTGATGAACAACAAGATCGGCTATGTGCATGTATCTACTGATAAAACCGAGTACGAAGGCGAAGCGGTGGATCGGAACAAGATTGACATGACCATGAATTTTAAGGCACTCGGGACGGATATAACGATAGAGATCACCCGTGTTGAATATACCGGTGCCGATTTAATGCCCCGCTACTTCCTCTCTACCTCCAATGAATCGGGATTAAAACAGATAGAAGGACGGATTGTAGATGGCACTGCCTACATTAAAACGACGCTCAACGGTGAAACCACTGAAGTAGAGATACCTGTGCCACCCGATACAATTTCTGAACACACAGGTGTGGAATCGCTCTTCAAGAAAGGTCTTAAAATAGGCGACAAACGGAACTTCCACATTTTCAGTTTTGATCTCTTGAAGCCCGTGAAGACTGAGATTGAAGTTGAAGGACAAGACACCTTAACCTATCAGTCGGAGGAAAAACAGGTTTATGTTTTGCGTCAAACGTTGGATATGATGAATGGGATCACAGCGAAAGTTTGGCTTGATACCGATGGCGTAAACTATCGAACAGAAATTCCGATGATGGGATTCACTATGATAACGGCGAAAACGGATAAGAAAACTGCGCTTAGAGGGATCGAAGAGATTGATGTCGTTTTAAAAACGCGTATTCTTCCGTCCGGAGGGCAGCCGACACGGAACGCGAAGCACTTTGAAGCGGATGTCAAATTGACATCAGGTAGCCTCCGTAATGCCATCATGTCTAATTCCCGACAAAAATTGGAAGTAAGCGGTAAGAATGTCGGTAGGCTTTCGATTCAAGTGCCGACGATCGCAGCGGAGGATTGCCCCGCTCTACCGCTTCAGAGTGTTGAGGATGAATTCCTTGGCGCGAGTGCTTATATTCAGACCGATGCACCGGCGATTCGTGCGAAAGCGCAGGAGATATTGGATGGAGAGGTTAATTCGTGGCGTGCAGCAGAAAAATTGTGCCAATGGGTTCATACCGCTATGACCGAGAAAAAAATGAGTGGTGGCTTCGGCTCGTCGCTAACGGCATTGGAATCGCGCTCTGGGGATTGTACGGAACACACAGTGCTTTTCATCGCATTGGCACGCGCTGCGGGGATTCCGGCACGCATCTGTTCGGGGGTCACTTATGCAAAGGATGCTTTCTACTACCATTTCTGGCCCGAAGTCTATGTCGGCACCTGGGTACAGATGGATCCGACATTTGGGCAAAACATTGCCGATGCGACGCATATCCAACTTGGCGGCGGTAAGCTGGAATCGGATAACCTCATGGAATTCGCTGAAGGCGTTTTCCGGACGCTCAATCAACTTGAAATTACCATCGTTGAGTAACAACGAAAACTGAGAACTGATGACTGAGAACTTTAACCAACAACTCGACTCAGTCATAAATGTTAAGGCACGAGTTGTTGGTTAAAACTCTATGGCATTTCTGAACCCGCTTTTTCTTTTCGGACTCCTCGCCGCTGGTATCCCGCTAATTATCCATCTCTGGAATCGTCGTCGTGTTGTGACAATTGACTTTAGTAGCCTGATGTTCCTTATGGCGGCGCATCGTGAAAACGCGCGTCGATTCCAACTCAAGCATCTTCTGATCCTGCTTTTGCGGATGGCGATCATTGCCCTGATTGCACTCGCCTTAGCGCGCCCGTTTCTGACGCTTGGATTGCCGGTCGCGTCCGTACGCGCCAAAACCGATGTCGTTATCGTTTTAGATAACTCTTACAGCATGGCGTACCAAGACGTTGACGGTATCAGGTTTGAAAAAGGGAAGGCTTTAGCAACTGATATTCTGGGGACGCTGCGGCACGGTGACAGCGCAGCACTGATTTTAATGTCAGACGTTCCGAATCCGATCTTTCGGCAACTAACACCAGATATCGGAAGTGTTGTGGCGGCGATTAACGATGCGGAAGTCTCTTACCGTGCGACAAACGTTCAACCGAGTCTCGAACTTGCACACGAAATTCTCGCTGCGTCGGAACAATTGAACAGAGAACTCTATCTCATTTCAGACTTCGCAAAAAACGGTTGGGAGAACTGGGATAGGCTCCTTAATCGTTCTGGTGCGCGTGTTTCTCTGATACCTGTCGCTGAAGGAGAGTCGCATAACACAAATATTGAAGAGATTCATCCATCGAACCAACTAATAGGCGTATATTTGCCGTTCCAATTAAATGTGACGACCGCGAACCATTCGGTCGCACCATTGGCACGGAGCATAATAACGTTGTTTATTGGAAGCGAGAAACAGAAAACTGTGAGTTTTTCAGCGGCAGCTAACGAATCACTGAATACGAGTTTAACATACAATTTTTCTACACCTGGAACACATACGGGTTATTTTTCATTAACATCGGATCGGCTTAATATTGACAATCGGCGGTACTTCGCCTTGGATGTTGTCGGTGAAGTGCGTGTGCTTTGCGTCGGAGAACAGACCGAATACCTCACATTGGCACTAAATCCAGATAAAAATAGCCGTCAGCAATCGGTTTCCGTCAGCAATCAGCAAAGAGATTTTCTTAACGCCTCACCGACAGCCGACAGCCGACAGCTAACAGCCGATACAATGATTCTGCCGACGCAATGTACACCTAATCAATTTGAGAGTTTCCCACTTGAAGATTACGATGTTATCATCTTAGCGGATGTGCCGAAGATGACACGTCAAACCGATGCGCAGCTTCAAGCGTTTCTCCGGCACGGCAAAAGCGTCATCGCGTTTGTAGGTAGTGGCAGCGAAGCGGAGAGTTACAACCAATTTAGCGATGTTTGGATGCCTGCTGAATTCGGGGGTATACTGAGATGGACACCGCCACAGCGGGTTCGTACGTACCAAGAGACGCATCCTATATTTGACATTTTTCAGAGCGAAGGATTTTCTACACAGTACGCACCGCAGTTTTACAGTGGTGTGGTGCTGCGTCCTACGCCTGAATCAAAAGTCATCGCACGTTTCGGCGATGATACACCTTTTCTAATTGAACGGAGCGAGGGGACAGGTACTGTCCTTTTCTACAACGGTGGACTATTTGCGCAGCGAAACGGCACTCCTAATGCTGGTGCCGGACCTTCCAGAGCAACGACTTATACAAATGATCTGCTTGTTAATCCGTATTTCCTTCCAATCCTACAACAGAGCGTGCTTTATGCAGCGACGGCCAATAACAATCTTTTAGCATGGGAAGGACATATCGGCGACACCTATACAGCGAGTTATCCGCAAAGTGGCGGTGGAAAAGCGTCTATTCGCCTAAAGAGCATAGGTGGCGAATGGAACGATGCTACCTCAAAACCTGATGCATCCGAGATAGATGATAGCATAGTGGTGCCAATTGCTGAAGATGGTACACTGCGGTTCCAAGACATAGAACGTCCCGGTATCTATCAGGTTGAGGTGCAAACGCAAAACAGAATCCAACGGGATTTCTTTGCAGCTAACGTTGACACCACCGAAGGCGACTTAACAAGGATTCCATTGGAACGAGCCGCAGCGCGAGTCGGTGCCCAAACAGCAACAGATCAGGAGACCGATGGAGTAGCGATAGAAGCCGACGCTTACAATATCAATCGACACGGTAGGGAAATTTGGGGCGAATTGCTGATCTTAGTTGTTTGCCTTATGCTTCTTGAAAGTTATCTCTCGAACCGGGGGACTCACTCGCTAATGGGACCGGACGAAAATGCGCTGATCGCAGGTGAAGTATAATGGAAACCAATTTTGGGGATGTTGTGTGTCTGCTTGGAACTTTCTGCTTAATCGTGATGTTCGGTATCGGTGGACAAGTAGAAATTTCATCAGCATCCGCTGATGCGACACAGCAAACCATGGTAGATAGGAGAGAGAAAACACCTGCTTCAGAGAACCGAAGGTTGGGTTTAGGAGATGAGGCGAATATTGTACGCAGCCTCATTATTAAGGGTAATCATTCATTTTCGGAACAGCAAATTCGGGCGTTGATGTGGACAGATGTATGGGATGTTTATGACGCTTCTGTTCTGGAAGCGGATTTTGAAGCGATCACTGATTTTTATAAAAAGAACGGATACCAATTCGCGCGTATCGTTGAAGCACAGAATTACGTCAAAAAATTCGAGGACGGTGTCTATCTCGGTTTTGAGATTAATGAAGGCATTATCGGCAGCATCACGGTCTCCGGTAATACACAGACCAGAGAGCATGTCGTGCTTCGCGAACTGTTGTTTCAAGAAGGCGATGTCTATATAGAGGCGGATAAGACAGAAAGCGAACGTATTCTACGACGGAAGGCTTATATCGGTTCAGCCAAGATTGAACCGCACTGGAATGCGAACTCGGACTCGGTAACAATTCACGTTACAATTACAGATTTGTGGGCCCTTACCGGGGCATTTGATCCGCTCCCTGTCATAAACCCGGAAGGCGGAACGTTTCTTTTAGCAGCTGAAGATTTCAATTTGCTCGGCTCCGGTCATTTTGCGCAATTCCGTTATGAAGCGGATATAGAAAACGGAGAAGATACGCAGCATTTCGTTCATAGTAGGTATCAAATACCCAGACTTTTCAATTCACACTGGAGTTTCGATGGAGAATTTGCGCAGCGTTTGGAAGGAAACACATGGACTTCCTTCTTAGAACGTCCGCAATATGTTTTTCTTTTGAAACGTCCACAATATACTCTGAAAAGCCGTTGGAGTGCAAGTCTCCTCGTCTCCGAACAGACGCATCGGAAACGGTGGTACAAGAAAAGTGTGAAAACAGATATCTTTGAGCGAAATCTACAGACAGCACACAGCTCTATTTTCCGCTATTTTGGGGATCGGCACCGACAAAATTATGTAGGTCTCTGGGCAGAATCACAACGTTCAAGACACGGACGTATTGAAACCTTCGGAGAATCCGAGGCAGCCCCTGCTGATCGAGACATCAAACGTGTTGGCATGACTGTCGGACGGAAACGCATCGCTTACCACAAAACCCGATTTCTTAGGAAAATGGGGCAAGAGGAAGATTTTGTTAGCGGTTCACAATACGCCTTCAATATAGGATATGCCTCGCCATTATACGGCTCAGATCGAGCAGAATCTCACGCACGCCTTACAGTGGAATCAGCATGGATTCGAGACGACCATATCCTGAGTACCACCGTTATAAATCTCAGTACAGACTTTACAACACGTATTGAGCGTTCTAAGGTTGAACTTCAGACCTCATGGTATTATATAGATGTGTTCAATGCTGGCAACGACATCTATACGGTGGATAAAGGGTACCGTAAAAACGGATTCTTTGATTTTCATCAAACGGTTGTGGCGCAATTTGCAACAGAGATGCAGTTCGGATGGAGTGGTGAAGACCAAGTGATCCTTGGAGCCAACAGCGGGCTACGTGGCTATAATCCGCAGCAGTTCGATGGAGAAAAAATGATGCTCGCCCGGTTTGAAAGTCGAACGCTGTGTGGCGGTACGCTCTTCAGTAAAATTGATGATGGGCTCGGTGCTGTCGTTACGTTTATCCTTAAACCGTTTATTAAACGTCCCGTTAAAGTCGGACTCGTTTTAAGTGCGACTGCTTTTGCCGATGTCGGTTACATCTGGAACGGGACACGTTCCTTCAAATTAACCGAACCGAAATCGAGTGTAGGCTTCGGTTTGCGCGGCAGTTTTTCTCGGTTAAGTGGTCCGAGCATCTTCCGATTGGGATTGGCGTTTCCACTGAATCTACCGTTCGCAACGGGTTTGGAGCCGCGCCTCTTTTATGGTTTTAATCAAGCCTTCTAAGTTCTATCAAGAAACGGCACGCATATGGATAAACCACCGCGCCTATCAACTGAAAACATCACATGGCGGGCTATTCTGTTAGGACTCTTGTCGCTTCCGCTGAATATCTACCTCGTCGTCCAGACGGAGACAGTGTGGACGACGCAATACCCGACCACGATGGCGATTATCTTCAACGCCGTCTTTACGCTTTTCCTCGTTGCACTTTTCAATCTGTTCCTAACGCGCTATCTCCCAAAATGGCAGCTCACACAAGCAGAAATGCTAACGGTGTACCTCATGGTAACACTGGCATGCGTTGTCTGTGGACACGATCTATTACAGGCGACGATGTGCGTCTTGGGACACGCATCGTGGTTCGCAACACCAGAGAATGAGTGGCAATCCCTCTTTTTCCGATATATTCCTGACTGGATCGCCGTCATGAATCGGCGTGCTTTAACCGGCTATTATGAAGGGACATCTAACCTCTTTGAAATCGCGCATATCCGGGCGTGGATGATGCCGGTGTTCGCGTGGTTGGTATTCTTTTCTGCGCTTGCATTCTCTATGATGATGTTGAGTGTAATTCTCCGTAAACAGTGGATTGAACATGAAAAATTGAGCTATCCGATCATCTTACTACCATTTGAGATGACGAAAGGGACGAGTTTCTATCGGAATCGACTCCTCTGGATAGGTTTCGGTGTCGGTTTTGGACTTGATCTGATTAACGGTGTTAGTTTTCTCTACCCTTACGTACCAAGCATACCTATCCGACACGACATTGGGCTGCTGTTTACAGAAAAACCGCTGAGTGCTATCGGTTCAACGCCGATTCATCTGAACCCTTACGCCATCGGTATCGGTTTCCTAATGCCGTTAGATTTGTCGCTTTCTTGTTGGCTGTTCTATCTCTTTTGGAAGGCGCAGCTGGTCTTCGGGGCAATGACGGGGATGAACCAGACACCGGGGTATCCGCACATTGATATGCAATCGTTGGGCGCGTATTTCGGTCTCTGTTTCTTTGCACTGTGGATAACGCACAAGCACTTATGGCAGGTGATCCGTAATATCTTAGGCTTGCAAACGAATCTTGATACCGTAAACGAACCGATGGGGTATCGTGGCGCGTTTTTTGGGCTGCTGATTAGCGTCGCAGTCATCTTTGGATTTTGTCTGAAGGCGGGGATGTCGTGGTGGGGTGTGCTTGCGTTTTTCAGTATCCATTTCATACTCGTTTTAGCGTTCACTCGGATGCGCGCAGAACTCGGAACCCCAACGCAAGATTTTTATCGTGCAGGTCCGGGTATTTTTTTGACTTCAATCTTCGGCTCCAGAAAGATTGGTGCACCGACGTTGACAGGGTTCGCCTTCCTTTATGGGTTCACCCGTAATTACCGTTCGCAACCGATGCCAAATCAATTAGAGGGGTTCAAACTTGCTGACAAAGGGCGAATCAATACACGTCAACTGCTGTGGGTGATGTGGGGCGCGACGGTCGTTGGACTTTTTATCGGGTTTGTTGCGTTTCTACATGCGGGTTATCGGCACGGCAGTTTGGGAACATGGCGTGGACAGGAGGCGTTCAACGACTTGCAACGCTGGTTAACGCTCCCGAACGATACAGACTGGCGACACCTCGGTTTCTTCGGATTCGGTATCTCGCTGACACTCACGACGCTCTTTATGCGTCTGCGATTTATCTGGTGGCAGCTGCATCCGCTTGCCTATCCGCTTGCGGGTAACTGGAATTTCGGTAGGCTCTGGTTTCCTGTCTTTCTGGCGTGGTTGATAAAGTCGATACTGATTCGCCACGGTGGGATTGGCGCGTACCGCCGAACACTGCCCCTCTTCTTCGGGACAATGCTCGGTGAATTTGTGATGGGGAGTCTCTGGGCGATTTTAGGGTTATTTCTCGGACAACGGATGTATTCGTTTAAGCACTGGTAGCATGATCCTCTAATGTTCAGACATGCCTATCTACCCGCCTTTTGCAAGCGAATACTTCCGGCGGAGGTGCGCAATTTCAACAAGGGACCCCCACCATTTATGCTACCCTTTAGCCTATTTTTAGGCATCTTTCCTCGTATGACTGAAGCCACTGCAAGTTCTGTTGAAACACGCCCTGCACTGGTTTCTGCGTCCACGTCAACTGCGATGTCTGACAGAAGGGTGACAGTTATACTTCCCGCCGATGTGTGCAAACTACACGCCTCTTGGGGTTGCCCTGTTAAAGAAGCCCGAATGGAACCGCTTGAGGTTCTCGCGTTTACAGTTCGGCCGACCCTACCGAGTCTGATACTACCACTCGAAGTTTGCGCCTGAACGTTACCAGCAACATCACCGATTTTAATACTGCCAGCGGACGTTTTCACATCAACAGTACTATCACAAGAGGTAAGTTTAATACTTCCCGCTGACGTGCGTCCCCACACAGTCCCTTTGATTTTACCAAACCGCAAACTTCCAGCCGAGGTTTCTGCCCGAATATAACCAGCAAGGTCAGTTACCAAAATACCACCGCTTGAGGTGACTAAGTCAAGGTTGTACTGCCGAGGCACCGTCAATTGAAAGAGAATTTTCAACCGATTCAATTCTTTCCGCCAGTGCCTACGCCCTCGCTTGAACTTTCCCTCAATACGAACATCGGCATCCTTGTGTTCAAAAGTAACTTCAAAATCCTCAACTGCCTCTTTTACCCGCGGGTCCAACTTGGACTTTGATCCATTTTGAACCTTCCCGTTTATTATAACAACATTATTGACAACATTATTATTATTCCCGACAACATTACCCACGCCCGAATCAGCAGGGCTGAAGATAATAACAGCCTCAACCTTCTCCTGTTCAGCAGTTTGAACGTCAATAGCACCAAACTCCGACACAATTGTTAAATTCCCACCAGCCTTGACATTATACGTTTTCTCAATCTTCTTCAAAATGTGTTCCTCTTCAATTGATGTAACGTCTGACGCAGGCTGCGCGTTGGCATTAAGAATCCAAATGATCGGATAAAAAAGCAGTACCGCAAGGACTTTCAACTTCGTGAACCGTTCCATTGAATTTCTCCTGTTACCTTAGACATTTTTTGTGGTAAAGGGAAGCGCAGCCTGCCTGGAAGGTTATAGACGCTGTTCCAGACAGGTGCAGCTTACGAGTCGCTATTCTGCTGTTGTGTTCGGATCTCTTGGAGTATCTCGACAACAGTCTCCATTTGTCCCTCAAGTCTGGCGATCCGTTCTTCGACAGGTGTCGTTGCTTCTGAATCCTCGTCTGAAGTAACTTCGACGGTTTCGACAGTATCAATATCGCTCTCTTGCTCTTGCCCTTTCCAGATATCTTTAAGGAAAGTTGGCATTGATTGTCGGACAACCTCACTGACATCTTTGAGTTCGTCACCGATGGTTTTCTTCACGTGGTCAAAGTCGAAATCATCAACGCATCCCTCTCTGACGTATGCTGAGACTTGGTGGCACGCGAAGCAGATGTCGCCGAAAGAGGCATCCGTTTCGAGCGGTTCAAACAGTCCGTCGGGTACGGCACCAAGGTCCGCGAGCAGGTTAAGTGCGTTGTTAAATTGCCGAGCGCACCGTTCGGCACCGTCTGAGAAATGGTCTGTAATCGCAGAAGTTTCTACAATACGTGCTGTGGTTTCCAGGAGCCGTAGAAGCCTGCGAATTTCCTTTTGGGATTCATGTTCGTTAGACATGGTTGTCTCCTTTTTGAGTCGATTTACTTATATAGAGTCCGTTTAGATTGAAAAGGATAGTACAAAATACAACTTGCGCCATTCTTTCCACAAATGGGCACAAATAGACAGGAAAACCAAAAATGGAACGGTAATTTCCGAGGCTGCCTATCAGATTTGTCTATATAGAGTCCTCTTAAACCAAAAGGAGAGTAAAAAACACAAAAATTCAATAAGACTTAGGAATTATTGACACTTCACCTCAAACAGTTTCGGATTTTAATTCACCGACGTTTCGACGGACCTTGATAACGGCTTTAATAATGTCTTCTATGTCCCCCTCATTTGCCATGAGGATGTTTTGGCTTAGGGAGAGTCCTGTTTGACATACCTTTTCGGTTTCAGGACAGTGTACATCGTCGAAATCGAGACCTTGACCGAATAGATTAGAAGCGAGAAACGAGGCGCGGTACATCGGCGTGGAATACCAGTATCCCATCGGTATACCTTCAGCACGCATTGCTCGGAGAAAGGTCTCACGTGAGATGCCTTCAAATTCCTCAGAATCAAAGAGTGCTTTATACCCGTGACATCCGCCGCGCGTCGCACGCGGGTCCAACGGTGTAACTTTAATACCTGGTACCTCACCGAGCCAACCGTCTAACCATCGCATGTTTTTGTGGCGGTGGTTGGTCTCAGCTTCAAGCCGCGTGAGGCGAGAGAGCAGAAGCCCGGCTTGCCATTCCGTCATTCGGAAGTTGCCGCCGAAGGGTTCCGCTACGCCGAATTCGGCATCAGGCAGTGTGCGCCCACAATTGTGTAGTGCATAAGCACGTTCATAGAGCTCCCGATCGTTCATTAAAACGATACCGCCTTCACCTGCACAAAGGTTTTTCGAGGACTGAAAGCTGAAGCATCCGAAATGTCCCCAACTGCCGACCCCGCGTCCGCGCCACTCTGCGCCGTGTGCTTGTGCACAATCTTCGACGATCTTAAGATCGTGTCGGTTCGCGATGTCAACGAGTGCATCCAAATCTGCTGGATAACCTGCGATATGAACGGGTAGAATAACTTTCGTCTTTTCCGTTATTGCGGCTTCCACTTTGGAGGCATCCAGTAGGAAACTGTCGGGAGCAGTATCGACAAAGACCGGCACGGCGTGCGTCATCAGAATCGCGACGACTGTCGCTTGGAAGGTATAGGGTGTCGTGATAACTTCATCATCCGGACAAACACCAGCGGCTTTTAGGGCGATATAAAGCGCGGATGTACCGCTATTAACACAAACGCCATACTTTGCCCCTTGGAATTCGGCGAACTGTTGTGCAAATTCTGGAACCTTCGGTCCACCAACACCCCATTGTCCGCTTTTGTAAATACTTTCAAACGCTTCGATATCGGCAGGATCCTGTGTGGGCCAAGTAGGATAACCGGCTGTTCGGACAGGTTCGCCGCCGTTTATTGCCAATGTTGCCATCTTTTCATCCCCCTTCAATCTTTACGCTAACTTTTCTACATAATCCTGCAAATCTGGTAGTTGTGCTCTATCAAACACGTTTTGTAAAAGAGAATCTAAATGACCCTCTTCAACCTTAGCAATCAATGTGTTGAGAACATCTCGTGCTTTTCTTTTTAATTCAGTGTCAATCGCGCCGATTTGGATTGCCTCTTCAAACTCGTCTTCATCCTGAATTTGGTATGTGCCGTTTGGGTTTATCCAGAGGTCCAAAAATAGATCGGTTATCTCGAAACAGTCAAGTTTGCCTGTCGCATTTATGTTTCGTTTGACAGGTTTCATAATATCACAGTAATAGCCGGTCCACTCGTTATCCAGATTGTAAATTTTGCCGACATCATACCACAATCCTGTAAACACAAACCAGATGGCGGCGAAGTTATCCCCTAAAACTGTTTCACCGTTTTGAACGATCGGTGAAGAAGGTTTAACCCGTTGAGACGTAACAATGACCTTCTCGTCTACATAAAGCAATTCCTGTTGAAAGTGATTAACGCGGTTTGGCGGTCTTTTATAGGTAAGTGTTACAGTCTCCATTTTTTTAAATTTTCCTTGCGGTTTGTTGAGGTTAACTTGGCAAAAGATGTGCTTCTTCGTAGCGTCCCTCTCCAGATCACCCGTTGTTTTGTGCTGAGTGGTAAGACGCAATTGCTTCACGGAAGGCTTTGATATGCTTCGGGGTCGTCCCACAACAGCCACCTATCAAGTAAGCACCGGCTTCGATGAGTGCCGGAATATGGCTCGCCATCTCGTTAGGTGTCTGCGTATAGACGGTATTATGGTTTTTGTCGAGTTTCGGCATGCCGGCGTTCGGATACGCCATCATCCATTTCCCATTGACCCCTTTTTCGGTGAGGGCAGTCTGCAGCTGCTGTGTGCCAACAATCGCGTAGGGCATCCCGGTATGTTCGTCACGTCTGGATTCCGCGCCGCAGTTCACACCGAGGATACTAACGGCATCTAACAGAGCACCATCTCCAGAAAATTCACTGTTCGTGAGAATCTCAAGCAGATCGGCGGGAGAGTTCCCCCAATCTGTCCGATAGATGACCTTGCCAGTCCGCCGCTCCTTCGTCCATTTATACGTTAAATTCACTGCAATCGGGAGCCCTGTCTCACGCGCAATATCTACGGCGATTGCCGCCTCCTTGGCAGAAAACATCGTCTCAAGACAGAGAAAATCCACGCCTTCTTCTGCCAAGGTGTGGATCACCAATTTATGTGCCTCTCTCGCGTCTTTATTTGCAATGCCGAAAGTGGTATCTCCGCTATCGGCTTCAATTGCACCGGGGGAGGGTCCCACGGAGCCTGCAATGTACACCTCTTTTTCGCTCTGTTCGGCAGCGGCTTTCGCATGTTGAACAGCGAGTCGTGTGAGCTGTTGGGCATCCGCGATGTCTTGCCCCGCCATTTCCAGATGGAGTGGAGATGCTACAAATGTGTTTGTTCCAACTGCCTCAGCACCTGCGTTGATATAATCCGAATGAATATCGATAACGGTCGTAGGATGTAATTCGTTGGCGAGTGCGCTGTTCGCGAGTTCTATATCGCGTGCGAATAACTGCGAACCGAACCCACCATCGTAGAGGATCGGTTCATCCAATTTCAGGCGTTCTCGGAAATTTTTAATTTTACCTTGCGGTTCGTTGAGATGTTCTAAGGATTTCACGTCTCTCTCCGTTGTCTTGGGTTCTCCTATCTCGTGATACCACCCACTGCCTAAAGGCAGGGGCTTCGGTTTCATAGCGACTGCGGTTTTCTCTATGAGTCCACTGTCTTATTGTCGCTCCACCAGCAGGCTATTATTCCGAATCAGATCGGTTTTATCGTGTATCAAGACACGGGTACCCCAGCCTGCAATATGTTTATCGCAGCGTTCACGTCTCGGTCATGGTGTGAACCACAATTACGGCATGTCCACTGTCTATCAGAGAGAGAAAGCTTTTCGTTGTGATAGCCACAATTCGAACACGGTTTTGTTGTCGCAGTCCAACGACCTGCTTTCAATAAGGTTTTACCATACTTAGCACATGTCCATTCAAGGATTGATGCGAACTCACCGAAAGCAATATCAGAAACTTTGCGTCCCCAAAGGCGTTTCATACCTTCAAGATTCAGGGTCTCAATCGCAATGCTATCGTATTTACGCACAAGACGGAGGGCTAACTTGAAAAACCAATCGCGTCTACGATTGGCTATATCCTTATGCACACGGGCAAGGTGTCGTTTCGCACGATACCACCCATTTGATAGATATTGCTTGCCAGAGAGTGCCTTGTTTGCTACACGGATTGCCTTCAGACTTTGCTTATAGAACTCTGGCGACGCTATCTTCGTTCCGTCTGAAAGGGTGAGGAATGTTTTACTACCGAAGTCTGCCCCTGCCTCATGACTGGTCAATGGGAGTTTCTCGGAAGGTTCGCAATCCTCGCAGACAATATAGAGATAGTAGTCGCCAACATTATCACGTTTGATAGTCACTTTTTTTATACTGCCTGTCCAGTCGCGGTGTTTCCAAAATGTGAAGGACTTTTTTAGACAGTTGATCGTCAGACGATTGCCTTCTATTTTGTATCCCGCCTGTGTGAACGTCACAGATTTGTATTTGTGATTCGGCTTAATTTTCGGTTTACCAACTTTACGTGTCGTTTTGCCTGTTTTGCGGTCTTCTATATTGTCAAAGAAACGTTGGTATCCTAAATCTATACGGATAGCAACGTCTTGGATCATTTGACTCGGCAAAGCGTTCCAATGCGGTTTCGTCGTCCGCTTGAGTTTCGTGATATGTTTCAAGATACGAGACAACGAAGCATATTTACCATAAATCCGATAGTAGCGACGCTGAAGACGCAAGATATGCAGATGGACACTGTGCAAATCATCTATCAGATTGCCAATCTGTATCACATTCGATTGATGAGAGAACTCATATTTGTAGGTTTTCATGACATGACCAGTTACCAGCCTTTATCCTGTTTCAGTGGGAAAGCAAGCACGTTACCGGGGTCCCCACCCGTTACTGGGAAGGGGGCGGTAACGCTGAAACTGCTTGCCAACTGGTAATAGTAATGATACCATAAAATGCACACAGAAGTCAACTGTTTTTTTGACACAAACCTAACGCCCGTCTACATCCCACAAGCTAAAGCATGGGGATTTGACGGGGGAGTGTTAAAGATTGGACAGATCTTCAGTCGCGTAGAATTCAACAGAAACCGTTGTGAAACGAAGTGGAACAACGCATAGGAGCCTATAGTTAAAAAAACATCGGTTTGAATTGACAACCTTCCACGAATATATCAAAGAAATCTGGGGTCGTTTCCAATTCAATATGCTCGATGTTGCTAACGAACGCTTCAATATGTGCGCGCTTTCTTTCGGAAAGGAGGACAGCCGTTGCTCCCGCTACCGCGGCGTTACCGATCTTAACGATATTTGCCTCGGGTACAGGTGCGAGGAATCCAATTTCAACTGCATCTTGCAGGTTAACATAGTTGGCGAAACCACCTGCCAAAAACAGGGTTGTGATGTCTTGTGGAACACAACCAAAGTGTCGGAGAACAATATACTGTCCACAGTAGTTTGCCGCCTTTGCCTGTGCTAAATTGCTCGCATCTTCGCGTGAAAAAGTAATGCCGTGTTCCGGCAAAATTGACATAATGCGTTGCTTCCTATCTGCGAAAACGCCTTTTGGTGTCATCTGATCGTTCCGACGCAGCTCAGCGAGGAGTGAAATCAGTCCGGAACCGCATAGTCCCTGCGGTGTTTCTTCATCAATTGTATCATAGTCGAACTGATTACCATTCCATTTCACAGACTCGATAGCGCCCGGGTAAGCAGGCATCCCGTATTCAATACCACCACCTTCAAATGCTGGACCTGCAGGACACGATGCAGCGACCATCCGCTCCGTATTTCCGACCACCACCTCGGTGTTCGTCCCAACATCGACTAACATGATGGTTTCGTCCTGTGCGGCGATGTCAATTGAGACTAAATCTGCGGCGACATCTGCACCGACATGGCTGGCAATCAACGGCAGGCTATACACCATCGCTTTCGGGTTCGCGCGGACACCCAAACGACGCGTTTTTTCAGTCAACGATGTGGTTGAACGGATGCCGTCCCGATATTCGTGTTCAATCACGGATTTATAAGGCTTTTGTCCGATGCTTTGCACATCCTGTTTGAAGAAAATGTCGCGCATCGTTGTGTTACCGACAACGACAACCTCGTAAATTTCTTGTCTGACGAAGTTGTGTCTGTCGCACAACGCCATGATTTCACTGTTCAGGGCAGCGATAAGCGAGCGTCGGAGTTCCCCGTGAAATTCACCGTCATAGGAGATACGGTTCATGATGTCGCTGCCACCGAAACGCTGCGGGTTTTCAAAAGAGCTAACGGAGACGATTTTTCCGTTCTCCAAGTCCACCAGATTCGCCACGACTGTCGTTGTGCCGATGTCTATGGCTAACCCATAAAGGTGTCCTCGGTACTTATCAATAGGTTCATCCTTGTAGTAGACAGTGCCGTCGCGGTGTGTGACCCGCGGATTCAATTCCAAAGTTTGATTGTCATCTATCGTGGAATGCGTTAGAATCTTCGGTGTGCGCCGGAGGGGTGTGAATTCGACATCCGAATTGACATCAAGGACAACCGCTTGGCAGGCGAGGCGGTAGTTCTCCCGCAGGAACGCTTCTGCCTCGTTAGGGGGTCGTAGGCTGTCCATACCGCGTTTAATTTCAACGATGCATTCGTGGCACTGACCGGTTCGGAAGCAGGAGGTGGGGACCTGAACAGTTAAATCGTCGGCATAGTCAAAAACGGTTTTTCCGGGCGTGAGTTGATAAACCTTTCCGTCGCAAGTGATTGTGCCTTGGGATTCCGTTGTTTGATCAAGCGCGTCCGTCTCCCATGCGCTACGATAATCCAATTTATCGTCGCCGACACACAGCAATCCTGTTCCTTCGTCGATCTTCCGTTGGTTTCGGCAGCCGAACTGCGCTGTGCAGTGGTCAAACCGATTTTTGTAGGGACACCGATAGGTCGCCTGTTCATCGGCGTGAACAACCAGTCCTTCAAAAATCTGCGTAATTTTATTAAGACGCTTCTCGTATTCGGCTTTGTCTATCTTCTTCATAGTGTTTGGTTATCGGTTCAGCAATTTGTGTTAGACAATATAGCGATCTAATTGTAGGGGCGAGGTTTCCTCGTCCGATTCCAAGCATCTATCATCAATTTGAAGTTGGGTAGAACACTAATTCTCTTCAATCAGTTGCTTCAAATCCTGAATAAAATGCTCGAAAAGTTTAACTTTGTCGCTCTCTTCAAGTTCTTCCATTGTTAGTACGTAGGTGCCGTCAAGGTCAATCTCTGCAATGATTCGATCTCTCTTTGGTATGTCTACAATCTTTAGGGTTTCATCTAAATCAGCCGTGATGAGATAAAATTTGATAGAGGCTTTATTTTTTTCTCTCTGAAGTTTGCGTTTCCAATAAGCTTGCTCAATGATCTGATTTTTCAAATTAACCAGACACGAGATTACGGCGATAGGGCGCGAATTTTCAGGGTTATAAATAACGAGATCAACATTTGGAAGGTAAGAATTGAATTCTCCGTAATCAATCGTCAAATACTGTCTAACGTCTTCTAATTCTTCAGACGGGGTGCTGCCATGTTCTAATTCATAGCGGCTAACCACCTTCAGCTCCAATTCTTTAATGGCTTCAGTGATAATGTGTTGTATCTTTTCTCTAAAAGTATCGCCCTTAGCTGTCCGCCAGTCTTTTCCCAGTTCTCCAGTCAAGGAAGCAGTTAAACCTTCCAAGGCAACAGCACCTGCAAAGTCACCCCATAAAGCGGATTCTCCATAGTGTTCGCTGAGTTGGTCTATGATGTGGCTTGTATAGTCAACAATGCTGAAATCAATGACATTCCTTTCTATTAGGATGTCCACTAACGTCTCTACTAACGGGTCATTATATCCTATCTCGTAAAGAGCATCCGTAAGGATGTTTCTTTTTCCCTCAAGAGGACGATCTCCACGTGCTGTTGGGGCTGCTATGATAGGTTTAGTTGTATTATTCACTGTTTAGGTCCTCTTTAAATTGCACTACAAGGAAAAATAATATTCCCGTATTTTGGTTGCCATGAGTTTTTTACGTTCATTCAAAAATTCATCGTAGTTTCCAAAAACACCTTCAGGAATGCAGTGACTGTCAAGATTCTGCTGCAATTCATCAAGATTATTTATTCCTCCGTAGGCAGGGTTTCCTTCTCTACATCCAGTTTGTAACCTTGAAAAATATGTTGTGGGTGCTGTGTTGCCAATTGCGATATTGATATCTTTTTGCGTGATCGCGAGATTTGCCAGTTGATTGTGTTGATTCTTTGCAATACCTAACTTTTGTAAATGATTCTTGGGAAAGATATGATGAATATCTCTCTGACCTCCGAAAAGGTCCCTTATTGTCATATCACTTGACAAAAATCCTTTAGTATTCTTTTTGATTTGGCTTGCCAGAAACAGGTTGAAATAGACATTCCTAGGGCCTGAGACGTTGAGTTTCTGCATAAGCTCTTCATTCCAAAAGGCATCTGAAAGTCCTGAGCGCTCTAATCCTTCAAGGTACGCTTCAATTTCTTCGGCAGTGGTCATATTTCGGACATCTTCACCCAAGGTGGCTTGCGGTTCCCCACTGTATCTTTCTGTTAATACAGACATCGCAAACCATCGGCGGACCAATTTTTCAATCTGGTTAGCATTCACATTTTGTGAGCGTAAAATCAAAAATAGGGTATAAGCAGAATTAACGGCATTTCTTGCCGTAAGCATTGATGCATCTACGAATCCTGCTGATCGCAATATCGTAACAAAACGCTTGAAATTAGTTTCGTTTATATAGCTTCGCAGACTGGTTTCAAGTCGACGAAAGATGTCTTCTACAGAATCACCGGAAAGCAGATCCACCAAGTGAGTTAAATCTCCACGCTTGAATTCTGATGCAAAAACCACTCGAAGCATGTCAGTATAGGCAGGGATATAGATATTATCACTCCAATTCTCTAACCATTCTATCAATCGAAAATAATCTGTATTGGCGAAGGCCTGATCTTCAATTAAACGACTATGTGCTTCAGGGACAGTTGCCAGATGACAAAAGTAGTCAATGGACTGACGCAATAAGTGACCGTTGTACTGTTCACTCGCAGCGAGTTTGGACATAATGAAATCCGCTGCACTTAAACGCACACCCGTTCCATTAATACGGACGAAAATCTCTACGACAGTTTCTACATCTATGTCTTCATTGAGATCAATAACGCCGAAAGAATTGTTCCGAATCTCATAAAGTTTCCCTATACGTTCCCCCATTTCATATCTGTCTACCCCGTCGTTCTTCTCACAGTATTCATCAACTAATCGGAGCAAGCCGGAATTAGAATTGAAAACAACGGAGATGTCAGAAATCCATTCTGGGTCTTTACGGATAACTTTAGTAGCCACCGCGAAACTTTCCGTATCAGGATGAAAAGCTATCTGAATTTGCTGTTCCCTATATTTTTTGGTCAAAACCTTTTTTCCCAACAATGCTGCTCGAAGTGCCATTGTGCGCTGTTGCCCATCAATCAAGATCCGTTCACGGGTTGATGATTCGCCACCTCGGAGGGAAACATCCGACTTCGGCCAAGTAATGAGATACCCAACCGGGTAACCGTGGTAAAGCGAATCAATAAAGTCACGCACTTTCGGTGCTGTCCAAACGAAAGGTCTTTGGATCTCTGGAATAACTATATCTTCGGTTTTAATCCAATTCAACAATGTCTCAACAGAATATTGATGTAACGAATAACAGGAGTTTGGCATTTATTTTCCTTGACAGTTGAAGTTATACATTCAACGTTTCATTTCTATTATAGGTTCAACATCGCAGCAATATCTTCCGGCAACTGAACATTGTTTTTCTGCTCAAAGTCAGCGACCCCTTCGTACATCGTATAAAATGTTTTTAGGGTGTTTACCCATAAATTTCTGGCAAAAATTAGGTCTGATTTAGCACTTTCCCATTCATCCAGATGTAATCGCGTTATACTGCGAGCAGCGTAGACTTCGGTAAGTTTCGGTTCGAGTTCCAGGACTTTGTCATAATCTTGAATAGCAGACTCAAAATTGCCTACATGAAAGTAAGCCAAGCCTCGCTTAATATAAACGTTTGTAAACGTTGAGTTTAACTTTATCGCTTTGCTATAATCTGCAATGGCTTTGTCATACTCACCTTTTTCACAATAAGTGGTGCCACGGTCATAATAGACTTCAGGATCATTGGGCCGAAGTTCTGCCTCTGTGCTATAGTCAGCGATGGCCTGGTCATATTCGCCCATACTATGGTGAATGTCAGCGCGGTAGCCATGTCCATCGGAATGTGTCGGATCAATTTCTATGGTCATACTAAAGTCTGCTATAGCTTTATCATATTCATCCATTTCGACGTAAATTTTACCACGATTGTAATATGCTTCGGCGTGATCAAGTTTAAGTGCTATTGTTTTAGTGTAATCTATGATAGCTTTGTCGAAATCAACTATATCACGATACGCGTTGCCGCGATTATAGTACGCCTCAGCATGATCAGGATGACGTTCTATGACCTTGCTAAAGTCCACGATAGCTTTGTCATACTCACGTTTTTTGTAGTGAGCAATACCGCGGTTGTAATATGCTTTAGAATCGGTAATATCTTGCATTATGATTTCCCTAAATGTTCATAGATGTGTTGGTCTTTGTCCCGTCAAAGTTGAAAGGTATAGGCATCGTGAGCACAGCTCGCTCCTACAAACCTGCCTGTGAATGGAGACTCGTTTTTTTTATTTCAGATCACCATTCTTCGTCTGGTGCTTCGAGGAACTGCTTCGCGAGTGCGACGCAGGCGAGCGCGTCTTTACCGTATCCATCCGCACCCATGTCGTCTGCGAATGTTTGCGTGACGGGTGCGCCGCCGACCATAATTTTCACTTCTTCGCGTAGGTCTTCGTCAATAAAGGCATCAATCGTTTTTCCCATGTTCGGCATCGTTGTGGTCAGGAGTGCTGACATCCCTAAAATTGGGGCCTCGTATTCCTCAACAGCCTCAATGAATTCGTCTTCAGAGGTATCAACACCGAGATCGTGTACCACAAAACCTGCGCCACGCAACATCATGATACAGAGGTTTTTACCGATGTCGTGTAGGTCGCCTTTGACGGTTCCCATAATCACTGTCCCGATGGGTTCAATCCCAGAATCGGAAAGGATTGGTTCAATATGTGTCATCCCTGCTTTCATGGCGCGGGCACACGCCAACACCTCTGGCACAAAGATAAAGTTTTCTCGGAACTTGATGCCGACGATACCCATTCCTGCGATGAGTCCATCGTCCATAATTTCCAACGCTTCGGTGCCGTCTTGTAGTGCCGTTTCTGTCAACTCGTCAACGGTGTGATGGTCGCCGTCGATAAGTGCAGCAGCAATGTCCTGCATAGCCGGAGTTGCCTGCGCGAATATCTCAATGGTGCGTGTGATCTCATCAGGTTCCTCAAGGAACTCTTCAATTTCTTCGCGAATAAAGTCGTTTGCGATGTCGTTAATAGATGCCACGTGTTTTGAATTCCTCCTCAAAAATGCCATGATACCACACACCGAAAAAAATGACAAATGAAATTTACATTGAAAAGAGGCATTCGGTAAATATAAATTTAATAGGCGCGCTTTGGGGAGCGCGCCTATTGTTGAGAGGTTTGCTGATGTCCTGCGTCAGTGTTACCTATTGGTTTTTCCGGTATTTTTCCAAGAGTGCGTTGATTTTGTCGAGAAATTCTTGGGAGTAAATCTGACCGACGAGTGCTTTATGCGTTTCTGCAGCGATTGCATCCCACGCTTCGCGCGCATCGTCCTCAAACTCGACGACTTGGAGACCTGCTTTCTTTTGTAATGCCTCAACCGCTCTATCGTTATCCTTCCGAATCTGTTCAATCAGGGAGGCTTGGTACTTGTCCCCGACTTCACGCAAAACTTGCTGCTCCTGCGCGGTCAGTTGATCGAACTTTTCTTTCGTTATAACCGTGGCACCGACACCGACGCTCACGGGGAGGTTCGTCATGTATTTGAATTTATCATGCCATTGGAGTGCGACAGTGACGTAGGGTGATGCAGTTACGGTGTTGATCTGCCCTGAATAAAGCGAGGACAAGACCTGTGTAACTTCTCTGGGTACCGTTGCAATCTCGGCGTTTTTGTAGAATTCGAGTGCGATTTTGTCGCTTGTCCGAGCCCACATCTTGACGCTTGGCGATTGAATGTCAGCAATCGTGCGGATCGGTTCATTGCTGAAGATATAGTAGAAACCGATGTCTCCCATCCCAATTAGGACATACCCGGTCTCCATAAACTTTTTATCAAGGTCTTCGCGAAGAAAATCTCGGACATGATCGAGTTCTTCATAGTTTCTGAACATCCGCGGCAATTGGAAGATGAGTACCTCTTTCTGTATTTCACCGAGGCCGGTGGCTGTCATCGCGCCAGAATGGATCAATCCGGCACGCATCTTACGGATGACATCGAGTTCGTCGCCTTGAACGCCGTTTGGATAGATACGGAGTCCGATTTCGTTATTTGTTTTTGCGCGAATCTCTCTCGCCATCGCCTCGAAATTGTTCATCCATGTGGAGCCTTTCGGTGCAAGCGTCGCGAATTTAATAGATTCCGCAGCGAAAAGTGTTGTCGGTGCGGTTAACATCCCTAAAATCAGTAGACCTATCAATGCCAATTTAAGTTTGGAAACGGCACCAACGTAGCCTGTTTTCTTTATTTTCATTATTTTGTGTCTCCTTCCATCATTTCTAAATCAAAAAGCATATCCGTCTGACCGAGCCAGCGTTTAGCGCGTGATTTTGCGAGGGCGGTTGCGGCCTCTTCACCCGGAAAAATGTCATCCGGTGCATCGATAACTTCCTGCAACATTTGTTTGTAGAGGTGGACGTCCTGTTGAGGATAGGCGTAGTAGCGTGCGCGATAAAATTTTGCCAACAGAAATTTGCCGTCATTCAGTTCATCGACCTTATCAAGGTATCCCTTCGCTTTTTCTGGATCGCCGCCGATGGACGGAGATCGGTCGCCGTAATAGACAGCGTAGAAGAGATAGGCACTACCGAAGTAGAAGGTATCGTCCAACTCAAGCACACGTTGCATCATCGCTTCGACGCGATCGAGGTCGATGACTTGCATCGGGTCATCTTTCTGGAGGCTGATACCGCGCGCCATCGCGTAAGCAGCCCAAAAGAGCGGTTCCACCTGTTTTTTCTTCAGTTTCTGGAGTGCTCCTTTTAGATCATCAAGGGGTACATTTCTCGCGTCCTTAAAGGTTTTATCCGATTTTGCTAACACTTTAAAGGCGTATTCTTCAGCGCGTACGTAGTGTCCGATTGCTTGTGAACGCATTTCTGCTGCTGTTTCAAAGTTTCCGGAGATCTCTGCGTCTTCCATCTTATCTTCGAGGAAACCGCTGTAAGATGCGTGTGCGCGTGCGGTTTTGGTGATAAGTCCGCTGTTTCCAGTCTTCGCCAAACGTTCAAGCGTTCCGAGGTTTTTAGCGAGCGTGGATTCTACGACGACTAAATTGCCCTCCGACTGAATCCGGGACAGTTTTGCCAGGCCACAGCCACCTAAGAATATAGGCAAGAGCAGTAGCAGCAGAAGTGTTTGGAACCTCAAATGGTTATGTGTCATATAAATTCACCTTATAATTAATTATTTGTGGTGTTTACCCACAATTTTGGGTTAGACGTTACAAACCCTGCCTGCGGAAAGTGGGTTTTGTACTTTAGAAATTAGAAGTTATAAGTACGCAGTTGATTCACCTACCACCTCTTAACTTATAACTGTTAACTGAAAGGTTGCGTAGCAACCGTACTGTTAACTGCGTACTCGCTCTAAGAAAATGGCAATCGTACGACTGTCGCATCGACACGTCCGTCCGATGTTTCAATCTGGACGCGACTGCCGGGTTCTGTCACTGCGATACGGACGTATCCCAAGGCGATCTCTTTTGCGAGTGTTGGGGCAAAGGTGGCACTTGTAACCCAACCAACCTCTTTATCGCCGTTGAAAATCGGTGCGTTTGGATGAAGTCTGCAGTCCTCTTGCGCTGTCGGGCTCCCGTCGATTTTCAGACCGCGTAACAAGCGGTTGGGGTGTCCACGATATTTCATCCGGGCGACGATCTCTTGTCCGATATAACATCCCTTTTCAAAATCAATGGCGTGTTCTAATTCCGCTTCAAGCGGGATAACAGCATCGGTGAGTTCCGTGCCATATCTCGGAATACCCGCTTCAATCCGCAGGGATTCAAGGGCATTCCATCCGATAGGTTGAACATTAAATTGTAATCCTTCAGCCATTAACGCTTTCCAGAGTGGTTCCAATCCGTCGGTGGCAGTGTAAAGTGTATAACCGATTTCGCCGGTGGTGTCTGTTCGGACACAAGCGACGGCGTTTTTAAAAAGTGCATCCGCTTCACGCACGCGATTGTGGCGTTCCTGCAAATTTGCCACATCGCTGATCGCGAGAACGGACTGCACAAGTTCAGATGATTTAGGACCCTGGACAGCAATCGCACCCGTTTTAGCCGTTGCGTCAGAGAATTCAACGTCGTCAGCGATGATGTACTTGTCTAATTCGGTGAAAACATTCTCTGTGGTTTCCGGTGCAGTGTCAATAGTGATTGTGTCCTTAAGGACATAGATGTTTAAATCGGCGATGATTTTGCCGCGGTGTGTTAGGAGTGTGGCGTAGGTGCCTTGTCCTGCGGAAAGGCTTTCAACATCGTTTGAGATGATACGGTGCAGAAATTTTGCGCGATCTTCGCCTGCTAACTGATGCCTACCTCGGTAAGAGACATCAGCAATACCGACGCTATTTCGGACAGCGTGATGCTCGGAAATAGGATCCGTGTAATGGACAGCGACACGCCAGCCTTCGTGCTTCTCTGCAAAGGTCGCGCCGAGCTGCTCATGAATGTAATGAAGCGGTGTAGTTTTCATATTTTTAAACTTTCTTTTACCCAACAACTCGACTCCGAAACTTTGACTAAGGCACGAGTTGTTGGTTAAGGTTCAATCAGTTTTCTCGCGGTATTAGCCTTCAGCCTTCAGCCAGAGGTTTTTGATTAAACGAACCCCTCTTTGCTGACTGCTGACTGCCATCTCCTAAAAGATACGGTTAAAGCGTAAAATGACTATTGGATTTCGTAATGAGAACGATGAATCAAGTGCCTCTGAGACTTCAATAGCAAGACTCCAAGGTGTTAGGGTGCCAAACGGATCTATGAAGATGGAACCTCCGATCCCGACTGAAGTCTTAAGCTGTTCTGTGAATGCCTGAAAATTGGCAACAGGTGCGTTCCCGTACCACCAGATGCTACCTGTATCAAGAAAGCAGTTCAGTGTCCATCCGAATACATCTCCAGAATCTGTGTCGATTGTCTCATTGATGAGCCGATATTCAAGGTTGAGCAGAAATCGACTATCCCCGGCGAACCTGTTGAAATCATAGCCACGCGAAGTATTACCGCCGCCAAGGTGAAGTAAGCGTTGTCTGGGCAATGGCGCGTCAGAAAAATCGCCTGCGACTCTAATGTTCAAGTTATGTGGGCCTGACAGAGGTGTGTAGCGCGCGATTTCAAATCGGTAGAAATTGAAATCGAAATCACCACCGAGATATTGCCCCGTCATCTCGACAGCAAACTGTCCGCGCCACCCCCGGCGAGTGCGTTCATTCGCGGAAAACAACGTATGGAAATTTTGTCTGGATATTGATCTATGGTCCCGGGTATCAAACGCGAAAACGAGAGCGATGTTTCTTAATTGCCCACGTTCAATCCGAGCATTGTCTCGCTTGCGTATATTTCGATTTAGGTAGCTCCAATCCGATGATTTAGAAAGGTTTTCGTGATTTTCTGCTGTGAATTCCAGTCTGAGATAACTTGATTCCGACGGTGCGTAGGTTATCCATCCCTGAGATCCCCAACGTTCATAGTAGTCTTGAAGTGCGGAACCATAAAAAGAGGCACTCAGGGAAGCATCGCCGTGATGTAGATAGGTATTAGAACTGACATCGGTAAGTTTGTAGAAACTGCCCCTGAGTTTAAGCGGTTGCCGTTTAAAGAACCCTTTTTCAATACCGGCTTGATAGTTCCACATTTTGCTGGAGAATCCGCGGCTGATTGATCCAAAAACCTGCTCCGTGCCTGTGAATTGTGTCGTGAGTGTTCCGCCCGCGCCAAGCACTAAACCGTGGACACGATTGAATTGAATAATCGGGAAACCACCGGGTTTGGCGATCGGTTGTTCCTCAATCTCGACGATCATGACATTTTTTCCGCCTTCGCGTTGGACTCGCCACCCGCGAATTGACTTAAAGTGCTCATTGTTTTCACGGAGTTCCCTACGCATTCGGTTCACTTTTGATTGTCCGAGCGTCCGGTGGTAAATATCTGATGCTTGTGAAACCTGTTCTCCATTATTGTCTTCGGTTTTTATAGCAAGAGCGGATAAGAGTTCCAAACGTGAAATCCGGTTGTTTCCGGTAAACCGAATTTCGTGTAAAGTGCCTTCATTGATATGAAATTCGAGGGCATCGTTGACGACTTGGTGTTTAACGGTAGCGAATTCATATCCACGATTTGAATAGAAATCGGCAATTAACTGCTGCTTAAGTGCCGCCGCTGCGACAGCAATATAACCCGGATTCAGTTGAAACCATTCTTTGATAAGATATGCCGGGAAACTTCTATTTCCGTCAATCTTAATCAGTCGAGCAGAGATTACCGGGGCTTCCGTGACTCGGATGTGGACGCTGAAAACCTGTGGAGTTCCTTGATTTTCAAGCGGAAGTTGTTCTTGTCTCGTTTCCAGACGCACATCTTGAAACCAGTCGTGATTCCGTAATTCTTCGATCAACCATGCGAGCTGCGAACCTGTGGTAATACTACCGGGTTGAATAGGGATATTCTGCAGGATAGCCTCTGTTGCGATTTTTGTATTCCCTTCAATCTCAATCGCGGAAACGAGGAATTGCGCCTCTGCTGTAAAAGTTTCGGAGGGTTCAGATGGCATCGTTACGAAGTTCAACAGTCCCATTGCCGGTGCGGAACGTTCAGAGAGTGCACCGACATACTGTTGTGCGGCATGGAGCCACCACGGATGTTCTGTATCATAAGTTGGTTGCCAATAACTATACTCTCTCTCTGTGGTCAGAACAAGATCTTCTGCACTCCGGGTATCCGTGTATGCTTTACGGTGAATGTTAAAAAGCCATCTATTGTCGCCAGCGGATCCGTCTTGCGCGTCTAAGCCAGCCGGTTTTTCCAACATCGCACGCGGAATGGCGATTTCAACGCTCCAAAAGGTGGTGGTAATCTCGGTTGCGACCTTCGCGTTTGAGTTCCAGTCGCTATCTGCGTCAAAATCTGTTTTTGTGGTATCCCGACTGAGTGTCAATTGAACATCTTGAGGCGCGAATCGAAAATAAGGTGTTCCGGGTAGGTTGACCTGCTGATCAAAGAGCGCGCCAATAGGATTGATAACAAAGTGGTAGTAGGTATCGGTCTTCAGATTCGGATCCATCAGGATTTCGATGCATTCGTCTTCCCAAATCGGAGAGTCGTTTTGTGTCTGTGAGATGTGCGGGATCTGTGCTTCTCGGATATGTGCTTTTACGCCGATATAGAGGTGTTCGGAGTCCCACAATAAAGAGGTCTGTGTCGGGTTCTGTGGTTCACCTGTGCCATCCGCGTTCTGAAAAGGCGAGAGTGGACTTGCCCGCTGCCACGCTATTTCAGAGATATTACCATCAATGACCGGAGGGTGTGCTGTCTCCAGTACGGTTTGTGAAAAACCAGTGAGTGAATCTGACGAAGGATCCGGGGATCCATTCTCTGCTTCCGATGAACTGGGTAGAATCGAGATCGCATTGGTCGTTTTCAAACGAAATAGCGGACCTCCACCGTTAATAATGGTTAGAGATGTGGCGTTGTCAATTTGTGCCGGTAGATTGACAACAATCTGCCGTTTTTCGCTTTCAAGTTCAGCATCGACAGCGTAATCTTCGGGTAATTCTAATCGGATACCGCCACCGTGTGCGGTCACATCCATCGGTGCCGCGACAGTATCGAGTATAATCAACCGGACTGAACCGTTTTGTGTCAGTAATGTGTTTTGTCCATGCGTTAGCAAAATTTTTCCGCCTATATTTCCTTTTTTGGCAGAGATGTTGTAGTTCCCCAAAGTTTCATCTAACACGACGTTCCCTGTATCTGTCGTAACTTCTATCTTGCCTCGGATACATTTCAGACGGATATTACCTGTTTTGTTTTTGATGCTAAGGGCGACGTCTGCGGGGGTGTTAATCGTCCATTTTAGTCGGAGTTGATCGTTAAGTGTCGCTTGCAGGTCAGGCATATTCGCGAGCGGGTTTGGTTTTGCGTCGGGAGTATCATCTGTTGGCAATTGGGCCCCTAACTGGAGTGTGCCGTCGCTGCGTGTTTCTATTATCGAGATGTTATCAAGGTATGCACGTATAAGCGTGTCGTGTTCGGTATTTGTTGCTTGCATCTGTTTTTCGAGCTTGACCTTGATACTATCTTCTTCAATGGCAATTATTTCGATGTCTCCGGGGATCTCCAGATTCAGTTTAATTTGGTAAATATCTTGAAAATTAAGGGTTTTCTCCGATGTCGTTTGTAGTGTTAATGCCTGTTTCTGCGTCGGAATAGGCGTACTGGGTGTGTCTTGGGAATTGAACGCTGCGACAGATAAGATAGGTAGGTTAAGTACAATCGTAAATGCAGATAGTAGATATAGAGAAATGAGGGTTGGACGACGTATAGGTAACATTTCAGGGATATCCGTTTTATTTCGTATGCCGTTTTATTTCGTATGCGTGGGACTGAAAAATGGAGATGAAGGTTTTATCGACAGAATTCCTTGACACATTTAAAATAATACTTTATACTTATTACAAAAGTCAAGCAGTTTTTTCGTACCCTTTATCGCGATTAGAGCGTTTTTATTCTTTTAAAGAAGATGATAAGCATAAAAACGGAGGAGTGGCGTCGGAATGCTGCGCGGAGGAGAAGAAAGATGAGTGAATCTTTTGAAGGAGCAACGGCGTACGCGTTCTCCTTCGGACCTTGGAACATACACGAAGGATCAGACCCATTTGGACCCGCTGTTCGGGAATCGTATAGTTTTGATGAGAAGGTAGGATTTTACCGTGATCTCGGGTTCGTTGGCATACAGTTTCATGACGACGACATTGTTCCTGATATTGATGGCAAGACGCATTCGCAATTGATGGCGCAAACAAAAACTGTGAAAGCACAACTCGATGACCAGGGTCTAACAGCGGAGGTGGTAGCACCACGTCTCTGGGAATCGCCGCAAACAATTGATGGTGCTTACACCTCAAATTCGCCGAAAGAACGGCAGTATGCGTTGGATCGTTCAAAACGGTGTGTGGATATTGCCAACGAAATTGGGTGTAGGAACCTTGTGTTGTGGCTTGCGCGTGAAGGCACTTACATCCGCGAAACGAAATCGTCGGCAGATGCTGTTGGACAGATCCTGGATGCTATCAATGCGTTGCTCGAATACGACTCGGAGATCCGTATTCTGATTGAACCGAAACCGAATGAGCCGATGGACATTGCGTACATTCCGACGATTGGACATGCGATTGGGTTGGCTTATGCGAGCACTGCGCCAGAACGGGTTGGTGGCTTAATTGAGAGCGCGCACGCGATTCTCGCGGGTTTAGAGCCGTCGGATGAAATGGGGTACGCGCTCTATCATAAGAAACTTTGGAGTGTCCATCTCAACGACCAGAACGGGCTTAAATTCGACCAGGATAAGGCGTTCGGCTCTGTTAACTTGCGTCGGGCATTTAATCAGGTCCGGATACTTGAAGAGAACGGATACGGTAGAAATGGCGAATTCGTCGGATTAGACGTAAAAGTGATGCGAACGCAGCCGCGTGACATCTCCACAAAACACCTATTGAGTAGCCGCCGAACCTTCCTTAACTTGCTTGAGAAGGTGCGAACTTATGATAAAAAAGTCGAACAGGAGTTTATCGCTGCCCGAGACTATGAAGGCTTGGATTTTTATATCCTTGAACACCTTCTTGACATGTAATACCTATTGATGTGCTCGGTTTTTCGTGGACGGTGCGTCAATTCAATGGCGTGTAACTTAGGCAGCAGAGGATATAAACAGAAATGACAACGGATAAGAATCCCCTACACGAGGTTATTGGTCCCCGTTATCACGCAGTGATGCTTGTCGGTCCGCCCGGTGTAGGTAAAGGAACACAGGGAAAAATGCTGGCGCAGATCCCGGGCATCTTCCATATCTCAAGTGGAGATATGTTCCGAGAACTTGATACGAATTCCAAATACGGCCAAATCTTCCAGGAGTACGCGCGCGTCGGCAAATTAGTCCCCGATGAGATCACGATCGAAATTTGGCAGCATTACATGGATACGAAGGTGCGCGAAGGGATTTACGCGCCAGAATGCGACCTGCTTATTCTTGACGGTATTCCACGGAACATTACACAAGCGAGGTTAATAGAGCCGTATATAGAGGTTTTTAAAATCATCTACATGATTTGTGAAGACCGCGAAGTGATGTTCAAACGGATCCGGGGACGCTCACTCAAAGAGAACCGGATTGATGATTCGGAAGAGCTTGTGGTGCGTTACCGATGGGACGTTTACAAACGTGAAACGGAACCGCTGATTGATCACTATCCACAAGAACTCATACGGCTCATTGATGCGGACAACATCGCATCGGATGTGCTTCTTCAAATACTCTCCGCCATCGTCCCTATCCAGAAGAAATATTTCAAGCCACCGCTGATGTAGGTACAGGGGTATTTCGTTTTACATATTCACTTTGTATATATGGATATGTCTTCCACTGTAGAAACACACGGCGCTCGCGATCTTACGAAAAAACGTTAACACCTATATCGGCCTCACTTATCGGTTTTCAGGGCACCGAGGGTCGTCAGGTGCTTCCCGTCTGCCGAGAGATACCCCTTTATTCGAGTGGTCGCTAATACCTGCTGCTGTCCGCTATACGAGACTTCTTGTATCTGGTAATAGTAGACGGCATCGGTTTTTGGGGGTTTCTCAACGTAGGTATACGTCTGCCGTTCGGCTGTGGTGCCCGCGCCTTGAATCAGCTTCGGATTCACCCGGATGAACCCGTCCTTGCGCTGCGTGCTCCGATAGAGGTGGAACCCGGCGTTCTCCAGGGATGATTCCGTTGTCCATGAGACCACCACGGTGTCTGTGTCCCGCACGGCTTCAAAACGCGACAGGACCACCGGGAGCGGTCCCCCCTTGCGATACCCGGGATTGCCTACATCCGATGCGTGCCCGTAATAGGTCATTATCAGAGGCGGAACGGTGGCTGTAGCCACCCACGCCTCCGGGTGTCTGCCATCCAAGGGAAACCCCCGTTTTTCATACAACCGTCGGATCGAGGCACGCGCCCCTTCGTGCGTTTCACCGGGGGGCCATGTCCAGGCAGGCGTATCTGCGGTGAACGGATTGCCATCAAGGTTACCGACGGTATCGACAACGTTGCCGGTGGCATCTGTGAGTTGGATCAAAAATCCTTCGCTGCTGAGCAAGTACTGCCACTGCTTTGGGGCACGAAACGCCTTCGGGTGCCGTTGAGAGAGATTGTAGGTCCGGTTTTCAGTGAAATGCCGCGAATGTCTGCCGCGCTGGGTTATCAACAGCACCGTCTGCTTCGGTAACACATCAAACGCCTCAAGGTTCATAATAATCTGCTGAGGCTCGCCGGCGTGCCGCGTTTCAACGACGAGCCGATAGTCTTTTAGGTTCACGGCACCGGTAAAGGACGGGTTATAGAGTTCAATCCATTGGGGCAAGCCGTCTCGATCCTGCGTTTGCGTTGTAAACATGATCTCAGAGATACTCAAGGCGACCGTTGGACTGGTGCCGGGCAGGATCTGGTGTAGGAAGCCGGGTGTCGAAATATCGGACGGATGTCCGTAATAGTGTGTCACCGCGACGGCGACCGCCATAGCAGGCAGCCACCCAGCAGCCTGCGTGCCTTCCAACACATCACCGTCAAACCGCCGGAGCAGCGAAGAACGGTGTCCTTGGGGTGTCTTGCTGTCGGGTAGCGTCCATGTCGGCAGATCGTCGGTGCCTGGGTCGCCATCGAGGGTGCCGCAGGTATCAACGCCGCGCCCTGTGGGGTGTATCAGTTTTAGAGAAAAACCGTCTCTGCTGAGGAGGGTGTTTCTCAGACGTCGGTGACTGAACGCATCCGGGTGTGCCGCAGCGAGGTCATAAACCCGATTCGGCGGCAGCGCGCCTGAGTGCCTCCCCTTCCCGTTTACCAAAAGCACCGTCTGCTTCGGTGGGATCTCGAGCGAATTGAGTGTCAGGGTTGCGGCGCGATGTGTGGTGCCGGTCCGGTTTTCGACCTCCAACTGCCAACTTTCCAAATCCACGGGTGTTGCCGACGCATTATAGAGTTCGATCCATTCGGGGAGCGCGCCCGAGGGCCCCTGTGTTTCGGACATCAGTTCGCTGATCCGAACTTCATCGGGTAAGGTCGGGTTGAACACACCCGCTGCCTGCGTGTCAGGAGTGAAGAGGGCATGCGGTTGAGTTTCACGTGCGGTGGGCGTATCCGAGACCCCTGGTGGCGATGCCGTCAGCGTCCATGCGGTGGCGAGATACCCGCGTTGGCGTGCATCTGTGCGCTGATAGGTACCGGTCTCACTCAGGGGTGCCGCCGGCGCACCCGGATGCGGTGTATAGCCCAGGGGCCAGTCGTAAAGGCTTCGGAAATAATCACCCGCCATATCCTCAATCGCCTCGGGGGTGCCGTTTTTCCCGAGCGCGTGCCGCAAAATCAGGAGATACGGTGTCTCCGGGAGCTGCAGGTTAGGTGCCACGAGATACGGATGCTGGGCCCCACGTCTCTGGCTTGCCTCTGGGGTGATATTCAGTCCATCGACAATCACCGTCTCATCGGGTTCGGTGTTCGTAATGAGCAGCACGCCACCGCCGGGTAACGTGTAATCGGGGAACCACACCATGCCGACATCTTCATCGGGATTCGCACCGTCGCTCGTGATGCTGCTAATCGTCCAATTTCTGAGCCGTACCGCCGTCTCAGAGATGTTCTTGAGTTCGATATAGTCGCCTATGTCGTTTGCGGCATTGCGTATTTTGTTGAAAGCGAGACGCTGTGTGACCGGCAGTGTCGCAAATGCGTCGGGGGCATACGCGTGCAGCGGTGATGCGATGGCTGTCCAGGCGGTGGCGAGATACCCGCGTTGGCGTGCATCTGTGCGCTGATAGGTGCCTGCCTCGCTTAGCGGTGCCGCCGGTGCCCCCGGACGCAGGGTATGTGCCAGGGGCCAGACCTGTGTATTGTCATGAGTTCGGAAATAATCACCCGCGACATCCTCAATCGCCTCGGGAGTGCCGTTTTTCCCGAGCGCGTGCCGCAAAATCAGGAGATACGGTGTCTCCGGGAGGTGCAAATCCGGGGCAACAAAATAGGAGCGCTGTGCCTCCATATCCTGTGCCTCCATATCCTGTGCGTCCGGCGCAATATTGCGTCCATCAAAAATCGCCATCCCTGGGTCCGTCTTGAGAATCAACAGCACGCCATTGACCCGTAACGTGTAATCGGGGAACTGCACAATACCGACATCTTCATCTGCCGCTTCCCCCGTACTTGCGATACAGCTAATCTCCCAATGTTTCAGCCGTACCGCCGTCTCAGAGATGTTCTTGAGTTCGATATAGTCTATAAAATTGTTTGCGTTATCACCGTCGTTGTGTATTTTATTGAAAACAAGACGCTGTGTCACCGGCAGCACAGGGGCGGGATCCTGCCGGTAGCCGGGCGTGCCAAGACACATGGATGCCGGGGCATACCGATCATACCCGATGCCCCCATGATACCCGCTCGACATCCACGCCGCAGCAAGATACCCCGGCTGGTCTAAGTTCCGACGCTGCCACGCCCCAAAATGCGCCAACGGTGCCAACGGCGCCATCGCGCGAGGCACGTTGGCATGCGGATAAACTTCGGTACCGTCGGGCAATGTTGTGAGCGCATAATTCCCCGCCACATCCTCAATCGTCCGCTCGCCGTATTCCGGCACCTGCTGTAAAATCAGGAGATACGGGATATCCGGGAGTTTCAAGGCAGGTGCGACGAGATACAGATGCTGCGCCCCGCGCTGGCGCCTACCCGTGGCGATATTCAGCCCCCCAGCAAGCACCGTCTCGCTCGGATCTCTGTTCGTAATCAGAAGCACCTCACCCATCGGCACCGTGTAGTCCGGAAGCGACACAATGTCTACCTCTTCATCGACTAACTGACCGGTGTTGACAACAATGCTGATTTGCCAATGTTTGAGATGGACCCCTTCACTACAGACGTTCTTGAGTTCGACCCAGTCGTGGGTGTCGTTAGCGGCGTTGCGGATTTCGTTGAAAGCGAGCCGATACGCCGGTAAAGAAGGCGACGGGTCGCGCCGGTAGCCGGGGGTTCCGAGAGATACCGACACCTCAACATGCCGATCATACCCGATGCCCCCACGATACCCGCTCGGCATCCACGCCGCTGCGAGATACCCCGGCTGGTCGAGACGCTGACGCTGATAGACACCAACATCCATCAACGGGGCTGTTGACGCGGGTAAGTCCGGCGTGTCGGGATCGGAATAGACTTCGGTGCCGTCGGGGAACACCTCGAAATATAAACTTCCCGCAGCATCAATAAGCGTTGGAGTCGGGCTCGCGTTTCCCGGCACGACGTGTTGTAAAATCAGGAGAAAAGGGGTGTGGGGCAGTCGCAAATCCGGCGCGACGAAATACGGATGCTGTGCCCCGCGCTGGCGTGCACCTGTGGCGATATTGAATCCACTCGCAAGATGTGTCCGGCTCGGATCGGTTTGCGTAACTAACACCACCGCTCCTGCGGGTAACACAAAGTTGGGGAATGAGATCACATCTGTTCCGATTTGGCCACCCAGTTCGACAGGGTAGATTGTGATCAGTCGCATCTGCCATTCAGAGAGGTCAAGCGGTGTATTACACACGTTTTTCAGTTCAATCCAATCGTTTGTATGGTCTGAAAAGTTGCCGATTTCGTTGAAGATAAGGGATTGTGTGCCGAAAGGCATAAAGGCACGCGGGCCTGACAAGACAAGCGGGCCTGACCCACCCCCGCCAACAGATGGGGCAACGGGCGGTCTTACTGGGCGTTCTACAGTGATGGTTAGCGTCTGGGTCGCCGTGAGCTCACGGTCGCCGACACCGCTCGTCGCTGTGAGGATAAGCATATAGACGTTGCTATTCGCCGCACTCCCAGGCATCTCAAAATCTGGGGCAGTCTTGAAACGTAGCATATCCATCGGGCTGCTCGCCCCACTGAGTTCAAATAACGAGGCATCCGCCCCACCCGTTATCGTATACCCTGTAATCGCATCCTCTGCATCCGGATCTTCCGCGACGACTGTGATAACTTCTGTTGTATTCTCTAAAACATTTACCGTTGAAGCACTCGTGAAAACAGGTGGATTATTCGGGAATACAGTGATGGTCAGCGTCTGGGTCGCCGTGAGTTCACGGTCGCCGACACCGCTCGTCGCTGTGAGGATAAGCATATAAACGTTGCTATTCGCTGCACTCCCAGGCATCTCAAAATCTGGGGCAGTCTTGAAACGTAGCATATCCATCGGGCTGCTCGCCCCACTGAGTTCAAATAACGAGGCATCCGCACCCCCCGTTATCGCATACCCTGTAATCGCATCTTCTGCATCCGGGTCTTCCGCGACGACTGTGATAACCTCTGTTGTATTCTCTAAAACATTTACCGTTGAAGCACTCGTGAAAACAGGTGGATTGTTCGGGGATATGGCTGTTGCGGTGAATGTGACTTTGAGTTCGTCATGTGAGGGCCCCTCTTCTGATGGGCGTGTATTCGCAGGGACGATTGCCTCTATAGTGTGTGTGTCGTCAACATTGCCGAGGGTGATCGTCCACGATGACAATCCATCATCGCCTGTTAGAGCACTTCCTTCAGAAACCGTATCATCGGGGGCAGTAACCCGCCACGTAACTGGCACCTTCGCGAACCTGTCGTTCTTGAAATCACCGAACGACTGAGAAATCGTATTAGAGGCACGCACCGCAAACGTGTGCCTTGTCCTGGGACCGCCGACATGATTTTCCGCAGATGCGCGCTCGAGTGCAGGTACACCGGGTGTATATCTGACACCAGAAATTCCCCCGGCGATGAGAGCAGGAATGTGTGTGTAGAGGGATTCATAGTCCAGCCCCCAGTTCCAGTTTAGACGAAGGTCCGTGGTGTTCGTTCCTACGGCCTTTCCCTTGCTCATGAGATCCACTAAGGGCGAGATATCCTTCAGAAGCCAACCTTTACCTATACCAGGTGCGTAAAGTAAATCTCCCTCAGGATCGTGGGACATGTAACTCAGATTCAGTTTTTCCAGCACCAGATCAGCTGGTAAACTTCGCAGCGCGGATAGGTCAGAGATCGGGGTTCTCGAAAGCGATAGATCCTTTAGTTTTGATAAAGAGGGTAGTGCCTTTGATAGACTATCCTGCGTAACGCTCGTCCGAGTAAGCCATAGTGTCTCCAGATTTACGAAATGCTGCACGGCCGAGACATCTTCCAGCCCGCTATTTCCTGAAAGGTACAGCTGCTCTAAACTGGTGAGCTGACTGAGATGTGATATGTTCCTGACATCACAGGTGTCCAGATCGAGGAAGGTCAGGTTTGTTAAATTTGACAGGTGTGAGACATCTAACGGGTTATCCATTACACCATCGCGGTTGCCGTTAAGCCGTAACTGTACCAATGCCGTCTTATTTTTCAGCACGGAGAGACCTGTAACACGTTGATCCCCAAGATACAGTGTTGTCAATTTCGTTAGTTTCTCCAGAGCTGATATATCCGTGATAGGGTCCGGGGCATCCGCCCGTACAGAATTGCGCTGAACGACTAAGGTTGTCAAGTCTGTTAGATCCTTGATAGGGGTTAGGTCCAGCGTCGTTTTGTTATCATACAGACTCAGACCTTCCAATTGTGTTAGACCCGCGACGGGTGTTAGGTCCTGGACATTTTCAAGGTTGAACGTCAGAGCCGGAGTCCCGGTTGCATGTTCGAGACCGGTGAGATCTGTAATGCCTTTATTGAATGTAGAGATGTCGGTGGTTATGCTTGCCATCTCACTCTCAGTGATTGTGTCTCCAGAACTCTTGCCGAGCTTGGCTTCAATAACACCACGAAGGGCAGCATCGGGGATGGACACGGCATCATTCGGGCCTGGATTTGCCTGAAGAAGGAGTACGAAAAAGAAAAAGAAACATACGAAAAAAGTGAGGAAAGTTTTTGACATTCTTTGAAAATACCTCCTAAGTTTCTATAGTTCAAGGTTTATTTCAAGATATTTTTGTGAAATAATCGAAGTTGCCAGTTTCAAATAGAGGCAGTTATTTTCATGATGTCAGTCGGGCTTAAAAAAAGAGAATCGCAGAGATATGTAAGAGGGGTTTCCCGACAACAAAAGCACCCACAACGGAGCACCGTTTGGCAACGGGACGCGTAGGCACGAAAAAGACAGCAAAGCAGCCGTGAAAGTTGATGTTGGCTTGTGTCGCAATATACTTATTATTTGTAAAGTGGGGGGGGGGGGGGGCAGATTGTGTTGTTAATACTGTATTAGCAACGCTTGCTATTATCGAACGCGCGGGACCGCTCAGCGCGATGGACACACCATCTATGGGGTGTATAGGTAGAATCTGTTTGGGGGTGCTAAAATAGATGCGGCTGTTCTGCATTTCTTAGTCCTGCTTTTTCGCACTATAATTAACCAAATTGCTACTTTTGTCCAAGAATTTTAAGTTATGATATGGCATATTCAATTTTTTGTCAAATTAAAAATAACAATGTCTATATACAACTAAAATCATCTGATATTTTTTGGGAAAAAACAGCATTTTCAACACAAAGTAGCAGGTCTATTTATAGTGAAGTTTGGACAATTTTTAGTAGGTTGGGTTGAACGGAACCGAGAAGATAGAGGTGCCGAGACATAAACCCCTCAATCTAACAGGCGGGCACTAAGATCAAGAACGCAGTGAAACCCAACTTCTGACTCACCCTCCGAAAACGGAAAAATGTTGGGTTTCTCTCGGTCTCTGTTCAATACAGTCTATCTGGAAGGTCTTCATTTTCTGTTGCTTTTCAGTGTTTTTGTGGTATCCGTTCAACCCAACCTACATAAGAGGGTGGTTTTTTCTGCGAGTTTATTGAGCGTGCAAAACAGAAAAAAAATACTGGACGTTTTGAAAACGCAAGGCGAACGCGACACGAATTGTCCAAACCATAGTATAACCCAAGTTGCCACTTCGTAGCATAGGAGACCGTTAGCCTGTGCCTCTTCAGACCAAAAATGATAGGAACACGCCAAATTTTTTTCGCAAAAATAACCGATTTTCGCTGAAAAAGGGTGTTCGTGCGTCTAAAATCAGATATGTAGCAAGTTAGGTTATAGTATAGTAAAGTTTAATTGCGGCGGCGATAGAGCAGGATTTCAGGATGGACGAGTGCTCGCATCGGGAACGGGGCACCGGCATCGGATATTTGGATGCCAAGGAATTCTGGTGTACGCTGGAAGGTTTTGTGTAATTTATACGGACTTTCTTTTCCTAAGATTCGCGTATAAAACGCGACTGTCTCTTCCAATTCAATCTCACCAATCGGGTACCAATCTTCATCTTGATAATCATGAGGACGCAATTGATATTTTAGAAACACCTCAAGGTCCGGCATGACGATAAGTACCCATTCTGCTTCTTGATCTGCCATTTCCAAATCTACATCGGGTAGAAGCCAAGTAAATAAGGTTACCGGTGCGCTCGCAATCGCTTCCTCCAGCGGAATATGCGCGGATATCCACTCGGCTGCTTCAATTTTCGTCGGTTTTGTAAGTAGGATACCCGCAAAAGCAGCCGTGTAAACGAATGAATAAAGCACAACAACACCCACCACGACTCTACATCCCCATTGCAAAATTACGGAATTCTTCGCCCCGCCAGCGGAGGCAGGTAGGTGCGGTTTCAAACCGCACCTACCAAGGTTTGCGAGGGCAATCGCAGCAAGTACTGTAAGCGCGGGATAGAGGATC
Source organism: Candidatus Poribacteria bacterium (assembly GCA_022821065.1). GTDB lineage: Bacteria > Poribacteria > WGA-4E > WGA-4E > WGA-3G > WGA-3G. The sequence continues at coordinate 152,288 of JAJEEK010000008.1, forward strand.
AGCAGGTGACGCGTGAACTTGATTTTATGGACACCAATAAATAGTAGATACGGAATAACGACAGCCAGCAGAAACATCTCTAATGGACGGAACTCGCTGGTTCTGTTTTTTACTGAAACGAGTGCTCGCAGAATACTCAAAACTGCGAGGAGCGCGAGCGGTAACCCCATTCCCCATCTCAGAAGCACTGCTATGTAGGTAAACCGTTGCAGCCACCCCGATTCTGCTGTGGAAATGAGCCCGAAGTGTCCTTTGTGGTAGTGTGTCGCTTCATACCAGAAATCCTCAAAGAAGAGGTTCCACGTTGGCGAAAGTAGATCGATAACCCAGTACGGACAGAGGAGCGTAAACGTTAAGGCAGATACACCGATAACCGTTGCAACTCTTTTGTAAAAATGATCGCACCCGATGAAGGCGACGAAAGAAAGAGAGACGAAAACGGTGGTGAATTTGACGGCAAACCCGATTCCAAGAACAACACCGAGCCACGTCGCAGCCCACGGTGTAAACGACTTTGGAGAAAAACGTGTACGTGCGACAAGGTAGAGAAATAGCGTTACGCAGAAGGTCGCGGGAATGTCAACGAGTGCGAAACGGGATTCGTTGGTGGCGTGCAACATTGAGACCGCAAGCAGTCCTGCCGCAATTTGACCGATGCGTCTGCTGCCTGCGTGTTGTCCGATAGCGTAGGTGAACCAGAGTGTCGCAGTGGATAAGAAGACGTTGATGCAACGTGTGAGTAGAATGACGCGGGTTTCCGTGAGATGCAAGCCTGTGAATGAGAGCAACTTACCGACTACGGCAATCGTATAAAACCATGCGGTTCCGGGCCAGTTGTAGGTTTCAGGGGGGGCCGTGAGGTGGATGAGGTTCAGCACGTCTTGTGCAATAATCGCTTCACGCGGATCAGGCGTATCGGGCAATCCGACGTTTATACCGACAATACGGAGACTGAAGCCAATAGCAAGAATTGCGGCTATAACAAAATTACTGGGGACACTAAAACAGTTTTTTACTACCAGAAACGATCTCATTTTTTATAGCGAATGCACTGTTATATCCAGTTTCCAATTGAGTGTTTGAATTCTTTATACAGCGGTTTCGGTTGTTCGTTACAATGCTTTTCCTAGTAGAAGCGAGCTGTGCTCAATACCCTGCCCCTCAAAGTGTCAGCATGATCGCGATATCCGTTGGCAACTGGATACCGGTTTCCTGTTCAAACATTGCAATGTCTCTGTATTTGTTATGAAACGAGGCAATGATATCCAGCCCCTTGTTCTTAGCCTCATTCAGATCTGCCCTGGCTCTATCCCATTCTTGTAGGTATAACCGTGCTTCCCCGCGAACGTAGTAAGGTGAAACAAGTTCTGGGTTCAGTTTTATAGCCGTGCTACTGTCTTCAATTGCAAGTTTAATTTCGCCTTTCGACAAATAAACCAAACCTCGGCCCATATAAGCTAGGGGATGGTCTGACTTCAAACGGATGGCCTCGTCGAAGTTAGCAAGAGCATTGTCAAAATCACCTTTGCCGTGGTAAGCGGAACCGAGGACATTATGGGCCTCGGGTGATCTCACACCCATTCTCATTGCATTATTAAAGTCAATAATAGCACTATCAAAATTATTCGCGGATAAGTAAACCTCACCTCGGGCACTATAAGCTATAGCATTGCCTGGATCCAATGCGATTGCCTTCGTAAAGTCATCAATAGCTTTGTTAGGTTCACCTTTGGTCCTGTAAATTCTACCGCGATGGGTATAGGCTAAAGTAGACCCTGGATTCAGTTCTATTGCCTTTGTAGCGTCGGCAACAGCATTGTCAAAATCGCCTTTGATGCGGGAAATGAAACTGCGAGTACTATAGGCCTCTGCGAATTGGGGCATTAGGTTTATTGCTTCAGTAAAGTACTGAGTTGCTTGTTGGTAATTCTCATTTTTTTCTTTAGGGTCTCCTGCTTTATCCGCCTGCTCTGTGTAGGTAATGCCCTTAGCAAAATTCGCGCGAGCACTCCAGCGATTATCCTGACTACTAACAAAGCCATGGAGGTCAGGATAGATATTTTCAATAGAGATGTCGAATTCCTTTTTGAGATAATTTAACAACGACTGTTTAAGTGATTGTGGTATAACGATTTCCATGTCTGGTTCAATAAAGCCATCGGGAGGTTGGACGAATACGCTCTTCTGTCCCCTGATGCGACCCACCATATCCGGATCCTGAGGTTCTCTAATCCAGTCCTTTATTGCCCCAGTTTTGTCTTGCAAGATAATCCTGCCATCTTCAAAAGGGAAAGATTCACTGGCGAAAAATAGGGCGGTGCAATAGTCAGTCGTAAAGTCTATCAGGTTAGTCTTGCCTCCGAAGTGTTGAATTTCAGTTAGGATTTCAAATTCGTCTGTTTTCTTGGTGTACCTTTTAGCAGCCTCCACTTCTTCCTTTTGAGCCTCCTCTACACCAAGGTGTAACATCTTAGCAGCCTCCAATTTTCGGTAAAGGGTTGAGGATACTTTCTCATAGCGTTTCGATTCGCCTCGGTAGATATAGCTGCCTGCAGCAGATATTTTCACTATCTCGCCGATTATTTCTAAAATCCTGTTTAACTCGGTTTGGGGATTAACTGAGTCTTGGCTGTTCATTTGCTTTTCTCCATATCAATAAAATACATCCGGTTCTCACCGAACAGAACATTACCTTATCTTAAAAACGTACAAAGAACCGATGCCTTGCCCTGTTTGCTGCGGCGGGGCATCAGCCCACTCGTCCAGTCGTAAAGATTTTTTCATGTTTTACTTGCCTTAATTCACGGGGGAAGTTCTGTGCCTCTGTCTCGTCGTAGAAGGAGATAAATCCTCCCCGTTTGTGAAAAATTCTTTCTAAGTTTTTGTAGTCTACTTCAGCAGATTTCTTATCCTTTAGAGCAGTAACTTGACTAATTTTCCATTCGAGCGTCGTTTCTTGTACAAGCGGTGAGGTGGTATGGCCGATAGCCCAACCCTTTTCTTCATCAGGTTGGAATTCTACAAGCATAAAATAGTTGCTTAGGGATGGATACACTTTAATCTCTTCACCATTGAATTTTTCTACTATCATTGTGGATACGCTATTGAGTTTTTTAAGTTCATCTCGTATTTCACTAATGGCATTTACCTGCTTCTGTGTTTTTGATAAAGTTTCAGAGATAGTGTGTAAATGCCCTGCTGTGGTTTTCAGCCCTGCTGTGCCTACCCAATCAAACTCATAAAAGTCAAGTGTGAAAGTTTCTGGGGGATATGCTTTACCTGCAGAATCGGTATAGGTTACTTCAACGCTGATTGGGGTTTTCTTCTGCTTTTCAAATTTTTCAATTATATTGGTCAGGAAGCTCTCTTTAGTTTGTCCATTAGCTAGGTATTCTATTCCATGCTTGATAAACCCTATTTTTTCAAGCGGTAAATCGAACAACTTTTCTGTATTAGAGCAGCTAGGTGTGATTTTAATATGCTTTGCGGGCCCCGTCCCAATATTTTCAACAACAATGTTGATTGAAGAATCTGTGTGTGTATTGTTTATACCTAAACGGACTACAATATGAGGCTTATTGCTATTTCTGAGCATTTTGTGAGTCAGCACGGTATACCAAGCAACAAGCCCTATAGTGATGATAGAGGCAATTAGCTCTCCGTGCTCTGACAGGAATTGTTGGAAGTCCATAATATTCCTTTTACTTGTTAGATTGTAGTGTAAGCACCTTGTTTATCTGTAAATGGGTCAGGTCATGTATTTACCCATACCAACTCGGAAACGGCAGCCCTTTCCTTTTGAGGCGCGCGAGCTCTGCCTTGAGGTTGCATTGCGATTTCTTTGTCCCTTGGATACTCGGTTCGAGTGACAATTTCATCCGCAATGTTTTCATCGCATCGTGGATCGCTTTATCGGTGATACCGAGCAATTCAAGTACGCGGCGATCAAGTTCTGACCGTATCGGGTCGTGCTTTTTCTGTTTCACACGGTAACACTCGTTAAATGGCAGCAGCTTCTCGCGCTTGAGGGTGTTGAAAATAGCCTCTGCCTCTACAAGCTGTGCCTCTGTTAACGCGGTTACGTCTAATGTTGGGAGAGTTTCTAACGTTGTTAAACCGAGTCTGCCGCGCCCGGGGTGTTGCTTACTTGCATGCATCCAGTGACAGAGTAAGCCGAGCGTCGAATTACTCCAGACCATAAAAGGGTATTCATATCGCGGATTCTCAAATGCTATGTTGCTTAGCGATGTTACACCGATGGAAGGCCGCTCTGTGAAGATAGCAACTGCCGAAACAGCATTAAACGTTAGGTTAACGTTGTAGTGTGCGCGGCTGTTTCGAGCGAGCAGTTGTTGCAGCTTTGCCTCGCGGCCGGGCCGCAATACACCGTGGGAGTTAGGAAGTGCCTCCAGCGTCCGCTGGGTGGGCGAATTGACTTTCCAAAGACAGGGATAGTCATCGGTGTCACTACATCCTTCCACTATATCAAAGGCACCTCGTCCACCATCACCGTACACGTCTAAGTGAGACATACTGACAGTTGCAAGCTCCCCTACTCGACACATCGGGATATCTACTGTTTTTAATTCCGCGGCAAGGTTCAGTTTCCCGTTTATCAGATGATAGCCTGTCTGAATCAATTCCATCGCCTTGGTACGCGTAGTACTCCATCCCTCTCCAACATTAAGCGGACATTCAAGGATTTGTCCTATCTCATCATCACCGATTTTCAGTGTATCGCCGCTACTGGGTGCGTCTTCCATTCTGCGTATACTCTCGCTACGGTTAATACGGTTCGCAATTTCAAGTGCTTCAAGCAGGCTTTCGGGTCTATGGTTAAGACAGACAAATTTACCGCGTCCGGTAGTATCGCCGATGCCTTTGGTGGCAATGACCATGCATTCTGCCATCCCGGTATCCGCGGAAAATGCACAATTGCTTGTATCAGCTTGGGCGATGGTAATGATAGTGACGTTATGGTATTCGGTTGCCCATACATCCCGAACTTTCTGCATACTGGTTCCAGCAAGGATAGTTGCGGGGAGTATAAAGCCCATGGTCCCCCCGCGTTTGAGTTTCTTATCTGCGAGGTCCACGAAGTAGGCACCGAGGCCTGCCATACCAGCCCCTTTAGAGACGCGTCGGTCTTTGTCGGCTACCGCTAAACGCATCGCCTCAGCGTCATCTTCGGGGCGGTCATGTCCTCTAAAGAGGCCCTTATTATCGCTTGCATTAGCATCCGCATTCGGCTTCGTAAACGGTGGATTCTGGATGACGATATGCCATTCGTTATGCGGGAATGCTTGATGGAAATCGACGACTTCGTGTTTCTCACCGCCGAGCCTTTCCGCCTTCGATTCGTCCAGTATCGGGAGCGGGGGTTGGTCGCTGAGCAGTTCCAACGATCCAACAGCATAGTAACCGCTGTCTAACAAGCCGTAGGGCGCTGTCAGTACACGTGTGCCGCCGAGTTTAATATCGGGATACGTACTTGCGAGTGCAGCGAAAGTCAGATGCGTAGCGTTTGGCATGACATCTGCACCGCCTATATGCTTCTCTAACATCTGTTTGTGGATATCCTTACCGTTGCCACCCGTTTGTTCGTGGAGTGCAAGGGCACGCTGGTAGACACCACTGAGCAGGGCCCCGGTACCACAAGCGAAATCCGCAACTTTTGGCAGTTTACCGTCCGGTAATTTCGGCAGGACGAGTGCCGAAAGCAGTGCCGCACTTTCAGGAAGTGTGTAATTCGCTTTGAGGTATTTCCGATCAACGATGAGTTTCTGGAACACCATGCCTGTGAGCTCGTGCATTTGCGTCAACCCGGTATCCACAAGTTCTTTAGCAGCTTCACAAAGCAGTGTAAGAATGGGTTTAACGAGTGTATCTGCGGTATCCAGTGCCTCAACGAGATCGCGGGCATCCTCAAAAATCGGTTGGTAGTTCACCGTGAGGATAGCGTTCCAATCTGTAATAACATCAGCAGAATTCATGTTACGAAGCCGTTGTCCCAGCGATCGAATATTTTCCATCTGCGGACTGCCCGCGAGTGAACTTTGGAACACAAAGGCATCGGTGATAATGAGAGCCGCCATCCGAGAGGTCTGTTCTCCGCGGGTCTGGTGCAAGATTTTTTCAACACTGTTTCCGATCCCGGGCCTTTCGGTAATCGCGTCTTCAATCAAGTTCGCGGCTTTGTTAATACTCAATTCCATTTTATCGGCTTCGGCTTCCAATTGGCTATTTGGCGTTGCACCGATATGGAGTGCATTGGCGATGTCCGTCACTTTGCCTTTCGCCCAGCCGTTAGTTGGGAACTGTCCGGTGTTGCTAACGAGTTTATATTGGAGGTCGTCGGCATTGAGGAGTGCCTGCTGGAGGTCGCGCCCGGCTTCCGTTTTAAAACGGGTAGGATATCGGATCGCCATGACGTTGTTAAGTGTATTCGTGACGCTATCGTAGGCGCGGTCAGGAACGAGTTCACGGACGAGTCGGCTTATGGCTTGTTCTTGCAGTTTTTCTTCGGTGTGCGTGTCTGCGTATTTCGCTTCAATAGCGATGGGTTCACGGCCCCGTTGGGTTACAAAAGCATCAAGCTTTTTACTACCGACTGTAAACGGGTTCGCTTCTACTTCGATTGTCCAACCGTAGCGCATCTCCTCTAAAATATCTACGAGTTTGCTTGTGATACGGGTTTCAGGCTGGTTACGCATTAAGAAATCTCCAATTTTTCAAAGATATTTTGCCAACGTTCCTGATGATTCTCACCTATATGAAGTGGAACAAATCCTAAGTTAAGATAATTCTTGATAGCAGGTAGGCGAAAATCGTCAGTATCTAATATCACGGATGTCACCTGTTGGGTTCTAAAATAGCGCAGGAGAAATACGGTTAGCCACTTACCGAGTTTATGTCCGGTGTGTTCCGGCAGGACGGCGAGCATATCAATATAGCCGATCTGTTTGCCATCGGTAAACCTATTCCAACCGCATGCCGTGCCGATGGGTATATTCTTGTGAACGACGAAACAGAAACCGTTCGGATCAAAATTGGGTTGGTTAATAATGTTGTCGTAGGCATCCTGAACGGTTCTGCCGAGGTCTACAAAGGTTATGTCCATTATTCGTGCCCAATGCGCTTCGTCGCCTTTTTGGTAGGTTCGGATGTGATAGTCGTCTGGACACTGAAGCCGCGGCAGGTACTCTAAATCGTGCCGGACCATCCTGAGTTGATCTTCCACCATACATTTACCGTGATACTTTCGACCACAATTCCTTGGAGAGTGTTTCTTTAAGGTTTGCGATTTGTGCCGATGGGTGCGGCAATTCCAAATCTTCAAAGATATTCTGCCACCGCTCCGATTGTCCTTTTTCAACGTAGACCGGTATGAATCCTAAATTGAGATAGGTTTTAACGGCAGGGATCCGAAAGTCGTCGGTATCCAGCATGGTGCTTATGAATCCGTTGTCTCGAAAGTAGTGAAGAACGGCGAGTGAGACCCATTTTCCGAGCTTGTGTCCCGTGTGTTCGGCGACGACACCGACCATGTGTACGTATCCGACCTCTTTTTCATCTATGGATTGTCGCCAAGCACAGGCGGTTCCGACAGGGGTACCACGGTGTGTCGCGAAGTAGAGACCATCGGGAACGAAAACATCCCTGCCTGTAATCTCGTTCTGTGTATCTTGGGCGGTGCGTTCTCTGCCACCGAAGGAATCGCTGATAATCCGTGCCCAATGCGCTTCGTCTCCTTCGCGGTAGCTGCGTATATCGTAGCCTACCGGAAGTTGTAGTTCCGGTAAATCTTTTAGATTTGGACGTACCATTCTGAGTTGTCGCGGCATCTACCTCTCCTTAACCTTTTCTGTTGATATGTGAATCGGTGTAGCAGTGCGTTGAATTATATCATACCTCAAAAATTCGTGCAAAACCTTTACAATATTTCTCAAAAACAGTATAATAGTTGTCGGTTATCAGTTATCAGTACTCAGTTGTCAACGCGTGCCTTCGCAATGACGAATAGGGACACGATTTCAAATCGCACCTACCGGACTTCGGGCACAGTCGCAATAAAGGTGGGATATAAGTGGAAAAAGAAAATAAAAACAGACCTAATATTGTGCTTGTCGGTTTTATGGGAACTGGAAAAACCTCTATAGGTAAACGACTTGCGACACAACTCCGAATGCGGTATGTGGATACAGACGACATTATTGAGTGTGATAGTGGTCGTCGTATCAGCGACATCTTTTCGGAGGATGGGGAGGAGACTTTTCGGGAACTTGAGAGCGAAGCGGTTCGTAAGGCATCAAAATTATGTAATTGCGTTATCTCTACGGGGGGTGGTGTCGTCTTGAAGGAAACCAATATGGCGGAATTGAGACGTAAGGGCATCATTTTTTGTTTAACAGCGACCCCGGAGGAGATTTACCGACGTGTCCGACATCAGCCGCACCGCCCTCTGCTCCAAACACCTGATCCGCTCAGGAAGATAAAATCGATGATGGAAGATCGGCATCCGTACTACGTGAAGGCGGATTATATGGTGGAAACGACGGGACGCTCGTTCGGAGAGGTTATGGCGTATATCAAACGGGTGTTTATTAAAAGTGTTAGAGGTTCAAAGTGACAAAAACCTTACGCGTGGAACTCGGTGAGAACAGTTATCCGATTGTTGTCGGTGCGGGACTATTGAACCGAGTCGGCGAACTTCTCACGCCGCTGATGAAATCGGATAAGGTTCTAATCGTTTCGGATGCATTTGTTAAAGCGCGGTACATGCCGGTCGTTCAGCGCAACCTGACCGATGCAGGATTTGACGTAAACGCTGTTGAAATTCCGGTCGGTGAAGTGAGCAAATCGTTGGCGGAATTCTCTCGAATACAGGACAGTTTGGTTGCGCATCAACTCGACCGTGGTTCAACGCTTATTGCCCTCGGCGGCGGTGTTGTTGGGGATTTAGGAGGCTTTTCAGCGGCGGTGTATATGCGCGGGATCTCTTACATCCAGATTCCGACGACACTGCAGGCGCAGGTCGATGCAAGCGTTGGTGGCAAGACTGCGATTAATCACCCGAAGGGCAAAAACCTCATCGGCGCGTTTCACCAGCCGAAGTTGGTCATCATTGACGTGGATACGCTCAAGACCTTACCGCAACGCGATATCAGGGCAGGACTTATTGAAGTGATCAAAATGGGTGTTATCCGAGACGAACCGCTATTTGAAATGGTTGAGGAACATCTGGAGTCAATCTTAAATGCAGAGACGACAACGCTGATTGAGATGATCGCAAGTGCGTGCTTGAACAAGGCGGAAATCGTTGCGAAGGACGAAAAAGAGAGCGGTTTACGGATGGTGCTTAACTATGGACATACCTTCGGACATGCACTTGAGGCGTTGACGGATTACAATAGATACCGGCACGGCGAGGCGGTCTCTATCGGGATGAATTGTGCGGCGCAATTGGCGGTTAATTTGGGGGTATTCTCTGAGACCGATTTTCAACGGCAACGTGCGCTTTTGAAACGTGCCAAGTTACCGCTCACTTTTCCAGACGATCTTACGCCAGAAGCCATCTGTGATGCGATGTATTTGGACAAAAAGACGCTCGGTGGTAAACTCCGTCTCATTTTACCGACGCGTATTGGGGAAGTTGTTATCCGTGACGATGTAAACGATCATCAGGTGTTAGAAGCTATATCGCAATGTTTTTGAGAATGGCTGTCAGCCATCGGCTGTCGGCTATCAGACAAGAGCCGCTTGTAAACGGTTAGTCATTTTTCTGAATCTCGGATTTTAGTTGTTAGTGGCAGTAACGAAATATGCACTGCCCCAAGCGTTTAACCGATAGCCGACAACTACAAATAAGGAAGCATAATATTTATGATAAAAACAACACAATGGATTGCCGTCTGCTTGATTTTATGTCTAAGCGTCGGCACGGCATTTAGCCAAGGACTCAGCCCGCCATCAAACGTCACGGCGATGGATACGCCAAACGATAACGGGTCGAGCATCACGATTACGTGGGACGCAGCGGCTGAGGGGAGCGGTATCAGTGGGTACCAAATCCTCCGTCGGATTGCTGGTGGCGAGCTTGAAGCCGTCGGAGACTTGCTGCCCGCCGGAACAATGAACTATGTCGATTCCGCTATTGAGAAAGGGACGACTTATGCCTATATTGTGCGTGCCGTTGGCGAAACAGAGGCGACTGTTGATTCTGAACAGACGGGTCCAGCTGAAGGGACAGGTGAATGGTTTCACACGGGTAAAACCCCGCTGTTTATCGCTATGCTCCTTTTTTCTGCCGCGATTGTTTGGAATATCTATAATGCGCGAAGCGGCAAAGAGGTATTTGTCCGGCGTATTCCGGGTTTAGAGGCAGTCGATGAGGCGATCGGTAGAGCTACGGAGATGGGGCGCTCAATTCTGTATGTATTAGGATTAGGGGGTGTCAGTGGCGTGGCGACTGTTGCAAGTATGACGATTTTAGCACAAGTAGCGCGGCGAACCGCCGACTATGAGACCCCGTTACGTGTGCCATGCAATGACCCAATTGTAATGAACGTTGTGCGGGAGATGGTGAAAACTGCGTACCTTGAGGAAGGCCATCCAGATGCTTACAACGAGGAGAATATCTTTTTTCTTACGGAAGACCAGTTCGCTTATGCTGCTGGCGTTGATGGTATCATGGTCCGTGAGAAACCAGCGACAGTATTTTTACAAGGCTCTTTCGCTGCCGAATCGCTTATCCTTGCCGAAACCGGAAATTCTATCGGTGCTATACAGATTGCGGGAACAGACTCTGAGCACCAACTTCCTTTCTTCATCGCCGCTTGTGATTATACCCTAATTGGTGAAGAACTCTACGCAGCAAGTGCTTACCTCTCGAAAGAACCGATGCTCCTTGGAAGTCTTAGAGGACAAGATTGGGGAAAGGTACTCATCTTCGGTGCTATCGCCCTCGGTGTAATCCTTGAACTATCCGGTATTCCTTGGATAACAACGCTCTTACAGCGAGTCAATTAGGAGGTGCCATGAAGACTCAACATCATCTATATGCGATCTTCAAGCCTGTAACACTGAGGAGGTGTTTATGAAACGACAAGTCCCCTTAGTGCTCTGTTTTCTTTTCGGCGTTGTGATGTGTTTTACACAGTTCAGCCCACATTCGTTCTCTCAATCGATTTACGATGAGGTAGTTTACTGGGCACTGATTATGTCGCCTTTCGCGCTTGCCGTAGGAACGATAACACTCATCCAAACCCATGTGATACGTATTCGCCGCCGTACAGAACATTGGCAGTACAGTTTTGTTGTCTTTGCTGGGCTGCTGACAATGGTAGCGATAGGGCTTCCGTTTGGTCCGCAACATCCGGCGTTTGCTTGGTTATTCAACAACGTTCAAGTCCCACTGGATGCCACGATGTTTTCGCTCCTTGCCTTTTTGATTGCTTCGGCGGCATTCCGTGCGTTCCGCGCTCGGACGTTTGAAGCATCATTACTCCTAATTTCCGCAATGATTGTGTTAATCGGAAATGTCCCTGTTGGTGACCTGATTTGGAATACAGTTCTATCCTGGTTGCCATGGGACAACGGTGCTTCAGAAGCTCGGCAATGGATTTTGGGAAACCCGAATCTTTCTGCCAGACGTGGCATTATCCTCGGTGTCAGTTTAGGGGTAATTTCACAAGCTATCCGGCTTATACTCGGGATCGAACGCTCTTACATAGGCGGAGGAGATTAACAGAATGCTCAGTAAATTGATGAATCTCGACCGACGAGTTATTTTTATTTTTGTTGCACTGGCAGTTATCATTCCAACGCTTTTACCACTCAATTTGCCAATCAACGTTTCCGAACCGACACAGAGAATCTACGATTACATTGACGCGCTTCCCGCTGGATCGACTATCATGATTTCTTTCGATTATGGTCCCTCCTCTTTACCAGAACTCAATCCTATGGCAAAAGCTGTTCTGAGACATTGCTTTGATAAAGATGTCCGGGTCATTGGCATGACACTTTATGCGTTCGCGCCAACCCTCGCTGATACATTAATAACGGAGGTTGCAGAAGAGGCGGACGCAGTCAACGGCGAAGATTACGTTTTCCTCGGATTTCGACCTGGCGGTGAACAGGTTATGCTTCGTATGGGAATCAGCATTGGAAGTGTTTTTGAGAAAGATTATACAAACACACCACTTACAGAGATCTCAATGATGAAAGATATCACCAATTATGACCAAATTGACCTCATCTTGGACCTCGCGTCTGGTAGTACGACTGATCTCTGGATCACTTATGTCAATGGGAAATATAATCAACAGATTGCCGCTGGGGTTACTGGCGTTATTGTTTCCAATATGTACCCTTACCTTCAAACCAAGCAGTTAGTCGGATTAATGCCTGGCTATTTGGGAGCCTCCGAATATGAGAAACTTATCGGTGTACCAGAAAAGGGAACACAAGGGATAAACAACGCTTCTCCAGTACATGTGTTAATTCTGGGATTAGTCATTATCGGCAACATTGTATTCTTCATTCAACGCCGACGGGAGGAGTAGATTTATGGAAATTTTTGGTATCTGGATCGCAGCGTTCCTGACGCTTTGTATCTACAGTTTCCTATATAAGGATAACCCGTTTTATCGTTTCGCAGAACACCTCTTTGTAGGTATGTCTGTTGGTTACGGCATTGTTTTATCCGTTCATCAGGGGTTTATTCCTTTCGCTTGGGAACCGTTCTGGGCAGCGGTGAAACCGTTTTGGCCAGGCGTGCCTCGAGAAGCAGGCTGGAGTGGATTGTGGAAACTGATTCCGATTGGAGTCGGTTTGCTATTCTTCAGTGGGGTATCTCCCCGCCACACTTGGTTGATTCGATACCCAACTGCTATCTTGATCGGGTTTGGAGCAGGTCTTTCAATACCGAATGTGTTGAGAGCTAATATTTTCGAGCAGACGCGCGGAACTGTCGAACCGTTTGCCTCGGTTCATGCGGGTACGCTCTCTGGTTGGGGTATTTTCGAGGCAGTTCTCATGGTTGCTGGCGTAATTTGCACGCTTACCTATTTCTTCTTTTCCGTAGAACACAGAGGTCCCCTCAAATGGATTTCAAAAGTCGGTATCGCCTTTCTTATGATCGGTTTCGGTTCGGCATTCGGTAACACGGTTATGGGGCGTGTCGCGCTGCTCATTCAACGTGTTGATTTCCTAATAAATGATTGGATCGGCACAATTTTTTGATGTCTTTTCTTTAAGTTGTCAGTTGTCAGTACGGTTGCTACGCAACCTCTCGGTACTCAGTTAACAACTTGTATCAAGGACATTTCTTGTGACTGTCACAGGAAGCCTCTTTCTTTAATTGAGGACTGTTAACCATCTTTATAGTACAAAACCTGTAGCCCGTAACGTAGTGGAGGGCGGACTTAAGAAAAGGGTGCTAAAACTCAAACTCACACCATTTAACCGCAAGGAAAAATTAAAAAATGAAACTTGGATATAGTACGTGGGGAATGCCTACCGTCCCCATAGATACTGCCATCTCTCACTTAGCGAGCCTCGGATACGATGGCGTTGAACTCACCATCATTCCACGGTTTACGACTGAACTCAGCACGCTCGATGCTGCGGAACGGAAACGGATTGCGTCTCTGTTGAAACAGCATAACTTAGCACTGCCAGCAATCGCTGCACATTCGAGTCTGCTGGATATGGATCCAGAAGCACACGCCAAAAACATGTGGCGGTTGAAAGGGGGCGTTGATCTCGCAGTGGAACTCGCACAGGGCGATGAACTCGCGGCTGTTAACACAACCCCAGGGGGCAAACCTGAAGATTGGGATAGAAACAAAGATTTCCTTGCGGCACGCGTCGGTGAATTGGTTGAATATGGTGCGTCACGCGGCGTTACCATTGCCATGGAACCACACGTCGGCGCAATCATTGATACACCTGCCAAGGTGCTTGAACTTCTTGAAATCGTTAACTCTCCTTACCTCAAAGTCAACTTTGACATCAGCCATTTCGATATCATCGGTATGTCAACGGCGGAGACTGTATCGGCACTGGCAGCAGTATCGGCACATACGCATGTCAAAGACCAGCGCGGTACTGCTCCTGACCACGAGTTCCTGATTCCGGGTGAAGGTCCTTTCGATTATGTTGATTATCTCAAAAGGATGCAAGCACATGGGTACGATGGATTCATCACGGCTGAGGTGAGTTTTATGGTGCAGGCACGTGAAGACTACGACCCACTCGCTGCTGCGACATTCTCTTACGAAACGCTCTCAAACGCCTTTACGGAAGCCGGAATTGAACGAGGTTGAAGATGGGAACACCGAATATTCTTTTATTCATGACAGATCAGCAGCGGTGGGATGCAATGGGGTGCAGCGGCGATTGGGTGCAGACCCCGAACCTGGATCGCATCGCGGGTGAAGGCGTTCAATTCACGAATTGTGTTACCACATCACCCGTCTGTATCCCGACACGGCTCAGTTTGGCGACAGGCTTGTATCCACATAACACTGGCGTTTGGAATAATATGGGACATACCCTGTTAGAAGAAACGCCGACATGGATGCAAGCGATGCGGGCTGCAGGCTATCGGACGAGTCTTTTCGGCAAAACGCACCTCCATCCACACAGTGGTGATTTGCGTGAGCGCGAGGGATTAATGAATGCTTACGGGTTAGACGATGTAAACGAAATCGGTGGACCGCGGGCGAGTGCCAGGACCTTATCTCACATGACAGCGATGTGGGAAGAAAAAGGAGGCTGGGAAGCGTACCGCGCCGATTACCAGGAACGGTTCAGCACAAAACCCTACCTTGTGCGTCCCTCAACGTTGGCACTTGAAGATTATGCCGATGTATATGTCGGGCAACAGGCGAAGCAATACCTTCGGGACTATAATCGACAGGAACCGTGGTGCTGCTGGGTCAGTTTCGGAGGTCCGCATGAACCGTGGGATACGCCGGAACCGTACGCCAGCATGTACGACCCAGAAGATATGCCGCCAGCGGTCCCGCGTCCCCCTACAAGAGAACGTCCCCACGGACACTTAGATAGGTTGATGCAGCGGATGAATCCGAAGTTTGAACCCGGTGAAATCGGGAGGCTTCGCGCGAATTATGCAGGCAATGTCACGCTGATTGATGATCAGATCGGTGAAATCCTTGAGGCAATTGCGGCACGCGGTGAACTTGATAACACAGTCATCGTGCATACCTCTGACCACGGTGAGATGAACGGTGATTATGGATTGATCTATAAAAGCAATTTCTTGAACGGTGCGGTTCGGATACCGTTACTTGTACGAACACCTAAGGCATCGGGGTTACAAACCCCTCCTACAAGGAGCGTTTGTGACAGTCCCGTGGAATGGATTGATATCGGTCCAACGCTTGTTGAATTGGCGGGTGGCGAATTGGAACATCGTCAGTTTGGGAAATCGTTGTGTCCCGTGCTAACGCAACCTGAAGCTGAACACCGCGATTTCGCGATCTCTGAGATAGAGAACGAAATTATGTTGCTAAATCGGGAGTGGAAGGCTGCGCTGAATGCAAACGGCGAAGTTTATCTCTTATTTGATGTGCAAAACGACCCAAATGAGACAAATAACCTTGCTGGTCAACCTGAAGTTGCGGATATTGAAACGGCGTTGCGCCTGCAAATTTTAGAGCGACTTATGCAGACGCAACTGAGAAAGCCGATTTATCAGTAAAGATGAATGAGGTTTACAGAGTTCTGACAGTCTATCCTTCTCTTTCTTCTTTAAAGCGTTGCGCTTTACGAATGAGACTTAGCAGTTCTGCGTTCCTGAGACTGTGTTCGCGAGTTTTCGCTTCAAGCTGTGGTAAGATACTTTCAAGCGTCTGACGAACACCTTCTAAAGAACCCTCTTGTGCCCAGAAGCTGCCGCGTAAGATTTCGGCAAACTCAGCGACAGAGGCGGCGAGTTGGAACGTCGGAGTTGCCTCTTCAAATGTTCCCTTCAAGGCATCTGTAGCGATAGATTCATTCACCTCCGTCACGTGTCCTGTATCCGGGTCTTCATGTCGGATAGCGACCATCGCGAGTTGACCGACTGCATCATTATGGAGTTTAATTTCATAGAGCGCAGTAACGCTATGTCCTGCCCCGACTTCACCAGCGTCTACGGTGTCGTTACGGAAGTCTTCATGTGCGAGTCGTCGGTTTTCATATCCGAGCAGTCGAAACCGGCTGACGGTATCGGGGTTAAACTCGACCTGGATTTTGGCATCCTTTGCGATGACTTGCAGTGTACCTGTCAGGTTTTTCACAAAGATGCGTTTCGCTTCGCTGAGCGTATCAACGTAAGTATAACTACCGTTGCTGTTGTTTGCGAGCTGCTCCATGAGAACATCGTTGTAATTGCCCATCCCGAAGCCGACTGTTGTTAGTGTTACACCTTCTTTGACGTAAGTGCGAATTTCTTTGAGGATGGCATCGGGCCCGGTTTGGCCGACATTCGCAACGCCATCTGAACATAAGATTACACGATTGATATAATCGGGGTTTGCATTCTGGGTTGCGAGTTTATATCCCATCCGCAGTCCTGCTTCAGCATTCGTTGAGCCTTCTGGTACAAGTGCGCGGATTGCGGTTAAGATATGCTCTCTATTTACAATGCTGGTGTGCGGTAGAACGACCCGTGCATTGGAACCGTAAACAACAATACCGACTTTGTCGCTCGGACGGAGTTGTTCAAGCAAAAGCGTCAGTGCCTGTTTTACCAATTCCAACCTATTTTCCCGCCGCATTGATCCGGAGACATCAACCACAAAAGTGAGTATCGCGTCCTTTCTGTCAGTGTCTGGAATCACGCGACCTTGAATGCCGATGCGCAGCAATTGGAGCCGTTTGCCTTCACCAAACTTTGAAGGTGCGCCCTCAAGATGAATGGCGAACGCCTCGTCTGCTGGTGACGCGTAATTGTAATTCAAGGCGTTCACAAATTCTTCGACGCGTATCGCTTCTGATGGTGGGAGATAACCGTCTCTGAGGTAACGCCGCATAACGGTATACGAAGCGGTATCTACATCCATCCCGAACGTCGAAAAGTTGTCGTCCTCAGTGTCAATGAACGGATTCGTGCCAACGCCATCAAAGAAAACATCGTGATATGCGGCACCGTTCGGTGGGTTCAGTGCCTGATGTTGAAGAGCTCGAGGCTGAGGAACATTTTTGCCTTTCCTGATGCCCCTGCCCCCTTGTTCACCCTCAGATAAGGCAGACGGTTCAACATAACCATTTACTGTTCTCTCCGTGACCATACCGAGTTGGTTACGGGCCGCACCGACATTTTGCACTGATGCTAATTCGGATGAGCCTTCGTTTTGTGTTGACGCTAATTTGTATGAAGGTTTAGGTATCATACGTTCAACGTCTGCTCTATTTTCTGATGTATGAACACGGTTGTTTGCGGCATCAGGAATCGTCGCGTCTTCCAGTGCGCCAACGCGGGTATTCGACAGATCAACGGAAGGAATGTTATTTAAAACTTCTGTTGTCCCATTTGCGTCGCTTATTGCTAACTTTTGTACCTTGTGAGGCGTTGAAAGATATTGGTCTTGCTCGTTATAGCGTTCATATTTTGAATTGGAAATCGGTTGACGTACTTGTGGTTTCGGTGGTTCTTGGGCTGAAAATAAAACGACTTCTTCACCTAAACCGAGGTCATCAATATAGGAACTTGGACCCATTAAATGGAGTCCAACAACAAACATAATACCGATGTGACAGACGACTGAGAATGCAAGTGCTGCTGAAAGTTTTTTGTTACGCATTTTCTTGGACCTCCAAAGTTTCTATAACAGATAAAAAATCTACGCTACAAACTTTGTACGGTATATAAGCAATTTGCGTGCCATACTTGGAATCCTATAATATAGGCGAATTTTGAAGTGGTGTATCGGTAAACTGCCCGAAATTGTGCAAACGGATTTGTACTTTGCACAGAATGGTACAGGCGCGTAACGGATATGGCTGTGTAGACTGGGTATCGGTGGGTTGGATGGAACTTTACATACGGGCGGACGCTGTAGGGCCGCCCGTGTAAGTGGTTAATAGATTAGGCTCTGCCGTAAACGGGTATCGCAGCACCGTTGATAATAGATGCATCGTCGGAAGTTAAGAAACATATCACCTTGGCGACATCTGCGGGTGCGACCCATCGGTCGTGCTCTTCGTCCGGCATGGCTTCTCGGTTCGCAGGAGTATCCATGACACTCGGCATGATGGCGTTGACATTCACACCGGAATCCATGACTTCAGCGGCTAACGATTCCGTCAAGGTGCGAACACCACCTTTTGAGACACAATAGGCACTCAACCCCGCTTCGCCTTTTAATCCGGCGCGTGCGGAGACGTTAATGATCTTCCCATAGGTCTGTGCTGTCATGTGTGGAATTGCTGTCTTACAGCAGAGGAAGACCGATTTGAGATTAAGATTCATCATGAAATCCCATCTGTCCTCTTCAAGTTCCGCTGTCGGGATTCCGCCGACAAACCCACCGACGATGTTCACCAAGACATCCAAGGAGCCAAATTCGGATATGAATTCCGCAATAGTCTTCTGGACTTCGGCTTCCTCGGTAACATTTGCGAAAAGGAAAGTAACATCTTCGCTGAGTTCAGGGTTGTATTGCTTGAAGCGTTCGACCTCTTCTTCAAACAGATAGGTAACAGCGACAGTATCGCCTTGGGCGAGATAGGCTTTCGTGACGGCACTCCCTAATATACCGGTGCCACCGGTGATAAGGATGTTTCGGTTCTGTTTTGTCATTTTTGGATTTCTCCGTTTTGTTTAATGATTGTGTATATCAACGAAAATGATTTACGTAACGCCGATGCCGGGGTGTTCTGGTAGGATTAGTTTTCCATTCTCAAGGGTTACACCGGTGTACGGGTCGTTTGCGATCAGCAGATGACCATCCAGATCGGCATAATCTACGAGTGGGGTGAGATGCGCAGCAGCGGTAATGCCGAGTGAACTCTCTATCATACAACCGATCATAACAAGCAAGCCGTGTGTGCGAGCGACGTGTATCATCCGGTGTGCTTCAAGCAAACCACCACATTTGACGAGTTTGATGTTGATGCCGTCAACACATCCGACGAGTGCTGGAATATCACTGGCGCGTTTGACGCTTTCATCGGCAATAATCGGTAATTCTGAGTTTTCACGGACGAATCTGAGGCCTGCCAAGTCACTCGGTTTTGTCGGTTGTTCGATTAATTCAACGCCGTATTTCGCCAGTTCACGGATTTTGCGGACAGCCGCTTTCGGTGTCCACGCCGTATTCGCATCGACATAGATAGGTTTATCCGTCACGCTGCGGAGTGTTTCGATGATTTCTATATCACGAGGCGTTCCGAGTTTGACCTTCAGGATCGGATACGCTTCTGCTTGATGGGTTTTCTCTGCCATTATCTTAGGTTCGTCGAGTCCGATCGTGAACGCTGTGCAAGGCGTATTTTGTGGGTCGAGTCCCCAGAGTTGGTAGAGTGGAACGCCGAGTTTCTTGCCGAGTCGGTCGTGTAGTGCCATATCGATGGCGGATTTCGCTGCGTAATTACCACCAAACGCCGTTTCAGCGGCTGCCATAACATCGTGGATAGCATCAAGATTGGTCGTGAGTGCGGGTGCGATTGTTTCTAAGGCGAGACGGACTGTCTCCACAGTTTCGCCGTAAAACCGGGCAGGTGCCGTTTCGCCGATGCCGCCATCAATTTCTACGGAGACGATCTGTCGGTATGCATCGGTTGCGCGTCTGGCGATTTTAAACGGATGCCTGAGTTGTAAGTCTGTAATTTTAGAAACAATATCCATTTTTTTTAATTTTCCTTGGTATCAGTAACCAGTAACCAGTAACCAGAAAAGAGACACTTGGATAACATAACCTTTCTTAACTGAAAACTGTTAACTGGAAACTGTTAACTTCTTTGCATTTCTTTTATGTACGCCATGAAACGCTTCTGTTCATCTGGATCTATATCTTCACTTCCCTTTAAAAATGTCCATGTACCGAAAAAGATTGCGTATGCTTCTTCTACAGGCGAAGCATTTTGCTGATTGATTTCAAGCGTCATCGCCATTTTGTTGGTTTGCTGGATTTCAGGTGTACTCCAATCTTGAATGGTAGTAATCGGTGTTTCATAAAGCGTCTTGTTGAATTGTTGGAGTATCCGTTTTAGGAAGGTCTCTGTCACCTGATTGCCACGGTAGTGTGCTGCGACAACAGATGCTTCTGCACTTTGAGGCACGTGATTGATTTGCAAATAATATCCTTCATCGGCGATAGCGTTAATTGTTTCTATGCGTTTCTCTGTCGTCAATGCTTGTCCGGGAGTATAAATGTTGTAAACCTTCGCGCCAGCGAGTTCTAACAGCTCTTTTAAGGTGCGTATCAACTTTTCTGTAGCAGGTGTATCGGTTCGGGAATCGAGAATAATAACAGCCGATG
Source organism: Candidatus Poribacteria bacterium (assembly GCA_022821065.1). GTDB lineage: Bacteria > Poribacteria > WGA-4E > WGA-4E > WGA-3G > WGA-3G. Next base: position 172,783 of record JAJEEK010000008.1, read on the forward strand.
CATAAGCACCACCGGCAATCGGATGAAGCTTGGTGCGGACGACTGCTGCTTGGTTCGGGGCGATATTGACCTGACGTTTATTCCGATAGTAACCGACTTTAGAGATATGTAACGTTGTTTCGACAGGAATCTCCGAAGTAGGAACGGTTGTAATAAAGAAGTGTCCTTGTGCATCTGTGTGTGCGGTTAATCCGGTATCAGTGTGTAATTGTACCTCTGGCAGGGGTTCATTCGCCTCGGCATTCGCGATGTGTCCTTGTAGAATAGCAATATCGACATCTGCGAAACGAATTGTCAGCGATTCACGGGTTTCACCGTAAGAAACCTCCACGGTTGCTGGACCGGGTGTATCGGAGGCGGACAGATAGAAGTGTGCTGAGCTATTTTTCGAGGGTTGACGTGTCTCCATGAGTGTGCCGTTTGATGCTTGTGCGGAGATCGGTTCGTCGTCAGCGATCGGCATCCCGTCAGCGTCAAGAGCGGTCGCAGTGATACCGACATAACTGTTCCCGTCGGCTGGAAGGGTCTTTGTCCATGTGCTGAGGTATAGTTTTTCGGCAGGGGGTGCTACCTTAAACCATTGCGATGAAGGTAGACTGTGATTGCCGTAATAATTCACCAGTTCCGTCTCGACGAAATGGATACCGTTTGAAAGCGGTTTTTCAATAGCAACAGTGATTATATCGGTATCGCGATCGTAGTGATGCGGGACGGTGACACCATCGACTTTAACGCGGATAGAATCGGTGAAGACCTGTTGGCGTTTGAGCATCCATGCGCCGCGTTCGTGTAGACCGTCCATCACGCGAATCTGGAGGTATGGTGTTTTTGTTTGAACGGCAGACGTGTGTTGCGGATGTATCAAAATCCCTTTTGGGAATCCCGCTGCGACGTAACGTGCGATTCCGAGAAGATAACCGTAAGCCTCTTGTCTAAGATAGTTATCGTCTTGTAGCCTCGCCTCCTCCTCTGGGTTCGAGAGGAAAGATGCTTCACATAAAACAGCTGGACATTCCGTCAACCGCAAAACACCGAAACCGGAGGAGGTCACCAATTTATCCGAATAGAGACCTGTCGCTGGTGATCTCGGTAAACGTAGCGCGTCTGAGACCCCTTGTTGAATATACCGGGCGAGATCGAGGCTCTGACGCGAGTCGTCTGCATCACCATGATACCAAGTGGAGGTGTAATTCGTCTCTGGACTGTTATCAATACCGTTGTGGTGCAGCGAGATAAAGAAATCGGCACCACTTTCGTTGGCGATTTGACTTCGCCTTGCGAGGCTCACATAGGCATCATCAACACGGGTCATAACGACAGTCGCACCGACGTTCTGTAACATATCGCGTAAATGAAATGCGACTTTTAGGTTGACTTCAGCCTCACGAACGCCTGTTGGGCCGCGTTTGTAATCAGGAACGTGTGCTTGTCCACCGTGTCCTGGGTCGAGACAAATTTTGTAACCTTTAAGATGCCGGGTATAGGTAGGGAACTCGGTATGGCGTGGCATCTGTTGTTGGGAGATTTTTTGACGACTGGAACATCCGGCGAACAACAGAAAGACTGAGGCGATAACGGCGATTTTGTAAAAAAGGCGGGTTTGCATTTAAAATTCCATATTCTCTGTCCAGGGCTAAAGCAAGCAATTGCGCCTGAACAGAGAACGTACTTTAGAATGGATTGCGAATGTGCAGCTGAGGGTTATCGGTTATCGGTTTTCTGTCTATTTCGTCGTGATCTGGGACGTTCAAGGATCTCTTTGAGAACGATGCCTTGCCGAAACGCTTGTGGCGAAAAATTGAGGAGCGACGTAACCGGGACGGAGCGGATCCGAGCCGGGGACTCCACAGGTATTGGCGGCGGTTGCGGGCGCGTCGCCTCAATTGGCTGCGGCGGTTTTTCCGGTGCCGGTGGCTCCGGTTCTTCAGGAACTTCTGACACTGTCTCCGTTTCATCCTCTGTCATCATCTGCTCAAATTCGCTTGCGAACGGAAAATCTTCCATAAAAGGCGGCGGTGCTGTCTCACGATCTGCCTCAGCGAGTGTATTCTCCTCGGCTCGTCTTTCAGCGTTCTGCTGTGTCCGCCGTCGGCGTGAATTGCCTAAAACAACCGAGAGAATCACTATAATCAGTGGCACCAGTAGTTGGATGATACTCTCCATAAGTTTCTCCTTTAGGGGACTGTGCGATGGTCCCCTACGGGTGTCTGCTATGAAAGTCCGAGTGAATGTGATGAACGAGTCGTGTCTATCTCCTGTCCATCAGTGACGGGTGAAGCGATAGACTGGCGCATCTCTGTATCCGCGAGGATATTCCTGAGTTCATAATAATCCATAACGCTCATCCTTTCGGTGTTAAGCGTGTCCGCGATTGCAAGTGGCACTTCGGCGTCCGCCTCAATCAATTTGATCGTCATCTCTTCAACGAGTGCTTTATTTTCTTCTTCTTCGGCTTGTGCCCGGGCGCGTTGTTCTTCGGCTTTGGCACGTGCTATTTTGAGTTCAGCTTGTGCTTGGTCGGTCTGTAATTTGGCACCGACGTTTTCGCCAACGTTTATATCCGCTATATCAATGGATAGAATCTCGAAAGCGGTTCCAGAGGCTAAGCCCTTGGCAAGCACTGTCTCCGAGATGCGGACCGGATTCTCTAAAACAGCCTTGTGACTATCGGATGAACCGATGGTTGTGATGATCCCCTCGCCGACTCTTGCGCGGATCGTATCTTCTGTGGCACCACCGACGAGCCGGTCGATATCGGCTCTGACGGTAACGCGTGCCTTTACAATCAATTGGATACCGTCGCGTGCGACAGCGGTAATGCCGTTGTTGGTACTTGCCTCGTTTTGACCCGGAATGTCGATGATCTCTGGGGTGACGCTGACCTGTACGGCTTGTAAGACATCCCGACCTGCGAGGTCGATAGCGGCGGCTTGTGCGAATCGGAGTTCAATGTTCGCCTTGTCTGCTGCGATAAGTGCAGCGACGACGCTTGCGACGCTTCCACCCGCGAGAAAGTGAGCTTCAAGATCGTCAAGCGAGAGCGTTAAGCCCGCCTTCGTTGCGTTAATCTGGGGTTCGACAATCGCGGCGGGGGGTACACGGCGCAAACGCATTGCGACGAGATCAAAGATACCTACTTTCACACCTGCTGCGATAGCGGTAATCCACAGACCGATTGGGACGAGCCAACTGAGGACAAGTAGAAACAGTATCAGTAGGACAGCAATAATTGCGACAATTGTTGGTGTCATAATTTATTTTTCTCCGTTGCGGTTAGGCGATTCTTCAATCGCGCGTATAGCAGCAGGCTATTATTCATTAATGTTTAGGTTGCCTTCACGGAATGCATTCGCGAGGGATCGTGGTACTTCGGCTTCAGCTTCCACTACCTTCGCACGCATTTCTTGAACGTTTGCAGTCATCTGCTGTTTTCGAGCGACTGCCATCGCGCGACGTTCTTCTGCTTTCGCTTGTGCGACGACGAGGTCTGCCTCGGCTTGCTCCGCTTGCAGTTCAGCACCGATATTTTTTCCAACATTGACATCGGCGATGTCAATAGAGAGGATTTCAAAAGCGGTCCCAGCGTCGAGTCCACGGTCCAATACAGTTTTTGTGATGATGTCTGGATTTTCGAGGACATCTTCGTAGGTTTCGGATGCGCCGATTGCGCTGATAATACCTTCGCCTACACGGGCAATGATTGTCTCTTCACCGGCACCCCCGACGAGTCGATTAATGTTCGTCCGTACCGTAATGCGGACAGTTGTTATCAGTTCAACACCGTCTAAAGCGAGCGCACTGATGCGGGGTGTGGTAATCACACGTGGATTAACGCTGACCTGAACCGCCTCAAACACATCACGTCCAGCCAAATCAATAGCAGATGACTGTTGAAAACTGAGTTCGATTCTTGCTTTATCTGCTGCGATGAGCGCGCTAACGACATTCAAAACGTTCCCACCGGCGAGATAGTGTGCCTCTAATTCGGCGGTTACGGCTTTCAGACCCGCCTTGTGTGCACTGATTAAACCCTTCACAATGACATTTGGATTCACGCGCCTGAGACGCATCCCGACGAGATCAAGGATTCGGAGCGGTACCCCTGCAGCGACAGCGGCGATCCAGAGTCCAACAGGCACGATCCAAAAGAATATAATGACGAAAATTAGGATAACAAGGGCGATGCCCCCTGTAAATAGGTCCAATCCCATTTATTTTCCTCCTACGAACAGTTGTTAGTTATCAGGGTACTGGTTAGCAGGACTCAGTTAAAATGGTATCTTGTGGTAGTAACAAGAAAGGTAACTGCTGCAAATAATCTCTTAACTGAGAACTGAGTACTGAAAGATTTTTTCTCCGAAAAAACCGTACTGAAAACTGTTAACTATTGTAAACTACGAACGACGACACGATTTCCTTCTACAAAAATTACTTCAATATCTGTCTCAGGCGCAACAAATTCGCCTTGTGTAACAATATCAACGCGATGTCCATTGATTAATGCGGCACCTGCGGGTCGCAAAGGTGTAAGTGTTTTCCCGGATTTCCCGACGAGGCTTACCAATTCCGAAGGCGGTGCTTGGAACCCGTCTTCCTTATTTTCAGTTGCATTCAAGACGAATGTTTGAATGACAGGTGTTCTGCGGAGTAGCGATAGCGCGATTATTGCCGCCGGAATGACCAGTACCAACGTTATCCCTGTCGAAGTTAGGGCTGTCTGTAGATCGTATTCCGACCACGCGAAACCGAAACCTATCAGTATAAGTAGACAGCCCGGTATACCTGCGACCCCAAATCCTGGCAGAATCAACAGTTCAATAAATAGGAGTAGAATCCCAAGGCTGATGAGAAAAATTAGAAACCACATAGTTATACCCCCATACGTCGAGTGATCGAAACAGAATTAAGAATCCTCAACTGCCTCTACAAAGACTTTAGACCCTTCGACTTCGACGACTCTGATGTTCCTATTGGACGGGATGAAATCCCCGACGGTGACGACATCGACCCTTTTATCCTCGATTTTTGCTGTTCCAGCGGGGCGCAGCGGTGTCAAGGCGGTGCCAGATTTTCCGAGGTACGCCTGAAAATCTTCTGGGCTGGAAGAATGGTATCCCATATCGGCATCCATCACGGTTGACAAAGCGAACCGTTGAAAAATCGGCGTTTCGGGTAGGAGGAATACAGCGAGGATCGCCAATCCCGAGGTCATAATCACAGAGATCGAGAGCCATAAGACTGCGGTGCGTAAGTTGTAGGCACCATCGAAAACGAAGAAAACGCTGCCCAACATCATAATAATGCCCAAGATGCCAGCGATACCGAAACCGGGGATGACAAACACCTCTAATGCGATGAGTGCGATTCCGAGCAGGAAAAGCAGAAAAGCCCATCCAGCGTCAATTCTGGTCAGCATGTGTCCGCCGAAGAAGAGCCCAACACAGAGGAGTCCGATGAGACCCGGAACACCGAAACCGGGGGATCGGATCTCTATGAAGATACCGAGAAGCCCTAAGGAGAGTAAGAGAGAGCTGATAAACGGGTTCGTGATAAAGAATACAATTCTATCGGCGAGTGTTGTCCTCACTTCTGTGACACTTGCATCGGCGAGGCTCATGAGACGGTTGACTTGTGAGACACCGTACTCGCGTTGTCGTTGCATGATGTCTTCTTCGGTCAGTGGTAGTTTGGTGCCAGCGACTTCAACGATCTCGTACTGTGCAAGTAATTCTGTGAGGGTCTCTGCTTGTGCGTCTGCGAACTCGTATTCGAGTGCCTGTTGGGTGGACAGCGTAAGCAGCTTCCCTTGGGCACAGAGAATCTCCATTTCTTCGCCTATTTCTTCACGCTCGGCGTATTCTTCGGGAAGGAGTTTGATGATTTGCCCGTCGTTGAGTTTGACGAGTACAAGTTCTTTATCGACCATGGCCTCGGCGATATCGGGGTTACGATTTTCGCGTTCTGCGGTTGCGCGGATGGTTCCTTGGATATAGGAGATGGCTTTTTCACCGACTTCTTGCCCTTGAATATTAACGGGTGCGGAATCCCCGATGGTGCCGCCGGAAGTCATTACAATCTGATTACAAGCGATAGAGATCATCGCTCCGGCTGAGATTGCCTGTCGATTAACAAAAGCGATTGTCGGAATTTGTGTGTTTTGAATCGCGCGGATAATATTGACAGCGGCATCGACTCTGCCGCCGGGTGTATCCACATCAAAAACGATTGCATCCGCACCAGCTTGTTCTGCTAATTTAATGCCGTCACTGATATAGGCGTTGATACCGCTGCCGATCTCGTTGCGTATGTCAATCACGTACACCAAGGCGTTATTGTCTTGGGCGGATAGATTGCCGCTTCCGAAAAAACATCCGAATGTTAAAATGAGGACATAACCGATCAGATTCATTTTGCGTCTCATGAGATCACCTCTTCTCCACACCTCAGTTGGCACTCCAACGGCTACAGCAGCGGGAGTGTTCAAAAAATCCCTTCAATGTATTGCGTCTCTTTTCTTTTCCAACTCCGACTATCGTTATTATTGATAATTATATCTTAAGGTGGTCTGATACGTCAAGAGGATTTGTCTTTTGGACCAGAATTGTTGAGTTTTCGGTTTTGGTCAATGAAGTCGAGAACCAGAAGTGATTCGGACAGATTTTATAGTGCCGTTTAAACGGGAGCCTCTGAACGCTTAGGTTGAAATCAACTCTTCACGGATCCAGGAGTGTAGGATATGGTTTAGGATTAAATGGACATCTTCAACGGGTCCATAGAGATTACTGTCTACGACGACGTTTATATCGCAAATTTCTGCCAGTGTGCCGCCGCCGAAGCCGCTCCATCCGACTGTTTTGCATCCGATTTCACTGGCGTATCGCATTGCGCGAATCACGTTCTCGGAGTTGCCGCTTGCGCTGATGCCGAGAACCAGATCGCCGGGGTTTACCAGGTTTTTCAGCTGCTCGATGAAGACATCTTCGTAAGAGACATCGTTGGACCATGCGGTCATCGTTGCGACATTGTCTGTCAAACTGATGACTCGAAAGCGAGGTTTTCCGGGGACACTTGTGCCTTTTCCCAAATCACAGGCGATGTGTGATGCTGTGGAAGCACTTCCGCCGTTACCGATTACAAAAATCTGTTTATCGGCATAATATGCCTCCATAATGGCATCTATGGAAGCCTTTACATCTGGCAGTGTAAGCCGCTCTAAAACACCTTGAAGATGGGAAATATAGTTCTCAATTCTCTCCATTTTGGTTTTTTGGTTTCCTTTCTGTATAGTTTTCAGAAAAAACGGCTGTCAGCAGTTAGCCGTCAGCACTCAGCAAAAATATTACATCTGATTTTTAATTTTACACGACCAACGCGATAGCAGCGAGGTCCCCTAACGCCTCGCCTAATTGTGCGGATTCGATTTTGGCTGCCTGTGCGAGACGTGTCATTGCGAATTCTGCTACGGTTTTCCTGATGGGGTCAAGTAAAAGGTCCCCCGCAGCGATTGCGATTGTCCCCAACAAAACGATATCTGGATTCAGGATATTGACCAGATTTGCGATACCCCATCCCATATAATATGCGGTTTCGTCAACGAGTTGCAAAGCCAAGGCATCACCGGTCCGCGCTGCTGCGAGTACGTGTTCCGATTTGACGGTTTCAATCCGTCCGTCAGCCAATTTTAGGAGTTCAAAAGTTGCTGTTTTCTCAGTTTCGAGTTGCTTTTGTATCGCTGCTTGTGCTCGGCGTGCAATAGCGGGGCCGGAACAGAGTGCTTCAAGACATCCGCGTTTACCACATCCACAGGGCGGTCCGTTGGGTAGCAGTATCTGATGCCCGACCTCACCAGCACTATCGTTGGCTCCGTGATATATTTCTCCATCGATAACGATGCCGCCACCGATTCCGGTGCTCATCGTCATATAGAGGAGCGCGTCGTACCCGCGTCCACCACCGAACCGGTACTCTGCAAGTGCGCTGGCGTTTGCATCGTTTTCGATGGTTACGGGTATATCAAATTCAGATTCAAGTTTCGCTTTGAGCGGCAGCGCATCCCATCCGGGCAAATTTGGTGGTGAATAGACGACTCCGGTTTTGGTATCCAAGGGCCCGCCGCAGCTCACACCTATCGCTGAAATTGATTCCTGCGCTAAGCCTGCGAGCTCGACAGTCTCGCGGACCATATCAAAGAGCAATTGGAGTGCGTATTCTGGACCGCGTTCCGAGAGCGTCGGCTTCCGTACTTTGCTAAGGATGTGTCCAGTGCTATCGGCGACAACGGTGGCAAGTTTTGTGCCGCCGATGTCAATTCCGACGACGTGTGTTTTCATAGTTGGTAGTTCAGGTTGCGGAGTGCTGGGTAAATCTGTTCATACACTTTCAATTTCTCATCATACTGTTTCGCGATTTCTTCTCTCGGATAGTAGGTATCGCGTGGCGTGACTAACTGCTCAACGGCTGACTCAATAGAATTATACTTGCCGATGGCTGTGCCAGAGAGGATAGCGGTACCGAGACAGACCCCTTCGGATATGTCAAGTGCAATGACTTTTTTACCGAACATATCCGCTTTGAGTTGTAGCCATTTCTCAGACTTCGCGCCGCCACCGATCGCTCGGACTTCGTTTATGACAACGCCAGCGTCCTGCAACATAGCGAGGTTCTGTTTAATTTCATAGCTAATACCTTCAAGAATCGCTTTGACGAGTTCTGCCTTTGTTGTCGAAAGCGTTAGCCCGACAATCGCGCCTTTTGATCCTAAATCGAGTGCCGGTGTCCCTGAACCGGTGAAATGTGGCAGGACCATCGCTGTTCCGGGTGAATCGGGAATATTCTCTAAAAGTATATCGTAGACATCACGTCCCTCTGCCGCCGCTTGCGCGGTTTCTGTTTGCGCGAGGGCGTCTCTATACCAACGCAGTACAACGCCGCCGCTGGATACAAAACCGAGCGTGACATACAAACCTTCAACGACGTGCGGGTAGCAAGCGAAATTTCCGTCGATCATCTGCTGATTGATGACGGGTTCTGTGAAAGCGGGGGCGATACATTCGACGGTACCTGTCGCGTCCATCACTTCGCCGCTCCGGATGATACCGGCGCCTAAGGCACCGCACGGTTGGTCGTGCCCGCCAGTAACACAGACGACACCTTTCGGGAGACCGAGTTCATCAGCGATTTTGGCACTGACCTCACCGATGACAGTCCCTGACGGTGCAGCTTCCGGGAAAAGGCGTGCATCGATGTCCGCTAAGTTGAGCATCTTTTCTGACCAGCACTTATTGATGATGTCGAAAGCCATCGTGCGTGCAGCGAGTGAGTAGTCTACGACAGGCGGAATACCGAGTTTGAAGTAGACGAAATCTTCAAAACCGAGGAATTTGGAGACCTGCCGATAGATGTCGGGTTGGTTTCGCTGTATCCAGATCAGTTTCGCGAGTGTATGGATGTCACTGATCGGCATCCCGGTGATTTGCATCACTTCGAGCGGCGTGATCTCTTGTTTTAGTTCGTCACAGATGCCTGCTGTGCGAGCATCGAAAGTTGTGATAGCGTTCGCTAAAATCTGTCCGGTGTCTGAGACTGGTGTAACGGCTTCACCTTGTGAGGCGACACTGATCGCCTCGATCGGATCGGATTTCGTCTGTGCGGCGACCTGTTGAATGCCAGTTGCGATGTTTTGCCAGACGACATTTGCGTCGAGTTCCGACCAACCGGGTTGCGGATGGTTCAACGGATATTCGCCGTAGGCTTGTGCGAGGAGCGTCCCATCCTCACCGAACGCGATGACTTTGCACCCTGTCGTGCCAACATCAATTCCCAAAAGACTCATTACAATATTCTCTCCTTGGTACAAGATGTGGCTATCATACAATAGATTGTAAATTAATGCAAGACTTGGTTTTAGGATTTTCTGTAAGATTTCTCTGTAGAATCCGGTATGGAACGTTTTCACATTTCTATTTTCACTGTAATATTTTTCGGCAAATCTGCTTCCAACTCTGCGATATAGTCCTTGATCACTTGTTCTTTCGCCTGATTCAAGGTCTCAGATATCCAGGCTGCTAAATCGCTGAGTGTGCTATATGGACCTATAGTGAAGCTATGCATCACGCCATCAATGACGAGTACCAGGGGGCCGGTGTCTTCGGTATTTTCTGAAGAGATATCCTCAGCAGATGGGATACCTGTTGCCGCCGCGTCAGTTGATTTAAAGAGTGTCATCGAATCGCGAATGTATGTCTCAATCTGAGGTGCCTTGAAACCATCATCGGCAGCGTGTTCGATTGCATCTGTGATGACGTTCATTGGAATGTGTAGTTCGCCTACCAACCAATCTCTCGTCACAAGGTAATCTTTTCCGTTCCGTGTATAAGTCGTCATTTTCTGAACTCCTTTTCAAAAATTATCGTGCTAAGTTATATCGTTTCTGGAATTATACCCAGCATTTAGGGTGGCTATCTAAAGTGTATGAATCTGCCGCAAACTGGAGGCACTCTAATTTTTTTTGTACGCTAAACGAATCTAAAATCATGTTAGATTAACATTACATATTTAAGTTAACATTATATATAATAAGTTATATAATTTAGAAATGCAAATTTTTTTTAAAAAAAGTTGACAGTTGACAAAATATGCGGATTTGAAGTAGAATTTAGAACAACCAACATTTTCTGGTATTTAGGTGGAGATATCCAACAGCAACAAGGAGATCGACATGCTGACGCAAGAACAGATTGATTTTTACAACGAAAACGGCTACCTCAAGGTCGAGCAGCTTTTCGCGCCCGAGGAAACGAAAGAACTGGCATCCGAGATGGTGAAGATTATCAATAACTGGGGACAGGAGACGATCGGTTGGCCGGGACCTTGGCGTACACGCTACCTTGAAGAAGAAGATCAGCAGACGACGAAGGCAGTGTTTATGCACAACCCGCACTTCTACTCGGCAACATGGGGGAGAGTTATTTTTCACGAAAGGTTAACGGGTGCCGTTCAGTCCCTAATCGGTGATACGATCCAGTGGCATCATACGGTGCTGCACGCGAAGCCGCCAGAGAAAGGTACGCCGTTCCCGATGCATCAGGATTATCCGTTCTATCCACATGATGGACTCGATTTCGTTGATTGTCTTGTCCATCTTGACGATGCGCCGTTTGAGAGCGGTGCCCTGCGGGTTGTCCCCGGTAGCCATAAAGAGGGACCGCGTGAACACATCACCGGTGAAGGCACTGCGCCACATCTTCCGACGGATAAATTCCATCCAGATTTCATTGACTCAATTCCGATACCTGCTAAGGCAGGGGATGTTATCTTCTTCAGTTACTGCCTTATACACTGGTCAGAAGTCAATAGAACGGATGAGTGGCGAAAAGCGGTTCGCTTCGGGTATCATAAACCAGAGATGCGTCCTGTCGGACGTGCGCCGGAGGAACCGTATAACAATATTATGGCAGGCGGGTTCAAAACGAATCCGACATCCGAAGGCGTAATGACTTAGGACGAACAAGTTATACATCCAAAAGGCGATGGCGAGGTTGAAGTCGATTCCGAAGAACACGAACGGATCCACCTCGCCAACGAAAATGTAATGTTTTCTATTTTTTTTAGATGTTTGATTCTATTTTTTTTACTAAGTATGTGTGTGGTTTACGGCATGCAGGCTGCTGCCCAAGAGTCTTCGCTTGCGGAACAGATATTCCAAAGATACCAAGAATTCTTACTGCGCGAAGATATATATGAGGTACTGCCGGCAGTCCTCATAGAGCTCAGAAAACCAGAGAATCAATCGCTTTTAACGTCTACGACGATAACAGCGGTGCTGGATGACCCTGACCTCCTCAAAACCCTTATACCGGATATCAGTGATGAATTTATAATGTTTTTAAAAGATGATGATGACATCCGAACAATGCTGAATGATCCAGACGTTCAGACGTTACTCCAGGACTCCGAGGCGATTGATGAACTCGCACGTCTGCTTGAAATACGGCAGACGGTGCTCGCGCCAATCATTTATGAAAGATATCGATCTCTTTTTGAACGTGAAGATATCCGAGAATTACTGCCCGACGTTCTCATAATATTGAGGGATCCAGAGGTGCAAGCACTTTTGCAACCGGCTACAATCCAGCTGATTGCTGAGGATCCAGATCGCCTTAAAATCCTTACCCCCGATATTGACGATAGATTTATCATGCTCCTTAAAGACGACGCTGATGTTCAGGTACTTATTAACGATCCGGATGTTCATACGTTGCTCCAGAATCCGATTGAAATTGACGAACTTGCGAGGCTCCTAACCATTGAACCGAGTATAAGTGTTGTTAGCATAACGCCTGCATCAATTACGTCTCCCGATGTTGGAGAACGGTTCAGTATTTCTATTGAGATCGCTAATGCTGAAAACGTAGCGGGTTATCAGGTAACACTTCAATTCGATTCGGAGGCAGTCCGCTATATTTCGTGGGAACAGGGAACGTACCTTGAAGGTGCCCTTTTTGATGTTCCTGCGACAATCGGAACAGACGAAATTTCTCTTGCATCAACGGCACAGACGGCAGCGGATGCCCCAGAAGGCACCTTATTGACAGTAACGTTTGAAGTGGTGGCAGTAAAAACGTCAGTGCTCTCCTTAACCGAGGTAGTCCTTGCAGGCGGTTCCGGCATATCACTGCCTGTGACAATTCAGGACGCGGAGATCGTCGAACCGCCGAGACCGGCGTGGGATGTCAACAAGGACGGAGTTATCAATATCCTGGATCTGACGTTGGTAGCAGCGCATTTCGGCGAGACAGGTGATATAGATGCGGACGTTAATGGGGACGGTGTTGTGAATATTTTGGACTTAACACTGGTGGCAGCGCATTTCGGCGAGTAAGTAAAAAGTGAAGGGACGGGCTAATACCCGTCCCTGTTGAGAAAGTCAGCGGCGTTTGACATTGCCCCAAGTGGTTGTAAGTTTACCACCCGGTTGAACTGCCAATCCGCCAATCGTTTTCATAGCGAGACTCATTTCATCAACATCTATCACGCGGTCCCACATATAGACTTCAGCGATAACAGCGTTTAGCCACTGTCCATCCTCACGGTGTCCGATGAAGACAGGACGCTCGCCCTCCTCGCAGGGACCGTTTCCGTTATCACCGGCTTGTGCAACTGGGTCCTTTTCGCCGTTCACATAAACTTTCACGCCTTCCTTAAGTTTAAAGGTGCCACACTGGTGGGTCCATTCTCCTTGTGGGGCGGTGCCGGGGGTACTCGGTTCTGAAACACCGGAACCGGGACACGTCCAAACGGACATGCCTGCGCCGAAGTCGTCATACACATAGAGTGCGAACTCCCACTGGTTCGCATTGCCCTTCATGACAATCGGTTGACGGTTCTGCCCGTGGGCATCTGTGCCAGTCTTTACCGGTTTTACCCATGCACAGATCGTGATCCCTTTCTTATCGTCAAAATGTGAATCGATATCCTCTCCCTGCCCCGCCATATCAATCTTGACGTAGGTTGATTTACCATCAAATTCCATCGCCTTTTTGATATCATCGTGTTTGGCATCCACCCATTTCGGTGCGGTTTTACTCAGTTCGGTATCAAAGTTGTTAGGCCCGTGGTCAGCGACCTTTTCACCGGCCCCTTCGTTGAGCGGTAGATACATCCAAAGCCCATCCTCAATGTTCGCAGCATTCACGAAAACGGTTGGTAGAGATAACGCAACTATCAACAAGGTCAAAAACATAATCTGACGCATCTTTTTCCTCCTTTGGTGTTAGTGGCGTTTGACGTTAGCCCAGGTGGTTGTAAGTTTACCGCCCGGTTGAACGGGTGTCAATCCGCCAATTGTGTTCATGGCAAGATTCATTTCATCAATATCAATTACACGTTCCCACATATAGACTTCAGCGATGACGGCATTCAGCCACTGTCCATCCTCACGGTGTCCGATGTACACAGGACGTTCTCCAGCCTCACAGGGTCCATTGCCGTTATCACCGGCTTGTGCGATTGGATCCTGTTCGCCGTTCACATAAACTTTCACACCTTCGGCGAGTTTAAAGGTGCCGCATTGGTGGACCCATTGGCTTTCTGGCACGATTTCAGGGGTGCTCGGTTCTGAGACCCCTGAACCGGGACACGTCCAAACAGACATGCCTGCGCCGAAGTCGTCATACACATAGAGTGCGAACTCCCACTGATTCGGACCGCCTTTCATGACAACCGGCTGACGGGTTTGACCATGCGCATCGGTTCCAACGTTTAGCACCTTGACCCAGGCGCAAATCGTAAGTCCTTTTTCCGAGTCAAAGTGTGAGTCAATGTCCTTATTCTGACTCGCCATGTCAATTTTGACATAGTTTGACGTGCCATCAAATTCCATTGCTGTGCTGATGCTGTTATGTCCTGCACTCACCCATTGCGGAGGCGTTTCACTGAGTTCGGTATCAAAGTTGTTGGGACCGTGGTCGGTGACCTTTTCACCTACGCCTTCGTTGAGTGGTAGATACAGCCACAGTCCATCCTCAATATCCGCGGCATTCACAAAAACAGTTGATAGCGTGAACACTGCTATCGCAAAAATAAAAAACACAAACTGACGCATTTTCTACTCCTTTGGTGTAATTATTGGACACCCACAAATCTTTTCGCACTCAATCCTATTGAAAGTCGCTCTTTTCAATGGTAGGTGCAGGAGATTGTGTCCATTAACACATTAAAGTATTAAATTAGACAAAATGTTAATAAGTTAGGTTCGGATGTTGGATTAGAAATTTCGGAGACCTACAATCTGCATGCTATAGTGTAAAAGTGAGGCACAGTGCTCTGGTTTCCGAATGCCGTTTAAAAATAGAAAGGAATTGCGGGAGCCCCGCGTTTATAAGTATAGACCAAGTTAAAACGACGTTACTTTTGGTGCCCTGCGCGCGCCTGAGCAACTCGCAGTAGGTTCTGCGTCTCAACCGCTTCAGGGTTTAGTTGTAAAGCACGTTGAAAAGCTTTGACGGCTTCTCGGTATGCTCCTTGCTTTGTATGGCACACACCGAGTTCATGATACGCCTTCGCGTTTTTCGGATGGATTTCTGTGATTGTAACGAAGGCTTCCACGGCTTCCGTGAGTTGTTCTGTTTCGCGATAGATGTAGCCGAGCTGCATCAAGGCATCCGTAAAATCGGGTTGTAGGTGCATCGCCTGCGTGAGTGCAGCAGCGGCTTCGGGGAACATGCCTTTATATCTATAAGCGAGACCGATCCCATAATGCGCGTAGACGAGGGTAGCATCGCGTGTCAGTGCTTTCTGGTATTCAGCGATTGCCGCATCAAGCTGCCCCGCGAATCCGTAGGCTCTACCTAAATTGACATAAGCCTCTGCCATGTCCGGACGTAACTGAATCACACGTTTATAGGTTGTAATCGCTTCAGCCAACTTACCCTGCATGACATAAACGGTGCCTAAATTGTGATGTGCTTCAATCAGCGTCGGTTTTATCTTGATAGCCTGTTGGTAAGCCGAAACTGCTTCTTGAAGTCTACCAGCACGCTGATAAGCATTGCCACGATTGTTATAGTCTTGGGCAGTCTGTGAGACCGATGCTGTTGTGGATGTCGTTCTTTTTACGGGTATGCTTTCGTTATTCTGACAGCCACTTATTAACCCAATAACTATGAGAAAGAGACATCCAAACACTGATAATCTCATTTTTGGGACGCTCCTTCAATCGCCTCTATCTGTTGATTGGCTTTGAGTTCCCCGTATCGGTCTATCTCGCCAGAGGGCCATTGGATTTCGAGGTTTTTGACCGTTTTACTGTTTCCTAACCCGAAGGTTAGGATCATTTCACTTTGTGAACAGTAGCTGCTGCCGGTACGGATCATCTGCTGTTGGATACGCCCTCCGGACGTTACCTGAATTTTCGCGCCGATGCCATCACGGTTGCTGCGGGTACCGGTGGTTCTTACTCGGATATAGTTTGCTGCGGATTGACTATCGTTACGTAAGAGCCAAACTTTACCGTGATCTTGCGTTGCGCCGTTGTTCTGGACGAGAAGGTCTAAGTCTCCGTCATTATCATAATCGCCGTAAACGCATCCGCGCCCGACACCTGTACGCGTGAATCCGGCGTGTTTAGTGATGTCTTGAAACGTTCCGTCGCCGCGATTTCGGAACAGCGAAGGTAGTTGTGCGTAAGGTGTATGCTGCTGGTAGCGTCGTACTTCGGGTTCAATATGTCCGTTCACACAAAACAGATCAAGTGCGCCATCTAAATCGCAATCGAAAAATAGGAGTCCGAACGTCAATAAACGGAAACTCACGTTGCCAATCTGGACGTTATCTGTTCTATCGGTGAAATAGGTGTCGTCGGGTTTTGCGTGAAAGAATGCAGTCTTTTCGTTGCTAAAATTACCGATAGCGATAGCGATACTACCGTTGTTATCTACATCCGCTGCGTCAATCCCCATGCTGCCGCGCGCTTTTCCCGTCTCACTGAAGGCGACTCCCATGACGACTGCTTCATCGGTAAATGTGCCGTCACCATTATTTCGATAGAGGAAGTTCGGTTCGGTATCGTTTGCGACTGCCAGGTCAATCCATCCGTCACGGTTGTAATCCAGAAGTGTGACACCGAGCGACTTGCCTATCGAATTATAGAATCCGGCTTGCGTTGTCCGGTCATTAAACGTTCCATTGCCTTGATTGTGATAGAAACGACAGGATTGCCCAGCGTAGACGGTCGGTGTACAGTAGGTTCGGTATCGTTTATTATCAGTTGTAGATTGTACTGCACACGGGATATCTGTTTCCGGTGTCCATTCGACGTAGTTGCAAACGAAGAGGTCTAACCAACCGTCGTTATCGGCATCAAAGAAGGCAGCACTTGTTGACCAGCTCGGGTCTCCGACTTCTGCGGCATCAGTAACATCTGTAAAGGTTTGGTCGCCGTTATTTTGGAACAGACGATTTTTTCCGACATTGGTAAAGTAGATGTCAATATCTGCGTCGTTATCATAATCAGCAGCGGTTATCCCCATACCGTACATCGGTACATCAAGTCCGGCGGCTTCGGTAACATCAATGAACTGTCCGTCTCCGACGTTACGGTAGAGCCGCGGAGTTGCCACTTTATTTTCAGAGCTTAGGCTTGTGCCGTTTGCCAGCAGAATGTCCAAATTACCGTCAGCATCGTAATCCAAAAAGGCACAACCCGCGCCCATCGTTTCTGGCATGTAACGGTTACCGGTGGTGCCGGTAAAATGTTGAAATTCGATACCGGATAGATCGGTAACATCTGTAAATTTTACATCTGCTTTTGCAGGGATATATAGGCAGAAAAAAACGAACGCGAAAAGATAAACCCGCATATTATGTCTGATGAATAATATCTTCTTCGATTTAACGAAAGATGGATATCCAGTTCACGGTTATGATCTTTAGCCCGGAGGCAATACGACCAACCGTACATGTTAAAAATTATTTTGAGTATAACATAATCCAATAAAATTTGCAACAGAAAAAACTTGACTGTTTTTATTAATTTTGTTATGATGTTGCTATTCATAGGTTATAGGCTGCAACGCGGTTGAGGGAGGTTTCCGCCAGTACCAGCACCATTATATATTTGAAAACTCTCTTCTGAAATACGAGATGGTTAAAATGCTGAAGTTTACTCAGGCTTAATCCAAACTACGGACCTTGCCTGAATAGCGTACCTTACCGAACAAAGAGAAGAATAACTTTCGTACTTTAGTCTCGAAAGTATTTAACCGTATAAGGAGGAGTAGAGATGAGAACCAGATGGATATGGACAGGGATAATCGTCCTATTTATTGCAGGTATAGTAACTGTTTCAAGTGATGCGATTTTGGATCCTGAAACTATCGTAGGCATGTGGAAGTTTGATGAGGGTAAAGGAGATACTGCCAAGGATTCTTCTGAAAATGGGAACGACGGTACACTCATGAGTAAACCGAAGTGGGTGGACGGTAAATTTGGCAAGGCTCTTGAGTTTGATGGTTCAAACTTTGTGGATATGGGAAATGATGCATCGCTGCAGTTCGATGGCAGTGTGACGATCGTTTTTTGGGTTAAACCTGAAAGCGTAGGTGCCGGGCGTCAAAACATAGTTTGCAAATCTTATGGTGGTGAAGGCTGCTTAACACAAGAACCAGATGGCCGGTTGAGTTTTTATTGGGGTGATTGCGGCGGCAATTGTCAACCTTATGTGGAGGTCGCGAGACCGGCTCCAGGGACTTTCGTGGATGACGAGTGGATGCACGTGGCTGAAGTAAGAGACGTTTCAAAACGCGAGTATAGAATGTACAAAGATGGTGAGGTCACAGGGCAAGATAAATGGGTAAAATGTGGTGCTCACCCGTGCGGCGATTCGAGTCCCAGCGATATGAATTTGCTCATCGGTTCCGGCTATGCCGGTAAATACAGAGGTATCATTGACGATGTCGCTATCTTTAATGTGGTACTCAGTGATGATGAGATTAAAAGTATCATGGATGATGGGTTAGACGTGGTTTTTGACGTTTCACCTGCCGACAAACTCACCACTACGTGGGCAGCGATCAAAAAATAGTAGGTGTATCATAAAAAGGCAAGAACTCAGAGTTCTTGCCTTTTTATTTTTAACGATGACTTTCAACAAACAACAAATTAGGCTTTATAAAATTCAACTGTTGTTCCCGCCATATCTTCTACCTTCTCTATCAATTTCTGCCGTTCGTCGTCTCCCATACCGATGAAGTTTTTGGCGATGTCAATTTTCTCTTGCATCTGCTTTGCGTTGTCAGGTCCTGTGACGAGTGTGCTGACGGGGAGTGCGAAGACGAACCGTACCGCTTCAGAGACGCTGACCCGATTTGGAACGACCTTGGGATTCGTACCGTGTCGTCCGTGCTGCGTGCCGCCGAAGAACCCGCCGTTTGCCAGCGATTTCATTCCTATCACGCCGATGTTACGTTCCACGAGGGTCGGAACGACTTTTTCGATAAAACTCTCGTAGCTTACGTCAGTAAGGTTCATCGCCAGTTGACAGGCATCGAAAATATCGGTTTTTTCGAGGACACGTTGATGGGCAGCGGGACTTGAGTGTCCAGTGAACCCGATATAACGAACTTTTCCGCTTTCTTTTGCTTCGAGCATAACATCAAAGATGCCGTTTTCAATGCGTTCGTCCACATCAGCGGGGTTTCGCACAGCATGTACCTGCCAGAGGTCGAGTTTATCGGTGTTCAGGCGTGTGAGTGAAGCTTCGAGGTGTGTCCATGCTTCATTTGCGTTTCGCGCTGTCGTCTTTGTCATCAGAAACACATCGTCGCGATATTTTGGCACGAGAAGTTTTCCCAATCGGCTCTCGCTCCCACCGTTCTGATAGGTTTCGGCTGTATCAAAGAATCGGACACCGCCTTCAAGGGCAGTTTCGATAGTTTTCTGTGCTTCGGCTTCTGACATATCACCGATATGCCATCCACCGACGGCGAGCATTGTCACAGCCTCTCCGGTTCTGCCGAGCCGTCGTGTCGGCAGGAGGGGACCGAGCCGGTCACTGGCAACTTCTTCCGCCCCACCTTCAGTGGATGCGGATGATAAAAGGATACCGGTTGTCAAACTCGCCAGCGATTTTAGAAAGGCGCGTCGATCAATCATAGTTTTTACCTCCGTTGTTTTCCTTTAAAAGTTTAAACGATTTCGGAATCTTTGTCAAACATTTTTTATGCCACTTAGCCATCAGCCGTCATCCGTCAGTTGTATCACGATTCGGAGTTGCTTCTATAGCGACGGATTCCTGATAGCATACAGAGACTACCTGAAGATTAAACGGACCTGTTTTCGGCTCTACTTTTTGTTGATTTAATAGCGATTTGTGGATATAATAATTAGGCGGTTAAGTCGTATAGGGCTTGAAACATAGGTAGAGGCTTGCGAACATGAGAACCGATTTAAAAAAAATCCCTGACAAACTCGTTGTACTTACTTTTGATGATGGATGCAAATCGCAGGCGACTTTCGCCGCGCCGCTGCTGAAATCATACGGCTTCGGTGCAACCTTTTATATTACAGAGGGCCTGAATTTCCTGACAAATAAAGAAGCCTACATGACGTGGGAGGAGGTGCGAGGGTTGCATGACGCAGGTTTCGAGATTGGCAACCACACTCGGTACCATCGAAACGTTGCGCAGCAGTCGGCAGCGGAGTTGCAAGCGGATCTGGTACATATTGATAATCGCTGCGAGGCTTATGGTATTCCGCAGCCGAAAACGTTTTGTTATCCGGGTTATAGCCATAGCGAAGCAGCTGTTGAAGTGGTTGCTGAACACGGTTTCCATTTTGCGAGGCGCGGTGTCGCGCCTGAATTTCGCTACGATGGCGAAGGTGGACGCGGACCCGCTTACAATCCAACGTTGCACCATCCGCTTTTAATTCCGACGACAGGGGCTGCAGGTCCGAAGTGGCGTTTTGACGACTTCACGTGGGCACTCGACCAAGCGGTAGACGGGAATATCGCAGTTCTGACATTCCATGGGGTGCCGGATCTGGAGCATCCGTGGGTTCATACAGAACCGGAACAATTTGAAGCGTATATGGCGTACCTCGCTGAAAATGCCTATAGTGTCATAGCACTTCGAGATCTCGCCGGTTATGTGGGTCAAGGATAGAGATTTTCTGCAATGACCCTGAATAATTGCGAATGGATGTTGTATAATTTACATAAACGTTGTATAATTTAGATAGACTTGAACGAACAAAAGATTAACATTGCCACAAGATATATTTTTTAACAAGACCCACGTGTGTAATTATAACTTTGCTTACGGAGAGCGAAAGTAAATAGAGTAGGTCGGTTTATCACCGTGCCTACTTACTTCATAAACTATGCTAAGACAATTCACAAATAGTCTCACTCGATGGGATACGTTGCTGTTCCAGTATATTTTTAGTTTAGGTGACAAAGGCGTGTTCCTGAGTCGTTCGTTTCGTTTGATCTCATGGAGTGCTAATGGATGGCTCTATCCGTTTTTAGGATTCTATGTATATTTCACATTCGGTCCGATGATTGGCAAACCCCTTCTGCTGTCAGCGTTAATAGCGTTTCCGCTTGAACGGCTTCTCTACCATCTTATTAAACAGTCGATGAAACGCGACCGTCCGTATGAACGGATTATGGATGTCGAATTCCGTGTCCGTCCACCGGATCAATTCAGTTTTCCATCGGGGCACACCGCCTCTGCTTTTCTGATGATGACCCTTCTGACAAGTTTTTTTCCGCTTTTACGCATCCCAATGCTGCTTTGGGCAGGCACGGTTGGTGTTGCCCGTGTGTACCTTGGAGTTCACTATCCGACAGACGTGCTTGCCGGTGCGATTCTCGGTATTGTTACAGCGCGGATAGGAATGTGGTTTATCGTATAGAGGGTGAATTTGATATTGATATTGGGATTAACTTTGAGCGTTGGGAGCATAGAACGCGCGCGAATATTTGGTGGTCGAAAGTAGACTTCGTTGAAGATCATAGAACAGATGGACACTGGATTGGTGTGTTGCCGACACCAAAATCGTCTCTTATACAAGACGAC
This sequence comes from Candidatus Poribacteria bacterium, assembly GCA_022821065.1. GTDB lineage: Bacteria > Poribacteria > WGA-4E > WGA-4E > WGA-3G > WGA-3G. The sequence goes on from JAJEEK010000008.1 coordinate 194,361, forward strand.
CCGTAAGCGGTTCTACCGGTCTGGGAAAATCGGGCTACTAATACGGCGTTCCGCGTGTTGTGAGTTCACACCAGCGCGAAGTAAATAGATGATTGAAAAGCGCGTCCTGTGCTTCTGGTGTTTTAATCTGCTTGAGTGCTAACGCTGCGTGGAAGCGGACATATCGGTTCTCGTCCTCAAGTTGCGCGATGAGCGTAGGGATCGCGGGTTCGGCGGGTGTGCCTAATTTCGCTAAGGCGCGGGCAGCGTTATCACGAACCCAATGATAAGCATCGCCTAATCTATCTGTTAGGACTTGGACTGCCTCAGATAAATCAATTTCGTCAGAAACCTGTTGTCCGATGAGTCCTAACCCCTCTGTCGCGTGTCGTCGTACCCATTCGTTGGGGTCCTGTGCGGCGCGAGTGAGTGCAGGCATCGCCTCTTGCGCGGTTTTTCCCATATCGGCTAAGGCAAACGCGGCGGTTGCTCGAACAGAATCGTCTGTCGCTTGCAGTGCGTCAATAAGGACCGGAGCAGCCGGTGCACCTGTGAGGCTTAACGCATAACCCGCGTAGTTACGGACGGCATCAGATTTACCGTACAACGCTTGTTTCAAGGTAGGCACAGCATCTGCACCAATTTTTCCCAACCGATAAGCAGCATTTAGCCTCCCTTTTTCATTATCGCTACCCAAGGTTTCAATGAGCGGATCCACTTCAGCGTGCGGAACACCGTTGGCAGCACCGTCCTGTTTCCCGTAATACCAATCCCATAAAGATTCCCACAATTCTGGATGCTCGGATACTTCTCCGTTACCGAGAGCGTGCCAGTCGATAGTATCATTCTTCCATAAAGGTGCTTGTGGTTCATCAAGTCGGATAAAGAGAAACTTCAACATATACCGCTTTTTGTCGCTCCGATTCGGGGTTGCGCGGTGCCATAAGTCGTAGTGAACGATTGTCACCGTGCCTGCTTCACCACAGAGTACGTTTTCTGGCTGCTCGTGTGCGCTTTCGTCGGTTTCGTAATACTGTGAACCGGGTAGCACGGCGGTCGGTCCCATATCTTCTACGACATCTTGTGGATAGTAGAACGCCATTGTCCAACGGCATCGGTGCCGACGGATCTGTTCATCGCCTTCGTAGGTATCCTTATGAAAGTTTTGTCCTTCGCTGCCCTGTTGGTTGAAATGGCAGTATCGGTGGGGATGCATCACGTAATCCGAACCGAGCACGCCTTGCATCGCACCATGAACGACAGGGTGATCGAAAACTTCCTGAATTTCGGGGATGAGCGGTAGGACGTTGTTACCTAAATTGCCGGTTTGTTCAAACATTGCGTCGAGCTGTTCAAAGATATTCTGATGAAAACTCGGTGGGAAGTCTGTCTTTACCTTAACGTAGCCGTTGATGATGAAATCCCGCATCTGTTTATCGGTGAGTTGCAGTGCTGGCTTGTTCATCTTGAGTACCTCCGTTCATTTTTTCGGACTTTGTTGGCTTATTTTTTCACTGCGCCGAATGTAACGCCTCTGAGTAGATGCCCGCGCATGAGGAAAGTGAAAACAGCGACCGGGAGCAGAAAAACAAATGTGGCTGCGGCGATTTTGCCCCAATCCATGCCAGCGGAACCCGTCGCACTCGTGATTGAGGGCGGCGCGGTCACCGCTCTGCCACCGACTTCCGTGAGAACCAGGGCAAATGCGAACTCGTTCCACGCAGTGATAAGACAGAATACGGCAGTCGCGGCGATACCGGTAACAGATTGCGGTAAGATTACCTTAACAAAAGTTTGAAACCGAGAATAACCGTCAACGAGTGCGGCATCCTCGTACTCCTTCGGAATTTCGTCAATGAACCCCTTCATGAGCCATACCGCGAACGAGACGTTAAAGGTGGTATAGAGTAGAATCAACCCGAAGTGCGTATCACGCAATCCGAGTGCGCTATACATCAGATAGATAGGGATGACAACAACGACAGGTGGTAGCATACGGGTGCTGAGGATAAAGAAGAGCAGGTCATCCTTACCGGCGACATCGAATCGGGAGAAGGCATAAGCTGCGAGTGTTCCGAGGCCGACAGCGAGGATTGTGCTACCACCACCGATAATAATGCTATTGAGCAACTGGTAGAAATACTTGGAGCCGCCGTTTGCGAGTGCGGCGCAGATAGCGACCGTTCCGAAGACACTCGGTAGAACAAAAGTGAATCGCAGTTTCTTCTCCGTTTGCGATGCGATGCCTCCTGTTCTCCGTAAGGGGACTATCAAGGGATAGGCGATAACGGTACAAATTATCAAGAACAGAAAATTGAACCGGGCATCCGTTTGGAGGCGCGTCTGAAGCGGTGGTAAACTAAAGAAACTATAGAGACAGGTTAAAATAAAAACGCCGTTCCATACCAAACCGAGATGCCGCTGCAGCTTCATTTTAGACAAAGTGAAAATGCCGAACAGGAGGAGTCCTATAAGCACCTCTGCGAGAAAGAGATATGTTACGCCCGGTACACCCTCTGAAGGCATCAACTTCTGATAGTTCTCCAGCGACACTTTAAAGAAGAACTTTGGAAGTTTCGTCGTAATGTCTGCCAAGCCTTTTAATGACGTTGCCAAAATCCAGTAAATTGGGGCGATGTAGACAAGGACGGCAACGACAATGAGGGCAAGGATGAGGTAGTGTACAAAACTTTTCCGATTCCGCATTGTTTTCTTTAAGCCTCTCCTTTAACGCGATTAAGGTATTTCACATAGATATTGCTCAGTGCGACGATAATAATCAGCAGGATATACGCCATTGCGCACGCTTTACCGGTGTTGAAGTTCCGAAAAGCGAGTTTATAAAGGTTCATGGATACGGTTTCCGTCGCAGTGCCGGGTCCGCCTTCACGGGTCAGGACATAAACGATGTCGAACATCTTGAAAGCGTCCATAGTTCGGAACAGTAGCGCGATGAGTAGCAGCGGTGATACCAAGGGCAGCGTAATCCATCGGAATTTGAACCACGCGGAGGCTCTATCGACATCCGCGGCTTCGTAGAGATATTTTGGCACCGCGCTCAATCCTGCTAAAGCGATGAGCATCATGAATGGCGACCACATCCATGTATCGACAATAACCACAGCGATCATCGCCATCTTTGGATCCGTCGTCCATCCGATGGGTGATTTCAAGATCGGACTCAGGAAGAAGTTGAGCAACCCGGAATTATCGGAATAAAGGATAAAACGCCAGAAGAGTCCGACGACTACGGGGGATAGCATCATCGGAAGCAGGAGGAGCGTTGTGACAAAACCTTTATAGCGGAATTCTCGGTTCAGGAGAAGTGCCAACCCGAATCCGATAAAGAATTGCGCAGCGACTGCGAGGACGACAAAGTAGGCAGTCGTCTGAAAATATCCCCAGATTTCTGGGTCTTGAAGGAGGCGGGCGTAATTACGGACACCGATAAACCTTGCGGGTGTGGGCATTGAGGCTTTGTAGCGATGGAAACTCAAGTAGAGCGACCAGAGCAACGGAAAGATGTTCATTAAGATGAGCAAAATCATGGTCGGCATGATGAATGCCATCTTCAACTGGTAGTCGCTCATCCCACGCGATGTCTTGTACGGGGGGGTGGTTTGCATATTTCTTATGGCAAAGGTTTTAGCAGTTGGTTATGGGAAACTATCAGTCTTCAGTCCGTGTGTTGTGGTATTTAGATATGCTGTGGTACCAAGAAAAACATAAGGTACCACAGCGAATCTACTGACGGCTGACTGCCGACTGCCGATGGCTGTTCTGCTACTCGTCGTAGTAGCCCGCGTCCTCGAAGATTTCCTCGTGTTTTCGTGCGATATTGTCAAGTGCTTCTTTTGGCGATTTGATTTTCGAGATCGCTTCACTCCAATTCGTCTGACAGACCTCTAAGAGTTCTGCGTATTCTGGCACTGCCCAGAAATCGCGGAGGTATGGGAAACTTGCGGCGAAGGCTTCGTTAAAGGGTGTCGCTTTCTTGAATGTATCCGACTGCAAGACCTCTTTATGCGGTGTGAAGCCCCCAAGCATCGCCCATTTTTCCTGAACAGGTTTCTGCATAAACCACTTCATGTATTGCTTGGCAAGGTCCTGATTTTTCGAGTAAGACGAGATGGACATGCCTTGTCCACCGATGCTGATATAGTGTCCTTTTGGACCTGCGGGTGCGATGAAGAAACCGCTCTTATCGTGCGAAATCGGATTGGTTTCAGGGTTAACGACACCGGGGAGAAATGCGAAGTAATTCATTGCCATAGCAACCTTACCCGCTGTATAGGCATTCAGCGTTTCTGCCCAGTAGTAGTTCGGTGCATCCGGCGGTGCGAACTGGAGTAGATCGGTGTAAAATTCGAGTGCCTTGGCACTGTCTTCCGAGTTAATGTGTCCAGCAACCTTAAAGGTATCTGCATCGCCGTAGCTGCCGCCGTAGCTCCACATCACTTGTTGAAAACCCATGGTAATACCGTCATATTCCTTGCTATACCATGTCGCGATGCCGTAGAGGTCTTGATCTGGGCGCGTAAAGAATTCGGCGATATCTCGGAGTTGATCGTAGGTTTTCGGCGGTGCGAGTGCATAGCCGTATTTCTCTTGAAACGCTGCCATCTCTTTCGGGTCTTCAAAGAGGTCTTTCCGATAGACGTATCCGGCGGCATCGACTTCTGCGGGTAATGCCCAGTATGTTCCGCTGCCTTTTGGGTATTCAGCAAATGCTGTCATCGCCGGTCCGTAGATAGCATCGACATCAATATTTTCGTTGATCCAATCGGTGAGGTTAATATAGTTTTGCCCCTGAGAGTTCCTACCGAGCCACTGGCTATCACCAATGACGATGTCGTAAAGGTCGCTCTTTCCGACAAAAGCGGTGAACACCTTATCTTGGAAGTTCGGCCACGGAATCTGGATGACATCAACATTGATACCGGTTTCAGCGGTAAAGTCTTTTGAGAGTTCCTGCAAATAGTTCGCGGGGTCCCATTCTGCCCAGACAATCGTTAGGGACTGAGATTGGTGGTCATCAGCTTTTGGAGCACCAACAAACGCGAGTGCAACGATGAGTATTAGCGAGAGACTTATGTGAACACTTTTCATGTTTTTTCCTCCGTATAGAGATAATGCGAGTTGTTATCAGCACCTGTTAAAATCCGAAATGCGGTTCGGTGCTTTACCAAGCATTATAAGCAAACAGAAAAATTTTTGCAAGAAAATTTGTTTGAGTGAAGGCATGTAAAAATCTTGACATTTGCCTGTAACTATGCGATAATAAGACC